>NZ_CEEDCD010000006.1:0-69474 GCF_979253085.1 Dyadobacter sp. AC419 | reverse complement strand
GTTTGGTAATGAATGATGCAGGAGGAGTCAAGCCATATTGAGCGAAAGAAGCAGCAATTCCAGCGTCGAAATACGTTTTTGCACTGCCTGTGATCTCTCCATCAAGTGCAGCTTCTGCCAGAATGAAGTTCAGTTCTGCGAAAGTCATGATCACTTCCGGCGCTTCCGCTTTGGTGAATGCGTCACCGATGGTTGAGCTGGTTGCGAGGTAAGTCGTTGCGATCGCATCCGGCAAGCCATTTGGGTGGCCTTCGTATTTGCCGTCTTTATTTGGATTGGCATATTTCGTGATGCGGCTGTCGTCAAGTGCATTCATTTTGTCGGCCAGTGTTTTGCTGATGTTCCAGTCTGTACGGCCATCCTGCTTCATCACCTGGTTCCACTCGTTGTTACTTGGCAAAACCGTTGTGCAGTTCAACTGCGCATTATCCGCATTGCTTGTGAAAATCGGGAATGTTTTAGGATCAGAAACGATCTCGGTCATGATCGCTTTCGATTCCGCAGGTTTTTTAGCAGCCTGACGGTTCGCAAGACGCAACCGCAATGAGTTCGCGAATTTTTTCCATTTCAAAATATCACCCGAGTACATAATGTCACCCGCAACGGCAGGGCCGCCTACAACCAGTTTCTCATTTGCCATTTTCAGGTCGTTCAGCATGCCGGCGTAAACCACGTCCATAGGATCGTATTTCGGCGTGTAAATCGGCGCTTCGGCTGTTCCTTTGATCGCATCGTTATAAGGAATTGCTCCGTAAAGGTCTGTTAGTAAGGAGAAAACCCATGTCCGCATTACCAGCGCAACGCCCTCATAATTAAAATTCGGATTGGCAGATCCTTCGCCCGACAGCGCGATGATTCGTTGGAAATTCAGCTGCGAATCGTTGTAAAAGCCTTTCCAATTGTTGGCGACCAATGCAGGTGAAACGGTGTAATCATCGCCTTCATTGGAATAAATGTTACGCGTAAAATGCTGCACATACAGTTCGGCTGCGTCAATGTTGATGCGCTCGAAACGCGTCCGGTGTCCCCAGTAACGGTCCACAGCGGTTTCAATGCCGGTAGGAAGCAGATATTGCGGTCCGATTGCCGTAGGGCTGTTCGGACTTACATTCATTTCATCAAAATCTTTGGTGCAGCTCGATGCAGTCAAAATCCCTGCAAGCGCCGTCATCCAAATGGTTTTATGATTCAATATGTTTTTCATCTTCGGATTCTTTAAGGTCAGTTAACTCGATTGACTGGATCAGAATGACAAGGCCAGGTTCATACCCACGCTGCGTGAGCTAGGAAGCTCGCCGTAACCGAAACCTTGTCCATTTGCGCCTTTTGCATCAATTTCAGGATCGATATGCGGTGTGTTTTTGAAGATCATCCACACATTGCGTCCTACTACTGAAAGTTTTGCTGACTGGATTTTGATTCTTTTCAGGAATGCAGGGCTGATGCTGTAACCCAATGAAACCTCACGAAGCTTCACATAACTTGCGTCGAAAATCGCTGATTCGTGATAGTTACGTGGGTTGCTGTAACCGTAAAGCTGATTAGCCGTAACAATGATGTCGTTTGGAACAAAAGATTTAGAACCATCCGCTCCTGTCACTTCCCGAACGCCTTTTCCGATCACGCCTTCTTCACGACCAAGCGCCGTTTCTGCATATTGACCAGTCCAGCGGGCAGTTCCAGTTCCTTCATCATAAATGTCGCCACCAATGCGAACGTCTACCAATGCGCTCAATGAGAAGCCTTTGTAGTTGAATGTGTTCAACATTCCGCCGATCCAGTCTGGCTGCACATTACCGAGTTTTTGATTTGCTGCTGTTACTGGTAAGCCGTTGGCTCCGTAAACAACTTGTCCGTCCGGTGATTTCAGGAAGCCAACGCCGTAGAATGTTCCGTAAGATTCTCCTACACGTGCTTCTGAGGTCATTCCGCGCTGTGTTGCCAATGTGTAAGTTGTAAGTCCTTCTGCCAGCTCGACCACTTTGTTGCGGTTGCGAGCGTAGTTCAAAGAAACTTCCCAGCTGAAACCATTTGACAATTTCACCGGCGTTCCGGATAATGTTACTTCAACGCCTTTGTTGGTGATTTTTCCGGCATTCAGGATTCTTGTGTTATAACCGCTGGCTTTTGAAATCTCAACACCCAGGATCTGATCTTTTGTAGTCTGATCGTAATAAGTCACATCCAAGCCAACTTTTCCTTTAAAGAAGCGCATATCTGCACCCAGTTCAAGACCAGTTGTGATCTCTGGTTTCAGATTGGCATTAGCGATTTGAATGTTCTCGCCAAATTTCGGAACTGCTCCGTTCCACGATCCGCTCGCAGTGAATGTCTGTGCAAGCTGGTAAGGCGTCGCATCGTTACCCACCTGAGCATAGCTGGCGCGGATTTTTCCGAAAGACAGCACATTGCTTTTTACATCAAACAGTTCTGTCAAAACTGCGCTTACAGATGCAGAAGGGTAGAAGTAAGAGCGTGCATCAGAAGGCAATGTGCTCGACCAGTCGTTTCTGGCAGTAAGGTCAAGGAACAATGCGTTTCTCCAAGAGAAATTAGCTGTTCCAAACAAGCTCTGCGTTTCAGATTCTCTGATCTCACTTTCAATGGTGTTGGCGCTTGGAACCGAGTTTCCAGCATTGTAAAGGCCATCCACAACCATTTCGCCTACTGCGAAGTAATTTCTCTTGTAATAATTTTTACGCTGGATGCCACCGAACTGAACATTCACGCCAAAGTCGCTCGTAATGTTCTTGGTATAAGTCAGCATGAAATCCGTGTTCGTTTCCTGGCTGCGCAAAACCTCTTCGTTAAAGCGTCCCGGTGTTCTCGTGCCGTTCCGAACGCGAAGGAAGTTGGTTACATTGATACGTGTGTCAGACCAGTAATCTGTTCCCGAGCGAAGCATTAAGGAAAGCGAAGGCAGGATTTTGTAGTTCAATGCAATGTTTCCTAGCAACCTGTCTTTTTCATTGCCGGAAGGCATTTTAAGCTGAGAAAAATAAGGATTGGTAAAGAATGTGTGCTGCCAGTTTGGTGGATCTGTATCGCCTACTTTTTGGTTGTGCACATCTGTGTATTGTTCGTAGTTGCGCAGCTGATCCCATGAAACCGAGCGGTGAGACCAGATAAATTCCTGTCCGCCTGCATAGCTGCGGTTGTCTGAGCCGGATTTGATATACTCACCAGACAATGTAATGCTGATGTTTTTAGTCAAATTGTAACCCGAGTTGATACGGAAGTTGTTTCTGTGGAAATCATTGTAATACATGATCCCTTTTTGATCCACGCGGCTCAATCCCAAACGGAAATAGCCTTTGTCGTTTCCTCCTGACAATGCCACCGAGTTTGTGATTGTGCGGCCTGTCTGCCAGTATTCTTCCCAGTTGTTAGGCTGAGGAGTCAGTGGCGCAACATCGTCACCAGTCCACCACTGTCTCACCATACGGCCATCCATAGGTGCTCCCCAGCTTTCATCCGTTCCTGCTGAACCAGCCAGCGGATATCTTGCGTCATAAACGGCTCTGTATTGTGCGATTTGGGCAGGATCTGTGATAGAAGAGCTCCATCCGTCGTTGTACCAGGTGCGGTAACCGCTTCCTCCGCCATATGTATTTTGAAAATCAGGTTTGATCCAGGGACGTTCGAATGTAATGTTTGAATTTACTTCAACACCCAATCCTTTGGTTCCCTGGCCATTTTTAGTCGTAATCAAAATAACCCCGTTTGCTGCGCGTGAACCGTACAATGCAGCTGCGTTAGGCCCTTTCAAAACAGACATTTCTTTAATGTTGTCCGGGTTAACCTCAGAAATTCCGCCACCCAATGTTTTGCTCGAAGTTTGTTCCATTGGCACACCGTCGATAACGATTAACGGCTGGTTATTGCCTGAGACAGAAGAAGATCCACGGATTTGGATCGTAGAGCTGCTGCCCGGTCCGCCATTCGCCTGAACCCTTACGCCTGCGATTTTACCGGATAATGCGTTCGCTACGTTCGTTGACCGCGATTCGGTCAGTGCGCTTCCTTTTACTTCCTGCACGGTGTAACCCAATGCTTTTTTCTCACGCTCTATACCAAAAGCGGTAACCACCACTTCGGCAAGTTGTCTTGTATCGGCGTCAAGTTTGATATCAAATTGAGTCTGGTTTCCGATCGGCAGCTCCTTAATAAGAAAGCCCACATAAGAAACCACCAGAATTCCATCTCCTGGAACAGAAAAACTGAATTTTCCGTCTGCGTCTGCATTTGAACCCACATTGGTTCCTTTGAATATGATAGATGCTCCTGCGAGTCCGAGACCATCGTCAGCTGCTGAAATCTTACCACTGATCTGACGCACCTGAGCGTGAACCAGCGGGGAAAGCATACAAGCCCATAATACTAAGAGTAGAACTTTACGCATGGGTGATTGGGGTTAAATTGTTGTTAGGTATCGAGTAGTAAGAGAAAAAGTCATGGCTGTGTGGTGTCCACGTTGCTGTGCGCCGCACACACTTTCGCGTGGACAGAACAACACAGCCATAAGCTTGCAAAACTGCTTTTCCGGAAAGCAATACCCTCTTAAATCGAGGACAGACAGCATTTAGCGTTTAGGCAAAGACAAAGAAATCCCTGCGTAGACATTTTGCCTGTCCACGGCGTTCTTGGTAAACCTATTATTGAAAAAATTATATTGTACCTGGATAGAACCTGCCGGATGCGTTTGGTTATGGCAGCCGGTTTTATTCAATCTTCCTCCTGATACAGACAGATATATTCATGTGCGGCTGGAATACATCTGCTTTTAAGAAGTTCAGTCATTCGTTTAACGACTTCTCAAATATACTGACAATGTGAAATAATGCAAGAGATTAAACTTAATTATTGGAGTTTTTTGCAATAAAAATTGGTCATTTAAAATCAATATAAAATGTTTTGGTAATAATTTTATAATAAGTTTAAATTTCCCGCTTTGCCAGAATGTCTATGCTGCCGATAGACTTAAAATTTTAGAAGTTGCAATTAATTGTCTAAAAACAAATGTACGTTTATATACGAAGTTTTACTAATTTAAATAAAAAAGTGGTTACAAATTTCAATTTTGAAACTTATCTTTCATGGAATTGCAAAATGCAAAAAGAGGACACCATTTCTGGTGCCCTCCTTTCTTTGAACTTAAAATAATTATATTTATTAAGACGATCTAATCAATGTATCGTTTGAGAATCGGGTGTGTAAGAGTCAATTCTTCTGTCTCTCAGGAACGGCCAGGTTGTTCTTGTAAAAATCGAGTTTGGCGAGGTCAAGTTCTTCAACATGTGTGACTTCCTCTTCGTGTGGCGCCAGATATAACAAGCGTCCTTGCGGGTTGGCAATGAATGACCCGCCCCAGAATTGCTGATCGGCTTCGCGGCCAGTGCGGTTCACAGCGACCACGTAAACGCCATTTGCCACGGCATGTCCGCGCTGAACGGTTTGCCATGCGCCATATTGTTCTTCGTTAATGATCGGATCCGTTTCGTTCGTGTCCCAGCCGATGGCGGTTGGGTAGAAAAGGATTTCCGCGCCCATTAAGCTCGTAATGCGGGCAGCTTCGGGATACCATTGATCCCAGCAGATCAGCACACCGATTTTGGCATATTTTGTGTCGAAAATGCGGTAACCATCCTTATCGCCCGCCTCGCCCACAGGTTCGCCCATGGCAGCATCACCCGGCGTGAAGTAAAATTTCTCGTGACAACCCGATTGTTGGGAATGCGCATTTTCCTGTATTTACCCAGATATGCGCCATCCCGCATCCGAAACGGCCGTTGTATTATGGTAAAGTCCATGTGCGCGTTTTTCGAAAGAGAGGCAATCATCACCAAACATGCCCAATTCCTTCGCAATTGCGCTTAACGACTCGGGTCGAAGGGCCGGGAATGGCTTCGGCGAGCAGGAAATTTTTATGATCTTCCACGTCACAGAAATACAGCGAGCGGAAAGTTCTTGAAGACATACAATGTTGGCACCCTTCGCCGCAGCATCACGGATGCCCTGGCACAGCTTTTTGTAAAATTCGCTTCCACGTCGTCCGTGCAGCTCATTTGGACGATGCCAATGTTTACCTTTTTATTCATGAATTTGATAAATGTCTGATCTAAAATAAACTCTGCTGACAACAGTTATTATTTTTCAGAAGTTGTTTCATTAAACATTTGTACAGCGCTTTGCGCAATGAAATTTTCAATCCCAATCCCACATGCATTTGAAATGCTTTTGCGGGCACGCAGCCATTCCGAAATTGCTGCATGGATGGCATGGCAGCCCTTTTACTTCTGCTATCACTTGTCGGGTATTCAAATATGGCCAAACGCCGAAATGGCGGGCAGATGTTGCGCCCCAAACCGAAACAATCGGCTTGTTAAATGCGCCTGAGATATGCATGAGGCCGGTGTCGTGTGCGATGACGGAAGTGGCAGATTTCAGGAGCGATACGGATTGATTGAGACTGTATTTTCCACAAGCGTCATAGATTTTTTCATCACAAGCTTCGGTCACAAGTTTGGCAACCGCTGCGTCCTCGGGTCCGCCCAGTAAAATGATTGGTTTATCAATGCCTTGACAAATTCTTATTATTTTTTCAGAAGGCAATCTTTTGGGTAAAATGCTGCCCACCGATCACGAATGCAATATATCCCTGCTGATGCGTATGCGGCAGGCTCGAAACAGGGATTTCTTCTTCGGGAGAGATAAAATAATCGACCGGCTTGTTGTCATTCTTAATGCCTAGCGGCTCGACCGCTTTGAGATTTCGTTCAACAATATGCAAGTCCTTTTGGCAAAAAGTCGACGTGAAAACGGTTCATGACGAGTTTTTCCACAGATAGTTTACGAAAAGTCAGGGTAGGGCGGCGGAGTTTTAGACGCAGCAGATAAGAGCGCAATGTCTTATGCAGATCTACGATATAGTGAAAATGCTCCTTACGGAAAATCTCAACGAGCTCATTCAGATTATTATCAAGCAGGTGGAGCTGGTCAATATAAGGATTATGTTCAAGGACCTTGCTGAACTTTTTCTTGACCACAAAATGAATTTCCGCGTTTGGAAGCTGTTGTTTCAAACACCTTATCACCGGCGTGGTGAGCACAATGTCACCAATGGAAGAAAAACGCAGGATAAGGATTTTAACAGGTTTATTCACTTTTTATTTCTTGTCGTAATTGAAATGGCAACAGGTTTTGCGGCCTTGCATGCTTCCAGCGTCTGTGGCTCCAAAGCCAGTTATCGGGCTGGCGCTTAATGTCTTCTTCCAGATATTCGATCTGACTTTGCAGAATGTTGTTCGTCGGCTCTTTCTTTGGATTTTCGGTTATCAGCTTGAAATAGGAGCGGTAATGTCCCCGTTTTTGCTCATCCCGGAGAATTCCCATGTACAAAACCGGCGCATTCAAACGCTTTGCAATGAGCTCGCCGCCCCGGAAAACCCCTGTGTCCTGATTCATGAAATTAGTCCAATAAGCCTTTTCGGGGCTTGGTGACTGATCATTGACCAACACAAAAAGAAACGGTTTTTCTCTCGGCGCCATCGCGCGAACCATCGCTTCTTTCATCGCCACCATTTCTGTCCCGAACTTAGTCCTTACTTTTTTAAACCATTCTTCAAAGATCTCGTTGGCCAGCTCGTGGTAAACGACCACAATTTGGTAGGATAATTTGGCAGAAGCAAATAAGTTGAGCATTTCCCAGTTGCCCAGATGCCCGGACACGACCACGACGTTTTTCTGCTGTGCATAATAATGGTCGAGCAACTCAGTTTCCAAATCAAATCTGGTGAGCAGGTCATTCTTCGAAATCGACCTTAGTTTGATCGTTTCAAAAATAATGTCCGTGAAGTTGCGGTAATATTTTCTGGCAATGCACTGGATCGTGTTGTCATTGTAATTTGGAAAGCTGTTTTTCAAATTATTGAAAATCACTTCCTTCCTGTAATGGCCAATGTCAAAAATGAGGAACCGGAAAATATCGGAAAGCTTATATAATCTTTTCCACGAAAGTCTCGAAATCGCTGTCAGAATGAACAGTAATAGTCGGGTGGAAAGTGTTTTCATCGCGTTGAATCCTATTGCAGTAAAAAAGCAATTCTGCAAAAGAATTAGTTCCGGCAAATGTCACTTTTCGAAGACTTACGCACTAAAAACGGACGGAAAATCAGGGTAATGTCTGCTCGGGTTTCAGACATTCGGGACGCTTGTGTTTCCAGCGTCTGTGGCTCCAAAGCCAGTTATGGGGCTGCGTTTTAATGTCTTTTTCCAAAATCCGGAGCTGTGTTTCCAGGATTTCGTTGTTTTTGACCTCTTTCGGGCATTGCGTAATGGTGGAAATGGCGACTTCGTAGTAACCTCTTTTTGTTGGCTACTTTACTAAAATCTGCATACAAAACGGTGAGATTATAACGCCGCGCAATCGTTTCAACGCCCCGGAAAACGCCTGTGTCCTGATGTAAAAACTGGGTCCAGAAAGCCGTTTTAGGGTTAGGCGACTGGTCATTAGCGAGCACAACTACGTAAGGTTTTTCTCTCGGCTTTTGTAATTCCTTAAAAATGTTGTCCATAGGAACGAGCTTGGCACCGAACCGGGTCCTTAAATCGAGGAACCACTGGTCAGAAGCTTCGTTTTGCAATGGCCGGTAAACGACGATGCATTCGTGTGTGAAACAGAGTGAAGAGAAGAGGTTAGCGAGTTCCCAGTTGCCGCGGTGGCCCATTAAATAAATAATGTTGGTTTTCTCGTCATAAAATTTCTGCATGATGCTAATGTCGCCTTGCAGTCTTTCGCGCACGCATTCGGGGCTTGCTGTGCGAAATTTGAGGGTTTCTACGATGAGATCTGTAAAATGTATTTGAAAATCTTTTGCTATGCAGGCAAGTTCGGCATCATTTTTATCAGGGAAGCTGTTTTTTAAATTTTGCCAGATCACCTCCTTGCGATAGCCGCAAACTGTGAAGATAGACCAGCGTAAAAAATCAGAAAGCCGGAATGCATTTTTCCAGGATAATGCTGAAACCTGATTTAGTATTAAAAAAAGAAATTTTGACACTATTAATTGCATGCAGACATTTTTTGCAATAATACGTATATATATTAGTTATACGAAATACTGGCTTTTCTAGGTGTATTTTATTAAATTCACTGTTTCAAATCCGTTAAATAACGACCATTTTGGAAGGAATATTTGACATAAAAAATGACCGCCGGCTGAGCATGTATTTGTATCGGGTCGGTTTTGGGATGTGGCTCATGTATTTAGTCCTGGGCGCGCCTGCCTTGCACACGTTCAAACATTATCGCCAGGATTGCGGCCTTTTGTCCTTCGTAATGATGATTTTCGGCTTCTCTGCTTCTATGGTATACGATTATTTTCATCATCACGATCAATATGAGATGAAGAAAAAATGGCTCTTTATCAGCTATGCAGTGCTGGCGGGGATAATTTACTTTCTTGAATTTAAAGGGAAGGAGAATCTGATCGATCTCAACTGGATCCTGAGCCTGCTTTAATTCACTTCGTCGGCAACAGATTTTCCTTGTTGCATCAATTCTTCAATGTGCTGATAGCTCAAATCGGGTAACGCAGCGACTTTTCCAATCACGATCACAGCCGGAGAGGCAATTTCACTTACCTGCGCCAAAGCAGCAATGTTGCTGATCTTGCCGGTTACAACTTTCTGATTTTCCATCGTGCCGTTTTGGATAATGGAAATCGGTTCATCAAATTTGTTGAGCTGTGCATAAATGGAAACGATCTCACCCAGCTTGTGTAAACCCATAAGAATTACAACTGTGGCGGTCGACTGGGCGGCCAAATGCACATCATTAGAAAGCGTGTGATTTTTGGTTGTGCCTGTAATCACCCAAAAACTTTCACTTAATCCTCTCGAAGTCAATGGAATGCCAGCCAACGCAGGAGCCGCATAACTGCTGGAAATACCAGGAATAATCTTTGATTCAATGCCGTGTTGGGCAGCATAAAGAATTTCTTCGTAACCACGACCGAAAATGAATGAGTCACCGCCTTTTAAGCGGACAACTTCACCGTAAATACGCGCATTTTCGACTATTAATGCATTAATGTCGTCCTGGGCACAGCTGGTTTTACCAAAGCGCTTGCCAACAAGTATCTTCACGCAGTCTTCGGGGCAGAAATCAAGAAGGGAAGGGTGGGCGAGGGAGTCGTATAAAACCACTTTGGCTTTTTGTAACGCTTTAACCCCTTTCAAAGTGATCAGGTCAGGATCGCCTGGCCCGGCACCAATAAGTGTAAGTTTCATATCTGAAAGACTTCGGTTTTCGGCTGTCGGCAATCAAGCGTAATGCTGAGTGCCGACAACCGAAAGCTGACAGCCATTTTAACTATCTTTTCCGAATGACAATTCTTGCAAAACAGGCTCGCCTGTTTCAACCAATTGTGATTCACGTGTATTGCGAACGAAATTCAAGAATTCTTCTGCTTTGCTTAAAAAGTAAGTCGCAAATTCCTGTGTAGGCTCGAAATGATTAATGCTGAACGCCAATGAACGGAAAGGCGCTTCTGCTTTCTCTTCGCGGGCAAATTCAGCAGGCGTTTCATATTTGAAATCCTGTCCGAAATGCGTTTCAAAGTCATTTACGATGCCATACTGCGTGTTCAATGTCACGTCTTTGGTCATTAACAAACCTTTTGCACCCGTGATCAGCACATTATAAGCATGATAAATCGCATCCGCCCAGATCCCTGACTCGTAGTTTTCTTTGGCAAGATTCAATTTTTCCTGTCCTTCTGTGATCGTCGTGGCAACAAGATCCACCAGCACACTCGCACATTCTCCAACCCCGATTTCGGTTTTGAACAATTCGTCGTGGTCCCAGTCGCGGTAGTCATCGTCTTGCAAAGTGGTGAGGTCAGCAATCGGTTTCAGCAATTGGAAGAAGTAATTTTTGGTCTGACGCTGGTAATATTGGTTAAAATATTCGCCATCATATGCATTGGCTTCAAAATCATTGAAAATCGTGCGTAGCGCCTCCGGGCCGCGTTTGGTCGGAACTTTGATCACTTTATCACCGATCAAACCAACGCCATCACCGGTAAAACCACCGCCCAGCAAAACCTGCAATGCGGGAAGAACCAGCTTGCCGTTTTTGATAGAGCTTCCGTGGAAACCGATGTTGGACGCATTATGCTGGCCGCAGCCATTCATACATCCGCTGATCTTGATCTTAATGTCCTGATTGTAAATCATTTCAGGGAATTCGTCACGCATTACATCTTCCAGTACGCGCGTAATTCCGTAGCTGCTCGAAATGGCCAGGTTACAAGTGTCCGTTCCCGGGCAAGTTGTAATGTCCATCGTGCTGTCAAAACCAGGCGCTGCTAGTCCCAATTTTGCCAATTCGTGATAAAGCGCAACCAGATCTTCGCCTTTTACAAAACGAAGAATATAACCCTGGTTAACCGTCACACGAATGTCATCCGCAGCATATTGGCGAACCAAATCCGCAAGCTGACGCGCGGTATCCGAATGCATATCGCCCAAAAGAACGCGCAACTGAACAGCATACCAACCTTTTTGTTTTTGCTCAAAAGTGTTGGTTCTCAGCCATTTTGTAAAAATATCAAGCTTTTCCGCTTCAATGCTTTGAGAAGCAATGTTCAGGATTTCTGCTTCTGTCAAAGACGGTCGTGGAGCGAAAGTGATGGATTCAGCATCTTTCGTTCCAAACAGATCCTCTGGAATTGTAAAGACTTTATTTTTAACAGCAATGCGTTGTTCCTCAACCCTGGCCATCATTTCTTCCAAACCGATGTCAGCCAAAAGAAACTTCATGCGTGCCTTATGACGACGCACGCGCTCTCCGTAACGGTCAAAAACGCGGAGCAATGCTTCAATGAAAGGAATGACTTTATCTTCTTCGAGGAATTCAAAAGCCGTTTGTGCAGAAAAAGGCTGTGCGCCTAAGCCGCCACCAATCAGCACTTTGAAACCTTTCACCGTTTCGCCCGCTTCGTTCACGCCCATTTTGGCAATAAGGCCAACATCGTGAATGAATGCCAATGCTGAATCTTTTTCAGAAGAAGAAACGGCGATTTTAAACTTCCGGCCCATATCCTGATTGATCGGGTTGCGAAGGAAATAGCTGAATATGGAATGCGTGATCGGCGTCACATCGAATGGTTCGTCCGGATCAATTCCAGCGATCGATGAAGCCGTTACGTTCCGAATGGTGTTTCCGCAAGCTTCTTTTAATGTAATGCCGGCGTCTTCAAGATCGGCCCACAATTGCGGTGAATCGGAAAGCTTTACAAAGTGCAACTGAATGTCCTGACGCGTTGTTGCGTGCAGGTTACCCGTTGCAAATTTGTCGGAAGTGTCCGCGATCCTGACAAGCTGGTCCGCCGTAATGCGTCCGTAAGGCAGCTTGATGCGGATCATTTGAACGCCTGGCTGGCGCTGGCCATAAACTCCGCGTGTAAGCCTGAACTTACGGAATGCTTCCTCGGGTGTTTCGCCCGTGTTAAATGCATTGATCTTTTGGTTCAAATCAATGATATCGCGCTTCGCAACAGCGGATACTTTGTCAGAAATCAATATTTCGCTCATGGTGATAATTTCTTTTATTCGATCATGCAAGCTCCTACGGTCACATTTGACGTTTCGTCAATCAGGATTGCTGCGCCATTCGCGCGGTTTTTCTGATATGGGTCGTAGGCGATGGGTTGTGCTGTTCTTAATACAATTCTGGCAACGTCGTTCAGTTTCAGGCTATCAACCTCATCCAGCTTTTCGTAGGAATTAATGTCAATTTGGTATTCAATGTCGCGGATAGAACATCTCGATCTCGCCGTTCCGTGCTGCAACACATATTTATTGCCCGCTTTCAAAGTCTTCTTATCGTCCATCCAACATACGAGCGCCTCAATATCCTGGCTCACAATCGGTGAATTGGTAACAGAAACGATGGTGTCGCCGCGGCTGATGTCCACGTCGTCTTCCAGCAAGATGGTCACAGATTCTAAAACAGAGGCCTCCTCAATTTCGTTTCCGCCAAATTCAATTTTAGCGATCCTGGATTCCGTTTCAGAAGGCAAAACTTTGATCAAATCGCCTTTTTTGAATGTTCCGCTTTGCACACGTCCCGCATATCCGCGGTAATCGTGCAATTCGTCCGTCTGAGGGCGGATCACATATTGCACCGAGAAACGGCCGTCTTCCTGATTCTGATCTTTCAAAACATTCACATTTTCCAAAACAGAAAGCAATGTTTCGCCAGTATACCAAGGCATGTTCACCGATCTGTCGACAATGTTATCGCCATTCAAGGCACTAACCGGAATCAATGTCAGGTCTTTAATATTCAATTTGGAAGCCAGTTCCTGATAAGATTTCGCAATCTCCAAAAACGCATCTTCCGAATTACCAACCAGATCCATTTTGTTAATCGCCACAATCACATGCGGAATGCCCAACATGGAAGCGATTAATGAATGACGACGGGTTTGTTCAACAACGCCATGACGCGCATCCACGAGAATGATCGCCAAATCTGCATTAGAAGCACCCGTAACCATATTTCTGGTATACTGAATGTGTCCTGGCGCATCAATGCTGATAAATTTGCGGTTCGGCGTCTGGAAATATTTGTAAGCCACATCAATGGTAATGCCTTGCTCACGCTCCGAACGAAGGCCATCCGTAAGTAACGCCAGATCGATTTCCCCCACATTGCGGCTCTTACTCGCACGCTCAATGGCCTCCATCTGATCCGCCAATATATTTTTTGTATCGTAAAGCAAGCGTCCGATCAATGTGCTCTTGCCATCGTCCACGGAACCTGCTGTTATAAATCTTAGTAAATCCACCTTATTTAATTTTGAATGATTGAATGAGTGAATGACTGAATGTTGTTGTCATTCTGAGCGCACGACCTGTTGCCCTGTCACCCTGAGCGCACAGGAGCGCCGGCCGGTCGAAGGGACGCTACCTCAGAAGTAACCCCCTTTTTTCCTGTCCTCCATTGCCGCTTCCGTCTGCTGGTCATCGATCCGGGTTTCGCCTCTTTCACTGATTCTTGAAACGGTGATTTCGGCAATAACCTCGTCTAATGTTGCTGCGCTGGATTCTACGGCGGCTGTGCAGGTCATGTCACCAACCGTTCTGAAACGAACCTGACGAGTTACGATTTGGTCGTATTCGTCTTTTTCGATAACAGGGGTGTTGTTCAGCAACTTGCCATCTCTCAAAATCAATTCACGCTCGTGGGCGAAATAAATGGATGGTAATGTGATGTTTTCTCTTTTCAGATAAGCCCAAACGTCAAGCTCAGTCCAGTTTGAGATTGGGAAAACGCGCACGTTTTCACCTTTATGAATTCTACCGTTGAACAAGTTCCAAAGTTCAGGACGCTGACGTTTCGGGTCCCATTGACCGAATTCGTCACGGAATGAGAAAATGCGTTCTTTTGCACGTGCTTTTTCTTCGTCACGGCGTGCTCCACCTATGCAGGCGTCGAATTCAAATTCTTCAATCGTATCCAGCAAAGTGAAGGTTTGCAGCCAGTTACGACTTGCATTTTTGCCGGTTTGTTCTTTCAAACCTTTTGCCTTAATGGTGTCTTCCACATAGCGAACGACCAGTTTTGCGCCAATCTGTTCGGCCAGTTCGTCGCGGTAATTTATCGCTTCAATAAAATTATGTCCGGTATCAACGTGCACCAGTGGAAAGGGGATTTTTCCGGGTGCAAAGGCCTTTTGAGCCAGTCTTACCAATGTGATAGAATCTTTTCCACCTGAAAACAACAATGCAGGGCGCTCGAACTGGCCTGCGACCTCACGCATAATGTAAATCGCCTCGGCCTCCAACTGGTCCAGATAATCGGGTGACTTGCGTCGCGCTTCCTGATCGCTGATATCCGACATCTTCTTTAACTGAAATTGACATATTCTGAATAATTGTTTTTCTATAAAATGGGCTAATGCTGCCCGTTTATGGCATTTTGCAAGCTACTTCGCGTGTAATCCACATTCTTTTTTCGATTCGTCTTCCCACCACCATCTTCCGGCGCGGAAATCTTCGCCTTCCTGGATTGCCCGGGTGCAAGGTGCGCAGCCAATGCTTACGAAGCCTTTGTCATGCAATGGATTATAAGGAATGCCATTCGATTTAACATATCCCTTCACCTCCTCAAATGACCAATGCAGAATCGGATGAAACTTCACCAATTGATGCGCCTCGTCCCATTCCAGCTGCGGCATATCATGGCGGTTGCCAGACTGTTCCGCCCGGATGCCCGTAACCCAGATCTTCGCACCTTTCAAAGCGCGGTTCAAAGGCTCCACTTTGCGGATAAAGCAACATTCCTTCCTGTTTTCAACCGAATCGTAAAAGCTCAGAGGTCCTTTCGTGCTGACCAATGTTTCGACTGAATCCGTTTGCGGATAGTAAACCTTGATCTTCGTATCGTAACGATTATTCGTCTTTTGCAGCGTCATATAAGTCTCGCTGAAAAGCCGTCCCGTGTCAAGCGTGAAGATCGTAACGTTCAGATTATTCTTTAAAATAAAATCTGTAATAACCTGATCTTCATAGCCCAGGCTAGTCGAAAACACCACCTCGCCAGGAAAAAGATCCGCCAGAATCGCCAGCGACTCCGTCTCACTCTTGCCCTCAATGGCCGCGTTTAAAGAAGATATTATTGTTTCGTTCATGGTGATTATTATATCAATTCAAAACGGGCGACATTCAAAAATTCCTTATTCAAATGATCAAAGTCTTTGTCCGTTGTTATTGAGAAAGTAAAAGCTCCAATGGTTCCTGAATGTTCATTTCATCGGCGAGCTTACTCATTCTCTCCTTGTCAAAACCCTTATAATTTTGTTCTCTTTTTAAAATTTCAATCCATTTCTCGGTTGAAGCATATTCCTTTGTCGGTTTGATCAGCTCTTTTGCAGGATCATTATCAGACAAAGAATAATACATCAAATCATTCACTGGAACTTCTGCCAAATCTGCCGCTTGTTTAGCTGTAAGCGCTCCCTTTTGATAAAGTTGCACTGCAATAGAAAGGAGAACCGACCTCTTCTCAAACTGCTCCGGAATTTCAATAGTTAATGTGTGCATGATATGAATATGTTAAAGTGTTTATCAATCTAATATATCACTTTTCACCGACACCTCCACGGCGTTGGTGAAGTCTTCGATTAAATCCTCGATGTCTTCCAGGCCGACTGAAATGCGGATAAGGCCTTCGGTAATGCCTAGTGCTTTTTTCTCCTCGGGTTTCAGTTTGGCGTGTGTGGTTGTGTTTGGGTTGGTTACAATGGTTCTTGTATCGCCCAGGTTTGACGAAAGTGACGCGATTTCCAAAGCATCCATAAATGCCGAAACTCTCTCAAAACCACCTTCAAGATCAATCGTAACAATGGCGCCGCCGGCTGACATTTGCTGTTTGGCCAATTCATGCTGCGGGTGTGATTCCAGGAACGGATATCTTACGGATTTTACATCCGGATGCTTTTCCAAAGCCTCAGCAAGTGCCAATGCGTTTGAACAATGTCTGTCCATTCTCAATCCAAGCGTTTCAAGGCTTTTGGTCAAAACCCAGGCATTGAATGGCGACATGGATGGTCCTGTCTGGCGGCAGAAAAAACGTAATTCTTTAATATATTCTTTTTTACCAACAACAATTCCACCCAAAACGCGGCCTTGTCCGTCCATATATTTTGTCGCGGAATGTACGATCAGATCAGCGCCGTATTCCGCAGGATTCTGTAATGCTGGTGATGCGAAGCAGTTGTCTACATTAAAGATCAGGTTATGCTTCTTGCAAAGTCTTCCTACCATGGCAAGATCGACCAGATCCAGACCTGGGTTTGAAGGCGTTTCCAGATAAACCATTTTGGAATTCGGCTGAACTGCTGCTTCCCAATCCGCTTCGCTTGCATCCGCGTCAAGGTAAGTGTATGTGATGCCCCATTTGCTCAAAATCTGCGTAATCACCTGATGTGCAGAGCCGAACAGTGCACGGCTGGCGATAATGTGGTCGCCGGTTTTAAGCAATGCAGCCATACTTGCGAAAACTGCTGCCATTCCTGTTGCGGTTGCAACGCCATCTTCACAATCTTCTAAAAGACAAACCTTATCAACAAATTCCTGGACCGTTGGATTGGAAAAACGGCTGTAAATGTTCCCTTCTTCGGTTTCCTCAAAAAGTGCTTTTCCTTGTTCCGCGCTTTCAAATGTGAAGCTGCTGGTCAGGAACAATGGTGTTGAATGCTCGCGATACTTGGTTTTCGGCGTTTGCGTGCGTATCGCTTTGGTCTGTTTTTTCATGATTTTCGAACTTCGACTGTCGGCTTTTGGCGTTCAGCTTTTTTAGGTTAATATTTAAAACTAAGCGCTGAGGCTTGGATAATGTCTTTTATAAACTGCTGATGACCATATAAATGATCCTCAAACTCACGATTATGATAACGGTCCCGACCATGATCATCATCGTTTTTATTGGTAACCTGCGGGATAGATTTGCGGCGATCGGGGCGGCGACCATACCACCAAGTATAAGTCCCAAAACGACTTGCCAATGTGAAAATCCGATGATGCTGATGAAGGTAATTGAGCTTGCGAGTGAAACGAAGAACTCCGCGAGATTTACCGACCCGATTGTATACTTTGGGTGGCGTCCGCGGGCAATCAGCGTGGATGTAACGATTGGTCCCCAGCCGCCTCCGCCGATCGAATCGAGCGTTCCGCCTGCCATTGCCAACCAGCCAATCTTCGTCATAGGCTTCTTTTCAACTCGCTTCTTTAACGCTTTCTGAATGATAAGAATTCCCAGAATTAAAGTATAAACTGCCACCAACGGCTTGATTACGTAAATGTATTTTTCAAACGACGAAAGGAGGTAAGCCCCGGTAATTGCCCCTAAAACGCCTGGAAACAGGATTTTTTTAAAAAGCTTACTATTTACATTGCCGAATTTCAAGTGCATATAACCAGAAACCCCGCTGGTAAATATTTCGGAAGTGTGCACACTGGCACTAACGGCTGAAGGCGGAACGCCCAATGTGAGCAGGAAAGTAGCTGCCGTTACGCCATAAGCCATGCCCAACGCGCCATCGATCATTTGTGCCACAAACCCACCCAGAACATAATAAAAGAAACCTTCGCTCAATTCCAGTTCGTTCCAGAGAACGGTAAGCCGGTCGTAAGTGAAGAATGTAAACAGCAGGTGTCCGACGATCATCAATGCGATCGCCGAGAATATGTTAACGGCAACTTCTGTGCGGGTTCTTTTGCGAATGGTCGCCTGCCAGATTTTTTGCTGAACAGTTTCCCAGGTGAATGGTGCTTTTGTATTATTCCTCGTCTGACTTGGGGATGATGCGACAGTCGACGGAATTGTGGAAGGAACATTAAAACGGACGTCGGATTCCTCGGGAATATCGCGTAGGAAAACCACCTGACCCTTTGCACGGGCGAGTGCCGCCAGGCGCCGATCTTCCTCAGGATCACCGCTTGCGATGTAGGCAACATCAAGAGATTCCCAGTTTGTCTCAGATGAGGGTGTAAAATCCGCCGCTTCCTTCAAAGTCTATGTAGTATACTATAATGATAGAGTAAACGAGCAATAAAATAGCAAACAATTGTTTGCTATTCGGGTGGCAAATTTAAGATCAAATTGTTAGTTTTCAAAGAACAAAACGCAACATCGAGGTTATTAGCACCGGATCTGGAATGCTGTGACTTTATCTTTATATTTGAAACATCTTACTCAATTTCATAACACATACTAACTTAAAATCTTCACTAATGCTACGCTTAGCAGTGCCGTCACGAAGAGAAAAACGAGCTATTCTTCAATTTTTGAGAACTATCAAATCTCAAAGATCTCTTCATATCCCAAAAGATACGACCGAATATTTAATGCGCAGTCCTAACCGGGAGCATCTGCTCAGGGCGGTCGACGATGTGGAAAATGGAAGGAACATCGTTTACCATAACATGATGGAGATTTGACGCTCGCCTGGCAAACCCAAGCCTGGAATCAGTATTTAGCGTGGCAAGTAGACGACAAAAATGTCGTAAAAAAGATCAACGAGCTTATAAAGGAGTGTTTAAGGACACCTTTCGAAGGAAAAGGGAAACCTGAAATGCTTCGGGCAAATTTGTCGGGCTACTGGTCACGCAGGATTTCGGATGAACATCGACTTGTGTACAAAGTTGAAAAAGACCTTATTACAATTGTAGCGTGTAAGTATCATTATAGTTGATTGCTAACAAAAAGTGCGGGCCCACCGGACCCGCACTTTATTAACTTACAGAATATAATTATGATTATTTCCGGGATCAGCTGAACACTTCCCTGAATAGTTTCAGACTTTTAGGAACGGCGGTTGCGGCATCTTCTTTTCCTTCCATTTCCAGTGAAATGTATCCTTTGAAATTGGCCTTGCGCAAAATGCTGGCAATGCGTTTGTAATCCAGATCCAAGTCGTAATAATGACCGCCTCCGTAATAAGTTTTGGCTTGCACAATGGTTGCGTATGGTGCCAACCGCTCAAACTGCGGATAGGGATCACCAACGAAATTCCCCGTGTCCACATTCATGCCCATAGCAGGCGAAGCGGAGAGTGGTTTGTAAATTTCGAGCAGATAATCAATGTTGGAAGACAAGCCCCAGTGGTTTTCAATGGCCAGCACGACGCCCGCCTTTTCCGCAGCAACCAGACATTCGCCCATCGAATCAATGCACCATTTGATGGCGTCCTGATCCGTGTAACCTTCGATCGGTGGCTCTTTGCCGTCTTTATAATAATTGGCGTCCCGTTTTGCTGTTCGCCAGCTTCCCGTGTTCATTCGGATCGCTGGAATGCCCATTTGGACAGCCATATTGATGCAATTGATCGTATGCGCAACGTCTTTTTTACGGTCTTCGGCTTTGGGCTGAACAAAACTCTGGTGAATCGACAGCAACGGAAGCGAAAGGCCGTTATCAAATGCAAGCCTTTTCAGCTTGTTCATGTAAGGAACCGTCTCATTCTCCATTTGCCTGTGCAGGATCTCCACACCGTCGAAACCAAGCTTTGCAGCGTCCTCGATCACTTTTTCGACCGGATACTTTTCCTGCCCAAAATGCCAGTAAGAATAAGTGGAGACCGCAATAGGAATTCTTCTTGCAGGCACTTTTGCAGGTGCGGATTCCGCCTCAACAGACTTTCCTGCCATCGCCGCGACGCCAGCCAGCGCAGCAGTCTTTAACCATGTCCGGCGGGATTCACCTTCTTTATTCGTGTTTGGATCGAATGACATTGTGTAAAGGTTTAGGAATAGTTTATATAAATAAAATTTGAAAAACTTGTGACAAAGCAAGTTAAATGAATAACCTGCTTTGTCCAAATTGGTCAGGGATTTTGTTTCAGCACATTCGATCCCATAATGTCGATCTGCGCTTGTGGGATTGGGAAATACTCACTTTTGCCTTTCACGAATGTCGCTCCGGACAGATAAGTGCGCTTTTTGCTTTCTTTGGACAGATATGAATTCAAAACCACATCTGCAACGCCCCAGCGAACCAAATCAAAGTGTCTGTGGCCTTCCATGGCAAGCTCAACGCGACGTTCGAAGCGAACTGCTTTTCTTGCATAATCCTTGTTTGCAAATGATGGATAAGGTTTTACAAGATAATTTGCTGCTGGCTTGCCCGCTTCATTTGTAACAACCACATTAGCCGCACGTGTGCGCACTTGGTTAACCAGTTTCAACGCCATAGCCAAGTCGTTATCTTCCACGGCAACTTCTGCACGCATTAAAAGAATGTCTGCAAAACGGATTGCACGATAGTTATTCGCATTGGCACGAGGGGATTCTGCGCCTGCGTTTTCACCACTGTAAGCAAAGAATTTCTTGAATGTATACGGACCTCCGAAAGCCTGGTCACGAACCCAGTTTTTACCTGGATGCACACCCCAGTTCAGGAATGGCAAGCCTCTTCTGCCAACTGTCCAGTCCAGACGAGGATCCAGCGTGCCGGTGTAAGGCGTGAATGCATCCGTCGAAGAAAGTCCTTCATCATTTGTCACATCCACGTCATTGAATGTATCCAGCAAAGGCAATCCAGTCGCGTCGGTTTTGAATGCATTTACAAGGTTTTGCGTAGGCTGATAAAATCCGCAGCAACCGCCGGGAGCAGAGCCATAAGGGAAATTGTCAGTTGTCTCCCCAGCTTCCGTTCTGTCCGCCGCCGCCGTCACCAACCGACATTTGCACTTCAAAAATCGACTCGCTGTTGTTTTCTGTCGTGATCCGGAAATTGTCATGAAAGCTCGTTACCAAAGCAAATGGTCCGTTATTGATCACATCGTCAAGCAATGGCTTTGCTGCCGTAAAATCCTGCTGATACATATGCACTTTGGCCAATGTTGCTTTCGCTGTCCATTTGGTCGCACGGCCAGCCTGTGTTTTTGTTGCTGAAATGTTGTCAACAGCAAATTGCAGATCCGCCTCAATGTTTGGCCAGATGTCTTTGTCGTTTGGCAGATTAATATAATCCGTCACCGTTTCATCCACATAAGGGACCATATTCCAAAGTTTCTTGGCTTCAAAATGATACCAGCCTCTCAAAAAACGCGCTTCACCCAACGCTTGTGCCTTTTCTGCTTCGGTCATATCCGTTGCAAGGCCAATGAGCTTAATGGTGTTGTTGGTGCGCGAAACACCGTCGTAAACGGCCACCCATTTATCATTGTAAGCGCCGATATCCGCCTGCGGAATGTAACGTTCAATGGTCGTGATCTGCGCCTGGTCACCCACGTCGCTGCCTTTGTAAGCGTCGTCGGAGGCCACCGAACCGTAAATCCAGTTACTAACCGATGAGGTGTTAACCGGGCCTGCGCCCACGCCGTCAAGCAAGCTGTATGCGCCGATCAGGACTGCATTAACGCCGTTTTTATTGGAAAGTGACTGCTCATTGCCCACCCCGAGCGGAGTGGTTTGCAGGAATTCGTCGCCGCAGGAGGTCATTAACCCCATGCAAACCAGCGCTGTTAAGATTGATATTTTCTTATTCATATCTATAAACTTGTGATTGTCAGATAAGTTATTCTCTTATGCCTTGATTAAAATCCGAAATTGATACCAACCTGGTACATTTTTGAATTTGGATAATTACCCTGATCCACACCTAAAACAGTGCTTCCCGGTGTCGATCCAACAGAAGTAACTTCCGGGTCAATGCCGCTGTATTTGGTAATGGTGAACAGGTTTTGCGCTTGCAGATAAATGCGTGCGCTTTCAAATCCGATTTTTGACAAAACACCTGTTGGCAATGTGTATCCCACGGTCAGGTTTTTCATACGGAAATAAGAACCGTCCTCGATGAAATAGCTCGAAGGCTGCTGACTGCGGCTGTCGTTTGCGTCCAGGATCGGAAGCACAGCGTCAGGATTTTCGGGCGTCCAGGAATCATTCAGCATGCGAAGGCTTCTGTTACCCGCCTGGTTGTTGAAGTCAACCCATCTTTTTACCATATTAATGATCTGGTTGCCTTTTACGCCCTGGAAGAATGCCGACACATCGAAGTTTTTGTAATTCACATTCAGGTTAATACCATAAGTGAAATCCGGGTGCGGGTTGCCGAGGAACTTCCGGTCGTTGTCCGTAATGGTGCCATCGCCGTCTGTGTCGTGGTATTTGTATTTACCAACTGCTGCATAACCCGGGTATTTTGGGCCATTGTCCACTTCGCCCTGATTTTGGTAAATGCCGTCGATTTGCAAGCCGTAGAATGAATACAATGGCATCCCTGCAACTGAGCGGGTCCAAGTGTAACTGCGGATTGCAGGTCCAAGCAACACAGCGCTCGTGCTGTTGTTGAGCTTCATTACTTCATTTTTGTAGGTCGAGAAATTGACGCCTACCGAGTAAGTAAGGTCGCCGTTCATGGCTTTGTTGTTGAAATCCAATGCAAGGTCAATTCCCTTGTTGTTCATTTCACCCACATTCACAAACGGGATCGTAGCCACACCCTGCGTTGCCGGCAAGCTCACCTGATAAAGCATATCGGAAGTTGTACGGTTATACAAATCCAGGTTGAAGTTGAACATGCCTTTCAGGAAAGTCGCATCCACACCAATGTTCGTCTGCGTAGTGGTTTCCCATTTTGCATCCGGGTTCCCAAATGCTTCTGTGTCAAAACCAGGTTGCACAGCATTGTTAGAGCCATCGATTGCATAAGAAGACGCGCTCAAACTTGAACGATAAGTGCTGAAACCGTTATAGTTACCAATTTCCTGGTTACCCGTTTGTCCCCATCCCGCTCTGATTTTAAGATCGTCGAGCCAGGTCAAAGGTTTCAAGAATGCTTCCTCAGAAAGCCTCCATCCCGCGCTGAACGCAGGGAATGTTCCGTAACGGTTGTTTTGTCCAAAACGGGAAGAGCCATCGCGGCGCACTGTCGCTTCCAGCAGATAGCGGTCTTTCAAAGCATAATTTATTTTACCAAAAATCGAGAATAATGCCCATTCATAACCCGCACCTGTGTTGGCAATGCCCGCCGTTCCTGCGCTAAGAAACATATACTGAGGATCTTCTGAGAAGAATGTGGTTCTGGTTGCAGAGAAATCGCGACCCGTTCCTTTAATTGCTTCCGTTCCCAAAAGCACACCCAGTTTGTGAATGTTAGCAAAGGTTTTGTTGTAATTCAATGTGTTAGACCACGTCCAGTTAATGTCGTAAGCATTGGCATTGGTCAAAGCATTTGCAGCTTCAATCTCCGCTTCTTCCAAGTCCATCAATGTGTAGCCCACGCGGTTTGCAGCGGTAAGGTCAATTCCTATGCTTGACTTTGCAGTCAGATCTTTCAGAATGTCCAGTTCCAAATAGGCGTTACCGAATGCGCGGAAGTTGTTTGTCTGGTTTTTTCTGGTTCTGTAAAGCTGTGCAAACAGGGTTTGTCGCAGGTCCGAGTCCCGATGCTCTCGTTGCCGCAAAATTGCCCATAATGTCATAAACCGGAATGATCGAAGGGATACGATATCCGTTTCCGATCGGGTTGCCATCCTGGTTGTTGGCCGAGCTTGCTGTTCCGTTGTTGTTATAGTAACCCTTATTCTCCGTATAACTCACTTCCAGGTTTTCGCCCAGACGAATGCGTTTTTTGAAAGTAAATTCTGTGTTCGAACGCAAAGAATAACGGTTAAAAGAAGTGTGGATCAGCACACCATCCTGCTTGAAATAGTTGAATGCAACCGCATATCTTCCTGTTTCGGATCCTGCCTGTGGCGCCCACATTGTATTCCTGAATGGCAGCCGGACGAAGGATTTCCTTATGCCAGTCCGTTCCTTCTTTGTTTGCCTTTACGATTTGGTAAAAACCTGCACGGTTATAGTTGTACAAGGAAGGATTTACCTTTGGATCGCCTTCAAAAAGACCATAACTTGATCCCGCCAGAATGTAATCCGGAACAACTGCATTGTCACCGTTGCCATATTGCGGATGCGAAGGCTTGCCATTGGTTAGCACGCCTGCATTTTTACGCTGCGTCCAAAGCAGATCGCCAAATTGCTGCGGATCTTTGATCAAATCCAGCTTCACTTTACCCGTTTGCAAACCAGCCCTTGAATTGAATGTGAAACGCGGCGCGCCTGCTTTTCCTTTTTTGGTTGTGATAATAATAACACCATTCGCCGCTCTTGAACCATAAATAGAAGCCGAAGACGCATCTTTCAGCACTTGCATGGATTCAATGTTGTTAGGGTTAATGCTGTTCAAGCCGCCTTTTGTAGGAACGCCATCGATCACATACAGAGGATCGTTGTTGTTGATCGTTCCAAAACCGCGGATACGAACAGTTGCTTCACCACCCGGCGAGTTGTTCGAAGTAACCGTAACCCCCGCAACACGTCCCTGTAATTGCTGGGCAACGTTGGGAGCCGCCACTTTCGTCAATTCAACTGCATCCACGGTGGAAACAGCTCCGGTAATGTCCCTTTTTGATTGAGAAGAATAACCTGTTACCACCACTTCCGACAATGCTTTTACGTCCGACTGCAAAGTGATTTCCACCATTGATTTGTTGGTAATGTCCACTTCCATCGTCAGAAAGCCGATTGACGACACGACTAATGTTGTGCTGCCATCGGGCACAATGAGTGAGAAAGCGCCGTCCGCGTCGGTGGTCGTTCCCACTGATGAACTGCCTTTCAACACCACCGTTGCGCCCGGAACTGTCGCGCCGGTTGCGTCTTTAACTTGTCCTTTGACGGGTACGTCAACGGGTTGGGTCATTTTTGTAGACGAGCCCGAACCTTGCGCAGGAGCCGTTTTGGAAGAGGCTCTTTTCAACAAGATCTGCTTGCCGGAAACCTCGTAAGTGACCTGCAACGGGGTCAGGAAATTATTCAGGATAGCTTCCAGCTTTTCTTCTTTTGCGCTGAAAGTAACCGTGCGTTGTGAACCGATCAGTTCGGGGCTGTACATGAAATTGACGCCCGAAAGTTTCCCGATCTGATTAAGTGCCGTTCCGATTTTTTGTTCCTTAATGTTAATTGTCAACCTGCGGTTAAGGACTTCCTGGCCGAAGCCGTCGAATGCATAGGAAAGTCCTGAAAACATGGTGATCATCAACATTTGCATGAGGCTGATTCTCATAATTTTAAGCAGGTAATTCTGCCGGTAAAAGGTTTTTTTCATACTTTTGATTGTTTTGGTGGTTATAAAAAATCAGCAAAATAATTCCCTTCATCCCGTTGGACTTTTCAGTCCGGGATTCTTCTTAGCGCCAGCATAGAGAGGGGGTAAATCAGGTGAATGATGTTGACGCATCATTCACTTTTTGGGTTTAGGTCAAATGTTCAGGTTTAGGTGAATAATTATTTACAGGGATTGCCTTTGATCGTTATCTTATCTTCACTCACTGCATATTCTGCTTCGAGGATCGTGCAGATCCACTTTACCTTATTTTCCAGCGGCTCATCACCCAAAGTTGCGGTTATGCTGCATTGGGACAGTGTTTCTCCATTATAATCGATGTGAATTCCGTACGCTTTTTCCAGTGCTTCAAAAACTTCTTTAACCGGTGTTTCTGAAAAAGTAAAGTCCTGGTTTTCAATGGGAATGTTCAGCAATATCGGACTGCTAAGCGCTAATCGAGATAATTTGAACTGGCTCCGTTCCAATGTGGCTTGCTGATTAGGCGTTAGCACAAGTGCCTGCAAAGCCTTGTCTTTCTTGTATTGCTCCGCTTTCGAGTCATTTTTAGAAAAAACGGAAACCTTCCCCGTTTTGACGGCCACAACAACTTTGGAATCGCTTCGTCCGGCCTTAATGCTGAAACTCGTCCCGTGCACTTTCGCCACCAGCTCATTGGCATAGACAAAAAACGGCTGCTCCGGATTTTTGGTTATCTCAAAAAATGCATCGCCTGTCAGAAAAACTTCACGCACGGGTCCGGAAAACTGCTTTGGAAACCTTATGCTGCTGTTTTTATGCAAAACAATAGCGCTCCCGTCCGATAGCCGCACATATTTTACAGCCTGATCTTTATTGGTGACTTCAATAAATATATTCGCATCATCAGCTTTCGCTAGTCCGCTTTTGACCGGTTTTGAAATGCCCGTTTTTATAAATTCCAAAAATTGCCAAACCCAAACCCAGCAATGTTACCAATGTTGCAGCCACATTCCAGACTGTAAAATTGAGGCTTCTTAACGGGCTAATCTGACGCAGACTTTGTTCGTTTTCGATCTGTTTAGCCGTTTTCAGCGCCTGGTTTACCTTATTTGCAATGTGCTCATTTGAAATGTCGTTGTTGGAAATTTGAAATGATTCCAGCAGCTCTTTGGCGATTGCAATGGTTTCCTGTTTTTCCAGATCATCCGCAGCCCAATTGTTCCATTTTACTTCATCCTCCGGCCGCTCGCCGTTTGCCCAGGCAACGAAATCGAGATTGGTGAGCAAGGTTTGCAAAAGGTCGGTCGAGCTGGAATGCATGTGCGGAATGCAGATTTTCTTACATTATCCGATTATGCTGCGCAAATACTCACTTGGGATAGAATATTTTTTCTTTTGTTAAAGACTTAATACAAAATTTGGAAAAAAGAGCAGAGTAGGAGGGAGAAAGGCGGTGTGGAAATCCACATATTCCGCAGGTTATGCAATGCGCGCTGAATAATGTTACTAACAGACTGCGAATTGATTGAGAGCAGCTTTCCGATTTCCTCGGGTTGCAGATTTTGGAAAAAACGAAGATAAATTACTTCCTGCTGCCTGACGGGCAACTGATCAACGGCATTCTTAACCTGCTTTTTCAACGCAAATTCATGCTCGCGCTGAATAAGAAAATCTTCGCAGGAAAATTCGGTGTTCATGTCTTCGGTCAGCTCTACTTCTTCCAAAAGCGGCTTGATCGTTTTCAGCATGCGGTGACGGAAAGATTTGATCAGGTAAAACTTTACCGAAGGCGTATCATTGATCGTCTCGCGGTGCAGCCACAAATGCACGAGCAGATCCTGCAATGTGTCCTCGATCAATTGCATGTTGACCGTGAACCGCTGTCCGTATTGGATCAGCGTGCGATAGTAGCGTTTTGAAAGTTCGGTGTAAGCATCTTCATCCCCGCTGCGGAAGTAATTCCAGAGAATAGCATCGTCGGTATGTTTTGAAAACTGCGCCAATGTAATCGGAGTAAAATGCGGATCTAATCAAAAATAGGCATTGCGATTTATATATAAAATACTGTTTTGCAAATTATTCGAATAACAAAATTTAATTGTCCTATTCTGCAAAAAGGCAACACTAGTACGTACTGAAAAAGAAAAGTCACGCCTTTTGAGCGTGACTTTATCTTAAAATGTATCCGTAAGTTACTCAGAATCTTTATATAAACCGAACTCACTGATGGCAACGCTCACGGGAGATTTGGTAATCCGCAGCCGCACTTTTTGAGTTGTAACAGGCGTCGAAAGTTTTACAATTCTTTTCGCACCGATGCTCGTTCCTTTGTGAATTTCCTTCCAGTCGCTGCCTTCCCAGCTATCGACTGCAAACTCTTCAATGCGCTGTCCGAGCTTGATGAATTCCTGCAAACTGATTATGTCAAACGTCACCGGCTGGCTGAGATCAATCACCACTTCGGGCGTTTTAAAATCTTCGTCTGTCGCCCAATATGTTTCAGGTTTGCTGTCCAGAATATTTTTTGCGCTGTAAATGGAGTTGTATCCGCGCACATTAACGGCTTTCGAACCGGCACGGGCGATCAGGTTTGTTGCAAATGTGGTCTTTACGTGGTCACCGAATGCTTTTAATGCGGCCACGTCGTCTTCATGCAGTTGTCCGCGTAAATCGGGAGCCAGTCCAAGATCAAGCGCCGCGCCGCGGCCTACACTTTTCAGGTAAAGGTCAAACAGCTTTTCGGGTGTCTTGGGCTTTTCTGTCGGATGGTAAAACCAGCCTTTACGCAACGGAACGTCACATTCTGCGGGAATCCAGAACTTTCCATTTCTTGTTCCCCCAGGATTTTCTGTTGCATTCGCTTGTCCGGGAACTGCAACATTCTGGCCTTCCGAAGGTTTCGGGGTCAATGTCGCCCAAGACGTTTCATTCACACTTCCATCCTCATTGCCTGCCCAGCGCACATCCCAGCCAATGTCGCTGAAAATGCTGGCTGTCGGTTGCAGTTTCCGCGTAAGATTTGTCCAAGTCGCATCCCATTGATAATAAGTGGTGTTATCGATCGCGCGTTTCTCGCGCGCACCGCCGTAGTAACCGTCGCCGCCGTTCGCGCCGTCGTGCCATGACATGAAGAGCTCGCCGTAATTTGTATAAAGCTCGCGTAGTTGTTCCCGGTAAAGCGCCAGATAATCAGGCGTTCCGTATTTGGCGCTGTTCCTGTCCCAGGGCGAGCAAGTACACACCGAATTTCAGTCCGTGCTTTCTCGCTGCGTCCGCGACTTCTTTAACCAAATCACCTTTTCCACCGCGGAAAGGGCTTTTTGAAATGTTATATTCAGTGGTTTTGGTGGGCCATAGTGCAAAACCATCATGATGTTTCGCAACAAGCACAATGCCCCTTAACCCGCCCGCTTTGGCAGCCAGGACGATTTGTTCCGCATTAAAATCACTTGGGTTAAATGTCTTAGGATCAGCGTCCCCAAATCCCCATTCTTTATTTTCGAATGTCGTCGGAGTAAAGTGCATAATGCCATAAACCTCGGTTTCATGCCAGGCAACCTGCCGGGGAGCCGGCAAAGCGCCATAAGGTTTCGGAGGAGTCTGCGCAAAAGCGTTTAAAGTGGTAAAGAGAGCAAGTGCGGCTAAGGGTTTTATCATTTTAAGTGGGGTTCTGTTTATGCGAGTAAATAAGGCTCTATTTCCGGGCCAATTTAAAGTTGCTAACCTTTGTATTGTTAACCGGTGATTTCGGGGATTTTCTTTTCTGTAATAGTGCACTAATTTCCTTCAAATCGGAATCGTTGAGTTGAACATTTACAAATTCCGGTTCTGTTTGATCGATTGCTTTGAAATTCGGTTTCATTTGAAGTATCGTTTAACCAGTAAACTGGATTCTTTCGTATCAATAAACATTCGGTTGCCAGCCAGGATCTTTGCGCCAATAGCAATCTGATAATGTGTAATTAAGCTGGTCTTGGACTCAAAAACAACAATTCCGTCAAATCCATTCTCGAATGATAATTTGCATGCATAAGCGATCAGGTTACCTGCGACGCCTAGATATTGCTTTTTGGCTCCCTTGTTGCTTTTGCTGTTTTCAATCAGATGCATAAAAACATGATCCTGATTAATGCTTATACTTAGCAAACCATGAATAACAGTCTTATCTGCGACAGCCACTAATTTATACAGCTGCTTCGCTTGGTTCGAAAATTCTTTTTTCCAGTCAAAAAGCCAGTTTCTAACGCCCAATGATCTCAGATGCGAAGCTTCAACCTGAACAACCAGCGTTTCAAAGATTTCACCTGTTACGGCATGTTCTATTGAATTGGTTAATTTGTCAATTTCAAAATTTAGCATGTGTGTAATTTTACCTTAAAGATAAGATTACTTCACCAATCTCTAAATCCTAATCAATCACAAACAAATAAGCCGGCTGCTGGCCGATTTCGATAGAAATTTGATTTTTGGAAATTCTCCATAACAAAAATCTTAATTTTAATTCATAAATTTCTCAACTCTTCAACGTTCAGCTTCAATGTCATCATGTTAAATATCATCGAAAATTACATGCAACTTAAAAAGAACATGGGTGCTCTGATTAATAAATCAGGCTATAAAAATGCCTTTTTGGCTGAACAGATCGGAATGCCGGCGCCCACTTTCAGCGTTAAAAAGCAACGCGGGAATTGGACTGAGAACGAAATGAAGCAGATTTTAGCCATCATTCAGAATGAAAAGCTCGAAGACTACTTCTTCCTCGAACTGATGCGAGCCGATTCCGATGAACCGCGCCTGCCCATTGCTGATCCTGAAGAAGCAAATTGGATGGTAGTTCAATATGTTAATACCCTAATCAATTACAAACAAATAAGCCGGCTGCTGGCCGATTTCTGTGGCGGTCTTTGCTGGGATTTGAATGCTTCCGTCTTTTAGTTTCAGTGCTTTTTTGTTTCCTGCTAATGTGATTTTTGCGTTGGCTCCCAATGTTAGGCCTTCGGGTTTTAATGTGGCTGGCAGTTTTTCTCCGGCTTCGGCTAGATAGAATGCGTAGGTTGTGTTGCCTTTTTTGGTGTAGGCCCATTTTCCTGCGCGGTAAGGAGCGAGGGGTTTGGTTTCGTAGATGCCGATGCTGTTAACATTCATCCATTTACCCATTTCTTCCAGGCGTTGATAAGCTTCTTCATGCCATTCTCCATCCGGGCCTGGCGCTACATTCAGGAGCAGGTTACCGCCTTTGGCGACAATGTCAACCAATGTGTAAACGAGCTTTTGTGTCGATTTGAAATTCTCTTTCGGAATGTAAGACCAGGAATCGCCCATTGTCATGCACGATTCCCAGGGAATAGACATATAATGGTCCGGGATCGATTGTTCGGGTGTGACGTAATTCTCAAATTCACCTGTTACAGTCCGGTCTACAACGAGTAATCCCGGCTGGTGTGAGCGGGCCATTTTCGCGATACGTGCCATGTCAATGTCCTGGTCGTAAGGAATTGACTTTTGCCAGCTGATATTCGGGTCAATGGTGCTGAAAGGCCTTACCCAGCCGCCATCGAGCCAAAGAATGTCGACAGAACCATAATCCGACATTAACTCTTCGATCTGGTTATAAGTAAAGTCTTTGAATTTATTCCACATTTCAGGACGCTTCTTGGGGTCGTAGGAAACGTTACGGTCTTTTGGCGGGAAATAGGGCCACCAGTAAGAGTCTGTGTTCCAGTCGGGTTTTGAAAAATACGTGCCTGTCATGAATCCCTGGTTGCGGAATGCCGCCAAAACTTCCTTGGTAACATTCGCTTTTGGATTAGACTTAAATGGCGTGTTGGTAATCTTATAATCCGTGTATTTGGAATCGAACATGGCAAAACCGTCATGATGCTTGGTTGTAAAAACGACGTATTTCATGCCAGCTCCTTTCGCAGCCTGCGCCCAGCGTTCCGGGTTGAACTTTACTGGGTTAAAGGTTTTAGGAATTTCTTCATATGCTTTCTTGTATTCAAACCAGTCATGCGAATGCGGTCCCTTGCGCTCACACCAGCCCTCATCCTCAGGGCATAACGACCAGGATTCCACAATTCCCCACGCACTATACGTTCCCCAGTGCATAAGCAATCCAAACTTTACGTCCTGCCATTTGCTGAGCTTTTCCTTAACCAGCGGATCTGTCGGTGCGACATATTTGGAGTGATCCTGCTCGGCATGTTGCTGTGCGTAAATGTTACCGCTGAACATGAGCGCAGCGGCAAGCAATGTAGATTTCAATTTCATTCTAAATTCTTAAAAGTGGGTTTCGTCAGGAAAAATAGCTTTTGGCATTGATCACCACGCCTTTTCCGCCTTGTTCGGTAACTGTATAATTAAAGCCTTTTTGAACAGAATATGCGCCAACTTCTCCTTGCTTGTTAATCGCAAGAAAACCAACCTGGAATGTCTTTGCGCGTTCCGGATTAGGCTTGACAATGCGTTCAATGGCTTTTTTGCAGGCTTCTTCGGGTGAAAGTCCTGAGCGCATAAACTCCACAACGAGGTGTGTCCCGCAAACACGGATCACTTCTTCGCCTTGGCCTGAGGAAGTTGCCGCGCCGATTTCATTATCAACAAATAAACCTGCACCAATAATCGGTGAATCGCCAACCCTGCCGCGCATTTTGAAACCCATCCCGCTCGTGGTGCACATGCCGGACAGGTCGCCGTTGTTGTCCAGCGCCAATGTGCCCATTGTATCGTGGTTAAACGCGCCATTTTCCAGGCGGGCCGGAGCGAACGGGCCGTGACCTTTTTGACCCTTGGATTGCTGATGTTCAATGTTGATAACCGGCTTATACTCACCTTTTTTCAACCATTCTTTATAAGATTTTTCTGCGTCCGGTGAAAGTTTTGCGGGTTCCAGTTTGAAGCCATTTGCAAGGGCAAACTGCTGAGCGCCAACACCGGCCAAGAAAACGTGCGGCGTAGTTTCCATTAGTTTCCGCGCAACGGATATCGGGTGTTTTACCCTTTCCAAAAATGCGACGGAACCGCAATTGGCTTTTTCATCCATAATGCTGGCATCCAATGTTACAAAACCGTCACGGTCCGGGTTTCCGCCCAAGCCTACGCAGCAGTTAATGTCGTTTTCGATGGCGATTGCCGCTTGCTCCACCGCATCCAATGCTTTTCCTCCTTTTTCCAAAACAGGCCAGGCGGCTGCATTTGAGATTTGCCCGCTATCCCAGGTTGAGATTACAATTGGTTTTTTGACCACATTTTTTGCAAACAATTTGGGGGCTTGCATGAAAGGCAGCGCAAAGGCAGACAGTCGTAAAAATGATCGGCGTGATGGTGTCATCTTAGTTGGGATATTGAGTTTGGGGTAAGGAAAATACTGAAAAGTCAGGATTTGCTATAATTTTTAAAAAGAACTGCCTCTTTTTTTAAAATTTTTCAAATATACATTTCAGTGCTTAACGCACCAATTAATGTATGATTATTTTCCCAGTTGAGAAAATACAGATAATTTAGCCCGACCAATACTGCACTAATATTAATCTGTTTAAAATGAACTCTCCGCAATCGCGTGTTGACGTGGCGATCAATGCTTACGGCAAACCATATCAGACAGCAGTTACGCTTTATACTTTAATGAAGCATTCGGGCCAGTGGATCAATAAGATTTATTTTGTTGAGGAGTCGAAGCAGCCTGAAAAGTCAAATTATCAATTTATCCGGGATCATTTCGGCGATAAGCTGGTGCACTTTAAGCCAAGTGTCTGGCTTTGGACAAAAAGTGTCAAGTTTGATTTTTTGCTAAACTTCAAGATGTTCCGGCATGCCGTCCGCTATCAATATCCGTGGGAAATGTCGGATCAGAAATATCTTTTGGTGCTGCATAATGATGTTTATTTCAAAGACGATCTTGTCAAACATTATCTGGAAGGCATCGGCGATGCTTCCGGGATCGGGCGCATCGGACAATGCTGGGGCTGTCCTGCATTTGAGGCAAAACTTTGTGTTCCTGAGACTTATCCGGAATATAAGCCCGATTACAAGGAGTTAATGCAACTGGCAAAAGATTATCCGCAAGCCCGCACACATGAATATGGACTTGTTGTGGACCCGAAAGCGCCGTGGCCTTTGCCGGAATGCCGCCTGAATGAATATATGGCAATGATTGATTTGGAAAAAACCAAAAAGGACACCATGCCGATTGGCAAAGGCACTGCATTTGGCTCATACGACCGGCTGGACGTGGGCGTAAAGTGGTTTGCCGATATGAACAACATGGGCCATACATTCAAGCATTTCGATTACGATCCTTATGCGACGCATAGTTGGGTGAGCTTGCGCAATGCGGGCCATGATGCATTGTTTAACAAAGATCTTTACCGTTACGAAGAGTCGGTTGCATTGCAATGTCTGCGTGATGAATTTGGTTTCAAAGGCTGATGCGCATCCTTATATAACGTTACATGACACTTCAAATCCGGGATCTGCGCCAGCAATATGGCAGTTTGGAAATCCTTAACATTGATTCCTGGGAAATAGGTTACGGGATTTTTTGGATCCAGGGAGAAAACGGAGCTGGCAAATCGACACTCTTTCGCACCATTGCCGGAATGCTGCCTTACACCGGTTCGCTGCGGCTCGATGACCGGTTGGATCTCCAAAAAGATCCGGTTGAATTCAGGTTAAGACTTAATCTGGGAGAAGCCGAGCCACTTTATCCATTATTTCTGACACCCGCCGATCTGCTGGAATTTGTGGCTGAGGCAAAACAAAGTCCGGCCGGACAAACTCAGATGCTCGTTGAAGCTTTGGGAATTAATTATCTGCAGACGCCATTTGGCAACTGTTCGAGCGGCATGGTGAAAAAGCTTTCACTCGCGCTGGCATTTTTGGGCGAGCCTTCCGTTATCATTCTGGACGAGCCACTGATCACCATTGACCGCGACGCACGCATTGCGCTTTTCAGTCTCATTAAGTCTTATCATGCCAAAGGCGTTACTTTTCTGCTTTCTTCTCACGAAAATTTCCAGCAAGACGGTCTCGACATTTCAGCAACCTATTTATTGAAAGACAAGACATTAACACTTGTTCCTGCGCTATGAAAACCTTGATGCTGGCCACGGTTTCAGCGTTTTTTAAGCAGCGGTCAGGAATGTTTTTCGTGATCCTGGCTGTTTTGTTCGGATTTCTGAGCGGAGCCGAGCACCATGCATTTGCGGTTTTCTTTCTGACGAGTTCCAAAGGAATGCTTTATCTGGGCATCATCTGGCTGGCTTATAGTTTGTTCTGCATTCAATTTTTATCCCGGTTATGGCGGCGGCCCGAATATGCATTTATTTATCAAGCCAGACTTTGGAATCCCACCACCAGAACATTCCGGTTTATCGCGCTTGCCGTCGGCTTTCTGCAACCATTGCTTTACTATGGCGTTTATCTGACGGCAGTTGCCATTCAGGATAAGCTCAGCGGCGGTTTGTGGCCGATATTTCCTTATTATATTGTATTGATCGCACTCGTTGCGCTGGCAGCGGAAATCCGGATCAAGCGCCCGCACATCATTAGCGAATCCCAAAATAGCCGGATCGTAAAATGGCCGTTTAAGCGCATTGCGTCGTGGACATGGTGGTCGCTGGAATATTTGTTTCGGGAAAAAGGCGTTACGCTGCTTGCTGGGAAAGTTGGTGCAATGTTGGTCACACTTGGCACATTGCTTTATTATTCGACTGATGTGTATGATTTGCGGCTTCCCGCCGTCGGGTTGTCGCTGGCTTATTTGCTCAATGTCGGGATTTCTTACGAGCTGTATAAATGGGAAAGTGAAACGTGGCTTTGGGGGCGTTCGCTGCCGGCAACGCGGACACGGCGAATTGCCCGGATCTTCCTGATTCACGCCATTGTGCTCCTTCCCGAAACATTCGTCGCCATCCGCAACGGCGCATTAACTATTTTCGAACTGTTTCAGCTTTATGCATTAGGCCTTTCCATCATCGTCGCCGTGCATTTGTTTTTTTACACAAAAGCAGGGTTACTGGAAGATTCAATTCAGACTTTTCTGTTCGGATTCATGGGCCTGACCTTATTGATCCTCTACAAAATCCCTATCCTGGTTCTCGCGGGAGTATTTACATTACTCTCTATTTTAATGTTTCCTAAATGGTATAAAATCTAAAAACGGACTTGATGCCGCTCTGAGCTTCAAATCCGTTTATTTAACAAACTAAAAAGGACGTTCATTTCGGAGGCATTGAAGGTCTTACTTCAACTTTGCTAGGAAGCGTTCTGGCTGGCATTTTGATAAGGTCTGAAACAATTTGACCAATGTCTTCCGGCTGGATTTTCCATGCATCTTTTTCTGATGGCTGGTGATTGCTGAATTCTGTTGCAACCGAACCCGGCATAATGGTCGTCACCTTAATTCCGGCATCACGAACGTCCATCATCATGGCTTGCGAAAATCCTACAAGGCCAAATTTGCTCGCATTATAGGCCGTTCCGCCAGGGAAGAAATTTGTTCCTGCCAAGCTGGCAATGCTGATAAAATAGCCTTTTGACTCCGTTAATGCTGCTATGGAAGCTTTTGCACTGAAAAATACGCCCGTCAAATTAATGTCAATCGTTTCCTGCCATTGTTCAGCAGTAAGTTCTTTTATCGCACCAAAATGTCCAACGCCCGCATTTGCGATGACATAATCAAGCTGTCCCCATTTGGAAATAACGGTTTGAACTGCCTTTTCCTGCGATTCAAGATTTCTCACATCCGACTGAATGCCGATGGCGTATCCGTCCTTAATTTCATTTAATGAAGCGGCTGCCTTATCAGCGCTTTCCTGCGAACGGCTGGTGATAGCAACCCGGATTCCTTCTGCTATAAGCACGGCTGCAATGCCGTAGCCAATTCCTTTTGAGCCGCCTGTGATGAGCGCCGTTTTATTTGATTCTGCCATTGGTTTTGATTTAGGTAAACAAAAATATGCGTATGCCAGTAACAGCAGCCTAACTCAGAAGGTTTCTGCAATATCTTTTTTGGCAGTGCCTGTTAAAACCCTATTTTTGCGACCTAATCATTTTGACAGAATTTATCCCATTTATGAAATTAGTAGAAAATAAAGTCGCGTTGGTAACCGGAGCATCACGTGGTATTGGACGGTCCATTGCTTTGCGATTGGCTCAGGAAGGTGCTGACGTTGCATTTACTTATTTGTCAAGTGTGGAAAAGGGCGAGGCGTTGGCCAAAGAACTTGAACAATTTGGTGTCAGGGCAAAAGGTTACCGTTCCGATGCTTCCAATTTTCAGGCCGCCGATCAGCTTGTGACGGACGTGGTCGCTGACTTCGGGAAACTGGATGTGCTGATCAACAATGCGGGCATTACGCGCGACGGACTGCTGATGCGCATGAGCGAGGAGCAGTGGGATTCTGTCATTACAGTGAATTTGAAATCGGTTTTTAATCTTACCAAAGCCGCTACAAAAAGCATGATCCGTGCCAAAACCGGTTCTATCATCAACATTACATCGGTGGTGGGGATCAGCGGAAATGCCGGTCAGTCCAATTATGCAGCTTCCAAAGCGGGGATCATTGGTTTTACCAAATCCATCGCATTAGAACTGGGTTCACGCAACATTCGCTCCAATGCAGTTGCACCAGGTTTTATAGAAACCGAAATGACTGATGCGGTTGATTCAAAAGCAGTCGAGGAATGGAAGCAATCTATCCCTATGAAACGCGGCGGACAGCCTGAGGAAGTGGCTGATGCATGCGTTTTTCTTGCTTCTGACCTTTCACGATATATCACAGGCCAGGTAATCCAGGTGGACGGCGGTATGTTAACATAGTGGGTTTCTTCGTTAGTGAATAGCTGGCAGTTTCATTGTATATTGTAGGCTGCCAGTTATCGATATTTAGCATGCGGTCCGAACTTATTTTCCAAACCCCTTACTGGTTCATTCTCTTCTGCCTGGCGGCGGGTGCTGCATATGCGTTCCTGTTATATCAGCCAACTGCGCCCTGGGGCAAAAAATGGAATTATTTTCTGGCTTTTTTAAGAGGTTTGGCGGTTAGTTTGATCTGCTTTCTGCTGCTTGGGCCACTGGTTCGTAAAACTGAAACTTCGGTTGACAAGGCCAAGATTGTTTTCGCGATTGACAATTCAGAATCTGTCAAAAACAATGGTTCCGAATTAATGAAGCAGGTTTCCACCGCCGTTACCGACCTGGAATCTGCGGGATTTGAAGTTAGTGTGCAGACATTAGATAAAGATTCAAAAACAGCATCGCCTGATTCTGTCAAATTTGACGCAAAGCGGACGGACCTCTCTGAAATGCTGCAAACAGTCAAAACAAATTTTGAAGGCAGAAACCTGACGGATGTCGTTTTGCTTTCTGACGGAATTGTGAATCAGGGCATTTCGCCTGCATATAACCGCTTTCCATTCAGGATCAGCACGCTTGCTGTGGGCGACACAGTTCCGGATCTGGACATTAGGATCAAAGACGTGATCAGTAACCGCATCGCGTATCTTGGAAATGAGTTTCCGATCCGTGCAGAAATTGTTGCCAATGGCCTTGCCGGCAAATCAACAACAGTAACATTAAAGCAAAACGGGCGGGTTATCGCAAGTCAGCCTGTGGCCATTGACCGGCCATCTTTTTTCAAAGCATTCGATTTCAAAGCTTCTTCCGATCAGAAAGGCGTACAACATTATACATTGGAATTGGGCAATGTGGCGGGTGAAACCTCCGGAAGAAATAACAAGCGTGACGTTTACATTGACATTATCGACGGACGTCAACGCATTTTGCTAATGGCCCTCGCGCCGCATCCCGACATCAAAAGCATCAGAAGCCTGATTGAAGCAAACGATAATTACGAGCTCGATATCAAAATCCTGTCGATCTCAAACACACCGATTGCTGCTACAAAACCTTACGATCTGGTTATTCTGCACCAAATCCCCAATGTGCTGGGTTTGGGAAATGCGCAGGTCCGCAATTACATTAACGCCAAAACACCGCTCTTTTTTATTCTGGGAAATCAGTCTGCCGTGCCTTTGGCCAATTCCCTGAACCGCTCGCTGACGATCAATGCGACGAATAGTCAGGTGGATAAGGTTACTGCTCGGTTTAATCCTGCATTCCAGCAACTGAATTTTGATCCGGAACAGCTGAAATTGTTAGAAAGACTTCCGCCGTTATCCGTTCCCTTCGGAGATTATAATGTGTCATCAGGCACGGAAACCATTTTATTTCAAAAAGTCGGCACTTTAAATACGAGTAAACCGCTTTTGGTTTTGAACACCAATGGTGAACAAAAAACGGCCGTGCTGGCAGGAGAGGGGATATGGCAATGGAGGCAGGAGGAATTTGCGCAAACCAATAAGCAGGAAGTTGTTGATAATTTGTTTCAAAAAGTGATTCAGGTGCTTTCGGTTCGCGAGGATAAGCGTAAGTTTCGCGTGTATCCGGTTCGCAATGAATTTGAAGCCGGCGAGCAGGTTGTTTTCCAGACGGAGATCTACAATGATATTTACGAACCGATTTTCGGCCAGGAAGTAAAATTGGACATTACCAATGAAAAGGGCGTGACAAGACAGTTCACATACACGCATGCGCAGGAAAATCCGAGGTTCAATGTGAGTGGCTTAGCAGATGGCGTTTACCGCTACGCTGCATCGGCTTCGCTCAGGTCCGGACTGGAAAAAATTACAGGTCAGTTTGTTATCACCAATGCGGATCTGGAACTGAACAATACAACCGCGGATTTCGGAATGTTGCGCGAGCTTGCAGGTCGCTCCGGTGGAACCTTCACGACTCCTGCAACATTCGCGAGTTTTATTTCAAAACTAAAAGAAGACCGCCCTGCTGACCGCCTGGACAGCAGCGAGGAAATGGTCGAGATCATTTACATGAAATGGTTGTTCTTTTTGCTGGTTCTGCTGCTCGGCGCAGAATGGGGGTTAAGAAAATATCATGGCGGATATTAAGCAGTTTTCGCTGAGAGTTTTATTGCCGCTGGCGCTGGTTTTGCATTTTTTTAATCCCGTCTTTTCACAAACTGACTCGCTTCAAACCGCTTCGGTTGAAGTCGATTCAAGTCAGCAGGTCCGGCCGAACTATGCAATGCTGCGCGCGATCTTTGCCGGACAATCTGCGCTTTATCTTGGAACCATTTACGGCCTCAGCAAATCCTGGTATAAAAACCCTTTGACCAAGTTCACTTTTAAAGACGATACAGGCGAGTGGCTCCAAATGGACAAAATGGGGCACGTTTACACATCCTACCAAATTGCCCGGCACACCGCAGCACTTTATAAAAAGACAGGAATTTCGAAGAAACAAATGCTCGTTTACGGAGCGATTTCAGGCATCATTTTCCAGACGCCCATTGAGATTCTGGACGGCTTTTCTCCTGATTATGGATTTTCACCAGGCGATATGGTGGCCAACATTACGGGGTCGGTTCTCTTTTTGGGTCAAATTGCACTTTGGGATGAAGTAAGGATCCAGCCGAAGTTTTCTTTTCACTACACATCGCTCGCAAAAGTGCGTCCCGAATTGCTGGGAAGTAACCGCTCTGAAAGTTGGCTGAAAGATTACAATGGTCAGACTTACTGGTTCTCAGGCAGTCCCGGAACGTTTTTCAAAAACAGCGGCTGGCCGGCATGGCTTTGCTTCTCCGTCGGATATGGAATTCACAATATGGTTTCTGCCGAAAAATCGATGAGCATTGAACGGGGTTACCGGCCTTACCGGCAATATTATTTGTCATTGGACATTGATCTGACCCGGATCAAAACAAAAAGCAAGCTGATCCGGACCATTGGATTTTTTGCAAATTCAATCAAAATCCCTGCGCCTGCATTGCAGTTTAGCAAAAAGGGCGTTGATTTTAAACCGTTTTACTTTTAACTATTGTTGCTGTTAGTAAGCACGATTTATCGATGCTGAAATTAATTTATACATTATGAATATTGGAGATAAAGTAAGGCTTGTGCACGGACGCGAAGAAGGTATTATTTATGCGTTTTTGCCAGGTAATATTGTTGAAATTGAGATAGAAGACGGTTTTCGCATCCCGGTGCTCCGCAACGAGATCGTAACCATTTCGCCCATTGAAACGCAACGACTGGCGAAGGCTCCGGATGCGAAAAAGATTGGCTCACAAAATGATGTAATTGTTCCAAGAAATGCGCCTTTCGCTGAAAAAGGCATTTATCTGGCATTTGTTGCTGTAAATGACCGGGCTGTAACCATGCATCTTATCAATAATTCTGACTGGATTTTGCCTTTTACCGCAGTTGCTTCCGGTGAGAAAGTGAATACGGGTTTGGCCGGTGGCGTTTTACAACCCAGGACAGCGCAAAAGCTGACAGAGCTGATTATGAAGGACTTTGAAAGCTGGCCTGTTTTCGATGTTAAGATTTTATATTATCGTGAAGGAAATCATACATTGCCGCAAGCGCTGAATAAGCGCATCAAATGCAGGGCGCAGTCGTTTTATAAAAACAAAGGTAAGGCGCCTGTTTTGGGTAAAGATGCATTTGTGTATCAATTGGATGAAGAAAACCTGAAAGCAGAAGTGCAGCCAACGCCGGAAAATCTGTCACAAGATTTAAAAAACAGCATGCTGGGCGGAAGCAAAACCGAGCAGGCGACCATTGCAAAACCGGAGCAAGTGGTTGATCTTCATATTGAAAAGCTTGCTAATAATGCGAATCAACTTTCCAGCGACTCCATTTTAAAAACGCAGCTGTCGGTTTTTGAAAACAGTCTCGAATCGGCAATTGCCAATGGGATGGAAGAAATTACATTCATTCATGGAGCTGGAAGCGGGGCCTTGCGGGCAGAATTGCATCGCCGGCTTGGTAAAAACCAGCACGTTAACTATTTTAAAGACGCTCAAAAAGAAAAATTCGGATACGGTGCGACCCTCGTTAAGATTAAATAATCGGCCTGCTAATTGCCTGAAAGTATTGGTTTTGATTGCATTTGCCGTGTTTTTGTCGCAATGTAATCCTAAAAGTAACTCTCCGAAAGCGCCTATGGAAGAATACAAGTATTCTGTGAATGAGATCCAGAATGAACGGCATCTGTCGGTGCTGAATGTGCCCGTTGAAATAGCTATTGCTGAAATTGAAAATCAGATCAATGCGAAGATCAAGGGATTGATTTATGAAGACAACAGTTACGAAGATGAAGATAACGACAATCTGAAAGCGAAGGTTTGGAAGATAAGCCCGATTAAAGTCGTTGCGATCGACTCCTCTTTTCTTTTCGAAGTGCCTTTAAAGATTTGGGTAAGTGCAGGTTACAAAATCAGTCCGCTGGGCATTACAATGTCTGGTTATAAGGATACGGAATTCTCGATCCGGATCAGGCTGATTTCTAAAATAGGCATTGCTTCAAACTGGAAAATCAAATCGGAGACTTATGTCGATAGTTATGACTGGATTTCGGACCCGAATGTAAGGGTTGCGGGCATCAACATTCCGATTAAGAGCATGGCCAGCAGGCTTTTGAATAAAAACTTTGACAAAATAACACAAGCAATCGATGAACAGGTTGCAGACAACATTGAGTTAAAAAAGAATGCAGAGCTTGCCTGGAACATTGCACGCCAGCCTGTTTTGCTCTCAAAAGAATACGATACTTGGCTTTCAATTGTGCCTACTGCTGTGGTAATGACCCCGTTACTTGCTAAAAATAACGTTTTGCGCTCTGTTATTGGCATCAAAGGTTACACACAGACCATTACTTCGGCGACCAAACCGCCTGTTCCGGCCATTTCAAAGTTGCCCGATTTACTAATTGTAAACAAAGTGCAGGAAGATTTTAAGGTCGGTCTGATCAGTGTCGTTTCCTATGCGGATGCGGCGCGGCTGGCAACTGCGAAGTTCGCAGGAGAAAAATTCGCTTTTTTAGGCGGCCAGTATAAAGTTGAGGTTACATCCATTGATATGTACGGGCAAAATGAGAAGCTTGTGATCAAGGCGGGATTGAAAGGCAGCATTAATGGCGACATTTATCTAAAAAGGAGTGCCTTACTATGATCCGGAGACGCAGCAATTGTCGCTTAAAGGCCTTGACTATGATCTGGATACGCGAAACTCGATCGTCAAAACGGCGGGCTGGCTCTTGCAGGGACAGTTTAGCAGAATGATGGAAAAGAAGATGGTTTTCCCGGTCGGACAGCAGATCGTAGATGCGAAAACGACAATCCAAAAAGCGCTTGCGAATTTTAAAGTCACCGACGGTGTCATTTTAAAAGGAAGTCTTACCGACATCAGCCCTGACCGGGTTTATTTAACTCCGGAACACCTTTACGCTGTTGTATTTGCGCACGGAAACGTCAATTTGAAGGTCAATGGATTAAAGGGAATTTGAAATGTAGTTTCTACAATAATCCCTGTCATTACCAGAATTTTTTACTTTTAATAGTATATTGGCTGCTGATCGAAAGAAAGTATTTCTTAGCTTTGTGGTCAGAGGAAAGGAATAAGCTGACCTACCGCTGCGGTTTCGGCCGGAGAGGAAAGTCCGGGCAGCACAGAGTGCCGTACTTCCTAACGGGAAGGCAGTAACCCGGAGACGGATTGCTGACAGCAAGTGCCACAGAAATGATACCGCCCTGGCATGTTTTTTATATACGAGGGTAAGGGTGAAATGGTGGAGTAAGAGACCACCGCTCTTTGGGCGACCAAAGGGGCACGGTAAACCTTACGGGCTGAAAGATCAAATAGGTGTCAATCCGCGGGGCTGCTCGTCCCCGTCTTTCGGGACATTGACACGGGTAGATCGTTAGAGGTTTCGGGTGACCGGAATCCTGGATAAATGGTAGGAGCTTTCATTTGGCTTGCCAATTGAAAGTAACAGAATCCGGCTTACAGGCTTACTCTTTTTCTGTTTTTGAGTTAATTAATAGTGAATATTTGAATCACATAACTGGTGTTTCCCATGAAGAAAAAGAATCTTTACGTTGCTTTTATTTGTTTGTCCCTGCTGAGTTTGAATACGTTTGCCCAAAACCGGACGTACGAAGGACCCAATAAAATGAACACCTGGTCTATCACAGGTTACGGGGGGATTACAAAATTCTTCGGAGATTTATCTGAGTACAATGGCTTCAAACGCGGAGACAACGAGAAACTGACAGGAGGCTGGGGTTTATCGATCAACAAACAGCTTTCTCCTATTTTTGGTGTTCAGATCGTTGGTTACAACGGTCGTCTGCAAGGTTCAAAAGCAGGTCACATCAGTTCTTTATCGAACGACGAATACAACGCCACATTTAATAGCCCATCATTCGTACAGCTTTCTCTTGATGGAACTGCAAACCTTAGCCGTCTGCTTTTTGGCTATAAAAAACTACGCAGATGGAAAGTAGACGCACATTTAGGATGGGGTATCATTTACTACCACACCGATGTTGATTACATTAACGTAACGAAAAACATCGAAGGCAGCTTTTCAACAAACACAGATGCCAGCTCGAAAACAGCCGGAAAGTGGGAGCGTAATGGTTCTACTTATACCCGCGAATGGGTTATGCCAGTTGGTCTTTCTGTACATTACGAACTTACTCCAAGATTTGATATAGGATTAGATTATACGCATAACTTTGTAAATACTGAGAAATTGGATGCAACTGTTGGTGGTCTGAGCGATTACACAACACAACAAGGCATCTGGACATTTGCTAAGGGCGAGTCAAACAATGATGCTTACGGAATGGCATCTATCGCATTGACTTACAAACTTGGTAAAAACGCTGTAATGGCGAAAAAAGGCAAATACGATGCAGGAAGCGGTCGTTATCACTTGCGTTGGGCTAACCCACAATCATTGATTCCAATTCCTTACAATCCTACAATGGAAGATGCGGATTCAATCGCAAAAGCAAACATGCCTAAGCCAGTTGACCCACGTCTTTACACAGATTCTGATGGTGACGGTGTAGCTGATCTGTTTGACAAAGAGCCTAACACACCAATCGGAAGCATTGTATCTGGTGGTGGTGTAGCAATGGATCTTGATAAAATCATCAGAGACGCTATCAAAAATAACTTGCCGAAAGACGAATGCGAGGCTTTATTCAGTAACATCGAATTTGACACTGACAAAGCAATTATCCGCAACCCATCAAAAGAAACTTTGAGCAAAGTGGTTGAGCTTTTGAACATGCGTACAAACTGCCGGATTGTCTTGGTTGGTCATACGGATGCTCGTGCTTCGGACGCTTATAACGTTTCACTTTCACGTCGTCGTGTTGATGCAGCCAAGAGATTCCTGATCCGCGCCGGAATAACTGATCCTAGCCGTATCATTGCAGAATACTACGGAGAGTATCGCCCGATTGCTGAAAACACAACAGTTGAAGGTCTTTAAGTCTAACCGTCGTGTTGAGATCAAGATTCTTCCAAATAACTCGATTCGCTCAACTTATCCAGCTGGTTTCAGACCATAAGGAGCAATTAAGATATAGAAACGGAAAGGTGAGCAATCGCCTTTCCGTTTTTTTGTTGTGTCTGTTCCGGAATTCAGTATTTTCACTTACCTTTGCACCCTGTTTAATTTAGGGACGAGTTCCCGATCATAACAATTCAATAATGGCAGTTAAAATTAGGTTAGCGCGTCGTGGACGCAAGAAGAAGGCGATTTATGATATCGTAGTCGCAGATGCCAGAGCACCACGTGATGGTCGCTTCATCGAAAAATTGGGTATCTACAACCCAGGTACAAATCCTGCTTCCATCGTTTTGGAATCAGACAAAGCAGTTGATTGGCTTTTGAAAGGTGCACAACCAACTGATACAGCACGTTCTATTTTGCAACATGAAGGCGTTATGCTTAAAAAACATTTGCAAGTAGGCGTTATCAAAGGTGCTATCACGCAAGAAGTTGCTGATTCACGTTTTGACGAATGGAAAGAATCTAAAACAGACCGTAAGGCAACTGCTGCTGATTCGTTGTCACAGAAGAAAGATTCTGACAAACAAGCCAGACTTGATGCTGAACGTAAAGTAAACCAAACTCGTGCAGAAGCGATTGCTAAGAAAAACGCTCCTGTAGTTGAAGAGGTTGCTCCAAGTGAAGAGACAGAAGTAACAGACGAAGTTTCTGATGACGTAACTGCTGTACCTGCAGAAGGAACGGATGCTCCTTCTGACGCACCAGCGGAAGAAACTGCTGAGTAATCAGCGTCTCAATACATTCTTTATGAGTCTGTCGGTTATCCGTACAGACTCATATTGTTTTATAATACACCATTATTAATACGCAGGTGACACAGGACAATTGTTTTTTGTTAGGTTATATCGTCCGTACGCACGGGACGACGGGTAATGTGGTCATTTTTCTTGACGTCGATTATCCGGAAGAATATGAGGAGCTCGATTCAGTGTATGTCGAGATCAAAGGTGAGCTGGTTCCATATTTTGTAGAAAACTTCAACTTGCAAAAGCAGGCTAATGCGATTGTTAAGTTCGAAGATGTGAACACGATAGAAAAGGCGCAAGCGCTCGTAGGAAGTTCACTTTATCTTTCCCTGGACGAATTGGAAGAGCTGGGAAATGAGGAGTTCTATTACCACGAGATAAAAGGCTTCACCGTTGTGGATCAGACACAGGGTGAGTTAGGCATTGTTCGCGAAGTGTATTCGTTGAACGGGCAGGATCTTATTGCAATGGATTACCAGGGAGCCGAAGTGCTTATTCCAACGGCAGCGGATATCGTTTTGCATGCAGATAAAGAGAAGAAACAATTGATGGTTAATCTTCCCGAAGGTTTGCTGGAAGTTTATCTGGACAATTCTGACGCTGAAAATACGCCCGATGATGCGGATTGACATTATCACTTGCGTCCCAAATTTACTAGACAGCTTCTTTGCGCACTCTATTTTGAAACGTGCGCAGCAGGGTGGTTTTGTGGAAGTGGCTGTTCATGATATCCGGGACTATTCGGTCAATAAGCATCGCACCATTGATGATTACGCATTTGGCGGCGGCGCAGGAATGGTTCTGCAAATTGAGCCCATTGCGCGCTGCATCCGTCAACTGCAAAGTGAACGGAACTACGACGAAATCATCTATTTGACGCCTGACGGAGAACTGATGCAACAGCATATGGTCAATCAGCTTTCTTTGAAAGGGAATTTGATTATGCTTTGCGGACATTACAAAGGCGTTGACCAGCGTGTGCGTGATCTGTTTGTAACGAAGGAAATCAGCATTGGCGATTATGTCTTGTCTGGCGGAGAACTTGCTGCTGCCGTGCTTTCCGATGCGATTATACGTTTGCTACCCGGCGTGTTGAACGACGAAACTTCTGCACTAACAGACTCGTTTCAGGACAATTTGCTTGCACCGCCTGTTTACTCACGTCCCGCCGATTTTGAAGGAAATAAGGTTCCGGAAATATTAATGTCGGGGCATGAAGCCAAAATTGAGGAGTGGCGTTACGAGCAATCCATTGAAAGAACCAAGGCCCGAAGGCCTGATTTGTTGAAACCTTAAAAATCGAGGCTGCAATTGATCCATTCGTTGTCAAAGTTGGTGCCGTATTTGCGGTAAAAGCCAACCGCTGACGTGTTCCAGTCCAGCACCTGCCAGAGCATGCCCGTGCAGCCGGTCTCTTTTGCAGCGGTTACCGTGGCATCAAAGAGAATCTTACCGATGCCATTTCCGCGCATGTCTTCCGTCACGATAATGTCTTCCATATACAATCTCTTTCCTTTCCAAGTCGAGTAGCGATAATAGTAAAGCGACATCCCTATGATTTTCGAATCCGATTCGGCAACAAAAAAGTCGTACAATTTTTCATTATAATCACGGGTCATTTTCTCAACATTGTTAGTAACCTGATTCAATGCTCGTTCATAAATGGCCAGCTCTTTAACTAATTCAAAAATTGCAGGGATGTCTTCCAGTTTGCCGTGTCGGGTTGAGATTGTCATAGTATTGTTTAATTAATTAACCTGTAAGAGCTTAGAATATACGATTTCCTACTCATTGTTTACATAGTTTTCCCACTTTTCTAGAATCGCCTGGAAGTTTTCAGGCAACTCCGTATCAAATTGCATCCACTCGCGCGTAGTCGGATGCACGAAGCCAAGTGATTTAGCGTGTAATGCTTGTCCGGGAAGGAATGAAAACAGGTTGGTAACCATCGATTTGTAACTTCCGCTGGAAGTGCCACGCCAAATTTTATCCCCACCATAAGTCGTGTCGTTGAAAATCGGATGGCCAATGTGCTTCATATGCGCCCTGATCTGATGTGTGCGGCCCGTTTCCAGATTACATTGGATGAGCGACACATAATGCATGCCTTTGATGACTTTGTAATGCGTTACTGCATGTTTTCCCTGACTGCCATCCGGAAATATATCCATCACCCGTCGGTCCTTCGCACTGCGGCCAATGTTGCCGGTGATCGTTCCGGATTCTTCCTTTGGTTCGCCCCAGATAAGCGCATTATAAGTTCTTTCAATGGTGTGATCAGAGAATTGTTTGGCCAGAAAAGTCATTGCAAATTCCGTTTTCGCAATCACCAGCAAACCGGAAGTGTCCTTATCAATCCGATGCACAAGGCCAGGGCGTCCCTCGCCGTTTCTGCCTGTGGGAAGTTGCTGAAAATGATAAACCAGCGCATTGATCAGCGTTCCGGACCAGTTGCCAAAAGCAGGATGAACCACCATTCCGGTTGGCTTATTAACGATCAAAAGCACTTCATCTTCATAAATAATTTCCAGCGGAATGTTTTCGGGGATAATCTCAGTATCGCGCGGCGGTTCTGGAAGCGATAGTGTGATGACGTCGAGCGGCTTGACCTTATAGCTGGCTTTGGTCGGTTGCCCGTTGACCTTAACCGCTTCCGCCTCGATTCCATTTTGTATTTTTGTCCGGGAAGCATTGGCCACGTGAAGGCTGAGAAATTTGTCCAGCCGGATTGGCCCCTGACCTTTATCAGCAACGATTCTGTAATGTTCAAATAAATCGTCTTCTTCTGACGCAATCTCAATGTTGTCTTCGGACATTTGCAATGGGTTATTTAAAGGGACAAAATTATCAAAATAAGTGGATTTACTAAGTGCCACGCTTCCGACTTCCATTCAGGAGCTTTCCAATATAACGACTGAGCGCGCCGGAATCCGGCTGTTTATCAAGCGTGATGATCTGATCCACCCGACTGTTTCAGGCAACAAATGGCGCAAATTAAAATACAGCCTATTGGATGAAGAAGCTCAACGGACACGGCATATTCTGACATTTGGCGGCGCTTTTTCCAACCATTTATATGCAACAGCAGCTGCCTGCAAACTGTTAGATTTCAAAGCAACCGGCATTGTGCGGGGTGAAGATGCAGCCCTTAATCCCAGTCCGACATTGCAGTTTTGCAAGGCGCAAGGAATGGAGCTGCATTATGTCTCGCGGGAAGAATATAAGCGCAAAAACGATGCAGATTACCTCAGTCAAATAGCATTTGAATTTGGAAATCCATTTATCATTCCGGAAGGGGGAACGTCGTCGCTCGCATTGAAGGGTGTAGCAGAAATGGTCGATGAAGTCGCTGCTCAATTGGGAAGCATTCCGACTTATTTCGCTGTCGCTGTCGGCACGGGCGGAACTGCTGCTGGGCTGTTGTCGGCCAATGCAAAGGTGCTTGCTTTCGCTGCGCTCAAAGGCGGTGGCTTTTTAAAACAGGATATCGAGAAGCTGGTCGGAAGTGATTCTGATCGTCTGCAATTATTTACCGATTATCATTTCGGCGGATATGCCAAGTGGAACAACGAGTTACTGGATTTTATGCAAGAGTTTCAAACTGATTTCGGCATTCAGTTGGAGCAGGTTTACACAGCTAAAATGTTTTACGGATTGTTCGACTTGATCAAAAATGGTCACTTTAAAAATGGCGACACGATTGCTGCCGTACACACCGGCGGAATGCAAGGCCTGCTTAGTTCATAGCAATGATTTCTTCATCACTGCTGGCTGATTTCGTCTTGACAAATTCCTTGATCAACTCACGCTCACCGGCAATCCAGAGCACGTCATCATTTTCAATGATCATGGAAGAATCGGGGTTAAGGATGCGTTCTCCATTGCGCTCCAAGCCGACGATCATGCCGTGCGTTTTTTCGCGTATCTGACTCGTTCTGATGCTTTTGCCGCGAATCTGATATTCGCTTCTTACTTCCACGCGTTCGAGAATAATGCTGTCTTCGTGCGCCATGTAAACGTCGCCATTGGTGCTGACTTCAATGTGTCCGCGGAAAATGTCCAGCTGATCATCGGTTCCTATGACTTCAATGCGGTCGCACGGATAAAGCACTTCGGTGGGGCGGGGGAGGTAAATCGTCTTGCTTCCGCGCTCAATGAGCACGACATTGATCCCAAAATTTTCCCTGATCTTCAACTCCTGCAACGTTTTGCCGATGAGTGATGAGTCAGGGCTCACTTCCAGGAAGGCGAAATGAGCGTCCCAGGGTAAAAGTATTTTTTTAGATTTTCCGCTGCCTTCCAATTGTCTTGCATTCAGATTTTCCAGAAAACGATCTTCAATTCTGTTGTAGAATGTCTGCAACCTTTGGTAAAAAATGGCAAATCCGAGGATCATAATGACTGCTGCAACGGTCAACGCCGTCGGTGTGGCGAAAAAGGAATTCAGTAGAAAACCCATAAGCAGGATCGCAATCAGCACTCTTGACAATTCCAGTAAAAGCAATGGTCCGCGGCTGAATTTCCTGCTTAACCAGATGGCTGAGTAAGCTTTTCGATTGGATCTTTTGAAAATAAGCGCCCAGAGAAATGGCGAAATCAGCAGAAAAGTTATTCCAAATAAAACAGCATTGGTAATGTAAGTTTCAGGCAAGCGTGTGTGTAATTGCTCTGCAAGTTGGCGGGAAGATGCCATCACAATCCCAATTATGACAACCGAATTCAAGATTACAGTCTGCAAATAAGATTTCAGGATCTGATTCCAGTGCGTCGTCTGGACAATGGTTTCCGTACTCGTGCTATATCGGTTCAGATAATGTCTCCATTTGTCAGGCAACCTTTTTTCCAGCCATTCTGAAAGCGGTTCTGATGCTTTCATCATATAAGGCGTTGTAAATGTGGTTATTACGGAAACGCCGACTGCGATCGGATAAAGGAAGTTGCTCGTCACGCTCAATGAAAGTCCCAGATTGGCAATGATAAATGAGAATTCACCGATTTGCGACATGCTCATGCCGGATTGCAGCGAATTTTTCAATGGCTGACCAGAAATAATTGCGCCCAGTGAAACGAATGTCGTTTTTCCCAAAATGACCACCAAAACAAGAATGGCTGTCGGCACAGCATATTGTAACAGCAATCCCGGATTTATCAACATCCCGACGGAAATAAAGAATACAGCGCCGAAAAGGTCTTTTAATGGCTTTAATAAATGTTCGATCTTCTCTGCATGCGTTGTTTCAGCCAAAATGGAACCCATGATAAATGCCCCGAGCGCTGCGGAAAAGCCTGCCTGCGTCACCAGAAACACCATTCCGAAACATAATGCAACAGAAGTGATCAGCACGCTTTCGTCATTCATTAATTTGCGATAACGTCTGAGCAATGTTGGAAATATGAAAATGCCACCTAAAAACCAGATTGTCAGGAAGAAAAACAGCTTTAAAATTGATTGCAACAATTCCATTCCGGCAAATTGCTGGCTTATCGATAATGTCGAAAGCAACACCATCAGCAAAACCGCAGTAAGGTCTTCAATTACCAGAATCCCAAGAACGACGCGGGTGAATTTTTGTGTTTTGAGGCCTAGCTCGTCAAATGCCCGAAATATGATTGTGGTGGAGGAAATCGCAATGATCCCACCCAGAAAAAGGCTGTCCGTCTTGCTCCACCCCAGAAGCTGACCTGTTGTAAAACCGGTCGCGAGCATCATGCCCACTTCAAATAGGCCCGTTATTGCGGCTGTGTTTCCTACTTTGACCAGCTTTTTAAAACTAAATTCGAGACCCAGGTTGAAAAGAAGAAAGATAACGCCGATCTCCGCCCATATTTCTATGGTTTTAATGTCGGTAATGGTTGGGAAAAGGTTGAAGTTCGGTCCTACAAGCAATCCGGCCAATATATAACCAAGCACGATAGGCTGCTTCAATTTTTTGAAGATCAGGGTGATAATCCCCGCCATCGTGAGTATTAAAGAAAGGTCTACAATTAGTTGCGGAACGTGGGTCATGAAGGTTTATATTGGTAAGACAATTCTTTTGGATCAATAAAATACAAAAAGCCTTTGACGAATCAAAGGCTTTTTAAGGGCAATCTGATAAAAAGTGGCGTTGTAAGATTATCCTACGCTGCCTTCCAGACTGATTTCCAGCAATTTCTGAGCTTCCACTGCAAATTCCATCGGAAGCTGGTTCAGCACTTCTTTGGCATAACCATTTACGATCAAAGCAACCGCTTGTTCTGTTGGAATTCCGCGTTGATTGCAATAAAACAGAATATCTTCACCAATTTTAGAAGTCGTAGCCTCGTGCTCAACAGTGGCAGACGGGTTGTTAACTTCAATGTATGGGAATGTATGCGCGCCGCATTTGTCACCTAATAAGAGAGAGTCACATTGCGAAAAGTTACGCGCTTTTTCAGCTTTCTTGAAAACCTGCACAAGTCCTCTGTATGAATTCTGGCTTTTACCAGCCGAGATTCCTTTCGAGACAATGCGGCTTTTGGTATTTTTTCCGATATGGATCATTTTGGTGCCCGTATCAGCTTGCTGCATGTTATTTGTAACCGCAACTGAGTAAAATTCACCAATCGAATTGTCACCTTTCAGAATCACCGAAGGATATTTCCATGTGATCGCCGAACCGGTTTCAACTTGCGTCCAGGAGATTTTTGAACCAGCGCCGTCGCACAGACCGCGTTTGGTTACAAAGTTATAAATCCCACCTTTGCCATCCTTATCGCCGGGATACCAGTTTTGCACAGTCGAATATTTCACATTCGCATTCTCGTGCGCGAAAATTTCCACAACCGCAGCGTGCAATTGATTTTCGTCACGCATAGGCGCTGTACAACCTTCCAGATAACTGACGTGGCTATCGGCATCACCGATAATCAATGTCCGCTCAAATTGTCCTGTTCCGGCTGCATTGATACGGAAATAAGTGGAAAGCTCCATCGGGCAACGAACGCCTTTTGGAATGTAAACGAATGAACCGTCTGAGAAAACAGCCGAGTTCAATGCTGCATAATAGTTGTCCTTCGGAGGAACAACTGATCCTAAATATTTTTTGACCAATTCAGGATGTTCACGGATTGCCTCGCTGATCGAGCAAAAAATAATGCCTTTTTCTTTCAGCGATTCTTTAAATGTCGTGAAAACCGATTCAGAGTCCATAACGGCGTCAACCGCGATAGAAACGCCTGAAAGTCTTTTTTGTTCGTTAAGGGATATTCCAAGACGCTCAAAAGTGTCGCGCAATTCCGGATCAATGTCATCCAGACTGTCAACTTGCTTTTTCTTTTTAGGCGCCGAATAATATTTTATTGCCTGAAAATCTATTTTAGGATAATGTACGTTGGGCCATGTTGGCTCAGCCATGGTCAGCCACAAATGATAAGCTTTCAAACGCCACGCAAGCATCCACTCCGGTTCATTTTTTTTGGCAGAGATAAACCTGACAATATCATCATTAAGACCCGCAGGAGCCTCATCTGCCTCAATATCAGTTACAAAACCATATTTGTATTCCGAACTGGTGATTTCCTCCAACAATTCATCTTCTTTGCTCATAGTCTAATAATTATCACACTGTGTTTCGTAATACAGTAACACAGAGATCGGGGATTGAGTTTATTGAGAACATCAAAAATACGGAAAATTGCGGATTTATAAGTAAGCGCCCGTCGAAAGATAGTTCTTCACATAGTCGTCAATTCCGTCTTCCAGTGAGGTAAACTGACGCGTGAAACCAATGGAGCGGAGTTTGCTCATATTGGCCTGCGTGAAATACTGATATTTGTCACGGATGTCTTCCGGCGTATCAATATACGAGATGTCCGGCGTCTTGTCCATTGCATTAAATGTGCTTGTTACCAAGTCTTTAAACGTCCGTGCGCGACCGCTTCCCAGATTGTAAATGCCTGAATTTTTACGGTGGTGCATAAAGAAGATGCACACATCGATCAGATCTTTTACATAAATGAAATCACGCATTTGCTCACCGTCCTTAAAGTCAGGGTTATGCGAGCGGAAAAGCTTCATTTTTTCTGTTGCCTTGATCTGATTATAAGCATGCATCACAACGGATGCCATTCTCCCTTTGTGATATTCATTCGGACCGTAAACATTGAAAAACTTCAATCCAGCCCAGAAGAATGGTTTTTTCTCTTGCTGCAAAGCCCAAATGTCAAACTCGTTTTTCGAATCGCCATAAGGATTAAGCGGTTTCAGCTGCGACAATGTTGACTCATTATCATCATATCCGTGCTCGCCGAGTCCATAAGTTGCTGCGGAGGATGCATATACGAGCGGAATTTGATAGGCAACACATTTCTCCCAGATCTGTTTAGAATAGTTGACATTAAGTTCGTCAAAAATCTCTTTGTCAAATTCAGTCGTATCCGTGCGGGCACCGATGTGGAAAATGAATTCTACGTCCCGGTTGTTCGTGTCCAGCCAATCGAAAAGTGAATCTCTTTCTACTTTTTCCTGAATTGTTTTACCTTCAAGATTTTCGGCTTTTTCGATTTTGGAAAAATCATCTACTGCGATAATGCTTTTAAAGCCATCCTGGTTAAGTCGGCTGATAAGCCCGCTGCCGATGAATCCGGCTGCACCTGTTACGATAATCATGGGAGAGATTATATGTTATTTTTTATTATCCTCGGTTGAACTGCAAAACTACGGATACAAGATGTAATTTTGTACCCTATTTATTAAGGGAGGAGAAGATTTATGATTTACGTAACGAGAAAAGAGCATTTTAACGCAGCCCACCGACTTTTCAATCCGGCTTGGTCTGAGGAAAAAAACCAGGAAGTGTTTGGTCCTTGTGCCAATAACAACTGGCATGGACATAATTTTGAACTCATTGTTACGGTAAAAGGAAAGCCTGATCCAGACACAGGATTTGTAATTGATCTGAAAGTGCTGGGTGACATTGTGAAAGAGAAAGTGGTGGATAAAGTAGACCATAAAAATCTAAATCTGGACGTCGATTTCATGCAGGGTAAAATGGCTTCCTGTGAGATATTTGTAACTGAGATCTGGAATATCCTGGCGCCGGCCATTCAGGAGGCTTCGCCAAACTCCAAGCTGCATTACATTAAGCTTGTTGAAACTCCAAAGAATTTCGTAGAGTATTACGGCGAACAATCGCCAACTGACTAGTCCAGATGAAATATTACCTCATTGCAGGAGAGCGTTCGGGAGATTTGCACGGTTCCAATTTAATCGGCGGAATTCTGGAAAATGATCCCGATGCGCAATTCCGCGGCTGGGGCGGCGATATGATGGCTTCGGCTGGAATGGAGCTGGTCACACATTATAAGGACACTGCTTTCATGGGTTTCCTGGAAGTGGCCCTTAACCTGCACAAAATTTCGGGTTTTCTCAAAAAGTGTAAAGCGGACATTCTGGAATACAAACCCGATGCATTGATCCTGATCGACTATCCCGGTTTCAATCTGCGCATTGCATCTTTTGCAAAGTCAAAGGGCTTTAAAGTGTTCTATTACATTTCCCCAAAAGTGTGGGCCTGGAATCAGAAACGCGCGTTGAAGATCAAGCAGAACGTCGATCACATGTTTGTGATCTTTCCATTTGAAATTGATTTTTATAAAAAATTCGATTATAAAGTCGATTATGTCGGCAATCCGCTGATGGACGCCATTGCCGCGTTCAAGCCCAATTCTTCGTTCAGGGAAAATAATGGTTTGCAAGCTGATAAGCGCGTTATTGCATTGCTTCCGGGCAGTCGCCAGCAGGAAATCGTCGGCATGCTGGACATTATGCTCACCGTTCAGCCGCATTTTCAGGAACATCAGTTTGTCATTGCCGGCGTCAGTAATTTGCCAAAGTCTTTATACGAAAAGTACGTTTCGGCGCACAATGCAATCATTGTCTACGAATCCACATACGACTTGCTGAACATTGCCGACGCAGCCTTGGTCACATCAGGAACAGCGACATTAGAAACGGCTTTATTTGGTGTCCCGGAAGTGGTTTGTTACAAAACCAGCGGCTTCTCCTACGCCATCGCCAAGCGCCTCATCCGCGTCCCCTTTATTTCCCTGGTCAATCTGATCTTAGAAAAAGAAGCAGTCCGGGAGCTGATCCAAGATGACCTGAACGAGAAATTGTTGGTCGAAGAACTAGGAAAAATCTTACCCGGCGGAGCCAAACACAAAGCGCAAATGGCAGATTACCAAATATTGAAAGAGTTGGTAGGCGGCCCTGGCGCCTCAGGCCGGGCAGGTGGGTTGATTGTTGGGTATTTGAAGTAACTTCAATGTCAGGATTTACCAAATTCGTCTAATCTCGCTTCCCGAAAAGTACTTGTCAAAAACGCCATCATTGCTAAGTAAGTGCATCTTCTCAGCCAAAGCCTGAGAAGCGATAAGGCGGTCGAATGGATCTTTGTGAAAAAAAGGCAGTTTACTTTGCACAACCGTGTGACTGAAATCAATAGAGATGATAAGCATGTTTGCACTGTAAACTTCACTTATTAAAGTCTCATAGGGTGCAAGCATTTTTAGCTTACCCAGCGCCACTTTTATACTTATTTCCCAAAGGCTGACTATGCTGATAAAGATTTCATTTTTTTCGTTTTCAATGATCTTTTTCGAACTTTCACTTAAATCCTCCGAACCTTTAAGAAACCAGATGAATGTGTGTGTATCAATTAAATATTTCATTACATATAATCTTTAAAATGATCTAACGGCTCGTCAAAATCGTCAGACATTTCAAATTTTCCCTTCGCCATTCCAAACACGCGTTTTTTTCCAGAATTAAGATTTGGTGCGCCAGTATATTTGCTCTTCAACATCGAAATGTACTGCAACACTTCCTGCCTTAAACTTTCTGGTAGCGAATGTATCTCCTCTAAAATCGCTTTTTCTGTCATATTATTTATGTTGTTTTCAAAAATAGCAGATTTAAATTAAATGTTCAAGCTTTTGATTTGCACTGCCTTACATTATAAGTGTAGCTTATATTATTATCTACGTAGCCTTCTACGTATATTTGAACATTAATTAATTAATCCCAAAAATGAACATTTTCAACGAACTCGGTGGATTGGCGATTTCTACTCGTTTGCAGCAGCTTAGTGATCAGTTTCGTAAGGATGGAGCGCTGATTTACAAGGCGAATAACATCGATTTCGAGCCAAAGTGGTTTCCGGTTATTTACACATTGCACGTGAAACCGGCGCTTAGCATTCTGGAATTGTCGGAAGAGATCGGTTATGCGCATCCTTCGACCATTACATTATTGAAGGAATTGGAAAAAGAGGGATTGATCGAATCTTTCAAGGACACGAAGGACGAGAGAAAGCGAATGGTGCGGCTTACCGACAAAGCGCATTTGCTTGTTCAGAAAATGCAGCCGGTTTGGAAAGTGCTGCGCAAAGCGGCCGAAGAGATAACAAATACAGCAAATAACCTTTTACAAGCCATGGATGAAACAGAATATCAATTGAAAAAAGAGGGCTTTTTTGATCGCTACCAGCGTTTAAGCCAGGAAGAAACGACGGCATCGGTTCAAATTGTTGATTACAATCCAATTTATGCAAAAGCATTTTACGACCTGAATTACGCCTGGATTTCTGACGCTTATGAAGTCGAACCGGAAGATGAAAAAGTGCTTGAAGATCCGGAAAAGTATTATTTGAAAGACGGCGGAGCAATCCTGATCGCGCTTTATCAAGACGAACCCGTGGGGACGTGCGCGCTAAAATGGGGCGAACCCGGCGTTCTGGAAATGAGCAAAATGACTGTGTCCAGCGAAATGCGCGGCAAGAAAATCGGGGATTTGCTTGGTAATGCGGTTATAGCAAAAGCACGGGAACTTGGAGCGGAAAAGCTGATCCTTTATTCGAATAAAAAGGGCTCGGCGGCGGGGATCAACCTTTACAGGAAACTGGGTTTTGTGGAAGTGCCGTTAACCGGACAAAACTTCAAACGTGCCGACATTAAAATGGAATTGCCACTTTAAGTTTTTCTCTTTTTCTTTCTGGCCGAAGGAAACAACACATTGTTCAAAATCAGCCGGTAACCAGGTGAATTGGGATATAAATTGAGGTCAGTGGGCATTCTGCGTCCACCCCCGCCACGGCCTTCCGGGTCGTGGCCGCCGTAAAAAGTCCATTGTCCTCTGCCGAGTTCGCCGTAAATGTAACGGTCTGATGAGGGGCTCGTTCCCATAACCAAAACGCTCGGCTTAACCGTATTTTTAGAAAATGCAGTTGTTTGTCCCATGAATTCACGCACCAAATGTTCGTGGTTTTGAACAAGCATTGCCGGGATCACATCCCATTTGGCAGAAAAATCAAAAAGTGAAAAATAGGCTCCATCGTCGCCCCAGTTGCGATAGCGGCCCGCTGAGGAGTTAATGTCTGAGAAATTCATCCCGTCATATTCGTCCGTTTGCAGCTTGAAATTTTGGAACGCAAATGTCTTTTCGAAATCAAGCTTAGACTGCGCGTCGGGGTCAATGCCATCGCCATCCAGATTATCGACAATGTCAACGCCCTCGGCAGCAAGCGCAATGTCAAAAGTCTCTGCCCCTGAACACATTGCAAACACGAAAACCGCCTCCGGCGCAAAAATTCTTTGATCGACTTGGCAACCGCCAGCTTCATTTTGGAAACTTTGGAATAGCCGAACCGGTTTGCAATCGCTTCCTGCGCTTTAATGTCCGTCGGCGTTGTGCGTCTTAGGTTTTTGCCAAACTGCCCCGTGAAATCTTCATGGTGCAAATGCAGCCAATCGTATTTCGGCAAATCACCTTTTAAGATCTCTTCGTCATAAATAACATCAAACGGAATTTCGGCATATTTCAGCACGAGCAGCACTGCATCCGTATTTTCAAATTCCGAAGGGCTGATCTTGATGGGCGAGTAAACGGCAATTTTCGCAGCCTTGAAAAGCTTCACCACATCCATATTAACGTCCGGATTGCTGATCTGACCCACAATCTGCTGGCTCGCAGATTCAGACAAAACCTCATAGGAAACGGCGCGGAGCTTGCATTCATTTTCAATTGACTTGCTATATGCGACTTTGAAGCTGCCGCCGCGGTAATTGAGCAGCCATTCGACTTCAATTTCGCCTTTCAGCAACATATAAGCGAGCCCGTAAGCTTTCAAATGGTTTGTCTGCGATCCGTCCATGGGAATGAGGATCTGGTTCGCAAGGCCAATGTGCGAAATGAGCACGAAAATGAGCAGTAGGAACCTCCTCAGCATGGTGTGACAGGTTAGAATTTCCAGCGCTTATGTAGGGGAGAGTAAAATCAAATTTAATTATTATTGATGAATTTAAATAGTTGCCAATAAGCGAATTGTAAATTTTTTTGCCGCCGTTGCAATGATGGATTTTACGAGAAACGAAGCGTATGCTTGAAGGGTGTGAAACCTGTTAGATAAACCGTGGGCGCTTCCATAGCAGGCAATGCGCCGCGTAATGCAATGTTTTTGTGCAATCCAACGCCTGGGCCGAATGAAATCGTATCGCCGCCGAAGCTGTAAGTTCCGGTCCCTTCTTTCAGCAGCCAGGAATCTTTGGTGTTCTCGATTAATGTTGCGCCGGAAAAAGTCCCGCCGGGACGGAAAATGAGTTCAACCGCCAGCGGCACGCGTTCTGTTCCCGAAGTCTGGATTTCGAGCTGCATGCCGTCGCTTGTTTCCCGGATCGAGATCGTTGTTTCCAAAGCCTGCACTTCGCTCACCGGTCTGAAAATTCTTGGCATTTTTTCCCAATCGCCGTCCTGGGCAATGAAATCTTTGGGATATGGCTGATAATAAGGCCCGTCCAATGTTTGTGTCAGTTTCCAGCCCTTGCCGTCTTCTTCAGGCTTCTCAGATTGGAATTGCCCTTTGCCAAAAAATGAAGAAGCCAGCCGCACGCCCTGCAGCACAGCGTTTCCCTTCATGAAAGTGAACCACGTCGGGTTATTAGCGATCAAAGTGCTATCCCAATTGCCACGCCGGATCCTGACTAAGCCGGAGTTCGGGAATGTCTTCACATAATGAACGGGCAGCGGTTGCGCGGGCGGCAGCGCCTTCCATAATGTTTCATCTGCCAGATAATAATCCAGAAAACCACCGATTTTCAACCCCGCACTTTGCTCGATCATTTCACACATTGCCGCATACGACTTGTTCTGATCCTTTAATGCGAGATAACGATAGGGGTAATAGTAATTTTCCAGCGTGCCAATCAACGCTTTATCCTGCCTGCCCGAAGCATCCGTCACAATCTCACCGTTCGGATGGACGTAAAACATCGTCATATCAAGATTTTTACGCACATGGTCGAGCAATGCCGGCTTATTAAAACCGTTGGCAATGGTTATCAGCAAACGATCCGTTAATGATGAATAAATAAACGTGCTTTTCTCATTATACTGACCATCTGCATCGATGTCAATGTGTTCGCTCAGCCACTCTTCGGCACGGGCAACATATTTTGGATTTGGCCAGAGCGAATTCAGCTTGGCTAATGCTGCGCACACGACCCACCGGTGATTCGGTGTGTGAATTCCGCCCACGCTCAGCGCTTGTCCGCCCCGGATGAGGAATGTTTTCAGATTTGCAAGCATCCGTTCCGCGCCTTGCGTTTGCGACTTTTGGATCAACGTATAAGCAGTTACGAGCCGTTTTACAAGGAAGCCAGTGTCGGGCGTAGAATGGAAATTTGTTGATAGTAAATCAATGGTGCCGTCTGCGTGCTGCGTTTTTATCAAATATAAAGCCGCCAGATTCATGTCAGCTAGCAGCTCCGCCGAGCGATAGAATTTGGAGCTGGAAGAAGAAAGTGCATTGGCACTCGCCTGGATCAGCGCCGACGTGCTATGCGGATTAACAATGTCAGTTGCATCCTTAACGCCTCCATATGCAGCATCCTGGACATCTTTTACCTGCAACTTTCGAATCGAATCTACACCCAAGTCATTTTGCCGGATGAGCGCCTCCAACCATTCCGGCATCTTTTGTATCCTTTTATTTACATTTGTAACTGCAAAAGCGGACATCATGGGCATGGCGCACAAGGCAGCAACACTATTCTGTACAAATTCTTTTCTGTTCATCGAGGCAAGTCTCTTTTTTAATTCAAAAGAAGATGGATTGCCCAAGCTACCGCTTGATAATTCAATTGTGAAAAGCCGGATATTCTTTTAAACTTTATTCACCACGGGTTTACTATCACTTATTTCTATGAGATGAAAACAACTCTACTCCGCAATTTAAGTCTGGGTTATCTGCTTCTGCCCAATCTGATCTTCTCCATAGGATGGTTCAGGTTGCCGTTATCTGTGATGCTGGCCGCAGGGATCATTTTTATTTTTGTTTACAATTATCGTGTTGAGAAAAATAATCTCACGAGTTTAAGCCCCAAGCAGATCGTTCAAATCGGCACAATGTCACTTGTAATCATCGCTTTTTCAGGCATCGGCGGTTTTTGTTTTCAAGCCTTTGATTATTGGGCGCACAATTCTAAATATTACACGCTCTTTAATAATTCCTGGCCGGTGCTTTTTAAAGCGAACGGACGTTATGCCTGCCATTATTTCGGATTTTTCCTCGTTCCCGCGCTGATCTCCAAAATGCTCGGCGAACTGTCAGGAATCGCACTTTATATATGGGCTTCCATCGGTTTGTTTATGGGATTTTGCTGGATATTCATTTTTACGGGTAAAAGCTATCTTTCGCTCGTTCTGTTCTTGTCGCTTGGTGGCGTGGGGCATTTGGTTAAAGTGGTCACATTAAGGCTTGTAGGACTTAATTATCACGTTCCTCCCTTCTTTACAGAGATCTGGCCTGTGCTTTATCAGGCACAATGGGCGCCTAATCAGCTCATTCCGATCATTATCGTTTCGGCCATCCTGTTTCACGATTATGTTTATCTCAAAAAACCGGAACGCAGTTTCCTGGCCGTGATAGCGACTTTTATCTGGGGCATCTTTCCGTCGATCGTTTTTGTTATTATTTTCTCAATGCTCGTTCTGGTTCGCTATCGCAAGGATATCAGAAGCTTTTTCCGGCCCGAAGTAATGATAGATGTGCTCGTTCCGGGAGTGCTTTTTGTGCCAACTTTCTTTTATTTTCTTTCGGGCAAAGGCTCCGTTATTGCAGGTTTTATCTGGCAGTTTAACCCCCTCAGTGAAATCGCATTCCACTATTTCTTCGGTGTGGTTATTGACCTGGGCGTGCTTACGGGAATCGTGCTGACATTAAACCTGCATAAAAGCGTCAACAAGAACATCATAATAGCATTGTTTTCACTGCTGATCCTGATTTCCCTAGTCCGAATGGGCAAATGGAATGATTGGTTCTTACGTGGAAATACGCCGGTTCTGACCTTGTTATCTCTCTTTATTCTGCAAAGTTTCTCCGTATGGATCAAAGAAAGGCCCGACTGGTATAAATTAAAGGTTTCGTATCCATTGGTGCTTTTCCTGTTATTGGGCCTCGTGGTTCCGCTTTCTCAGATCAAGCGTGCCTTGCAGGAGAATGTGGTTACTTCCATGCTGTTTCCTGATCAGGTGAAATTTACGCCATATCCTTACAACAAGTTTGAGGACTTTTATGAGTTGGGCCTGAGCATATATTCGCAGCAGGAAGCCAATCAGTTTCTAGGACAGAAAGGCTCCATTTACGAAATTTATTTAGCCAGATAGCGAGCTGCTTTCCTGCTATATCACACTTTTAGTAGGCCCTCAGTTTATCGATTCGATGAATTTGGGGGCTTTTCTGTTTTTGGACGCTTGCTCATAAGCATAAGCAATGCGTAACAAATCCGCTTCACCGTACGCTTTTCCCAAAAACGAAATCCCGATCGGCAATTCATTCACCGCGCCCATAGGAACCGTAACCGACGGAAAACCTGAAATTGCAGCCGGGCCATAACCGCCATATCCCGTCCAGAAGTCGCCATTCACAAGATCGGTGCACCACGAGGGCCCGGTTGCCGGCCCGCACAATGCATCCAGCTTTTCAGATTCAAACAGTTTGTTAAGCAAGTCGCCCACGTTCATAATTTTGGCAAGTGCTTCTTTATATTCCTTTGTTTCCAAATCCCCTCTCGACTCAGAAAGCTCAAACAGTTCCTGCTGGAAATGCGGCATGGCTTTGGCAGCATTCGCCTTGTTATAGGCGATCAGATCTGCAAGGGATTTAGGTTTAGCATTGGATTTTGACAAATATTTATTGACACCATCTTTAAACTCATATTGCAGCAAAACCGATTCTCCGCCATCCGTTTGCTGGGTTTTCATGTAATCGACCTCAACGATCGTAGCGCCTTTTTGCTTCATTTGTTCCAAAGCTTTGGACAGCAATGTGTCAACGGCTTCGTGCTGTTTCAGAAAACCTTTATCCACACCAATGCGCTTGCCCCTTCAATCCATTCGCGTCGAGCGAAGCCGAAAGATCGCGATAGGACTCGTAAGGAGCTTCGGTTCGCGCCGGGTCGTTCGCGTCGCCGCCGACCATTGCACTTAGCAACATGGCCGCATCCGCGACCGTCCGGCCAAATGGTCCGGCCGTGTCCTGCGACTTCGAAATAGGGATAATGCCCGAACGGCTCACCAGCCCAACCGTCGGTTTAATGCCGACAACACCATTCATTGAAGCGGGACAAGCGATGGAACCGTTGGTTTCGGTGCCCACGGCAACTGCGCAAAGATTCGCCGAAACCGCCACGCCCGAGCCCGAGCTCGACCCGCAAGGTGAACGGTCTAGTATGTACGGATTCTTGGTTTGTCCGCCCCGGCTGCTCCACCCGCTTGACGATCTTGTAGACCTGAAATTTGCCCATTCGCTCAGATTCGTTTTGCCGAGAATTACCGCCCCGGCATCACGCAGTTTCTTCACGACAAATGCGTCCAGCGACGCAATGTTTCCCGTCAGCGCGAGCGAACCCGCGGTCGTCTGCATTTTATCGGCCGTATCAATGTTGTCTTTTATCAAAATGGGAATGCCATGCATCGGCCCGCGGACTTTTCCGTTTTTGCGCTCCTCGTCCAATGCTTCCGCAATGTTTAATGCATCCGGATTTACTTCAATCACTGCGTTCAGCTTGGGCCCGCTTTTGTCCAATGCAGCGATCTGATCCAGATAAGCCTTGGTTAATGCCTGAGAAGTAAGCTTCCCGTTTTTCATCTGCTGCTGCATTTCAGCCACAGTCATTTCTGAAAATTGAAAAGCCGTTTTATCGCTGCTTTCAGCCTGCTTTGTTTTGGATTGACATTGGGTTAAGGGAAATGCGGCCAAGGAAAAACCTGCTGCGGAGGCCAGGCGCACAAAATTTCGTCGTTTCATAGAAGTGAATGCATTGAACGTAAGTTGATACGCAATTTAAAAAGTCTGTCAACTTATCGCTTATCGCCGCCGCTTTTTTTGATTGAGCAAATTCCAGATCCGAATGGCCAGCCAGATGGGGCCAACCAGAATGACTGTGACGACCGTTGCAACACCGAGGAGAACTGCGAGCACGAGTCGCAAAATGTAGATTACGATGGCAGACATTTGAAGTAGTGTGTGAGTTTGTAGAATAAATTTGACTATACGATTTTGATATTAGAACATATTCTATACTGACGTGTTGAGTGGATAGTAAGGCATAGTCATAAATGGCTAAAACCCTTTAAATGATTTAAATATATAGGTAAATTATCATATTATATTTGGCTGGCACAGTTATTTATTTAATTTTGTCATTGAAAAATATCACATAAACGATACGGTCATGGACTTCATATCAAACATCATATATTATTCAGGAAAGCTACTTTTTGCAACGATCTTGTTCGTTGCCATGATTATTTCAACCATTGTTTCGCTTCCATTTATTGGTGCAGGGCTTATAAAAGACGCGATCGATTCCAACCAGCATCAGCATGCAGATAGGAATCACCTGGCAGATTACTTCGGATAATATTAGTTCGCTAACGCGTCAATCTACATGGGTGCAAGACTTAGGTCTTGCACCCATTTTTCGTTTAGTGCAGATTACATTCGCAAATCAGGTCGTTAGAAGGGAAGTTTTCGGTCAAATCAAATACTTTTGCGCCTCATTCAAGGCATTCGATGCGTTAAGACAGTATGAGTTCAAGATTTCCAGGTGTAATAGAGGGCTTTTCAGAGTCAGTAACCAAACGAGTGCTAATGCGCGTCGGAGTTGCGTTCTTGCTGTTAACAAATGCTTCGGCCAATCCGGTGCACGCGCAGGAAAGCCGTTATATTTTTGAGAAAGGCATGATGGGCTCGCCGTTTAAACTGGTTTTTTACGCTCCCAATGATTCCATAGCCAATGTCGCTGCGCAAAGTGCTTTTGCCAGAATCGAGAAACTGAATGAAATTTTGAGTGATTACCGGGACGGCAGCGAGATTAACCAGGTCTCCGCAAAGTCAGGAAATGGTGCGTGGATTCCGGTAAGCGATGATCTGTTTAACATTCTTTTTATCAGCCAGGACATTAGTAAAAAAACAAACGGTGCATTTGACGCAACGTTGGGCCCTGTGGTTCAAATGTGGCGCCATGCAACCAGAAAAGGCATTTTTCCGCAAGATTCGGAAATTAAAGAAGCCATGCAGAAAACGGGTTATAACAAACTAAAACTTGATCCGAAGGGTAAAAAAGTCTTTTTATCACAAAAAGGCATGCGGCTTGACATTGGCGGGTTAGGGAAAGGTTTTGCCGCAGAAGAGGCCGTTAAGGTTTTAAAAAGCTTCGGAATTAAGTCCATCATGATGGATGCAGGCGGAAAAATTGTGCTGACCAATCCGCCTCCTGGCGCCAGCGGCTGGAACATTACGGTTTCAAATGGCAGCGATTCGCTCAAAACAATGGTGCTGTCCAACGTTTCGCTCGCCACTTCCGGGCCAACTTACCGCTTCATGGAATACAAAGGCATCCGCTATTCACACATTGTCGACCCTACAACCGGCATCGGATTGTTGTTTCATGTGCGGACAACCGTCATTTCACCGGACGGGACAGTCGCGGATGCATTAGCAACTGCTTTTAGCGTCGCAGGCATTGAGAAAAGTAAGAAAATGCTGAAAAAATTTCCAGGCAGCGAGGTTTGGCTTGTGGAAAAGCAAGACGAGCGCGTCGCCGAATGGAACATGCTTAACTAGCGCTTGCAATCCGCATTAGTCACTCTTCTTATCATCAATGTCTGATCCGCTTCCTATAAAACCATTGAATTTATTGTCAATACTAAACATGGGTTTCGCGTGTTCCAGCACCCAGCGATAAGTCCCGTCGTGCCGCAGCAGCCTGTATTCGCTTGTGAAAGCGGTCCGGTTACGCAATGCATTTGCAAACTGCGCGAGATAACGGACCCTGTCGTCCGGATGAATGCTGCCCGTTGGGAAATCGTTGTCTAATGCCAGTTTACCCGTGTAATCTTGCCAGGCTTTATTGAAAAAGTCAATCTTCCCGGCGGGCGTGGAAACCCAGATCAGCACAGGTGCATTATCAATCACATCTTCAAGCCACTGTTTCCGCTCATGCAGCAGTTTTTGAACCCTGCGATGTTCGCTAATGTCTTCCAGAACGAGTAAAATCGATTTTTGACTGGGCTGAATGACCACTTTTCGCGCATGCAGCAAAATGGTCGGTTCTTCCGGCGTGCTGTTTACATTGACCTCAAAACCCTTAATGTCTTTGTCTTGTGAAATGACCTCTTCCAACTGGGTCCGCAAGCCGGGCAAGTTCCAGTAACGGTCATTCAATTCGTCGAAAAGTCTTCCTTCGGTGTCTTCTGCCGTCGTGTGAAATAATTTATAAAAAGCCTTATTAGCAGCCATGATCCGCAAATCCTTATCCAGCACAAGCGTCGCCTCGCTAATGGTCGACAATATTGATTCGGCATAATGATTCGCTTCGGAAAGCTGGTCATTGCGCACCCGAAGTTCCTGATTGATCGTCATCAGTTCTTCGTTGGTGGACTCAATTTCTTCCTTACCGGTTTCCAGCTCTTCGATAATGCTTTGCAATTCTTCGTTATTGCTCACGATTTCCTCATTCGCCGATTGAAGTGCCTCATTGCCAGATTCTTGTTCTTCAATAATGGATCGCATATCTTCTTGCAATGCAATCAATTCCGTTTCAAGCTCGGTAATGCGGTTGTCCCGCGCACTTTGCGATTTGGTCGCCGTCAGTTCAAGATCGGGCAGCTTTTGGAAAACCACAAGCAATAACCTGCAGTCGCCAGTCAGCGGAACTGCCTCGATCTCAACCTGATGTTCCTCGCCGCTCACTTTCACGCGCAGCCCCTTTTTGATCATGGGCTGACCCGTTTTCTTAACCTTATGAATGATGTTCCGCAACGCCAGACCCAATGGCGGACGAGCCATTTTTAACAGATTAAAGCTTGGTTTTCCTGAGGGCATTTCCAGAAAAAGACCCGTTGAACCGCGGAATTGCAAGATTTCCAGATCCTGGTCCACCACAACACTTGGCGGCACATATTTACTAAGCAGAACGGTGTCGGTCAGCCTGTCAATGTCTTTCGAAGGAAGCGGTTCGCCCGTTTCAAGAATTTCCGGCTTTTCACCACGGAGCTGCGCCGGCGACTCCCTTTTCCACCGCGACGTCATCTCGAATGGAATTCTGCTTTGGACAATGTTCTTGCGAACGTAGATCTTATGGTTCTTTTCAATCGGGGAAAATAAAGACGGAGCCGCGCCAACCGATTCTGATTTACCCAAAACCAGATAACCGGTCGGGTTTAATGCGTAATGAAAGGTTGCTAATGCTCTTTGTTGCAGGCTGTTATCCAGATAAATCATCAGGTTACGGCAGCTTAACAGATCAATCCTGGAAAATGGCGGATCTTTCAGGAGATTATGCTGCGCAAATACGCAAAGGTCCCGAATGACTTTACTAACGCGATATTGGTCGTCTGTTTTGACAAAAAAACGTTCAAGTCTTTCCGGCGAAATGTCCTGCACCTCACTTTTCTGATAACTTCCCAGCCGCGCTTTCATGATCGCATTCTCACTCAGGTCGCTCGCGAAAATCTGGACCGGAAACGAAAGTGCAGCATTGCCCGTCAGCTCGGTAAGGATCATTGCCAGCGAATATGCCTCCTGCCCGGAGGAACACGCAGGAATCCAGATGCGGATCGGATCGCCGGTGCCTTTTCCTTTGATTATTTCAGGAAGAATGTACGCTTTCAGGTAATCCATTATCTCGTTGTCCCTGAAAAAGTTCGTTACATTGATCAGCAGATCATTATAAAGCAGGTTCGCTTCCTCGGCGGTGCCGCTGCAGATAAGTATAATACTCAGAAAGCCGGTCAAATTTGTAAACCAGCATGCGTCGCAAAACGCGTCTTTTGATTGTCGTTTTTTTATATTGATCCAAATCGACACCGACCGCAGCTTTTACATGTCGCAGGATTTTCTCAACATCCTGATCCGAAGAATCTTCTTCCTGTTCCAGCGCGGCTTCACTCGTCAGCTGGAAAATCTTGGTCTGCTTACTTAACCGCTCCAGTTCGCGCGCAATTTCCGAAGGCGGCATCACAATGTCCACCACACCCTCAATCATCGCAGACTTGGGCATGCTTTGAAACCTTGCTGTCTCGTTTTGTGCAAATGTGATTCCGCCAGCCACCTTAATCGCCTTTAATCCCAATGTGCCATCATTAGCCATGCCCGAAAGCAGCACACCAATAGATGCCTCCTTCTGGCGCTCGGCGAGGGAAATGAAAAACCGGTCAATAGGCATATGGATCGCCGGTTTGGGCTTTCTGGGCATCAATGTGAGTACGCCGTCTATGACTTCAATGTCTTTATTTGGCGGAAGCACATAAACGTGGTTAGGAAGCACCCGCAGCATGTCCTCCGCTTGCAGAACGGGCATGCTGGTCGTTTTTTGAAAATGCTGACAAGCTGACTGTCAAAGTCAGGAGCAAGGTGCTGGATGTAAACAAAGGCAAGGCCAGTCTCCGGAGACAAGTTTTGAAAAAGCTCTGAAACTGCTTCTAAGCCACCCGCAGAACCGCCAATGGCCACCAATGGAACGGCATGAACGGGTGCATCAGCCTCAGATGGATTCGTTGACGACGACATTATAGACGCACATTTGAAAAGTAAGACACTAAGTGAAAGATATTTGTAAAAAGGAAAAAATCATCGGGACATAATGATTTTATTTAGCTGTAAAAACTAGTGCCAGCAACGGTTATGCGGCATATTGGAACAATTTTTTAAGTGGCCGTCAGGAGCATTCCTGCCGCTTCAACATTTATCGCTTTATGACGAAAACCATTTTTATCGCCTCCGCCGAGCCTTATGCGGGCAAATCTGTCATTGCATTGGGTTTGGTAAACATGCTTTTGGCAAAAACAAAAAAGATCGGTTTTTTTAAACCCATCATCTCTCAGCAGGAGCCTGGGCAAAAAGACAAGCATATTGAAGCGATTATCAATTACTTTTCATTGCCCATCGCTTATGAGGACACATTTGCGTTCAGCCGGCAGGAAGTGCTGCAGCAGACAGAATCCGAGAATTGGGGCGAGATGATCAATACGATCATTGGCAAATTCAAAAAGCTGGAAGATGCCTATGATTTTACAGTAATAGAGGGCAGCG
>NZ_CEEDCD010000005.1:0-21218 GCF_979253085.1 Dyadobacter sp. AC419 | reverse complement strand
TGTATTGTCCTCTACTGGTTCGGTTATGCCAGCCGATATTAACCGAGCCTCTCATTGTCCGTTCTCTAGTTTTCGCATTTATCGTGAAACGCTTTCGCGTTTTTCGTGCGCCGCTTGATTCCGGCAGTCCGGTGAATAATGCGGATAATAATTTATATGCAGTTGTACACGGCAGGGACAATCTGCGCAGGCTTTTTCCAGAAATATATTCGTCCTGGCAAAGTGCAATGTTGCCGGCCGAGGAATTTGTAAAAGTGACGCCAGGCACCGATCTGGGCTGGCCATACTATTATTTTGACCAGATGAAAGGCAAAAAAATTCTTAACCCCGAATACGGCGGCGATGGAAAAAAGGAAGGAGAAGGAGCAAAATATCAGAATCCGATTATTGGATTTCCCGGCCACTGGGCACCCAATGATGTGCTTTTTTACACAGGAAATCAGTTTCCCGAGCGCTATAAAAATGGAGCATTCATTGCCTTTCACGGCTCTACAAACCGCGCCCCTTATCCACAGGGCGGTTATTTCGTTTGTTTTGTGCCTTGGGTGAATGGCAATTTTTCTGAGAAATGGGAAGTCTTCGCGGATGGTTTTGCTGGCATGGACCCGATTATTAATGTCAGCGACGCCAAAGCCCGGCCAATGGGACTAGCCGAAGGCCCTGACGGCTCGCTTTACATCACCGATTCGCGGAAGGGGAAAATATGGCGGGTAATGTTCAAAGGGAACAAACAGTCATTTGGCGCGCCTCAACTGGCTTCCATGGAAAAGCACAAGCTGCTGGGCAACATCCGCATGCCCGACATTATAAAGGACAATCTGGATAAAGACACCAAGGTTGCTGGCGAAAAAATTTACAACACTTATTGCGCGCCATGTCACCAGCGCAACGGCCAGGGCGACGGCAGCCGTTTTCCGCCTTTGGTCAATTCCGAGTGGATTACGGAGGACAAAAGACAGTTGATTAAAGTCGTAGCGAATGGCTTGGAAGGGCCTATCGAAGTGCTCGGCAAGCCATATAATGACCTGATGCCCAAGCACGATTTCATATCACCAGAAGAAATGGCACAATTACTGACCTACGTAAGGCAGCAGTTTGGTAACATGCCCGACCGGGTTTCGGTGGATGAAGTCAACAGGGTTTTGAAAAAATAACCTTAATGTCTTCACCGGCAAGCTCAGTGTTTATTCTCGACTGATCTTTGAAATTGAAAACGTGTCCGTCTTCTCTCACATCTTCAATTTTTGAAAAATCAAGTTCCTGGATAAACCAGCCCTCAACTTGCGGCGTTTTAACGGCGATAATGCCTTCTTCCGGCAAACCTTTGTCGGGAGTGGAATAAAACCCGGCATAGCCATAATTGAGGTCAACGAGCAGGAGACCGTAAGATGCCTCGCCGACGGTTTGCGAAACGACTGTATAAGCTTGATTTTCAAGTGCCCGAGCCCTTGCGCCCACATGTACGCGCGTAGCGCCGCGAATGGTTTCTGTGCAACTCGGCGCCAAAATCAGGGAAGCGCCAGCATGGCAAAGGAAGTGCGAGCCAATCCCGAATTCAATATCATAGCAAATTTGAATGCCGAATTTGCCCCAGTCCGCTTCAAATAAAGTCAGGTTTTTGGCGCCGCTTGCAATTCCCCATTCTTCGTTTTCAAAGCGGGTCATGAAAAATTTGTCCTGGTAACCAACGAGGCCTTTTGCTGAAAATACGAATGCCCGGTTTAAATGCTTTCCACCTTCCGCGACGGGCAAGCTGGGAGCAACTATAATGACATTGTATTTTTTTGCCAGATCAGCAAAAACATCGCAGAAGTGATCTTTATATGCGTCCAGCTCAACAATTTGCTGAATCAAATCTTGTTGAATTTCAGCCGACAGAATGCTCACCAGCTCATAGCACCATATTCCCGGGAACATTAAAAGCTGTGCGCCCTGAGCCGCAGCTTCCTGAACCCATTGCTCCACATGCTTTTTCCAGCTGCCAAAGTCAGCGTGCCTTGTAATGGGATATTGGGCAGATGCAACGATTACTGATTCAGGCATTAATGGTCAAGCGGTTTGATCCAGAAAATCATATTTTTGGGGGAGGAAGATTTTCGCCAATGTCCGGCCATTCCATAATGCTTTGCAATGCCGGCTCTTTTTTGATAACCACGTTTTGTCCAAAATGCATCATTAGGACGATAATCTGCCAGGTTTTGCAGGATGATTGTCGCCACGATCGACAGAACAAAAGCAGGTTAGCTTGTAAGTTCCGAAACTCCTGGCATGCGCTTCCCGCTCGTCGAAGAAGCGATGCCCTTAAGCCCAAGACCGCGGTATTCTGGCAAAAGAAGTTGCTTTCTCCAAAATAGAAAATGGTGTTTATATCGAATCCTGCGTCTTCAAACGGTTTGCGGACCTCAGCTGCTTCGTCAGACAAAGGAATGCACGTGGTTGCACCCACCATTTTGCCCTGGTCAAAAACCGAGAATAAAAAGGCGCGTTCGGACTGGACATAGATTTGCAAATATTCCTTTTCATATTCCAGCGAAGCCTTCGTACAAATAAGGATAATCGTGAAACACTGCGATGCGCAATGCGCCTAAGCCCTCCGCCACAGGTGCTATTTCCAAGCCCCTATAGGATCCGAAATCGTCAGATTATCAGTCATTCTTTTGTTCAGAAACGAGGTCGATCCAAAGTGGAAGATTGTAGAAAGTCGTCACCCGGCTGATTTTTCCGTCCTGAATTCCTAAAAATGCAGCCGCGGGAAAGTTTGTAAGGCTGTCCGTATGCTGCCGGCATGCCTTCTTCGCTTTTTTTATAAATGCCGTTTACAACAAATTCAACCGCAACACGAGAATCGTCAGGCGTTGTGAAAAACACCATATCCGTCAATGTTTCCTCGTATGATTCATCCATTTTGCCTAAAAATTCGGAGAACTTTTCCAAGCCGATGCGCGCATCTCCCTGGTTAGGCTCGTGCCGCACGTCCGGGTGCACCAGCGCAAGCATTCCATCCCAATTTTTAACATTAAAGCTTGAATAATAAGATTTTACAAGTTACAAGAGCGGTCATATCTGTTTGTTAACGGTGATCATTTATAGTTTAATCCGGCGCTTATTTCAGAGGAACGTATACAAATGTGTTGTTCTTACTCCATTTCTTAACGTAGGTTTTGCCGCGATAATTCATCTCAGCGCCCTCATCGTGCTCGGCGATTATGCAATCAGGAACGAAGGTTTTGCTTTCCAGAACATTTGAAGCATTGCGCACGGCAACGTGTTCAAAATGCCGTCCTGGCTTTCTCAATGTGTATTGATAACCGTAATCCAGGCTCGATTCCACAAAATCAAATCCAATGTTTTTCGCCCCGAGTGCATCTACAAACGCCCGCATTCCGTGCATATGGTCCCAATTATCACCCCAGATTATCTTTTCCGGAGGTGCGGACAGAATACTTGGCTGCATCAGGTTCAGGTTGGCCGGACTTACGTGAATGTTCAGGCTGAATGTTGAATTGATCTTTGGAAAAATATCCTCGAAAAACCACTTTGTTGAAAGCAATGGATGGCTCGTGCTCAGCAGTGCAAACGGCAGCGCAAAAAGCCACAGCATTATGCTGATCACAACGGGCAGCCAGCGAATTTTGATCGCAGTATAAACCATTCCGATAACCGGTGCCATTAATGTGAAAAACGGGATGTGCAGCCTGGAACCGTAGATTTGATAGCCAATAAACAGGCAGAAAATCAAAAAGCTATGAAAGGCCAGGCCCGCATACCAGCGGGAGGCGCTCGATAATTTGGTAAAAAACAGAAGTGGAAACGATAGAACGATCAGCCACATTCCGAAGAAATTGTGCGCAAAGTCTTCGTTAAAATTCAGCTTGTTCATCTTGAAGATCATGCCCGTCCCGGAGGATTCAGCGGCACGCCGATGAGTTGATGAAATCCTTCTAATATCTTGGCCATTAACTGGTTATATTGATCTCCCGGTGAGACAAATCCCAGATGCAGGAAAACATGCTTGGCAGGTGAGGCGAGCAAATTGGCGGGATCGGAAATGTCGTTCTTGTTGCCATTGCTCATAGTGCCAATGGGCGTTTTATAAATTTGATAAGTCCGGAGCCAGAAAGGACCGTTGCAGCGAAAGCGTCAGCACCAAAGCAGCTATGATCAATCCCGCCAGCGATTTTCTCAAAGGCGGTTTTGAAATCATAAAAAAGAACGCATAAAGCGCAAAAGGGAGCGTATAGAAAACAAAAGTCCCTTTGGTCATCATGCCCAACGCCGCCGCCGGAGCAAGCAGCATGAGTGAAATGCGGTTCTGTGTTTTTACAAAATCGAAAGCACAAAAGGCGCAGGCAATGATGAAAAACGCAACCACAATGTCGTTTTGCGTGGTCATTGCTTCCAAAACGACAATGGGCAAGGTCACGGCAAAACAAAGTGCCAGCCGCATCGCAGCCTTTGTGCCTGAAAACATTTCGATCAAAAGTGAAATGAACATCAATATGCCAACGAGGCACGCCCATTGCAGCAATTGAAAAGTGCGCTCACTGCCGGACAGCAGAAATGCATGCAAATGCACATATTCCGAAAATGGACTGAACGAAATGGAGCGTTCGATATGCGAGGCATAATGGTTGACATTGGCATTCTGGATCCAGTAACCTAGCCTGCTCAAATGATAGGCAAGCGAGTCCATATTATTCGGAGGCGCTATAACGGCAACGGCAAACGTCAGGCTTAAAATGGAAAGTAAAATTACATTGGTCAGCACACCTGTTTCCCTGAGAAACGCCTTGCTATTGATAAACCAAGTCTTCGCAATAGCCCGCATCGACAAATTCTTCTTTGTGCTCAAACGCCTGAATATCAATAATAAACCCAGATTGAGCGCTGTCCAGACTATCTTTATCGCAGTTGCATGGATGAGATTTACCGGACTTAACAGCTCGGTGGAAGCTGCTATGAAGAAAAAAATCGCGATTGCCGCGGTCAGCAGCGAGCGACGGAATGGTTGTGGACTTCCGTTGTAAAATGCCAGAAAACAATTGGCCGCACCAAGCCATATGGCCAGCGGAATTAAAAAGATCATGTGAAGGGTATGCTTCTATTGGCTAATTTCTCAATTCAAAACTAAGCCATTTCACGGAAGTTACCGCAAGGTTACCAATTTAATCCCTGCAATCAGATCGCCTATTGTTTGATGTTTGAATGTTGTGCCGTTTTGTTCAATTTCCCAAAGCGCAACATTGTTCTTTTCGGAGCAGATTATTTTGAATAATGCGTCAGAATCGTTTGTAGTGCCATATCCTTCGCGCTGCAATGCTCTTTTTGTCCAGAATACAAGTTTCGGGTCACCGGAAAGGTGAATAGAATGCGTGCAGATGTCCTGGTAAATGTTGAATGTTCCGCTTGATTTATCGAAAAAGAAACCGCTTTTGGCAAAAGCAGATTCAAAAGCACCATTCAAAACCAAATCCTCGGGGACGCCTGTTACCAATGTGCCATCTTGCTGCATCAGCCAGAGCATATCAGCCGCCTGCAAGGCAAGATCGAGCTCATGTGTGCTTAACAATATGGCCTTTTTTGTTGTTTTGGCCAATGTATGCAGCAGGCGCATCATTTCCACCCGGCTGGGCAAGTCGAGATGCGCTGTGGGTTCATCGAGTAAAATAATGTCCGTGTCCTGTGCAAGCGCCCTGGCCAGCATGACTTTTTGCCTTTCACCGTCGCTGAGCTGATGGATTTTCCGGTGGATCAATTCCGCTACATTGGTCAGAGAAATTGCGTCGTCGATCTTTCCGTGGTCCGCGTCGCTTAATGCGCCAAGCCATCCCGTGTAAGGCGTGCGACCTAATGTGATCACTTCCAGCGCAGTAAGGTTGCCAGCTTCAATGCGTTCTGTTAAAACGAGGCTCAGCTTTTGAGCCAGATCTGCCGATTTTAATGCTGAAAGCTGCTGCTGCCCGATCATTACGGAACCCGCCAAAGCAGGCTGCAATCCGGCAATTGTTCGCATTAAGGTCGATTTTCCAGATCCATTGGAGCCTAGCAAGCATACAAGCTGTCCCGCTTCAAGCCTCAGATCCAGGTTTTCTGAAATGATCCTTTCTGATCTTTTGGATTTGTATCCAATCGATAAATTGTGGGTTTCGAGAAAGGAATTTGCAGCACTCATGAGAAAGAAGAACGTAGATTATTGCGGCTGATAATGATCCAGATAACCACCGGTGCACCGAGTAAAGCAGTGACAACATTCACGGGAATCACAGTTTCCATTCCCGGCAGCTGCGCAATGATGTCGCATAGTAAAAGCAAAACCGTCCCGGTAAGACAGCATCCCGGAATCAAAACGCGGTGATCCGATGTGCCGAAGATGGATCGCGTAATGTGCGGAATGGCAATGCCGACAAAGCCGATCGGTCCGCAGAAAGCGGTAATGCTGCCGGTTAGCAAACTCGTGCTGAGCATAATGATGAGCCGGGTTTTGCCAATGGTCAATCCCATGCTTCTTGCATAATTTTCCCCCAATAAAAGTGCGTTAAGGGCTTTGGAAGAAACAAATGCGAGCAGCAGGCCAAATGCGACAACTCCGGAAAGCGCATACAAATGATATTGCGTAACGCCGCCCAGCGAACCAAAAGTCCACATAATGTATTCCTGCAACTGCTCGGGCTGGCTCAAATATTGCCAGATGCTCACGACGGACAAAGTGATTGTGCCGATCATAACGCCGACAATGAGCAGAATCACATTGTCCCTGATGCGACCGGCGATCAGCAAAATGAGTGCCAAAACGAGCGCGGCACCCAGAGAAGCCATGACAATGATAAGCCAGCTCCCCGAAATCCCGAGCTTGCTGATCGCGTACATGCTTGCGCTGCTTCCACCGGCAAGCATAACAGCCGCAACGCCTAAGCCTGCGCCTGCGGTTATGCCAAGTTCGGAAGGGCCAGCGAGTGGATTTCTGAATAATGTTTGCATTTGCAGGCCGCTAACGGACAAACCGCAGCCGACGAGCACAGCGGTGATAGCTTTCGGGACGCGGATTTTTTCAATAATGAATAACCACGCCGTTTTTTCTGATTCCTGGAAAAAGATGATCCTGAACACTTCCTTGAAAGGGATCTGGACAGAACCAAGCATAATGTCAAGCGTAAAGAACAAAATGGCGAGCACGATCAGGCCAGCAAAAATGAGGCGACGCCCCATTTCAGGTGCTTTTTTTGATTGTTCTTTAAGTGAAAACGAAGCCATTATTGAAGCTGTTTGTAATACACCAGCTTGTGTTCCGGCATGAGTTGCGGGTGCAGTATTTTGATCAGATCGGCCAGGACGGTGTGCGGATTAACCGTTCCGGACTCAAAAAAATCATTCGCTCCCTGCTCATTCACATGACCATTATAGCTGAACATCCGCCCCGATTTATAAGCCTTGAAATCGCTGTAACGCGAATCTTGTGCCAAAATATTCGCTTTCGTATCGTTTTTATCAAATCCAACGTTCAGCCAGGCATCGGCTTGCAATGCGATGGGATAAACGGACTCAAAGTTAAGCGGCAGGCTGCCCGTTGCCTTGGTTTCGCTCCAATGATATTGCCCGCCCGCGTCCAGGAAAAACTGGGACATATAACTGTCTCCATTCGGCAAAAACCACACCGTCTTTGGTGTTCAACCCTGAAATAATGGAAGGCTTGTCTTTCGCCTTTTTTGCGAGATTCGCAAGCCGGTTATATTCAGATTCGATTTTGCCAAATTTATCTTTCACCTCTTTTTCCTTATTGGTTAGCGCAGCTACAATTTTCACCCATTCTGCCCGTGCTAGCGGCGTTTTTTCAACCCATTCAGAATTAATCAGGACGGGAATGCCAGCTTGTGCCAATATGCCATAATGATCCGCTTTGGCTCCCGGGCCACCCATTGCCATTACCACATCCGGATGCATTTCCACGAGCTTTTCTTCATTTAACCCCTGGTCCCTGCCAATGTTCGCGACTTTTCCTGCCTTGATCATCGCCAGCACTTTTTCAGAATAAATGTATTGAGGGCTGCTCAGGCCGGTTATCACATTTTCGGCGCCTAGAAATTCGAGCAAGGCTACATGCATCGAGGAAGTCGCAACGAGGCTTTTAGCCGGAATTTCGATCACCTGCGCATCGTCATAACCTTGCGGACGCGAAGCGCCACGTGTGAGTAAAATGTATTTCGAAGTGTCCGTTGTGGTTTCAAACGGGCTTAATATGCTTACAATCTTGAATTTGTCATGATATGTGATGGTAAAGCCCTTGGCGTGGTTGATTTTGAGCTCATTTTTATAGTTACTTGAATCTGAAGAGTTATTCGGGGCGTTCTTGGCTCGTTTTTCACTCTCTACAACCAATAAGGATTATAAAAAGTAGGAATAGGATTCGATAAGACATTGAGGTTTAATAAATTAACACGATAAGATTTAAATCAAATTGAGCATTTGACTGATGTTTTTTAGCCCAATTCGCATATTGCGGAGAGACTTGGATCCATGAATACTACCGAGAATATATATCCTTGCATGAACATCCACTAAAAGGATCATCAATTCTTTATTGCATTGCTTCAATTGAAAAACATAATCATCTAAATCGGTAGGTTTTGAGAAATGCTTGTTTTGATGCGTGCTTAAATACTCGTCAACAATCAATAATGCTGCTGTATAGGCTCGTTTTGAAGCCATTTTTACATATCGGCTATTTTGGTAAAGACCCTCGTCGTTACCAGCTTTTTCTAACAATATCCTGCTTGCCTCTTCTAATCTAATTACTGCTTTGTCCCGTGCAGACAGCAGTTGTAGTTTTTTTTTCATTGCATTATAGTGTGAGAAATAATAGACATTAGACCAGCAAATGTAGTCGGTTCAAAAGTACGATTTAATTTTCAAAGGCATTGGAACCGCGAATGGAGCATGGCACACTTTTAATATTTTCAATGCTATGCCAGCACCATCACTTTTACAATTTACAGGAAAAAGTATATACTGCACCGTCGCGGATGCGCACATTGATCCGTGGATTCCAGTCGACCGCGCCATCATCACACATGCACACAGCGACCATGCACGCTGGGGAAGCAAGCATTATCTGGCCCACAAGGATAGCGAGCCCATTTTACAGGCTGCGATTAGGGCAGGACATTTCGCTGCAAACCGTCGAATATGGCGAGAAGTTCATGATCAATGGCGTTACCGTCTCGCTGCATCCTGCTGGCCACATCATTGGCTCGGCGCAGGTAAGAGTGGAATATAAGGGTGAAGTTTGGGTTGCCAGCGGTCATTACAAGCTGGAAAATGACAATTTTGCTGTTCCTTTTGAGCCCGTCAAATGCAATGTATTTATCACGGAATCTACATTTGGCCTGCCGATTTACAAATGGCAGCCTCAGCACGAAGTTATGTCGGAAATCGATAACTGGTGGGCGCAGAACAAAGCGGACGGGAAAGCAAGTATTTTGATGGGTTATTCTTTAGGTAAAATGCAGCGGATTTTGAAAAATATCCAATTGCAGGACAACATTATATACGCGCACGGCGCCATTTATACATTAAACGAAGGCTGAGACAAGCCAGACATGATCTGCCGGAACTAACATTGGTAACCAAAGAAACCGACCGCAAGCTCTTCCGCGGATCACTGGTTTTGGCTCCGCCTTCGGTCGATAGCAGCACTTGGATCAAAAAATTTAATCCTTATTCATTGGGATATGATCGGGCTGGATGGCGTTGCGGGGTGCCCAAAATCGCCGTGCCGTCGATCAGGGATTTGTGCTGAGCGACCACGTCGACTGGCCTGATTAAACACGGCAGTAAAAGAATCCGGTGCTGAAAAGTGTACGTAACACATGGTTATACAAGCATTTATTCGCGTTGGCTCAATGAAAACGGCATTGAGGCCGGCGAGGTGCACACCATGTATGGCAATGAAGATGAGAGCGAGGAAGAAGAAGTTGTGCAGGATATTAGTGCTGGAATTGAGGCTTACGAGCAACATAAGGAGTCATTGGACGCTCCTGAAAAGTCGGCTTCTGCCGGTGCGGAAGAGAAAGGAGGCGAGGCCTTATGAAGCAATTTGCAGAACTTTTCATGAACCTCGACCGGACCAACAAAACCAATGCAAAGGTGGAGTTGATGAAACAATATTTTCTTTCAGCGCCGGATGATGACAAACTTTGGGCATTGACACTTTTTACCGGTCGCAGGCCTTCTTTCAAAGTTAACCGCACCATGGTTAAGGAGTGGGCGGCGCAGGAAGCGGACATTCCGATGTGGCTTTTTCAGGAAAGTTATCAAAGCGTCGGCGACCTGCAGAGACCATTTCGTTGCTACTGCCTAGAAATCAGGTTGAGGCTTCGGACAAATCACTTACGGACTGGTTTTACTATCTGGGGATGTTGCCCGGAATGACGGACGAGGAGAAGCATGACCACATTGTGCAGGCCTGGATGCAATTGTCGCAACATGAAACTTTCGTATTTAACAAGCTCTTAATGGGCAGTTTCCGCATCGGTGTTTCGCAAACATTGGTGGTAAGGGCATTGGCAGAAGCGACTGAAACGGATTCCAATATTATCGCGCACCGCGTGATGGGCCAGTGGGACCCGAAGGACATTACATTTGAGCAATTGATTTTGGACAAAGGCGAAAATGATAACGCCTCCCGCCCGTATCCTTTTTTCCTGGCATATCCGATCGAAGGCGACGTTTCTGATTTGGGCGATCCCGATGATTGGTTTGCTGAATGGAAATGGGATGGGATCCGGTCGCAGATCATTTATCGCAACAACGAGCTTTTCATCTGGACGCGGGGCGAGGAGCTTTCGACAGAGAAATTTCCTGAGTTGCATTTCCTGAGCGAGGTTTTGCCCAATGGAACGGTGCTTGATGGCGAGATCGTCAGTTATATGGATGACAAACCGATGCCGTTTAATGTGTCTGCAAACGCGGATCTGGCCGGAAAAATCTGTCTAAAAAAGTGCTTGAAGAAGCGCCGGTTGCATTTCTTGCTTATGATATTTTGGAAGTCAATGGTGTGGATATAAGAGGCTTATCGCAGCAACAGCGACGCGCTGAACTGGAGAGTGATCCATCAGAATGTGCCCAATCAGTTTATATTCAATCTTTCGCCGCTCATCGATTTTAAAGAATGGGCTGTGCTGAGCGAATTGCATGGACTTTCGCGGCAAAACATTGCTGAGGGTTTTATGATCAAACGCAAAGCCAGCACCTATCAGGTCGCGTCGGAAGAAGGGCGATTGGTGGAAATGGAAAATCAATCCTTTGAGTGTTTGAGAATGCGGTTTTGATTTATCCCCAAAAAGGCTCCGGACGTCGCGCCGAGCTGTTCACGGATTATACATTCGCCGTTTGGGGAGAAGACGGAAAACTGGTCCCTTTCGCAAAGGCATATTCTGGCTTTGACGGATGTAGAAATCGGTCAGGTTGATTATTTTATTAAAAGGAATATCCTTGAAAAATTCGGCCCGGTAAGAACCGTAAAACCTGAACTGGTTTTTGAAATTGGTTTCGAAGGCATCAACGAATCATCCCGACACAAATCCGGCATCGCAGTAAGGTTCCCAAGAATCCTCCGCTGGCGCAAAGACAAAAAAGCCGCAGAAGCAGATACGCTGGAAGGGTTGAAGGGGATTTTGGAGATGTACAGGTGAGGTTACCAGAGTAATTCGATTATATTATTGTATTGGCTAAACTTTTCATCAGCCGATATAACCTTCAAGTTTTCCGAGAGCGCAGTTGCAAGAATTAGGCGATCAAATGGATCACCATGGTTGGCGATGTAAGGAATTTGCTCATAGCTATCGAGCGTTGCATTCGAGATTGGCAACACTGTTATTCCGATTCTTTCGAGTTCATGGACATATTCAGAAATTGGCTTAGACAATTCCAGTTTACCAAGCTTCTTTTTAATCGCCATTTCGAAGAAGGAGATTACGCTTACGAAACATGTGGAATTTACGTCGGAAATAATGTATCTGGATCTAGTTGAAAGGCGGTTCTCTTCGTCCAAAGCCCAGAGTACTACGTGTGTATCAAGCAAATATGCCATCACATGTAGTCTTTCAAGTCGTCAATCGGATCGTTAAAGTCGTCAGACATTTTGATTGTGCCTTTCATGGTTCCCAATGGGCGCTTTTCCACTGAACTGAGACGGTCTGACTCAGCCATAAAAGTGATAAGCACTTTTGCTTTTGTTTTGACGGGAGGGATTTCCTTCAAAATCACCTTCCCATTTTCGTATATTCCTTCAATCGTGGTTAGCATGTCGTTATAGTATGAGTCATAACAAATATACCAAGAATCTAAGATTTAAATATAATTTAGCTTTTCCCGTTGAATGTTCCTTTATGGAATAAGTTTTTAGTGGTTTTAATTAAACTTTATTTTGCAATCCACCTTGACCAAATCCCCCGGGCATACCGTTGCTGAGCAGTGGTTTAAATCTAAAAAATGGAAGTGGGCGGCTTTTCAGCGCGAGGCAGCTGAGGCTTATCTGGAGGGGAAAAGCGGGTTGGTCAATGCGCCGACGGGAAGCGGGAAAACCTATTCACTCTGGGTCCCGATTCTGATCCGGCATATGAATGAGCGAGCTGACAAAGAGCTCAAACCAAAACGAGGCTTGCAAGTCCTTTGGATTACGCCGCTCCGTGCGCTTTCCAAAGATCTGTTCCGTAACATGGAAACCGCATCCCTGGAAATGAACCTGACCTGGCGCGTAGGCATTCGCACCGGAGATACAAATTCAAAAGACAGAAGCGATCAGAAAAAGCAAATGCCTGATGCGCTGATCATTACGCCGGAAAGTCTGCACATTCTTTTTGCCCAAAAAAACAGTTCTGAAATATTCAAAAACCTGCACACGATTGTTGTCGATGAATGGCACGAGCTCATGGGAAGCAAGCGCGGAACGCAAACCGAGCTGACGTTGGCAAGGTTACGAAGCATTAAGCCGGATTTGCAAACCTGGGGCATTTCAGCGACCATCGGCAATTTGACTGAGGCGAAACATGTGTTGCTGGGAATGAAGTTTCCGGTTGGCAAATCGACGATTATCAAAGCCAATACAGACAAAAAAATCCTGGTCGAAAGCATTATTCCGCCGCGCGTTGAAACATTGCCGTGGTCGGGTTATATGGGGACGAGGCTTGTGGATCAGGTTGTTGAGATCGTTAATCAGAGTAAAACAACTTTGCTTTTTACCAACACAAGGTCCGGGACTGAAATCTGGTATCGAACGATCATTGAAAAATATCCCGAATTCGCAGGCATCATGGCATTGCACCACGCTTCGCTGGATCGGGAAATTCGTGATTGGGTGGAGGAAGCGCTGCATGACGAGCGGTTGAAGCTGGTTATTTGCACCGCCAGCCTCGATTTAGGTGTCGATTTCAGGCCGGTGGATACGGTTATACAAGTCGGCAGCCCCAAAAGCATTGCCCGGTTTATTCAGCGGGCGGGTAGGAGCGGACACCGGCCGGGCGTTGATAGCAAGATCTATTTTTGTCCGACCAATGCGCTCGAACTCATAGAAGCAGTTTCCCTGCGTGAAGGCGTTGCACAAAATATCCTGGAAGACCGTCCGCCCGTTGCGCATGCATTTGATGTTTTGGCGCAATGGATGATGACTTTGGCCGTTGGCGAAGGTTTTAACGAAGCGCAATTATTCGAAGAAGTCTGCGATGCTTACGGTTATCAATATCTCAACAGGCAGGAGTGGGAATGGCTTTTGGGCTACATTACCACGGGCAGCTCATCGCTTTTGGTTTACGACGAATATAAAAAAGTGGAGCACGTCGACGGCCTTTACAAAGTCACCAGTCGGCGTGTTGCATTGCGTCACAGGCTCAGTATGGGCACAATTGTGTCTGAAACAGGCATTAAGGTGAAGCTGCAAAGCGGAAAATATCTGGGGACGGTTGAAGAATCTTTCGTGACCTGGATGAAGCCCGGCGACGTTTTCACATTTGCCGGAATGACAGTCGAATTTGTCAGAATCCATGAAATGACGGTGAGTGTAAAAAAGGCGGAAGGCAAAAAAGGCTTTTTGGTTCGATGGGCCGGCGGTAGGATGCCGCTTTCTTCTCAACTGTCGACATTTATCCGTGAACGCCTCGCTGATGCGCTTGAAAATCCGCATAAGGAGAAAGAATTGGCAAAAATGCAGCCTCTACTGGAATTGCAACGTAGCCGCTCTATGATCCCGAAAACTGACGAACTGCTCATCGAACAATGTGAAACGAGGGAAGGGCATCACATTTTTATTTTCCCGTTTGAAGGTCGGCTGGTTCACGAAGGCATGTCGATCATTCTGGCTTATCGCATCAGCAAGCTCACGCCGATCACATTTTCTGTTGCTATGAATGATTATGGCTTCGAACTGCTTAGTGATCAATATATTGACTTCGAAAAGATCATGCGGGAAATTGATGTGTTTTCGAACCAAACATCTCGTGGATGACATTTATCAAAGCGTCAATGCGACCGAAATGGCTAAGCGGAAATTCAGGGAAATTGCTGCCATTTCCGGGTTAATGTTCCAGGGTTATCCGGGCAAAAACGTTAAAACGCGCCAGTTGCAGGCATCAAGCTCATTGTTGTTCACTGTGATGACCAAATATGAAGACAATAATCTGCTGATCAAGCAGGCTTATCAGGAAGTTTTGACCTATCAATTGGAGGAAGTGCGGATGCGGCAGGCGCTCGACCGGATTGCAACGCAGAAAATAATTGTGAAACAAACCCGTAAACCAACGCCTTTTTCGTTCCCTATTATGGTGGATCGGTTGCGCGAACAGTTAACTTCGGAAAAGCTGGACGACCGGATCCAGAAAATGATCAAACAGTATAGTAATGCAGATTGAAATTAGAGGAAACCATTTTATTTTACTCACACAAAGGGCCATTTTTTGGGAAGAAACGCAGACATTATTGATCGGAGACCTCCATTTGGGCAAGATTACGCATTTCAGAAAAGAGGGCATCGCGCTTCTTCCTCCAATGCGATTGAAAACAATTTCATCAGACTTAACGAACTCGTTCAAAGCACCGGCGCAACCCGCATTATCTTTCTGGGTGACCTTTTTCACGCGCAATACAATGCTGAATGGGAGCTTTTTAAAAATTGGCGCACGGAGCACCATTGCATTGAAATGTTGATTGTGATCGGTAATCACGACATTTTGCCCGTCAGTCTGTTTTTGGAAGCCGACCTGGAAGTGCATTTAAATGATTTTGAAGAAGGCGATTTTGTCTTCACTCACCATCCAAAAGTAGAGGCCGTTGGCGACAAATTCACGTTCGCTGGCCACGTCCATCCCGTTTTCACAGCTTACGGAAAAGGCCGCCAGAGTGTCCGTCTGCCATGTTTTGTAATTGACAATCATCAAGCCATCGTCCCCAGTTTCGGCGTTTTCACCGGCGGCTATCAAATGGATCTGGCCAAAAACCGGAAGATTTACATTACGACGGAGACGAAGGTTTTTTCGGTTTGTTAGGAGGTTAATCGCGAGATTCATTCACAGCAGGTTCCGGAGGAACCCCCAGTTTCTAGAAATGCATCATTGCGGAATTATCGGCTCCGGATGGAGCCTCCTAAAACCCACCAATGCAGGCATTAGAAAATCCAAATCACCCTTCCTTCAATCCGTCGTAATTATTTCCTAATCGTGCCCCCAGCGTTGCGACGCGCAACTGATTCACGATATGTTCCCGCATTTCGGGCGTTACCTGGGTCAGATTTTCTGTAAATAAAAAGCTCTCGATCATAGTATGGATGGATCGGATCATTTCGCTGGCGTTATCGGTTTGAAAGAACTCTTTCACGATTGCGCATTGCTGCATTAATGCTGCTTCGTTACCGATAAATTGTTGATCCCTGCCGTTCATTTTTTTGTTTGTTAAATTTCGAAGTGGTTCAATAGATTTGTGAGCGTTTGATTAGTAACTTGATGCGGATCGACCCGGATGTCGTTGTTTGTGTGGCAACGCTCCGGGGTTTCTTTTTTACCAACTTTGTTGAAAATTCCCCAAATTTAAGGCAAATAAAAAGCCGGTTAAGGCTTATATGTAATAATTGTTTCAATTTCAAAATGGCCAAATTCGATTAAAATCTCTTTCATTCTGGATTCAGACATGCTTCCCTTGTGAATGTAGTCTCGCCAGGCATTTGTTAATTTCCCTTTTTTCTGCTCAGGAGAAAGATTAGGATAAATTGTTTTTATCCACCAGTCAAATGCTTCTTTAATCGTTGAGAATTTCTTCATTGAACAAATATAAATATATTTGGGGAATTTTCAACAAGACATTAATTGCTATTTAAATCTTGGAGCTCTCTTATTTCGTCCTTGAACTCTTCATCAATCCGCCTACTCGCAAGAAAGCCCTTTATTATTTTCTGAAATTCGAATGCCGTTATAAACCCGCACAATGGAATTTCGCGTTTTGCATTCAGCATTAGCATTTCTGCTTCCGTGTAAGTAAAATAGTTGTTGCAATTAACGTAAGTGAAATCATGAAGTCGATTATCTGCCGTTTCATGATCAATACAGACCAATGTATCCAGGCTTTCTCTGACACGTTGAATGTGCTTCAGGTTCTTATCAAACTGCGAGGTGCAGCATGCTGTTGTCAGATAGTTGCCGTCGATTTTTTTAATAAATATGTGATAATGCGGAATGCCATTCGCGATCTGCGGATCTGAAATGTATAAAATATTTCCAGAGACGAATGCCTCTTTTAGCACTTCTGCCGTCATGTTTGCCGACGGCTAAGCGTTTGCAGTTTCGAAAAATAGCTCCTTAGCTATTTCCAAATCTTCCTTATTATCGTTGAATAGCCCTTTTTCGTCTATATAATTTTCGAAGAAGTCATTAATTTCCATTTTGTAACTGGAACCTGACTTTTCAATTTTTTCCTGGAATCTCTTCCATTCAGGAAAATAATGAGAATATTCTGCGAGCTGAAATTGGTCCAGACCATTATAATGCTTCAAAATCTTATCGGCAACTTCCAGGTCGGTTTCCGAAAAAACCTTTGCGTTTATTTCTTGGACTGTATTTATAGTCTGTCCTTCCAGAGACAAATATTGGTCGAAATAATGCTTTTCAGCGGATTGCGGACTAACCTTACTTTCGATGAGATTCTTTGTACTTTGAAGGAACTGCGCCCCATTCCATTGCATAATGTATGTCGCCAGTGACCGTGCGGGCGTATTTTCTGAGATGCAGTCTGTTAACCAGCCATATCAGTTTAAATGCCTTCATTTTATTGATGGCACCCTGATTATATGCAGCAAAATAATTGATCAGCTGAACCGCTTTCTTGTAATTGTAACCCTTCATGCCGTGCGTGAATGTGATCCGTAAATATAAGCCATTTGACCAAAACATTTTCCCCACAACCACTCGAACCCACCATCATTTACCCACCGCCGCGCTTGAATTATCTGCCGGTAAATTCTGGCTTCCTTTTACACTTTTCATCCAGGCTATGATCTCTTCGTATCTCTCGTTCCAGGGGTTGAAGAATTGGGTGATCATTGGAATGTGTTTCTTGCTTTTTTGAATACGATAGGGCGTTTCGGGGGCGAATTCTTGTAACGCTTTGATGAATTTCTCGTTGCTTGCGATGATCGATGGATACGTGCGGCCGCCGCGGTAAATGAGCATTGGAGGCATGTTTTTGTGCAAATGATACAGCGGAGTTGCCTTTTTCCAGATTTCTGGCTTGCTAGTGAATGTGTTTAGATATGTGTTTCCCGGCTGAAATTTTTCTTCCATCAAATAGCCGTACATATCCAGTCCGGCTGCGTCGATCAGGATGGTTCCTGCAATGGGGTTTGCAATGCCGAGGCTTTTAAAATATTGATCATCAATGGAGACCAATGCAGCCAGATGTCCGCCCGCGGAATGTCCGGATATGAAAATACGCTGCGGATCGCCGCCATATTTCGCAATGTTGTCTCTCACCCATTTTACGGATTTTGCAGTCAACTCGGCCATAGCATCATACTGCGCCGCCGCGCTTAAAGGATAATCAATGATCACGTAAACCACGCCCTTCTTGGCCCAATGGCTTCCTATAATGCTGTATTGCGATTTTTTGCCGGAATTCCAGTTGCCGCCGTGGACGAAAATGATCACGTCATGCGGCTTATCATGGTTACGAGGCGCGAAAATATTTAAATGCTGCCCGGCTAGTGATTTTTCAGCTGGCTGATAAATAATGTCCTTGGTCCGACTGATCCTTTTGAAAGAGCAGCTTGATAATGTGAGTAAAAATGCGCCCAGGATGATGGTTATGACGATTAGTGTGATTTTCGCTTCGGATTTCATGAAATGATCTTTCCAAACATACGGCTGCTGGTTCGGTAAAGATTAAAGCGCAGATTGGGTTAGCGGCTAGGAAGGAAGTTTCACTTTAAAATCGGCGCAGATTGAGGAGAGTCGGCGAATTTAATGTGCCGGTTAATGACGCGGATCAGCTCTTCGGCTCGGAATGGTTTGGTTACAAAGTCGCTGAACTTGCAGGCTTCCAGTTCTGGCGAATTTTCGGAAAAAGTGTCTGCCGTAAAGGCAATGACGGGCACTTTTTCATATTTTGGATAATGGCTCCGAATGCGTTTCATTGCCGTAATGCCATCCATAACAGGCATTTGAATGTCCATCAAAATGAGGTCATATGCCGTGTCGTCGTCGAGATGGGTGAGCACTTCCATGCCATTTTCACAAATTGTAAATGCTGCATCCCAGCGCCTCAGCAAGTGTTTTAGCAACATTTGGTTTGCGGGAACGTCGTCAGCAACCAATATCCGATATCCTTTTAGCGAGAGATTTTCCGGTGCTTTGGCCTGTTCTTCTTCCCGGTAAACGCCTCCTTTTCAAAATTAAGCACGACGCTGAATGTTGCACCTTCACCCAGTTTGCTTTGAGCGGAAATAGAGCCGTTCATGAGCTCCGTAATCTTTCGGGTAATGCTTAATCCAAGGCCTGTGCCGCCAAAATATCGGGTCGCATTGTTACGATGGGCTTGTGCAAAACTATTGAAAATGATGTTAAGCTTATCTCGGAAATCCCTATTCCTGAGTCCGAAAACGTCGATTTTCAGGTCGACATTGGCGCCGTGATCATTTTCCAGATGCACAGCGATTTTTACAAAACCATCCTCAGTAAATTTAATGGCATTGCCGACGAGGTTAATCAGGATCTGGTTTAAACGATAAACGTCGCCGATCAGATATCTGAGGCACATTATCGTCGCAATGAAACAGCAAATCGATCGATTTCTCCTTCGCCCTCACTTCAAATGTTTTGACCAAAAAATCAAGCTTTCTTTCAAATCAAATTCAAAGCTTTCGAGGACAAATTTGCCAGCTTCAATTTTGGAGAAATCCAGCACATCATTAAGGATAACGAGCAGATTATCGAGCGGAATTTTTGATCATTTTCAAATATTCCTTGTCCTGCCCGGTGAAGTCGCTATGCAGCAGAATGTCTGTAAATCCGATAATCCCGTTCATGGGCATGCAGATTTCGTGGTTCATCGTGGATAGGAAGTCAGACTAAATGATGACGGCGTGGCTTCTTCGGCGTCCATACATATTTCGCCTGACATGATGCTCCCTTGCTCCGCCGCTTTGCGGCTCGATGATGTCGATGGCCGTGCCACCAGGAGCCTTCCTGAACCAATCCCTCAAACTCATCTTTCGTTTGAACGGCACTTCACGCGTCTATTGTCCAGACTTCCGAGCACAGTTCCTTATGCTTGAAGCCGGATACTACTTGGGATATGCAATGACATCACTCGTCCTCTGGCCTCGATGCCGCCTGGTGGCGATGGTGCCGCCGAAAAATAAGCATGGACCTGGTTATGAATGATCTGCGAAAGGCCATTATTTTGTGATCGGCTGACAATGTCGACGTTTCCGAATATCCAAGTACCTTCCGAATCTGTTTTGTTGTGGAAAATGTTGGTCCATACCGAATGTCGAATGAACAAAAATAATTGTTCGTGGACGAGAAGGAGCGCAATTCTATTGATAAATTCCTCTTTTGCAGCCAGGTTCATGCCTTTGCTTCCTCGCGATCCTTTTCTACATCCAGGCATTTCTGGCTCTGATGTATGAAAAGCCTTTCGTCAGCTTCTCTGCAGTTATCTCCGATTTGGGGTGGTCGAGCTGTCGCTCCCGCCTTCATCATTTCCCACGGCAATGCGCTCGTCGCCCTGGGATGAGAGCAACGATCACCGGCAGATGCCGGCGCCATCTTTTTGATCGGTTTGAGCGATCCCCAGCCCCGCTCGTTTTTGGCAGCTGATAATCCAGAAACACGCATCCAGGCACCCACGAATCCAATGTTAGCAGGGCATCTTCGGCATACTTACAAATTTTTACCTCCCCGATCTCCACCTGCGATTTCTCAAGTGCGCGAAGCAGGTTCATCGCATCAATTTCATCGTCTTCGACTAACAAAATGCTTATAGGAGCCATGGAGGGAGGTAAACATGTATTTTAAATTTCGCCGGGATATTCGCGAAGCGTCCAGTAACTGTTCAAAGTGGACACTGCAGAAAATAAAGCGGTCCATTGAAAGCGGTTTCAGGATATAACCAGCCACATTGAGGTTGAAAGCTTCAATTTTGTCGCTATCCTCATTAGACGTGGTCATCACAAAAACGGAAAGCGAGCTCAGTTCGGGATCCTGACGAATCTCTTTCAAAGACTCGATTCCACCCATTCTGGGCATATTCAGGTCGAGCAGCACGATTCTCGGGCGCCGACTGTCTGTCGCCGGGGAACGCAGCACAGCAAGTGCTTCGATGCCGTTGGACGCCACGACCAGCGGATTGGAAATATTATTTTTTTTGAACGCACGCTTTACGTTCATTACATCTACTTCATCATCTTCAACCAATAGTATGGTCATTGGAACGGGAGTTGAAAGGGTCATTGAATTTGACAGTTATTATAAAGGGTTATTTTTTCAAAAAGGTTATTCTTAAACAGTTTCAGCTTGTTTAGCCTTCGGTTTTTGGCCAGGTAAAAATGAATCGCGTGCCTTTATTCATCTCCGATTCGATGCGGATAATGCCGCCTTTTTCGTCCAGAATTTTCTTGACAATGGCCAGCCCGACACCCGTACTTTCGATTTCGTTTGCCCCGGGCTTGTAATGTTTGAAAAATGACA
>NZ_CEEDCD010000004.1:0-163450 GCF_979253085.1 Dyadobacter sp. AC419 | reverse complement strand
TTACGTACTTCGTTCAGTTGAAGCCGATATTAACACGAGCCTCTCATTGTCCGTTCTCTAGTTTTCGCATTTATCGTGAAACGCTTTCGCGTTTTTCGTCACCAGCTTCACTGTGTTCACACGGGAATTTGTCACAAACGCTGCGCCAATGTCTTTATTGAGGTGGAAAACATAAGTAAGGTGCCGGGCAACAGATTGGTAATCCGTCTCTTGAATATCGATCCGCACGATTTCGTTAGCATTCTGATTGTCGGCAAAGTAAGCACGGAAACCTTCTTCAATCGTTTCGTAATTGAAGTTGTCAATTTCTTTTGAAATGTTGATAATCAGCACTTTTTTATCCGGTTGCAGTCTGTAAGTCAGCAACTTGGCTCCTACATAACCACTTTTAAAAAGATGCGGCCCAATGTATGACAGACTTTGCAGATCGGGAACATCAGAATCAATGAAAACGAAAGGAATCTTCCGGTTTGTGCATTCTCTGGCAAAATCCTGTGTTTCGGAAATGAAAGACGGCGCGATCAAGATGCCGTGCACATCCATTTCCAGTATTTCCCTTCGCCTTTTGGGCATAAGATTCCTTGCTATTGAGGTCAAAGAAAAATGTGTGGGCCTGAATGCCATATTGTTTGATCTCCGCTTCTGCCCTGCGCACACCGTTCAGCGGCGCTTGCCAAAAATCGGTTTCCTCCGAAACTTCGGGAATGAGAATTGCCAGCGTGATGATTTTCTTCGAAGCGAGGCGGCTGGCCAGGATATTGGGCTGATAATCAAGCTCCTTAATGATGTCGTTGATCCGCTGTTTTGTCTTTTCCGAAACCCCGGTCCTGTTGTGCAGCACGCGGTCGACTGTGGCTGTGGATACATTCGCCCGCCTTGCAACTTCCTTCACATCGAACAAACGCCTTCTTTGATCCAATTAATTGAATGCTATCCGGGTAAATATAAAATATTCAGAAACACTTTGAATTAACTACGAAACATTCGTAGATTTACGAAAACCTCGTAGAAATGGAAAAATTGACGCAACAAGAAGAAGAAGCGATGCAGGCGATCTGGAAGACGGGCGAAGGCAGCGTGAAGTCTTTTATGGCTGCATTCACCGGCGCGACTCCGCCTTACACCACGCTTGCATCAACGGTTAAGAACCTGGAAAAGAAGGGATTCGTGCAAGGCAGGCTTATTGGAAATGCTTATTTATACGCGCCATTAATAACGGAAGAGGCTTACAAGCAAAAGTTTATCGGCAATGTAGTTAAGGATTATTTTGAGGATTCATACAAGGAACTCGTCAGCTTTTTTGTAGAGAAAAACAAGATTTCAGCTGATGAATTGAAGGAGATCATTGGATTAATAGAAGGTAAAAAATAGTCGGTGCTAAACTTGCTTCACCATGACCGAATTGCCAGAATATCTCATAAAGCTCACCGTCGGACTGGCGGTTACGAGCCTGTTTTATTATGCAGCCCTGCGCCGCCACACTTTCTACAACTGGAACCGCTGGTATTTGCTGCTGTATTCGATGCTTTCGTTCTGCATTCCTTTTATCGACGTCGATCAACTCTTTGGTCAACAGGACATTGCAGAAAACGACTGGGTTATGCAGGTTCCGCAAGTGACACATTACATTCAAGTGACAGCTGCGGAAATGCCGGTCGCCATGCCCGCGCAGGAAGAGCCTGTTAACTGGCTTCTGATCATTCTTATGTGCGGGATTATCGCGATGACTGCGCGTTTCTGTCTGCATTTCTATTTTTATATCCGGATAAAACAGAAGGCGCGGCTCGTGTCAGAGGACCATGTGAAACTATATCATATGGATCGCGAGATCGGTCCGTTTTCCTTTGGCAATTCCATTTTTGTCAATCCTGCCATGCATAAGGACGATGAACTGGAAAAGATCATGCTGCATGAATATGTGCATGTGCAGCAAAAACACACTTTTGACAACATTTGGGCCGAGATTCTTTGTATCGTAAACTGGTATAATCCTTTCGCGTGGCTAATTCGATATGCGATCCGGCAAAACCTGGAATACATTGCGGATGATCAGGTTTTAAAGCGAAATGTTGATGCGAAACAATATCAATATCTGCTTTTAAAGGTCACCGGCGTGCCTGCACACCGTTTGACAAATCAGTTCAATTTCGCCTCCTTAAAACAGCGGATCATTATGATGAACAAAGCGAGGACGCCGAAAATTTATCTGACACAGTTTCTGTTTATCGTTCCGCTGGCCGTTGTCATGCTCGTCGCATTCCGACCTGACATTGAACCTAAACAGATTCGCGAAAAGCTTCTTGTTCTTGACTACCGGGTTAAAAATGATACGCTTCAAAATGCAGCTCAAGACCAAAGATGAGTTTGGTTATTGTGCCGGAATGTTGCTGGACGCTGTGACAAACAAGCCGCTGCAAGATTTCCCCGTTGAACTCATCATCAATGAAAAGGTTGTCAAAACTCTTCATACGGATCAGGATGGCTATTATTACAGTAAGATCGGCGTCAAACCGGAATCTGAGGATTTTCTGATGTACTCGCTCCGGCTTGCCCACTCCGATTATATGAATTATCTAGTCAGAGTTACTCGGCGCAATACAGCGTCGGCTATGGCCGACTTTCCGTGCAGTTTGTCCCGCCAAAACGGGACTCGACGGTCAGAAGCTATTACTATGGTCCCAAAACCAAGTTTTATGCTAAAAATGCGGACTCACGCACTGTCAGCAAAGAAGTGAAAGAATATTTGACGCAGCATGCAAACGCCTACGTAGCCGAAGTCGACCTGATAAAAGATTTCAAAAAGGAACATTATTTCATGAAGAATGTGCTGACCAAATTCAGAAACGGCTATTTCGACAGACAGAAAGAATTGGTTGGTTATGAAGGATACGGAATTATATCTGGATGGAAAAAGGGCAACACATACGGAAATTAATGAGGCATTCAGATCATCGCCTTATCTGCTGGATGATACAAGGATCAGCAAGGAATTCGGACAGGACCGATTCTATGCAAAGTTGAAATACGTTACATTTCCGCTCTACAAGGATGCGCCGCCGGCAAATTTGCTTTCAGGAAATGTTGAAGTGAAAGATGCTTCTGAATTTGAGCTTTCGGAGCTCGATAAAGATGCGTATTTTCTGGATGGCTTTCGGCAGGTGTATGGCATCGGCAGCAACATTAAGCCATTGAAAAGCGAAATTAAGAAAGTTGTGTTGTTCAAAGGAAAGCTGGCGCGTTACTACGATCCGAAGCTTTCGAGAGTCTGGTGGATGAGACCAGGCCGGAGAATGAAGTATTCGGCCGGCCTGATCTTGCAAAAATCGAAAATTAACCAAGCTCCGGCTCAGGCCCGTGCAAAGCTGCATTGCTTGCCACAGCATTGATTTTCACGGGCTTGCCTTCTTTGGCAGATTGATAAATGGCTTCCATAATGATGTGGTCCTGAAGTCCCTCCTCTCCTGGTGTGAACGGTTTTTTGTTATTGATTACACAATCTGAGAAATGGTCCATTTCTGTTGCAAACTGGTTTTTCTCAGCAATCCCGATCTTTTCATTAAGCTCCATCATGCCGTCCGCCTTGGCGCGGGTTAACTCCTGTCCCTCATAAGCATAGGCTTTGTCCATATTGAGCCAGCCTTTTTCACACAAAACGCGATAACGGCGGCTTTCATGCACATCATAATTACTTGTGCAACTGGCGATTACGCCGCTCGGAAAACGCATTTGCCACGACACAAACTCTTCCACTTCCTTAAAAAGCGGATCACCCGGTGTGCTGTATTGATATGCAAAAACTTCGGTTGGTTCTTCACCCAAAACAAACCGCGTCGTGTTCAGACAATAAAGCCCGATATCGGGCAGAACGCCGCCACCGGCCAGTTTCAATTTATGGCGCCAATGCTCCGGATTCGCTGTGCTCTGACAGTTGGACGCTTCCACAACCTTCGTCACACCAAATTCTTTTGACTGTAAAATCTCACGCAGTTTGCGGTTGTGCGGCTGATACTGGATCCGGTAAGCGACCATCAATTTCACATTCGCTTTGTTGCAGGCAGCGATCATATCCAGGCATTCCGCAGCTGTGTTGGCCATTGGTTTTTCACAAAGGATATGCTTTCCGGCATTTGCTCCGCGCACAACATATTCCCTATGCAGTCCATTAGGCAGCACAATATAAATGACATCAACCTCCTTATTATTTTTCAGTTGATCATATGTTTCATAGCTGTAACAGTTCTCCGTTTTGACTCCATACTGCGCTGCAACCTTTTTCATTTTGTCGGGACTTCCGCTCACAAGTGCCGTCAGTTTCGATCTTTTGCACATTCCTAACGCCGGTAGAATTTCTTCCAGAGACAAATGACCTAAACCAACTACCGCATAACCAACGCGGGAATCAGGCGGCAGCGGTGTCGGAACGGGCCCCGATTGCTGGTCATATTCCGACTTCCACTTTTCCAGGACGACCGGATCTTCGGGTTTTGCAGGCACGCGAGCGGTCGGTGAAATTGCTTTTTTTGTTGTTTGTGCAAAAGCGTTCTGCGAACCTTTCAGAACCAGTCCGCTCATCGCACCGATTGCAGCATATCTCCCTGTTAATGATAAAAATCCTTTGCGTGAAATCGGTGACTGGACTCCTTTCTCGTCCGTTTCCGGCAGTGGCTTAATGCGTAGTTTCTCTTCCATTATGCAGTTTGTTGATGATTGTATAAATCAATCTTGGCAATTATCGTACCGCTCATTTTAGGTAAAATCTTGGGTTATGGCATTTGCAGTGGTCAAAAAGAGAAATAATGGCTTTATATTTAAATCACGCGAATCACAGGCACATTGGCATGTGAGCGAATGTCAGGCTACAAAAACTTACACAATGAAAAATAGCATATTCTCCCTATTGCTTATCCCGCTTGTTCTGGTGAGCATTTTGGCGTATCAATTCCATTTTTTTGATTTTGATAAAAAACAGGAAAACACGTCAAGCAGCATCGCCGTATGCGGACCGCTGCCCGATGCCAAAGTGGTTGCTGCTGCAAATGGAAAGTTCATTTCCGTGCTGCCCGGCTGGGAAAATATCGCGTATCCCGTTTCGACAAAAAATGACAGCGCTCAGCTTTACTTTAACCAGGGCCTGACGATGTATTACAGTTATCACATGAAAGAATCTCTGGCGTCATTTCAAGAGGCGGCTCGGCTCGATCCGGAATGTGCAATGGCTTTTTGGGGGCAGGCTTTGGCAATGGGGCCTTATTATAACAGTGCGCATTTGTATACAAAGCCGCAGTCTATCCCACTGGTTTTAAGCCAGATGAATACACTAGCTTCAACTGCAAGCCCGAAAGAAAAGCAGCTGATCGCCGTGATGAACCAGCGCTATTCTTCTGATGCTTCGGACGCGGACCGGAAACAGCTAAATGTCGCTTATGCAGAAAAGACGCGCGAGCTAATCAGTCAATTCCCTAATGATCAAGAAATTAAAATGCTTTTCGTAGATGCGGTTATGCTGATTCATGCCTGGGATTTCTGGAACAATGACGGAACACCAAAGGCATGGACGAACGAGGTTATCGCGCTAAGCGAGCAGGTTTTGAAAGAAAACCCAAACCATCCGGCGGCATTGCATTATCACATTCACCTCACCGAGGCGTCCCGGAATCCGGAGGTGGCGCTTCCTAATGCGGACAAATTGCGTGATCAGCTGCCGGGTGTGGCGCATATGGTGCATATGTCGAGCCACGAATACGAGCGCAATGGCTTTTTTCTGAAAGGCGTGGACGTGAATGACCGGGCGGATGCTGCGTTGCATCAATATGATTCGCTGGCTAAAAATCTTGGTTTGGTAAAGCATAGCCCGCATTATTTTGCGGTTCAAACTTATTGCGCCATGAGCGCCGGGCTTTACAAAACAGGCATGTTTGCGGCCAATCGGTTGAGGAAAACGGTTTCCCCGGTTTATGAAAATCCCTACGATCAATATCTGTTTATGCTGCCTGAGCTGACATTGGTAAGGCTTGGAAAATGGCAGGAAATATTAAATGATACGACCAAATTGGATCCAAAATGGACTTATGCAGTGCTTCTACGCAATTTCGTAAAAGGCGTCGCGTATGTCAACACGGGCGCTGGCGATAAGGCAAAACTGGAACTGGCTTCGCTTATGGAAAAATCAAAAGATCCGATCCTGACCAAAAGACGCATTCCGTTCAACGCATTTACGCCCATTGCCAGCATTGCAGCAGATATCCTGACCGCCGCCATTGCGTTTAACGACAAAAAATATGATCAGGCCGTTGCCAGTTTAAATAAAGCAATTGAAACCGAGGACGGGCTGATCTATACGGAGCCAAATGACTGGCCCATTCCGGCACGGCAATTCCTCGGCGCTTATCTTTTGAAAATGAACAAACCGGTTGACGCAGAAAAGGTTTATCGCGAAGACCTGACTTGGAATCCAGGCAATGGCTGGTCGACAATTGGTTTATATCAAAGTTTGAAAGCGCAAAAGAAAACGGGAGAACTGGCAGGCATTGAAACAAAATATAAACAGTCATTCGCAGCCGCTGAGCGCATTCCAAGAGGTTCAGTTTATCTGCGTTAAGGTTTTATGCGCTGCTAATTGACCAATTTTTGCGCTTTATATTCAGATAACACGGCTTTTGTATGCTGGAGCGTAAGGCTGGGTTTGATCAAATCTTTGGAAAAAGGAATCAGCTCCGCTCCCGCACGAACCCGGTTAGGCCAGTCAGGATTCGCAATCGCCGCAACTCCGATTGAAATCAAATCAGCCTGATCGCTCGCAATAAGCGATTCTGCGAAGCTAATGTCGTGCAAACCGCCATTTGCAATGATCGGGACTTGGGTTAGCTTTTCGCAATTCCCGTTGAAGAAAGTCCGTCGGCATACAGGCTTTCCCGCTTCCAGGAGCCACCTTCTGAGGCAATGTGAAGATAACTTGGATTGATTTCGCTGAGCACTTCAAAAATTTCAGTCGCTGTTTTTGGAGCCGCCCGGCCATCTGTATGGCAAATCATTCACCTTACTTTCGGAAAGGCGGATTCCGATGATGAAATTCTGGGGCAGATCGTGACGCATCGCTTCAAAAACTTCCATCAGAAAGCGCAGCCGGTTGCGCGTGTTTCCGCCATATTGATCTGTCCGCAAGTTGGTGTGCTCCGTAGTAAACTGGTCAAACAAATAACCATTCGCCGCATGGATCTCCACCCCATCGAAACCGGCTTCATAGGAAAGTGTCGCTGCGTTTACATATCCGTTTTTTACAATTTCAAAATCAGCTTCCGTCATCGTTCTTGGCAGAGGAAAAGGCCCCGTGAGTCCGCCAGGCTCGGTTGAGCGGAAACCAAGGGGCTGCACTGCGGATGGCGCAATGTTGTTTTCATGCAATTGTGCAAGTGCGCCTCCGTGCATGAGCTGGGCTATAAAGATGCTGTCAAACCGATGCACTTTTTCGGTCACTGCCTTCCAGCCAGCAACCTGCGCCTCATTCGTAATCCCCGGCTGACTCACATCCGCCTGACTGTGAACATTATCCGTATAAATGCCCTCTGAAATGATCATTCCAAAGCCCCCTGCGGCGAATGATGCGTAGTAATCTGCCATTTCGGGAGTAGGAACGCCTTCGGGAGTCGCACTGCGCCGGGTCATCGGCGCGACGACGAGGCGATTTTGCAGGTTTCGGCCATGCAATTGTGTTGTATCAAAAATGCTGCTGTTTAGCGTTTCCATAACTTGTGTTTTTTTACAAATGTATGGAGCGCGGTTGCCTCGAGGGCGTTTAACTAATTTAAGATTAAGCGTTAAATTAGTTTAATGTACGGACAGGGAAAGGCTCTTGCGGATCTGGCTTAAAAAGACGGGCGTGATTCCAAGATACGAAGCAATATATTTTTGCGGCATGCGCTGTTCGAGATTCGGATACTTGGCAATCAGCGCTTCATAACGCTCCGCTCCCGACATTGAAATGGAATTAAGAATGCGCTCATTCTGCGCAATGCCCGATTTTTCGTCCATAATGCGCCAATATCGCTCAAAAACAGGAATGTCAATATAAAGCTGATCGAGGCTGGCCTTGTCTATTTGCAACAATGTCGAAGGCTCCATCGCCACAATGTTCCGCGTAGCCGGAACGCGCAGAAGAAAGCTCGTCGAATCTGTAATCCACCAATCTTCAAACGCAAAATGCAATGTATGGTCATTGCCCTTTTTCATCCATATAAAACGACCTCAAAAAGCCTTTGCAAACATAACTTTCATGGTTACAAACATCTCCCTGCTGCACCAGATACTGACGCGGAAGCAAATGCCGCACCGTAAGCAAAGAACAAAAATGCCGCTGCTCCTCCTCCGTAAGCGCAACGCGCTGCAACGCGTGGCGGAGGATTTGTTGGTAGAGTTCTTGTGTTTTTTCCAAGTTAGGGCAGCTTGTAATTCTTTGACGCATCGTCCAGCACCAGGACCCAGTCTTGACCGTAGCCTGAGGTTGGGGGTGTGTATTTTTTGACTGATTTGTTGTCGCCTTTTCCGATCTCTTTGGTTTTGCCATTTTTCGGATCGAACCAGAATGCGTTGATCTGATCGCCTGAGATTTTGCCTGGATTTACGGAAAATGGTTTTCCGGTTGCGCTGTAAATGAAAATGTAATCATTGCCTCGCGTCGCCTGGATGCGGTCGTGTGAGCCGAGGTCATTTTCAATAATCACGGACTGATCGGGAACGCGGTCGGTGATTGGCCGTGATTCGACGAGTTTTCTTAAAAATTTCATTTCGTTCGCTCCGGGCAAATCCAGCGCCTGCTGCCAAAAAATGTGCGGACCATTAACGGCTTCGCGATTGGGCGAATACATTTGCCAAATGTCGTGACAGCCATAAGTATGACCAAATGCGCCTGCAAAAAGGTCGAGATAAGCTGATTTCCGGACATCATAAGCGTTTGAAGTGCCCAGCTCATTGACGTTGAAACAAACAGGATGATCTTCATAAATGGGCTCGCCATCCAGCACGGGCTTGGTTGGCTGGCGATCGTAAGCACCTTTAATGTTGTCATAAACCGATGCGTCGCGGCAATGTCCGGTTTGGAACATATTGAAATCAAGCCAGTTATCATTGTGAAACCATTCGCCCGAACCTTCCTTATTGGGCTGCGGATGGAATGACATCATTGCATTATCATTGCCGCCCACACCAGCAACAACGCCAGCTGCCATCGCTCGCCAGACGCCAACATCATCAACATCTTTTCTGGGCGTGCGGTCACCGCCAAGCACCCAAATGACGTTTTTACGATTTTTGTAGCGGTTACCAAGCCATTTTCCATAAGCCTCCGCATTGCTTTTATTAAACACTTCCGGCCCTTTTCCCCAAGTTGATTTAAACACTTTATCGCCCCAGGTTGGCAGGAAAGCAATGGTTAGCCCCAGTTCGGCAGCTTTATCAATAATAAAATCTACATGTTTGAAATAGGCATCATTGGGTTTGGTCGGATCATTATCAATCAGCGGTTTATCGCCATACGGATTTGGCACATTAAGCCCGTCAAATTCGGCCAATGCAACTGCTTGAATAACGGTAAAGCCTTGTGCAGCACGTTTTTGCAAATAATAAGTGGCGTCTTCGCGATCGAGCCGGTGAAACAATTCCCACGCCGTGTCGCCAAGCCAGAAAAAAGGTTTGCCATCTTTCATCAAAAAACGCTTATTGGAACTCACCGAATACGACTGCGCAATCGATGCAAATCCAAGTAATAACAACAGAAGAGAGAGAAGAATGCTGCGACATTTCACCATAATTTCAAACAATTTGTTCATTTAATGATACAAATGTAAATATATGGAAGCGGCAGAGAATGAAAGAATAAAAAATCAGTTTCCGCGCAATGCAATGCTGATCAGCTCGGCCGTGTTTTTCACATTGGCTTTTTTCATGATGCTCGCACGCTGATTAGCAACCGTATTGGAGCTGATATCAAATTTTTCGGCAATGTCCTTACTGCTCATGCCTTCGGTGAGACATTTTAAAATCTGCTGTTCGCGCGGCGTGATCATTTTCCAGATGGACTTATCGGCACTCTCTTCAACCTCAACTTTCGGCTCAGGAATACGTGCAATTTGTTTTAACAAACTCTTGATAATGACCGACGAAGCATAGGGTGGAAAGTAAAGCTCGCCTTTGGCAATGCTGCGAATGGCCTTCAACATTTCGTCGCGGCTGGTGTCTTTTTGAAGATAACCTGCGGCACCATTCGAAGCGGCCGAGATCATATATTCTGCATTGTTATGCATGCTGAAAACCAAAATTTTCACTTCGGGAAAGTTAGGAACGATCTGTCTGATCACCTCGATTCCGGACATTTTGGGCATGGTCAGATCCAGCAAAATCACGTCCGGATCAACGCTTTCGACCATATCAAAAACTTCGTCGCCATCTGCTGCTTCGCCTGCGATCAATAGGTCCTCCTCATCTTCAAGAAGGGTTATAATCCCTTGTCTTACAACTGAATGGTCATCGACGACTAAGATTCGGATCGGCATGAAGGCGTATTTTTTAGCATTAAAAATTATAGATCAACCCGGACGATCAGGTTTGTTCCGCTGTCGACTTTGGAGACGATTTCCATTTCGCCGTTCAGCAGCTGCGTCCTAGTACGGATGTTTTCCATGCCATTTCTGGTGAGAAAAATTCCGTCTTCTGATTTCAAATTACTAATTAAAAATCCTTTTCCGTCATCCGAAATTTCCAAAATCAGCTGATTCTTATTATGTTCCAATTTAATCTTGATCTTATCCGCATTGGCATGCTTAACCGCATTATTAAGGGCTTCCTGCGCAATGCGATAGAGCCCGATTTCCATGGGTCGGCTCATTTCAACACGCTTATTAACATCACCATCAAAAGCAACTTTTATCCCAGAAACCTCGGCGGTTTGCTCGCAAAGCAGCCTTAATGCTGCATTTAAGCCAAAATCGCTGAGCACAGAAGGCATTAAATTGAAAGAAATCTGACGGGTGGTTTGAATGATATCCTGGATAAGAGCAACCAGCTGCTCGAACCTGCGCTGATTTTTCTCATCATGAAATTGAACAGATTTCAACTTTTCAGCGTGCAGTTTTAGGCCGGTAAGCATTTGGCCGATGCCGTCGTGCAATTCCAATGCAAACCGCTTCCGCTCTTCTTCCTGCCCCTCAATAAGTGCCGAAGCACGGATCCGGTCCTCGGCTAATTGCAGCTCATACTTTTCTTCTTCCAAACGCAAAAGCTCATTTTGCGCTTCCAGAAGCTGCTTATTGGCTTCTTTTAATTTTTGATTTGAGAGTTGTAATGCATTTTCCGACTCCGTTAGCATTCTCACCACGCGCCTTGTCGTGTTGACAACCGGCCGGAAAATCAGCAGCCCCTCCGCAAACAAAACCAGAATGGTCATGATATCCAGAATCCACTCGATCCGTTCCAGATTTTCTAGCCGTTGAAAGCTTTCTTTATCAAACTGGAAGACGATCTTGTCCATTTTGGCAAGAAACAAAGGTTCATTTCCCAAAATAGCGCTTAGTGCCTGCTGCTTTGCCGGTGCCTGCGTTGCGGAATCGTTAACCAACGTCAGGTTAAGATAAATGCTGTCAAAAACGGGTGTCAAGTCCAGAAACATGGAGTCGAGCGTTGAGCTTTTCCAGGTTACCAGGCCATTTTCAACCGGTAATTTTTTACTTGCAAGATTCTCGTGGCTTTCCTTCCAAATCTTCAATAGCGTACCAAACTGAACCGAATCCCTATGACTAATTTCATTGACATTCAGGATCGCAAGCTTGGTCAATCGCTGGCTTAGCATGCGCTGTCTGCCGGCCACATTCACCATCCGGCTGTCGTGGTTGAGGTTGTTGATTGTCCTTCTGATCAGGAACAAACCGCTGATTGTCAGCATCGCCACTACGCATAATGCAACAATGTAAAACCGTGTCAGACTGCTTGCTACGCTCTTATCGAGTCTCTCCATTCGCTCATATTCCGATGTAAACGAGGTTTTCTTTCACCATCACCGGAAAGGTATTGATTTTATAGGAATCATCATTCAGGCACTGCCCGCTTTGCAATGAAAAGGTTTTTTTGTGAAAAGGGCAAGCCACTTTCGGCTCTCCTTCATGGCTGCCGATCATCCCGCGCGACACGGCCATCTGCTGGCGATGCGGACATTGATTATCAGTTGCATACCATTCGCCGCGGCGGGCAAAGTTGAAGATCGCGATCTGTTTCCCATCAATCAGCGCGCAGCCGCCGCCATCTTCAGGGATATCACTAACATGGCAAGCGATGTGCCAAGTGACTGCATTTTGTGTTTGTGTTGTTGTCTCCATTTGGGATTTTTGTTGGCGTTTTTCATTTTCGAGCCGGGTCACCGGCGACAGATGCTTCGCCCAGGATTTTAATCCTGGGAAAGAAAGCTGGCTGGATTCCAAGGCTTTGGCTTTGTTTTTTTTCTCTGATCTTAATCTTTCGCTTGGGTTAAGTTGTTCTGCTCTCCCCAGGGTTAAAAACCTGGGTTATGGTATCGGCCGCCGCTACGCGGCTTACTTGTTACTTCTTGGAAAGATGCCCAGCCGGGTCACCGGCGACTGATACTTCGCCCAGGATTTCAATCCTGGGAAAGAAAGCTGGCTGCAAGAGCCTTGGCTTTGATTAATTGATCGATTAATTGGTTTGTTTCTTTTTTTTTCATTTCAATCTTTCTCCTGAACTCAATCTCTCTTCTCTTTTCCCCAGGTTGAAACCTGGGGCCATAAGATCGGCCGCCGCTACGCGGCTTACTTGTTACTTCTTGGAAAGGAGCCCAGCCGGGTCACCGGCGACCGATTCCATTCCCCAGGGTTTTTAACCCTGGGGAAAAACCTCAGCCCGAGCTCACTAAGCCCACTCCTTAGCTCTCTTTTGATCCCTCATATCTTCAAAAGTGACAGTCGGATCCTTCACAGGTGCGTTCACAAAGTGCGAGAAGCGTTTTCTCAGCTCTGGACTTTGCACCACTTCTTTCCATTCGCATTGATATACATCGATCAGCTTTTGCATATCATGTTCCAACTCCACAGCGATGCCTAAAACGTCATCCACAACAACCGCTTTCAGGTAAGACATGCCGCCTTCCATTTTGTTGAGCCATGTTGCAGTCCTTGTCGAGCGGGTCGGCTGTTTTGATATAAAACATTAAAAACCGGTCGATCAGCTTTAAGCAAGTTTCCTTGTCCACGTCTGTTGCGAGCAGTTGCGCATGCTGTGGTTTGGAGCCTCCGTTTCCGCAGACGTACAAATTCCAGCCTTTTTCTGTTGCTATGATGCCAAAATCCTTGCTTTGCGCCTCCGCACATTCCCGCACGCAGCCCGAAACCGCCGATTTCAGCTTATGCGGTGATCGCAAACCTTTGTAACGATCCTCGACTTCAATCGCGAATGTTACCGAATCCTGAACGCCAAACCGGCACCAGGTTGATCCTACGCAGCTTTTCACCGTTCGCAATGATTTTCCATAAGCATGACCGCTTTCAAAACCAGCATTAATAAGTTGTTCCCAGATATCGGGCAAGTCGTTCAAATGCGCTCCGAACAAGTCAATGCGCTGGCCGCCCGTGATTTTGGTATACAAACCATATTGCTGCGCCACCTGACCAATGATGATCAGCTTTTCAGGCGTGATTTCACCGCCCGGAATTCTTGGCACCACCGAGTAAGTGCCACCTTTCTGAATGTTGGCCAAGTAACGGTCATTGGAATCCTGGATCGTTGCGCGGTCATTTTGCAAAATGTTTTCATTCCACAAACTGGCTAATAATGAGGCAACCAATGGCTTACAAACCTCGCAGCCATCGCCTTTCCCGAACTCATCCAGCACAGCGCCGTAAGTTTTGGCACCATTCATTTTCACCAGATCCAGCAGTTCCTGTCTTGAATAATCAAAATGCTCGCAAACCACATTCCTTACGTAAATGCCATTCTGCTTCATTACGCCTGAAATGATATCTTTCACCATCGGCACACAGCCGCCGCAACCCGTTCCGGCCTTGCAGGACTTTTTCAAAGCATCCATCGTGTGATTGCCTTTTTCGCTCACTTCATGGCAGATCATGCCTTTGGTAACCGCCTCGCACGAGCATATCAGCGCGTCGTCCGGGAAGCTCATGACTCCTGCGCCTGCCTCTTCTCCCCCGCGCGATCCCAGAATCAGATCCTCTGAATCAGGCGGCAGAATGGTTTTGCTTTTACAGGTTTGCAAAAGCATATTATATTGTTCCGCATCGCCGACAAGAATCCCGCCGAGCAGCGTTTTGCCGTCCTGGCTCACATTAATCCTTTTGTAAACGCCCTTCGCTTTATTCTCGTAACGGATCGTCTTGCACGCTGGCTCTTCAATAAACGGATCACCAAAACTCGCCACATCCGTTCCGATCAGCTTCAATTTTGTGGACATATCAAAAGGCATAAATTCCTTTTCACCACCCAAAAGCAACGTCGCCACCACTTCCGCCATTTCGTAACCAGGGGCAATGAGTCCGTAAATCATATGATGTGCCAGCGCACATTCTCCGATTGCGAAAATGTTCGGATCAGAAGTTTGAAGCTGATTATTGACCACAATCCCACCCCGTGGATGCGTTTCAAGTCCTGCAATTTTGGCGAGCTCGTCACGCGGGCGAATGCCTGCCGAAATGACCAGCATATCCACATCCAGCAAGCTGTTATCATTAAACTGCATCCCCTCAATGCAATCGCCCCCCACAATTTCCTGGGTGCTTTTGGCCAGATGTATTTGTAATCCCAATGATTCCAATTGACTTTGCAAAATGCGCGAGCCCGCTTCATCAATCTGCCGAGGCATTAATCTGGAAGCAAATTCAACCACGTGCGCTTCCTGCAAACCAAGGTCCAACAATGCTTTTGCCGCCTCTAAACCAAGCAACCCGCCGCCTAGCACTGCGCCCTTTTTGCTTTCCGTGCATAGGACTGGATGAGCTCTAGATCCTCAATGGTGCGGTACACGAAAACCCCATCCTTTTCAACGCCAGGAATTGCAGGCACAAACGCTCCCGACCCTGTCGCCATGATCAGATAGTCATAGTATACTATATGACCATGATGAGATCTTACCAGCTTTTCTTCGCGATCAATGTCCACGACCGGATCGGAAAGGAACAGCCTGATCCCGTTGTCAGCATACCATTCGGGACTGGCCAATGTGAGATCGTCAGCCGTTTTACCAGAAAAATATTCGCTTAAATGTACCCTGTCGTAAGCCACACGAGGTTCTTCTCCGAATACAGTAAGGGTAATTTGCTGATCACTTTTTTTCTTAGCGAGCAACTTTTCACAGAATTTGTAGCCTACCATACCATTGCCTATCACAACAATATGGGTGTTTGATATAGTATTCATAGTAAATAGTAACTATTAATTTGTGAAAACATTATTATTTCGTAGCATTATTTCAATATTTCAGCAGAGTTTGCTACTTTTTGATAGAACAAACATAAATCGCATTTTATGCATTTCCTAATTTTATATTTGCATTTATAGCCAAATACAAACATAAATATTGGTAAAAGCATTGTTTTATAAAATATTGCTTCTAATTTTGAACCAATAAATGATATAGTTACAAAATACTATATATAGTACATTTCTAATATTCACTCTATTATATATATATAAGAGATGGAAGCAAAACTGACACTTGTGGGCGCCGGACCAGGCAACGGAGAGCTAATCACTTTGAAAGGCATCAGGGCAATCAAAGAGGCGGACGTGATCCTTTACGATGAACTGGCCAACGTGGAGATCCTGGATTTCGCTTCCGCCCATGCATTGAAAATGTATGTTGGAAAAAAAGTTGGAAATCCATCTTTCTCGCAGGATGAGATCAACGGACTCATCGTGCGCCTGGCCCGCAAACGCGGACATGTGGTGCGGTTGAAAGGCGGCGACTCATTTGTATTCGGCCGCGGACATGAGGAAATGGAATATGCCGGGAACATGGCGTGGCCTGCGAAGTGGTGCCCGGCGTTTCCAGTTGCATTGCCGTTCCGGCTTCCATGGAAATTCCGGTGACACGGCGCGGTGTGAGCGAGAGCTTCTGGGTAATTACCGGCACCACGCAAAATGGCGAGCTATCAGAAGATCTGCGACTTGCAGCTCAATCAAAAGCGACGGTGATCGTTTTGATGGGATTGAGTAAAGTCAATGAAATATGTGCACTATACAAACACTTCGGGCGCGGACATTTGCCGATGGCGGTGATCCAGAACGGCACGCGCCCTGATGAAAAAAGCGTGATGGGACAGGTTTGGGAAATCCCGCGCCTCGTGAAAGAGAATAACATTGGCACGCCCGCCATCATGATCATGGGCGATGTGGTGGCTTTGCATCCGTCCTACGCGATGGAATACTTGCAAAGCATGCAATTGGTTTCCTGAAATTTCAGCTTACTCAACTAATCTTTCAGCTCCGTGAACGACGAAATCTCTACCTCCTAATGCTGGTTGCGGCTGGCTTCTGCCTGCTCGATTCCCGGAATGCAATTGCGCAGTTCAGCCTTTTTGCGGCCAGTTGCGGACGCGCTCAGAACTGCTGCACGGCCAGGGTTACCGCCGGGTTGTCGAAATCAGACAAGCCTGCGTTTTTTACATCGCAGCGCACAAGGCTTAATGCAGGTTACAAAGGTTACAGAACGCAGTTTTTTGTGGCCGTTCAGGATGTAAGGGTCTGGGGACAAGATGCTTCCACCAACAACCGCATCACGAATCCGGCGCTGAATGGCTTAATGTTGCACGAGGCCTGGGGTGAAATCAGTTTGCTGGATACGAACCAAACGAAGCTGGGAAAGGAATCTGCATTGAAGATTGGGCGACAGGAGTTGCTTTACGATGACAGCCGCCTCCTCGGAAACCTGGACTGGCTGCTTCAACAGGCAAGACGCCACGACGCAGCATTACTAAAATACGGAAACAACGGATTCACAGCACACATCGGCGTTGCGTATAACCAAAACCGTGAGCTTCGGACCGGCACATTGTACGACGGCATTCCCAATGGTTATGCAGCGGGAACCAACGGCATCGGCACCATGTACAAATCCATGCAGTTTGCTTATTTGGGAAAGAAACTAACTCAGGGAAATGTCTCTTTTCTGATCCTTAAAGATGATTTTCAAAAATATGCCGTAGATTCAGCTGGTGTGAGATCTGTGAAAAATGGAACGAACAAGCGTGTTACTTTCGGGCCCTATCTGCAAACCAAACTTGGAAAAGCCTGGAATCTGACGGCCAGCGCCTACTATCAGGCAGGCAAAGACAAGGATGGTAAATCGCTGAATGCTTACATGTATTCGGTGCGCGGTTTGTTCACGGCAACTCCGCGCTTCACCATCGGGCCGGGCTTTGATTATACCTCCGGCACGAACAATGGCTCGCGCAAAAACAGCACATTTGATCCGTTATATGGCACGCCGCACAAGTTTTGGGGCCAGATGGATTACTTCTATGCCGCCAATGGTTTCGGCAAAGGCGGACTCGCTGATTTTTACATCAATAGTGTGATTAAAGCGTCCGAAAAGCTGTCCATAGCCGTGGATTTACACCAGTTTTCCCAGCGCAGCAACGATCCGCAACACCAAAGACGAGAAGCTTTCGGCCAATTTCGGCGAAGAGCTTGATATCATTGCCACCTACAATTTGACAAAAACCATCAGCTTCCAGGGCGGTTACTGCACATTCCTTCCAACCAACAGTCTGGCGCAAGTGAAAGCGGTTAAGGACCCGCAAAAAATGGCCAACTGGGCATACCTGATGATCAATATCAAGCCTGACTTTTTGAAATAAATATTACCCAAAGCATCATATCAAAACTCTTATTACTATGGAAACGACCAATAAGCCGCTTGAAAAGTTGAACATTTTCAGTTTCAAAGGCGTACAAATGCGCACGTTCCACCTCACGTGGATGGCCTTTTTCCTGTGCTTTTTCGGCTGGTTCGGACTGGCACCATTGATGACTGTTGTGAAAACGGACCTGGGTTTGACCAAGGGCCAGATCGGTAACATTATCATTGCGTCCGTTGCCGCAACCGTCGTGGCGCGCATCGCAATCGGGAAATTATGCGACTCCTGGGGACCGAGAAAAACCTACGCTGCATTGATGGGCATCTGCTCCATTCCGGTGATGACGGTTGGCTTAGTGCACTCTTATGAAGGTTTTTTGCTGTTTCGCCTGGCAATCGGCGTGATCGGTGCGTCCTTTGTGATCACACAATATCATACATCGGTCATGTTCGACAAAAAGATCGTGGGCACGGCCAATGCGGTCGCTGGCGGCTGGGGAAACCTGGGAGGCGGGATCACGAACATGGTGATGCCATTGGTTTTCGCAGGAATCGTGGGCATGGGTTACCTGCCTGAATCGGCTTGGCGAATCGCCATGATCTTCCCGGGTGTGTCCCTTTCATCTTTGCATTCGTTTATTACCGTTTTACCAAAGACACGCCTGCCGGAAATTTTGAAGAGCTTGAAATTACGAACGCAAAAGCAGTTAAGACGAAAGGAACGCTCAAACTGGCAATGAAAGATCCAAGAACCTGGGCACTTTTCCTGGCATATGGAGCCTGTTTTGGCATAGAGATCACCTTTGACAATGTCGCTGCACTCTACTTTTTTGAAAACTTCGAAACCTCGCTTGCGACCGCAGGGATTCTGGCCGGAACATTCGGCTTTATGAACATTTTCGCAAGAGCAGTCGGCGGAATTGTGGCTGACAAAGTGGGTAACAAATACGGAATGATCGGAAAAGGCAAGTTGCTGGCACTTTTGCTCGCTTGTGAGGGAATCGGCATTGCATTGTTTGCCCAAAGCGGAAGCATTGTTGCGGCAGTGGCTACGATGTTGTGTTTTGCGATGTTTTTGAAAATGGCCAATGGGGTTACTTATGCAATTGTGCCTTTTATCAATCCAAAAGCAATCGGTTCTGTGAGTGGCATTGTGGGCGCGGGCGGCAATGTAGGGGCGGTTTTAGCAGGGTTTTTATTCAAATCCAGTGACATCACTTACTCGCAAGCATTCATGTATATCGGCGTCGCCATCGCCTGCATCGCAGCCGTGGTTGCCTTGATCAACTTTGACAAAACAAGAAGCCTAGTTACCGAAGGCGCACTGGAACCAGCCGAGGCTTAAGAGAGCAGCTACGCATTATTCACATTCCGTAATCTGCCAATTATCACCATGAAAACATTCAAATCAACTTGCTGTTACTGCGGCGTCGGCTGCGGGGTTGTGATTACGAAAGAGGGGAACGGGCAACTGAGCTTGGAGGGTGATAAGGAGCATCCTTCGAATAAAGGAATGTTGTGCTCGAAAGGCATGAACCTGCATTACACCGTCATGGACCAGTCGGACAGGCTGCTGTATCCGCAAATGCGGCTTAACCGCTCGATGCCGATGCAGCGCGTAAGCTGGGACGATGCTTTGGAGCGGACTGCGGCTGTTTTCAAGACATTGATCAAAAAATTCGGGCCGGATTCTGTGGCTTTTTACGTATCCGGGCAATGCCTTACTGAAAGATATTATTTGGTTAACAAGCTGATAAAGGGGTTTATAGGCTCCAATAACATTGACACCAACTCGCGGCTTTGCATGAGCTCGGCCGTGGTGGGTTACAAGCTGGCACTGGGCGAGGACAGCGTGCCGGTTTGCTACGATGACATCGAGGCGGCCGATGTCATCTTTGTGACCGGTGCAAATCCTGCCTGGTGCCATCCCATAATCTGGCGGCGCGTGGAAGCACATAAAGCTGCCAATCCGAATGTAAAAATCATCTGCGTTGATCCACGAAAAACAGACACTTCCCGCTCTTCAGACCTGCATTTACAGATCGCGCCGGGTACAGACATTGTGCTTAATAATGCCATAGGGAGGATTTTGATTGAAAAAAATTACATTGACCACGAATTCATCGCCGCGCATACAGATGGATTTTCAGATTTCCAGGAAAAAGTAACGCAACGCACCATTGTGGAAGCCGCTGAACTTTGCGGAATCGATGCTAATGATATTTACACGGCTGCCCAGTGGATTGGTGCGTCGAAAGGTTTCTTGTCGTTCTGGACAATGGGGCTTAATCAATCGGTGATTGGCGTGAATAAAAACTTGTCGCTCATTAACCTGCATTTGATCACCGGAAAAATTGGCAAACCCGGCAACGGACCTTTTTCACTGACCGGACAACCGAATGCCATGGGCGGACGCGAAACGGGTGGACTCGCCAACATGCTGCCGGGACACCGGGAAATTGTGAATGCCGAACATCGCGCCGAGATGGAGCAATTCTGGAATACACCGGTCAAAATTGCCAATAAGCCCGGCCTGACCGCCACGGAAATGTTCGAAGCCTTGGCCGACGACAAACTCAAAGCGATCTGGATCATTAATACGAACCCGCTCGTGAGCATGCCCGATATTAATGTTGCCGAAGCCGCGCTGAACAAGTCGCGGTTTGTGGTGGTTCAGGATATTTCGAACCGGGCGGATACGGTAAAATTTGCCGACGTGGTGCTTCCTGCGGCGGCCTGGCTGGAAAAAGAAGGCACAATGACGAATGCAGAAAGGCGCATTACGCATTTGCCCAAGGCCATCGACGCACCGGGAGAAGCATTGCCAGACGCAGAAATCATCTGGCGGTTCGCTGCCAAAATGGGCTTCGGCGATTCATTTAATTACAAAAACACCTCCGAAGTTTACGAGGAATACACAGCCTGTACTGCCGGAACAAGCATTGACGTAACCGGCGTCAATTACACGCTTCTAAAAAACAACAGAAGCATCCAATGGCCACAAACAAAATCGCAGAACAACCCTGACACACCGACAACTGGCACCAAAAGACTCTTCACCGACCACCAATTCCACACCAAAAACAAAAAAGCCCAAATCCACGCCGTCCCCGACGAAAACACCTCCGAACCCACAACGCCAGATTACCCGTTGGTTTTAACCACCGGCAGGATACGCGACCAATGGCACACCATGACCAAAACGGGCCGCGTAGCGAAATTAAACCAACACACACCACAACCTTTTTTACAAATTCACCCCGAAGACGCCAAAAATCGGAACATTAAGGAGGGACAATTGGCGGTGATCAAAAGCCGCCGCGGCGAAGTGCGGGTGAAGGTGAACATTACGGAAGACGTGCGGCCGGGCCTTTGCTTTTTACCCATGCATTGGGGCAAAATACTGGGCAGTAACCTCGGCAGGGCCAATAATCTGACCAACAATCTGGTCGATCCGAAATCCAAAGAACCCGATTTCAAATTCTCCTCAGTGGAGGTTACTTTGTATAAAAAGCCTGTTGAAAAGATCATTATCATTGGTGCGGGCTCGGCGGGACTGGGCTTTATCAACGCTTATCGTGCTTTAAACCAGGAAGATGAGATCCATGTTTTTTCCAAAGAAATTTATCCGTTCTACAACCGCGTAATGCTGCCCGACTACATCAGTGGTGCCCAGCATTGGGAGCAGCTGGTGAAACTGCGCGAAGATCAGTTTGAAGAGAACAACATTATCGTGCATAAGGGCATTTCCATCGCGCACATTGACCGGAATAATAAGACGGTTGTGGACAGCAACGGTCACGAACACACTTACGACAAGCTGATTCTGGGCATGGGCAGCAAAGCCTTTATGCCAAAAGGCGTCCCGGACCTGCCCGGAATTTTCAATATGCGATCGCGGTTCGACGCGGATTCTTTGCTGCCATTTTTGAAACAACCTGAACCGCATGCCGTCATCGTTGGCGGCGGGATTTTGGGGCTGGAATTGGCGGCATCTTTCCGCGAGATGAATGTAAAAGTGAGCGTGATTCAGCGCAGCGGCCGCTTTATGGAACGCCAGCTTGATCCGCTTGCGAGCGAATTGCTTTACCAGGAATTGATGGATCGCGGCATTGAAATTTACTTTAATGATGAGGTCGCCACATTCAGCGGGCAGGAAAAAGTGGATGGTATCCGTTTGAAATCGGGGCGAAAGATTGCTTGTGATGTGGTGGTTCTGGCGATCGGGACGGTGCCGGTGATTCAACTGGCGCAGCAGGCGGGACTGGATTGCAAGCGAGGCGTGGTGGTGAATGATTATCTGCAAACTTCCGATCCGGATATTTACGCGGCGGGCGAAATTGCAGAATGGAACGGGCAAATGTGGGGCATTACATTGGCCGCCGAACAACAAGCGGAAGTGATCGCGAAATACATGGCCGGCGACATTTCGCAGCCTTACAAAGGCAGCACGTCTATGAACATCCTGAAAATGGAAGGCTTGCAACTTTGCAGCATTGGCCTTACAGACGTCCCAAACAATGATCCGGCTTACGAGCAGATTGTTTTTATAGATAAATCGAAGCGCTATTATAAGAAATGCATTGTGCACCGGGATAAGCTGGTGGGCGCGATTTTGATTGGGGATAAAAATGAATTTCTTGAATACAAGGATCTGATTTCCAATTCGATAGAGCTTTCCGACAAGCGGTTGCAGTTGCTTCGCGCCAGTCAGAAGGTGGAGCCCTTGGAAGGCAAACTGGTATGCTCGTGCAACAATGTGGGACAGGGAAACCTGGAACGCGCGATTGCGGGCGGGTGCAGCGATTTTCAGACATTATGCCAGCGAACAGGAGCTGGAACCGGGTGTGGCTCATGCCGACCGGAAGTGCGGAGTATTTTGGAAAAAGCAGCGGAGGCAGCACTCGTTTAATAGCCACAAATCATGAGAGACTATTATAATGTAAAAATCAACTTGCCGGGCGGCATCGCTTCGCCGGGTTATTTGAAAGATATTTTAACGGCAGCGTGGCATGCGAATGTGCGCAAAGTGCGCTTTGGGTCGCGGCAGCAGTTGCTAATGTCGGTGTTTTATGAGGATATGCGTTTTTTGGAAAAAGACCTGAAAAAGAGCGGCATTTTCTACGAAATGAACACGGACCGGCGGCCTAACATTGTGAGTTCCTACTGCGGTGAGGAGGTTTTCAGGACGGGACAATGGCTCAATGCGAACGAGTATCATTCCGTGCTGGACACATTTGACTACGATCCGGCATTAAAGATCAATATTTCGGATTCGAATCAAAGTTTCACGCCTTTTTTTACAGGAAATCTAAATTTCATTTCTTCACCTGAGCCGCATTTCTGGTATTTGTATGTGCGTAACAAACAGACGAATACGGTTTATAAATGGAATGATCTGGTTTACACCAACGAGATTGGTCGACTAGCAAAAGTGATTGAAGATTGCATGCTTTCAGGTGATTGTTGCGGCGAAGAAAGTTTGTTTGAAGCTGTGAAAAAGAAGATCCGCTATGTTTCCCAACCGGCGACATTGGATCTCGAATTGCCTTCATTTTCACTTCCTTACTACGAAGGTTTCAACCGTTACGAGTCCAGAACATGGCTTGGTTTGTATCGCCGCGACGAGCTTTTTCCGATTGAATTTCTATTGGATGCATGCGCATTATGTCTTAAAACACGTATTGGGGAAATCTGCATTACGCCTTGGAAGTCATTGGTAATTAAGGGAATAGAGGATCATTACCGGTCAGATTGGAGTAATATTTTGGGCAAACACAACATTAATGTACGGCACGCGGCGAATGAACTGGCGTGGCAGACAGAGGATCATAACGAGGACGGCGCAGCGCTAAAAAATGACCTGATCCATTATTTTGATAAAAACGATATGCGCACTTTCGGGCTTTGCTTTGGCATTCAAACCAAGGCTAAATCGGAAGTTTTTGGCAGTGTTTTAATCAAAAAAAGGCCTTTGTTGCAAATCGGGCAGCTGGCCATGTTTCATGTTTATGACATTTATTACACTGAGAATTTCAACCCGAACAGCCGCACGCAGTTGCTTTTTGAAAAAGGTTTATTCAAAATTCATCTTGCAGCCCAGCTCGAAAAACTTTGCAGGCGATTCAATAACCAGCGTTCGAGGGAAAATCTGATCGCATTCACACCGGAAATCGACGAGACGAAAATCGCTCCGATTACATTAGAGCTTGTCTATCAATGTCCTGATTGCCTCACCGTTTATGACCCGGAATTCGGAGATGCGGCACAAAATATTTCGCCCGGAACGGCTTTCGAAGCATTACCCGATTCATATTGCTGCGGCACTTGCGACAACAGCAAAGGAAATCTTATACCTATGGAAATGAACAGATTAGCAATAACAGAAAGCATTGCGTCGTGAAAATAGAACTTCATTAACGCTTTTCCTGATCACGCTTTCTAACATCCTTTTTCAACTCCGAAAGTCGTTTTCCAATGTGTCGGCTGAATAGCAAATGCTTAGGATGACCGATCTGCTGCGCGCTGTAAATGCCGCGATGGCCGGAGACGAAATAGGCCACCACGCAGGCAAGCGCGACATATACGCCGCAAGAAGCTCCAAAAAGTTCGATAGCCATGATCGTGCAGGCCAGCGGCGTGTTGGCGGCTCCTGCAAAAACAGCCACAAAGCCCATTCCGGCCAGCAAAGCGGTTGGCAAAGGAATAAAATAAGAAAGCGCGCTTCCCAATGTGGCTCCGATGAAGAATAGGGGCGTCACTTCTCCGCCTTTGAATGCTGCGCCCAATGTAACAGCCGTGAAAAGGATTTTCAAAGCAAAGTCATAACCGGGTAACTGCTCGGAAAATGCTTCGACGATCACCGGAATGCCTAATCCAATGTACCGCGTGGAGCCGAAAGCAAAGACAGCTATCGCAACGACCGAGCCGCCGATGAATGGACGCAATGGCGGAAAGGCGACATTGGCTTTAAAAATGCGTCCTATATAATGGGTAAGCGAAGTAAAAAGCATCGAGCAAATCCCAAAAATAAGGCCTGCTCCGACGGCATAAATCAGATGCATCGGCGAAAGTTCAGGAACATACGGAATGTGATAATGCGTATGTCCAACTTGCCAGGCTCTCGTGGTCAGGTCGGCGATCACGGAAGCTAACAATGCAGGAATCAAGGCATTGTAGCGCAATTTGCCAATTACTAGAACCTCTATTCCAAAAACAGCACCGGCGAGTGGCGTTCCGAAAACGGATCCGAAGCCGGCTGCTATGCCGGCGATAATGATCAGCTGCCGATCGCGCGGACGGAGTTTGAAGATGCTGGTAAACTGGTCTGCAATGGAGCCGCCGATTTGCAGCGCAGTGCCTTCCCTACCCGCCGAGCCACCAAATAAATGGCTTGCAATGGTGCCAATCAAGACAAATGGAGCCATTTTCAAGGGAATGATCCCGGCTGGACGGCTGATATTTTCGAGCAGCAGATTATTGCCTGCTTCCACATCTTTTCCCCAATAATGATACATGCAGCCGATCAAAAAACCAGCAACGGGCAGCAGCGCAATGATCCAGCGGTGGGTTTCACGCCAGTTTGTAGCCCAGTCCAGCGACACCAAAAACAGCGCAGATGCAGACCCGACCAGCACACCGACCAGCGCGGAAAGCAGCAGCCATTTGAATGTAAAGAAAACGATCGGGTAAGCCCGGAAAAGGGGAATGAGATTTTTTGGAAGACGGATTCGGTTACTTGCCATTGTCCGCAGGAAGACACCATTTCCTGTATCGCCCAAAGTTAGAAGATTTTGGCAGGCTATTTTCTATATTTAAGGGCAACATTGCGCATCAGGCCGCATTTGCTGTTTTTTGTTTTTAATAACCAACCCTGCAACCCCATGAACGACCGGGAATTAGTAATCAACAATTATGTGACGGCCTACAACAATTGTGACGTTGAAGGAATGATCGCGGACTTTGATAAAGGCATTATCTTTCAAAATATCGAGAATGATAACGTGACTATGGAGTTATGCGGGCTCGAAGAATTCCGGCAGCAGGCCGAGCAGGCGATCGGCGTTTTTTCTTCCAGGAAGCAGACCATTAAGTCAATGATTCATAATGAGAACTGGTCTGAAATTGAAATCGATTACAACGGCGTTTTGGCAATAGACCTGCCAAACGGAATGAAAAAAGGAGACGAACTTAACCTTACCGGCAAGTCCGTCTTTGAATTTTACGACAATAAGATCACGCGGTTAACGGACATCAGTTGACACCACGACTTTGCCACGAGTCCGGCCCGTTTCAACTTGCTGGTGCGCCTGAGCCATTTCTTCAAATGGGTAAACAGCAGCGACTTCGGATTTAAGAATCCCTTTTTCAAGCAGAGCGGCGATCTCTTTCATGTGCTCGCCATTGGATGATACGAGGAAGAAAAACGCGTTGATGCCTAATGCCTCGCCTTTTTCCGCAACGCCATCGCTCAATCCGGACGGGATTGTGATCAATGTGCCGCCTTTTTTGACGATTTTCAATGAGCGGTCAATGTTCTCGCCGCCAATGGTGTCCAGCACAAAATTAATATCCGAAACTTGCTCTTCAAAGGGTTTCAATTTGTAATCAATGTGCTCGTCAGCACCCAGGCTCTGCACAAATTCTTTGTTTTCCGCGGAAGAAGTTCCGACCACATAGGCGCCCAAATCTTTGGCGAGCTGCACTGCATAATGCCCTACCCCACCCGCAGCAGCGTGTATGAGCACTTTTTGACCTTGCTGGATTTTGGCATGCACGACGAGCGCTTGCCATGCCGTCAGTGCAGCGAGCGTTGCAGCAGCGGCTTCTTCAAAACTGATTCCCGCAGGCTTAATAGCAAGCTGATCAGCCGGAGCGGCTACAAATTCGGCGTAAGCATTTCCCAATCCGGGAAAATTCACCATTCCGAAAACCTCGTCTCCTGCTTTGAATAAAGGTGAATTAGATTCGGTCACAATGCCTGAAATATCCCAGCCGAGCACGAGCGGACTAATGTCTTTCAATCTGCCTGCCATGCCCTTGCCAGCACACGTTTTCACGTCCACGGGATTGATACTGATGGCCTTAACCTTAACCAAGACTTCGTTTGCAGCTATTCCGGGAACCGGCAGTTCTTGTAATTCGAAATTTTCAACTCCTCCAAATGTTTTTATTGTAATTGCTTTCATTTTTCGTTTCGTTTAATTGACATTGCAAAATTGTACAGAAATTAATGAATCCATTTGTACAAAAATTACAATATTCTGTAACTTTACGTATATGAGCACAACAAGTTTATACCAGCCGTTCGAGATTGTTTTTAAAGAACTGGATGAATGTCCGATGAATGAACACAGGCAAAATTTCTTTGAGCTGGTTTACATTGTGAATGGGACGGGTAAGCATATTATTAACAAAAATCAGTTTACTTATCATCCCGGCAACATGTTCCTGATCACGCCCGCGGACAGGCATTCGTTTGATATTGAGCAAACTACACAGTTTTATTTCATCCGTTTCAGCGAGGCAAGCATCAGAAGCCGCAAAGAACTGGAAGGAAGAGATGCGGAATGGATCCGGCGCGTGGAGTATATTTTGCACAATGCCAGCCATCAGCCGGGGTGTATTTTGTGTAATCCGGGAGATAAGGTTTTAGTAAAAGCGCTGATCAATTCTATGACGAATGAGCTCGTTAACCGCCCGCTTTATCATCAGGAGCTTATTGCTCAGCTTGTTAACACGATGGTGACCATTGTGACACGGAACATTGCAATGACGATGCCGGAGAAGATTTCGGACAGCACGGGCAACACTGTGATGAACATTATTAATTACATTCAGGAAAACATTTTCACGCCCGATATGTTGCGTATTGAAAGCATTGCGGCGCATTTTGGGATTTCAGACGGTTATTTGGGTCGTTACTTTAAGAAACATACGGGTGAGGTTTTGCAGCAATATATCACCAATTGCAAATTAAAATTGGTTGAAACGCGCTTGAAACACAGCGATATGCGCATCAATGAAATCGTGACGGAGCTTGGCTTTACGGACGAAAGCCATTTGAACCGCCTATTTAAGAAACACAAAGGATTGAGCCCTTCGGCTTTCAGGAAACAAGGTCTTTTAGAAACTGTATGATTGAAAAAGAACCATCCTGAGGCTGAGAATCCGCCTTTGCCTTCATCCGACTTTCGTTTTCATCATTTGAAATTTGGGTCGTCGGCCTGATGTCCGTGTTGAAACTCATTAGACTTAGCGCTGGAATGGCGTTAGTGGGCTGTCCGAAGTGATGTAGAAACCGGCGTCTTCTGTATGATGTTTCCATAATTGGGGAAATGATCTGTTTCGAAAAAGATGATGCGATTTCCCAAAATAATCATACCAGAAACAGCCGTTTGGTCAGTTTTATTGAAAGAGATTATTGTTTTGCCTTTATCCCGTTATATTGAACAGAAATAATGCGCTGACACTGATGAGCAACCACTTAGATAAGATTAAGGAAAAAATAATGCAGTTTTCTTCTCTTCCGGAAGATGAATGGGAGGCCTTTTCGGATAGGCTTGTTATTAAAAAGTTCAAAAGAGGGGATTTTCTGGTTGCGCAGGGGCAGGTGGAGAACTATATGTATTTTTTGAATTCGGGATCGACGCGCAATTATTTTTTGCACGATGGAAATGAATTCACAATCGACTTTCACTTTGGCGGCGATTTTGTGTCGGGTTTTTATTCTTTTATCACGCGGGACCCGAGTTACGTAACCATTGAGCTCCTTGAAGATTCAGAAACTGTGGCGATATCTTACGCAGATTTGCATCATTTTTACCGCAACTTCCACAATGGTGAACGGACGGGCCGGCTGATCACAGAAATGCAATATGCTCGACGTTTGCGTAAGGAAATGGATTTGCTCGCATTAACGGCGGACGAGCGTTATGCACAATTAATTGAACGCAATCCCAGACTTGTGAATGAAATTTCGGTCAAGCATTTATCGTCTTACCTCGGCATTCAACCGGAAAGTTTAAGCAGAATCAGAAAGCGCTTCGCACGAAACTAACATACATCATTTGACGCAGCGGTTTCAATGGTGACTTTTGTCAAGACAAAAAGCCATTTAAGATGAAACCGTTTATATTATTACTTGCCACATTCGCCCTCACCACGCTCGTTTGCAAATATTTCACCGGAGCATGGAACGTGCTGCTGAGCGGAAATCTGGCCATGTGCGTAATGCTCTGCTTCACGGCGCTCGGCCATTTTATGTTTACAAAAGGCATGACGCTGATGCTGCCAGACTTCGTGCCTTTGAAAAAAGAAGTCGTATATCTCACCGGAATCCTGGAAATCGTCCTCGGCGTCTCGCTCCTATTTCCAATATTAAGACCAACTGCCGCCATAATCCTCATCATCTTCTTCATCCTCATCCTCCCCGCCAACATCCACGCCGCAACTAAAACCCTCAACTACGAAAAAGCCACCTTCAACGGCCCCGGCCTAGCCTATCTCTGGTTCCGCGTGCCATTGCAAGTGTTTTTTATTGGATGGGTTTGGTATTTTGGGTTGATGTGATCCAGACTGCTTCGCATTCCGGTTGAAGCTTTGACGCATGAGTATGAGTTGCGCTGATTAGTTGGCTAACGCCTTGGCGACTGCTGTTTCCAGCTCTTTGCCATGAAGATTTACACCGACGATCGTGCCTTCTTTATCTAACAAAACGTTAAACGGAAGTGCTTCGATTTCGTAGGTTTTGGCGACGGGAGATGTCCAGAATTTAAGGTCGCTAACCTGGATCCAGTCGATTTTGTATTTACGGACTGCTTTTTCCCAAGCCGGCTTTTTGCTATCCAGCGAAACCCCGAATATTTCGAATTTTCTGGCATCCTTTCCCTGCTTGTTAAACTGACCGTAAAGCTTTTTCAGCTCCGGCTGCTCTTCCACGCATGGCGCACACCAGCTTGCCCAGAAATCGACCAGCACCACTTTGCCTTTCTGGGACGAAAGTGCCAGAGATTCACCCGATATAGTCGGAAGCAAAATCTCCGGCGCTTTTTTGCCCACCTTAATAGCACTTTGTTGCGCAGCAGCATTCAAACAAGCCAGCAAGGCAAAAACAAAAACCAATCTCCTCAATATCAATATCATAATGCAAAAATTCAGCGCACCAACGCGCTTATAACTCAATTATTCATTCACCGGATAACCTGCGTCGATCCAGTTTGTCTTTATATTTTTAGGCACATTCAAAAGCTTTGCCTTAGCAAATCCTTTTTCCTTAATCAAACTGAACGCCGGGCGAATGTTAGGACATTTGTCAAACGGGCAGCAGCCGCAATACAGAACCACTTCGCGGTTCTTGTCTTCTTTGGAAAGCATTTTTTCCAGCTTCTTAATGTTATCCTTCTCCTTTCCAGGTCCCACATCTACCGAACCTTTGATAACCGCTTGCGGGCCAATGTTGATAATGAGCGGTTTTTTAGCCGTCGGATCATTGATCAGCGCAGCGAGCTCGCTTGTGGGCATCAGCTGAGATTCTGTCCACGGCTCTGCTTTTGTCTGTGCCTGGCTAACCAGTGACATCAGGCTGAGTGAAAAAAGCAGGAGGAATTGTTTGAAATTTTTCATCATTAATTGAGATTATTGGGTTTCAAATCCGGTCGTCTGACGCGGGTTAATGTTCATTTTACTGTGATCAACGGGCCGTCGTGCTTGGGTTCCAGCCGGCCGAAAGATATCAATTCATGGCCTAAAACAGCCATCGTTTTTTCAAAATCAGGCGCATGTTCTTCATTTACTGCAACGAGCAAACCGCCGCTCGTCTGCGGATCTGCGAGAATATATTTTTGGAGATCCGTCAAGGGCCCCACTTTGTGACCATAACTCGCCAGGTTCCTTTTAGTGCCACCCGGAAAGCATTGCTGTTCCAGATAATAAGGCAAAGAATCAATGACGGGCACTTTTTCAAACTCTATAACAGCAGATAATCCGCTCCCTTCGCACATTTCGGAAAGGTGGCCGAGTAAGCCAAAGCCGGTAACATCCGTCATGGCTTCTACGCCATCCATGCGCGAAAAAGTTTCACCCAGAATGTTCAGCTTCACCATGCTATTAAGTGCGATTTCAGCGTCTTCGGGTTGCAAAAGCCCTTTTTTCTGAGCGGTGGAAAGTATTCCCACACCCAATGCTTTGGTGAGATATAACTTGCAGCCAGCCTTGGCAGTGGAGTTTTGTTTAAGCTGCGGAATGTTGACTAATCCGGTTACTGCAAGTCCAAAAACCGGCTCGGGGCAATCAATGCTGTGGCCGCCAGCGAGGGTGATGCCTGCTTCGCCACAAATCGCACGTGCGCCTTCGAGCACTTTTTGGGCAACTTCTGGTGCGAGCTTATCAATTGGCCAGCCCAAAATCGCGATGGCCAGCACAGGATTTCCGCCCATTGCATACACATCGCTGATTGCATTTGCTGATGCGATGCGTCCAAAGTCGTACGGATCGTCCACAATTGGCATAAAGAAATCGGTCGTCGAAATCAATGCGGTTCCGTTTCCGAGATCCAACACGGCGGCATCATCGCGCTTGTCGTTGCCCACGAGCAGGCGAGGATCAGCTTGCGCTGCGATGGGACTGTGAAGGATCTTGTCCAAAATTGCGGGACTGATCTTGCAGCCGCAGCCGGCTCCGTGGGAATATTGGGTTAGTTTTACTGTTGTCGTATCCATTGATTTTGCTATGCCTGCGTCGGCACAGTTAATGTAAAATTTAAAATCTGTTTTGCATTTTCTGAAAGGCGATCATCGGTAATATCCAGCGAAAAAACTTTGTCCGGACTTCTTTTGCCAATGTCCTTTAAATATGTTTTATCATAATATACAAGCACAATTCTGACAAAATCCTCCATGCGTTCGTCCTCGATCGCGGCAATGGCTTGTTTGGTTTGCAAAGGCCCCAACCGTTTTTGAATGCGCAATGTGCAGGTTATGAGAAAGTTTTTATCAAGCTGGCCATATTCAAGCGTTAAGGATTTCGCGCGGGCGTCCAGACCAACATTCAGATCAATTAATATCGCGTCGATCATTTGTTTGAAGAATGGCGCCGGAATGTTGAGCTTACCGACATTCCTGCTTTCGTCTTCTATCCAAATGCGTTGCGTCGCATCCATATCCCTCAATTGCAACGCAAGATTGTTCTCAAACTGTTCCTGCGTAGGCTGAACCATTTTGTTCATGCTTCCATATGAAGAGCCCTGATGCTGTGCAAGATCCTCGAGATCAACGACTTGCTCCCCCAGTAAGGCAAGTTCTTTCAGCAACCTCGTTTTTCCGGAACCCGTGCGACCGCCCAGAATGCACAGTTCATAAGGTTGTTCCCAAAGGCCCAGCACCCATCTCCGGTAATGTTTGTAACCGCCTTCGATGAGATAAACTTCAAAGCCGTAAAGGTTAAGCGCCCATGCCATTGCACCACTTCGCATGCCGCCGCGCCAGCAATGGACCGCGATTTTCTTCTGCGGCGACATCTCCAAAGCGCGCTTGATAAAACCTGACCATTTGGAACCGGTAAGGTCGAAACCAAGCAAAATCGCCTCTTCCCTCCCAACCTGCTTATATGTTGTTCCTACCAAAACACGTTCTTCATTGCTGAACAACGGCAGGTTAAATGCACCCGGGATATGCCCATGCGCAAACTCAGCCGGCGTGCGTACATCGGCAAGCGGCACATGGTTTTGCAGGGAAAAGAACTCAGTGATCGTAATTGTTTTGATCATGTGGCATAAGCTTTGTACGTTGGCATTTGAACTAAGCGCATCATCATGACAAAGACTTTGCAGACGGCGAATATACTGGCTTTAATTGTAACGGTAATTGTGAATTATTTGTCCAACACCGGCGTATTCAACGGTAACACCATGGCGACCGTGTCGGCCGAATATCAAAACTTTTTTACGCCTTCCGGCTATGCTTTCTCGATCTGGGGAGTGATTTACATTGGTCTGGCGGCATTCGTTATTTACCAGAGCAGAGGGCTTTTTAATGATAAAAGAGCGCCCGAAATGGTCGGCAAGATCGGCTGGTTATTTGTGATTTCCTGCATAGCAAACTGCCTTTGGATCGTCGCCTGGCTGTATGATTACACAGGCGCTTCGGTGCTGATTATGATTGTGTTGCTATCCTCACTTTTGGGCATTGTGCTGCGGACACGCATGGAACTTGACTTGATTTCACTTAAAAAAATCGCATTGGAATGGTGGCCTTTTGCATTGTATCTGGGCTGGATTACAGTTGCATTAATTGCGAATGTCGCTGCCTATCTGACCAAGATCGGATGGGACGGATTCGGCATTTCGGCCGCCACCTGGACGATCATTATGATCTGCGTGGCAGGACTTGTGCAGCTTTTCCTAACCTGGAACCGCAATTTGCGTGAAGCGGCAATTGTAGGCGCGTGGGGATTAGCGGCCGTTGCCGTGGCCAATTGGAATGAAAACCAATCCATCGCATTCACAGCCGTGGCGGTGGTTGCCGTGATCGTGATCAGCAGTGGAATACACGGGTTTCTGAACAAAGGAAAGCATTATGCAGGTGAAGCTGAAGGGTTCAAAAGCCGCTAAACGACTTTGTTCACACCTGGAATTTTTACCACAAAATAGCCAAGCAAAAAAGTTAAAAACACGCTGGCCGGTGCAACAATCAACAGCTTCACAGCGGGGTCTACCGGCCAGTTTTTCAGAAGCAGGGAAAGACAGACGAGGACAAATGGATGCAGAATGTAAACGGCAAATGCGCAACGCGACATTTTATTCATAAAAACGGACGGCGTATTCAGATTGTTTTTTCCGAATGCGAGTAAAGCTGCCATAATGGAGACGCCGGTGATTTGTTCCCAAAAGGCATATACGGCAGCCTCAATGTGCAAGCCGCCCACGAAAAATGCAAGCGGATTACCAGATATGGCTTGTACTGCAAAAATTGCAGGAAGCCCGAAAATAATGAGGCAGGGAACAATGATAAAAAGCTTGCGATAGCGCCGGTCTTCAATCAGCGAAATCCATTTGTTTTCCGCAGCAATGATTCCCAAGATAAACAGGGCAATATATTGCGGAAAATGTCCAAGCTGAAAGCCAAGCGGTTTCAGTTCCCAGCCAACAGGAAAGACAAGCCTCACCAGAAATGTGACTGCTCCTAACCCGATTCCGAAAAGCAAAATGTGCATTACTGCCGGTAACTTCCAGGCTTGCACTGGTGCGTGAAAAACCTTTTGCCAGATTACATAACAAACCGAAAACAGTAACAGCGCAACCACAAACCACAAAACCCCGACATTGATCCAGCCATCATACACTGACAAAAAATGCAGAAATGTAATGTCATGCGCACCGGCATAGCGGTAAACCAAGAAATTCATGACCGTTGCGAGGATAATAGAATAGAACAGCACGGGAATTCCAAGTCGGAAAAAGCGGTCTTTCAAGAAAAGCTTTGCTCCTTTTTTCCTGTAAGATCCTGGGATAAATAATGCGGAAAGGAAGAAGAAAAACCCCATGAAAAAAGACTGATTAACCGAGACGAACATCGTCATCGCTATTGCCGCGCCCTTAATAGTGGTTTTTTCAAAATAATACCATCCGCCCGGCGCTCCGTAAGTCACAAATGCATGATGCAAAATGACCAGTGCCGTCAGTAAAACTTTCAGATAATCGATATAAACGATTTTGCCATTGGGCTGTTCGGGAACCAATGCAGACGGCGTGTTGTGGAGTGACATTTGCGAATTTAAAAAATAAACGCAGATGCTCTAAGCCTCCGCGTGTAATTGATGAATCCTGCGAAATGCCTTTTGCAGCACTTCCTTTATAACTTCGAGCTTCATTGGCTTGGCCATGTAATCGTCCATGCCAATGCTGATATATTTCGCCCGGTCTTCATCTAATGCATTGGCTGTCAGCGCTACAATATAAGGAAGCGGACCATGCTGCTTCCGAATGGCTTCCGTGGCTTCAAGTCCGTCCATTTCGGGCATTTGCACATCCATGAGGACGATGTCAAAACGTTCACGTGTGAGCGCTGTCAACACTTCCAGGCCGGTTTGCACGATGAAAACCTCATAACCCAGCTTTCTCAACACATAATCAATGAATTTTTGGTTAACCGCATTGTCTTCGGCAACCATAATGCGCATGGGATAATGTGAGGCAAATGAAGTGTCGAGCAACCGGTTCTCCGGTTGTGAGCCAGGCTGCGAAAGTTGCTTGTCCGCAATCTTATCCGTGTAGCGCGTTGTGATGAAAAAGTGAAATGACGAGCCTTTTCCGTATTCGCTTTCCACCCGGATTTCGCCGCCCATTAAGCGGACCAACCGCTCGCAGATGACCAATCCCAGGCCCGTGCCGCCATATTTCCGGTTAACAGATGAATCCACCTGCGAAAACGCCTGAAACAAATTCGACAAATTATCAGCCTTAATGCCAATGCCGGTGTCTTTTACAGTAAATCCAACACCGATTTCCCCGTGTTCCGGTTCTTCGTGCTTATATACGCGCACATAAACTTCGCCCTGGCTTGTGAACTTCAACGCATTATTGATCAAATTGGTCAAAACCTGCTTTAATCTTGTGCTGTCGCCGATCAGGAAATGCGGAAGGCATTCTTCCAATTCATAACGCAAGCTGACCTTTTGCTTTGAAGCCTGTAAGTCAAACAAATCCATCATTTCTTCCAGCACAAGCCGCAGTTCAAATTCATGCGCTTCTAGGTCTATTTTCCCTGATTCGATCTTTGAAAAATCAAGGATATCATTGATGACATTAACCAAAGTTTCGCCGCAAGTGGCAATGATCCGCGTGTAATCCCGCTGCTCCTCAGACAGTTCGGTTTCAGAAAGCAACGCCGTCATACCGATAACGCCATTCATTGGTGTCCTGATCTCGTGACTCATTGTGGCGAGAAAAATGCTTTTGGCCTGATTGGCGCGCTCGGCCTCTTCCCGGGCGATCTGGGCCTGCTCATGCTGCTCATAAAGCTCTTCCGTTTGCACCCGCAGTTCCTCGGATTGAGACTGCAACTCTTCGTTTAATGCCTGTAAATGATCCGATTGCGCATGCAACTCCTCTGCCTGGCGCTGCACCATCACCGTCCGCTCTTCCACCAATTGTTCCAGCATTGCTTTCTTTCGAACAATGGCATTCACACGATAACTATACAGCCAGTAAACAATCCCCGCAATGATCAAAAAAACTAATAAGCGGAACCACCAGGTTGCCCAGAAAGGCGGCTTCACAATGATGAGCAGGCTTTTTGGACTGGTTACCCATTCGCCCGAAATGTTTTGTGCTTTGATTTTGAACCTGAAATCGCCGGGTGACAAATTGGTATAAATGGCCGTATTCTTATTCCCGACATAATTCCATTCCTGGTCAAAACCTTCCAATATATACGCGTAGTTTTTTTGCGATGAAACAAAATCCAATGCTGTATAATCAATGGATATGAAGGACTGATCGTGGGATAATGTGATTTCGCTGGCTTCTGAAATGTCAACGGGCAATTTCACCTTGTTACTGTCCTTGCCCGAAACCTGACCGTCGCGGCTGAAAATTTTAAAGTTGGTGATAACGATCGGATAAGTCCCGTGATCGCGGCGAATGTCGAGCGGCTGGAATTTGTTGAAACCATTCACCCCACCAAAATACAAGTTGCCTTCCTTGTCCCGATAAGCCGCTTTTTGCTTGAATTCTCTCGCCTGCAAACCATATTCGACGGAGTAATTTTTAAACTTTTCGAGTTTCGGATCAAACATCGACAGCCCGCCATTTGTGCTGATCCAAAGCATTCCGGCCTCATCCGTCACAAGTGCTTCAACCACATTGGCGATCAATCCCTGTGCGGTTGTATATTTTTTAAACTTCCCGGTCGCAGGATCAAACCGGACGAGGCCTTTCAATGTGGCCAGCCAGAAAATCCCGGATTTATCTTCTACTATGCAGTTAATAGCGCTGTTGGAAACGCGCATATTTTCCGAAACTTTAAACCTCGTAAAGTTATCCAGATCAGGATTATAGCGGTTGAGCTGCCCTTCGTCGGTGCCTAGCCACAACGTTCCTTTTTTATCGGTAAAAAAGCAATTAATGGTGTTGTCTGACAATGTTTTAATGTCGTCCGGATCGCTTAAATAATGTTTAAATGCTTTCGTTTCCGGATCGTAAGCGTCCACTCCTTCGCCGTAAGTGCTGATCCAGATTTTGTTATCGGGCGTCTTTGCCAGCGCATAAATGTTGTCGTTATAGATGCCATTGGCAACATTCGGCCTGTGTTTGAAAACGGTTGAGCGGCATGTTTTCGGATCAAACAAATTCAGTCCGTCGCCCCAGGTCCCTATCCAAAGCTTTTCGTCTGCACCGGGCAAAATAGCCAGCACAAAGTCTCCTGACAAGCCGGATTTTTCCTGACGGTAAGCCGTAAAATTTTGTGTTGTTTTGTCAAATAAATTGAGTCCTCCTCCGTCCGTCCCAATCCAGAAACTGCCATTTTTATCTTCATAAAAACACAGGACAGCATTGTTGGACAAACTGTTTTTCTGATGCGCTGTGCCGGAAATGTTCGAAACTGTTATTGCTGTTATAAATGCTCAAACCGGCACTGTAAGCGGCAAGCCAGAAATTATTCTGTCGGTCTTTAAAGATGCAATCAACCGAATTTCCGGCAACGCTGCTGAGATCAACTTCGTCGTGCGTGTGCGATTTGAATGTCCATTTATTTGTATCCAGAATATTCAGGCCGCCATTTTCCGTCCCAATCCAGATCTCGCTGCCATTTTCATTGATGCTCGTAATGTTGTTGTGGGACAATGTGGCTGGATTTTTAGGATCATGCAGAAAGCGACGAAATGTGCCTTTCTCTGGTTCGTAAAGGTTGAGTCCTGCCCCGTAAGTCCCTACCCAAATGCGGCCCTTGCTATCTTGAAAAACATAACGCACCTCATTCCCGGATAATGAGCCTGGATTTTTATTGTCGAAAAGAAATCGCTTGAAAGTGTTTGTGCGCCTGTCCAGCAGGTTTAAGCCCGCAGATGTTCCTGCCCATATGTTGTCCTGCCTGTCACAAAAAACCGTGTTGACATTGTCGCTGCTGAGGCTGTTGATCTTGGTGGAATCGAGTTTGAAGTGTCGGGTTACCTCGCCTTTTTCGGGATCAAAAAGGTCCAGGCCGCCCGTTGTCGCGATCCACATTTTGCCGCCCTTGTCAAAAGTAATGCGGTTAATGAAGTCACCGGAAATGCTTTTCTGGTCTTTTTCTTTTGAAGTTGAAAGCCTTAAAATTCCTCCTCGTTTTATCCAGCACATTAAGCCCGCCGCCGCTGGTCGCAATCCACACGTTGCCCGACTTGTCTTCGGCCAGGCAGGTTACGAAATCATTGCTGAGGCTGTTCTTGTTATCTTCTTCGTTTTTGTAAACATTGAATGAATGGCCGTCATAGCGGTTTAGCCCACCATTCGTGCCAATCCAGATAAAGCCTTTGCTATCCTGCATCAGGCAGTTGACATTGTTATTAAGAAGTCCGTTTTCGGCGGAAATGTGTCTGAAATGTATGGGTTTGCTTTGTGTGAAGGCCGTTAATGCCATACACTGCATTAAAAGCGCATAAAAAAACCGGTAAAAATTCAGCTTCATGCTTTTAGAGGAGACGTAAAACTACTTTGCAAATTTTGTAGTAATATACACCTAATCTCGCATTTTACTTCCTTTCGAAATGCAATCTGATGAAAATTAGAAGGTTGGAATGTCTTATTAATTCTTGAAATAAGAAAACAAGAACTTAGCACACAAATTTATTCTTGTAAGCTCTAAAACGCTTTATTTTTTTGATATAAATCTTTTGCATCACATTCATGAAGTAATGATGTGCTATTGCATATTTAAGGCTCTTTTCATGAAGCCACCGAGGAAGCTGGCTACAAAGGTCAGGATTACTGAGCCGTAGAGACTGAAATTTTCGAGCTCGCGTTCTGCTTCACTTGTCGGCTGGGAGGTGAATAAGAAGTATCCTGCCAAAATCAGGGCACATTGCATCAAGGCAAGCAGCCATCCTTTGTAAGGCTCGGCAAAGCCGATGATAATGGCGGAAAAAACAGCGACGAGATAAGGCAAGTGAATGCTTTCCGCATCCTTCACAACTGCAACAACCAAAGCGCTCGTAAAAAATACCATTGATGCGCTGATGATCAGTTTTTTATCAAAAAACGGCGGCTTAATGACGTCAGATTTCGAATTGCTATTTCTGATTTTTCAGCCAACCGTTTTTCTGAATCAAAGTCTGCTTGCGCCTCCTCGTTGCGTTCCAATTTTTGAAAAGCTTCTCCGCGCCAGCGATAAGGCTCCGGAGCTGTTTCCTGCGCATTTGTAACTGCTTTATTGAATGCTGCAAGCGCAATTTCAGGCTTTCCATCTTCGAGATAAAGTTTGCCCAGTTCAAGATGTGCCCGGAAAACCTCGTCGTCCAGGCTCACCGCTTTTTGAATGTCCGCGAATGCTGCCGCGCGATCGCCTCTTCCTTTTTCTGCCAAACCTCTGTATAAATGAGCGACGCTAGATCCCGGCTTTTCTGCTGCACGCGCGTGAAAATAATCGTAAGCTTGCTCGAAATCCCCGCTTTTCAAAAGTGCAATTCCCGGTGCGAATGCAGCCTCTTCCTTCTCGGATTTGGAGCGGAGATCCGCATAATTTCTTAAATAATATATGTAGCCAAAAAATGTAATGACGACGAGCAGTTCCAGCATAAGTTTTCTTCGTTACGGCTTTCTGAAATTTCGCGCAAGTTAACAAAAACCAGTCCTGACCTGACGCTAACAAATAGCCACCCGCGTAACCCGTAGAATTTCTTACACGGAATCTGACTTATCGGCCCATGAAGCCGCTGGAAAGTAATTTTATAAGGACTGCGCCCGGCTGAAATCAGCCAAACATTCATCAACAAAAAAAGCAATATGGATTTTATAGAAATTCTCGGCCTTGTGGCTGGGATCTGCACATCCTCGGCAGTCGTGCCGCAATTGGTAACAACCGTTAAAAAGAAAAAGGCGAGCGAGGTTTCAACCCTGATGTTCGTCGTATTGCTGACCGGTAATGCGCTCTGGGTTTATTATGGAGTCGATAAGAAAGATGTTCCCATTATCGCGACCAACATTTTCACCATTTGCCTGAACATTGCGATGCTTTTTCTTAAATATAAATACAAAGGAAACGAATGACATTAGCTATGCATGGGCTGCAACGTGGTCTGTCCGTCACTTTCCGCATTGGTCTGAAACGTTAATTCCAGCTTGGCCAGAATGGATTGCCGCTCGCCTTCATGCAGCATCGCCTTTTTCAGTAATGTGCCGATTTCGGAATAACCACAACTTTGAGCGGCATTGAACGCTGATGTATATAGCGCAATCTGAAAGCTGACAAATTCTTTCGCTTTCTTTACCAGTTTCAGGTCATGTTCGACCGGATCATCCTGTGGTTCTTCAAGCAGCGCGCTTCGCAGACTGGATCAATGCTCTCAGAGCAGTGGGCCGCTGCCCCGGCCGCTCGCCCAGCAGTTTGAAGATTTTTTTGAGATGGCCAATGTGCTCATCGGTTTGCGCCGCATATAAATCAAATGTTGCCGTAACCTCAGGCGACACAGACGCTTTGGCGAATGATGGAATCGCTTTCAGCAAAAGCTGGTCGGCCGCATACAAATCCTGCAAATCTTCGAAGAGCGACCGCTGCGCCTTATGATGTTGTAAATCCAGATGGTGATAATTCCGTGACATATCAATTTTTCTTTATGCCGCCCGCATGCGTCTGACGTTCGGCAACCGTTTCAGAACGGGAGACGTGCTTTCATAAAAACTGTTCCAAAACTGCCTTAAAAGCCGAAAAAGCCTCATTTTTTTATCTTATAAAAACAGTCTCAACATTCCCGTGTAAAAAATCGACGGTAACCACAGGTATTTTATACAGCCATTATTGGTACAAAAATTATATGCGATGCCACTCAACAAAAGCATATCAACAAACTAGACAATGAAGAAAGAAGAGATTATCCCGGCGACTGGCAGCGGATATTATTTGGGGAGGCGCCGCCCATTTTTTTGCTTGAAGTTTTGCTGCGGACAATTGTTATTTATTTTGTGCTGTTAGCCATTGTGAGGCTAATGGGCAAGCGAATGGGCGGTCAGCTGACCATCTCGGAACTTGCGGTAATGGTTACACTCGGGGCCATTGTGGCGCCCGGCATGCAGTTGCCTCAAATCGGCGTCCTGCTTACTGTTATGGTCCTGATTTGCGCACTTACGTTTCAGCGTAGTCTGAATTTTGCGGAGTATAAAAGTCCGAAATTTGAGGAAGTCAGCCAGGGCACGATCAGTATCCTGGTCAAAGACGGCGTCATCAATCTGGATGAGATGGCTAAAACCAAAGTGTCGCGCCAGCAGCTTTTTTCCGTAATCCGGAGCAAACACATTTACAATCTGGGTGGCATTGACAGGGTTTACCTGGAGGCTTGCGGAATGTTTAGTATTTACCAAAGCAAAGAACCGGCGCCCGGATTATCGATTTTCCCGCCTGACGATGAAGCCATTAAACTGTTTTCGCAGGAACTGACCGACGGTGTTGTCGTGTGCCTGAATTGCGGAAAGACAGTTGATGAAGACAAAGCGAAAGACGTCTGTCCTAAGTGCAAAGCAAATCACTGGGAAAAAGCTGCGTTGGAAAGAGACATTGAGCCCACACCTGAAACTGAAAAACGATGAAACCCGAAGACATAAATATTTCCGATTGGCAGCGCATTGTTGTCGGCAACGTCCCGGGTGGCTTTTATCTTGAAGTCATTTTCAGAGTCGTAGTTGTTTATCTCCTGCTCATGGTTTCCATGCGGTTGATGGGAAAAAGAATGGCCTCTCAGCTCAGCCGCAATGAAATGATCGCGCTGGTGTCACTCGCAGCAGCGATTGGTATTCCCATTCTGTCACCCGACCGGGGCGTGTTGCCTGCCATTGTGATTGCCATTGTAGTGGTTTCCGTGCAGCAGCTCGTGGCGTGGTTAGCAACCAGAAACGAACGTCTTGAATCTATGACGCAAGGCAATGTAACGGTTTTGGTTGGAGACGGCGTGCTTAACCTTCCAAATATGAAGTTGACGGGCATCTCGCGGGAGCGCGTATTTGCGCAGCTCCGGAATAATGACATTCTTCAACTGGGACAAGTAAAGCGGCTTTATTTCGAAGCGGGTGGTTCTTTTACGCTTATCAAGGACGTTGAAGTGGCGCCGGGATTGGGTGTGCTCCCGGAATGTGACAAGGATTTTTGGAGACGCGTTTACAAAGAGCAGGACAAGTATATCTGCAAGAATTGTGGTAAAGATGCCAAACCGGGAACGAACTGTGGAAACTGCGGCAGCGATGAGATAATCAAAGCGGTTGCCGCAAGGTAAAAGATTGTGATGCAGCGGTTACTCGCTGCATCACAATGTATTTCTGTTAACCCAAGGCTGAAAGAACGCGTTGACGCTCAATCACTTCCTGTTGCTTTTCATATATTGCCGGCTCAATGACGTCCCGAATGTTGTCATTAAATTCCTGTAAACCTTGTGAAACGTCTGCTAGCATCAGCTGCAAGGATTCGGTCATCGCATTGTGTTTCCTAATGATCTGTTTTGGATTGCTTTCGTAATTCGGATACTCAGCGAGGATCATTTTACTGCCCGCATCCAGCAGCCATTCCGCTTCAATCGGGTCGAAAGCTGCGCGAGGCTTACACCCGAGCAGGAAACTTTCACCGGTAAACGGATATTGATAAACTAACACTTTAACCTTCAATTTTTTATTTGGATTGCCGCCTGGCCTTAATGCTGATGCAGGATAAATCCGGTCAACAGTAATTGAGCGGCCGGCCAGAAAATCGACCTGTGGAATTTGAAGTTGTCTCTGTTGTGCGAGGGCGTCAATGTGACCAGGTAAGTTTTCTGCTGAGAAATATGCATCAGGCCATTGATTCACTTCCTTGACAATGTCCATTTTTTCTTTGTAAAAAAGGACGTCCATATCGTACTGAGAAAACAATTTGATCTTTTGCATGTTCATGTAATTGTGGATGTAGATAGCCTATGTTAGTGGTCCCGAAAAAAATTAAGTATTTTTTAATCTCGCAAAAACCCGTGCCATCTGCATCATTTAAACGCTTTGATAAGTTTCCTCGTTACTGATTGACAACCTCGCGCGCTGACCCTGGAAATCGCAGTTGCGATGGTATGTTTATTATACAAAAATTTGCTTTTCGCCAATGCCATTTTTAACATGAAAAAAGGAGTATACATAGTGGATGACAACCCGGATCATCACTTCTTGCTTTATAAAGTAATTAAGGGATTTTCGGGAGAATGCCCCGTCCGATTTTTTGAAGATGGGAAAGTGCTTTACCGCCACCTCGAATCATTAGCCAGACAAGAGCGTACTGACCAGATTCCCGGGTTACTGATCGTTGACCTGAACATGCCGGGCATGAACGGATTGCAATTGCTCAAATTATTACGGCAGCCCAAGCCCGAAATGGAAGGTTTTTATACGGATCTGCCGGTTGTGATCATGAGTGCCGAAACGGGTGAAGACAAAATTCAGCAGTGCTATCAGCATGGCGCTAACGCTTACATTGTGAAACCCATGGACTTTGAAGAAGTGCGTTACACCATGCAATCTATTTTCCGCTTCTGGCTTGGCGCTGATATGCAGCTCGTGGAGGTTCCGCAACTCACATTTAAACAAAACTAAATCTAGTAAGCATTTGATTCGGCAAGCTGTTAATGCTGCGTCAGGAATGCTTTCATGCGGTCGTTCCGCACGTAAATTCGTTCGTCGTGAATCGTGGAAGCGAGTTTGTAATGCTGTGCAATGAAATCACCAACACCTGGCGTATGCTCATGCGTGAAGCGCGTGGTGTCATTAAACCAAAACGATTGCGGCGTGATCTGATCCACCAGAACGACCGGTTTCCTCAACTTCAAATCACTTAAATATTTGGCAAGATAAGCGCGCCGGTGGCTGTTTGCAGTCAGGATCCGGTATGCGATCACGTCACCTGTGGCCTGGCTCAGTCTGGTTTCCAAATGGTAAGACGGGTGCCAGCCCCAGATCGTAATAGCTTCTCCCGGCAATGTATAGCGCATAATTTCCTTCGAAACAGGTGATATAGTCAAAGGTTTACCCAAGTCAGCATGATTGATCCGCGCATCAGTTTTCACTGCATAACCACCGATTGAAGCCAGCTTGCCAAGCACATGTGGCGCCATTAAAATACACGCCCAAACTCCGAGAACAAGCTGCAATTTACGCGCCTTCCAAAAAGATGATAAAAACACAGCTTCCAGAAGCACACCGGTAAATATGCCGATCGGAATGATGACAAATTGCTGATAGTGCGGAAATAAATAGCCCGATTTGATCACGGCATAAAACGCGGTCAGGATATGCAGCAGTCCAAACCAAAAGAGCAGGTTTTTGAAATCCAGCATCTTTCTTGCGCGTAACAATGTATATGCGGCATACATGACGAGGAGAAAATAGCCTGCAATCAGGTAAGAAAACTGGCCTGAATTTCTCAGAAAATGCAGATAATTAAGCGCTTTTTCCCAAATGCTCCCACCGCTGGAATATTGGAAATTTCCCAAAACATAAAAATTCCAAAGATATTGAATTGCCCCAAAGCGAACGGCCAGAATGATCACAATAGCCGGGAACAACAAGCCGCCAAAAGCAAGGGCGACGAGCGAAAGCGCTTTGTCTTTGCCGCGAAGAAGAACGACAATGCCGGCAAAAAGAACGATCAGCATAGCCGTAGGAACGCCCTGTAATTTGGCAAAAGGCACCATGCCCGCGAGCAGTCCAAGCAAAAAGAAATTACTTTTTTCAGGTTGCAGCTGCCTGTACAAAAGAGAAAACAGCCAGAAACACAGCGAGAGCAGGCAAAGGCACACATATTCATTATAAAGCGTTGAAAACGCGCCCTGGCTTAACACATAGAAAAAAGCAATGGGCATAAAGGCTAACAACGCCGCAGGAAAGGAAAAGAGATTCCGTAATGTGCAGAAAGTGGCTGTTAATGTGAGACTCAGGATGACAAAGCCGAGCAGGCGGGCGGAAGTGTAATCGAAGGGCAAGCCGAACCATGAAGGAATAATGAGGCAGTAACTGGCGAGCGGACCCTGTGTGAGGCCATCGACGTATTTCCAGTAAATCCAGTAGTTTTTTAAGCTGAGTGCCTGCGCAAGCATCTGACTTTCATCCACATCCATCTCCCGATTGTAAGCAATGAAGGGATAGCGCATAAATAATAAAATCGCAAAAAATGCGGCTGTCCAAGCCCAGCCTACACTTTGAAAATGCGCTTCGCCGTCAAACTTCTTCCGAATAAATGTGAGGGAAAACAGGAGCACCAATACAAATCCTGTCAATGTGTAATTCGTGAGCCATCCATCAAAGCTTAGCATCGTTGAGCAGTTTGAAACGAAGATACAAAAATGTATCTCAAATTTCCGTTATCTGCTTTGTAACGAACTGATTAATATTACTTTGAGGCAAGTGAACCATTGCCGGTAACGCTCTGCTGGATGCCGTTCTGGATCATGGTAAAATGCATATCCATAACGCAATGCGATTTATCGTAATCGCGCAAAAATAATTTCAATGTGCGGCGCTCATCGTAGAGTTTCGCCAGCGCTTTTTTGTCTTTGGTGATCGAAATCTCACGGTCAATGTCGTCAATGTCCTGACCGTACATGCCCATGTTTGAAAAATCCTGATCAGCGGAAATGTATTGCTCGGCGCCAGGGCTTAAAGTCCTGACATTGTCGATGGTACAAGTATAATTTCCATCTTTTATATCAATTATCACGCGATAACTGAATGACTTGAAGCGAGCAGAAGTGATGGGTTCCGTATCCTGCAAAACCAGCTGACCTGAGCCAGCATCGTCAATACGGATTACTTGTCTGTGATTCGGATATTTCTTGATAACCCACGATTTGATGGCATTGTAACTTTTTTCCCGTGATTGACCCGTTTGAACGGCTTTTGTCTGCGTGATTTCACCCGTAAATCGGTTGTAAGGAAGCCCAGGCTTTTGAGCATGGCCTGGCCGGGCAAAAAGTAAAAGGAGAACAATGAAGATCGTTGAGGGTAGGAATCGCATGATTATCGTTGACTATATATCGTAAAAGAGATAAGTAATTCTACGACATTCCTTCAAAATAATCAAACAATTATCCTATAAATTTTCGGTTACATAACTTGACAAACCGCCCCAATTAGCGGCCTGTCAAGCTTTTGTCCAATTTAGATCTTAACGCTCTTACCCGAAGCGACCGACTTGTAAATCGCCTCCACCACACGAATGTCACGGAGTCCTTCTTCTCCCGGTGCAATGAGTTCGGCATTGGTCATAATTGCTGTGCAATCTTCGTCCATCTGCTTGGCTTGCTGACTTTTGATCGGGAAATCGATGATCGTTCCGTCCGACATGCTGCCTTTGTTGCCGCTGTAACCAGACTGCGGCTCCATTTTTAGCCAGCCCTTTTCATAGCTCACCTGCAAGTAATTCATATTGATGCCAAAGCTCGTCTGGCAGGCAGCGCGCGCACCGCTTGGGAAATCGAGCATGAACATCATGGTTTCTTCCACTTCCTTATAAATGTCGGGACGCGTTGTGGACGCCTGTGCAATGACGCTGATCGGCTCTTCGCCGGTCGCGAGCCTGGCGCCTTGCAATGCATAAACGCCCATATCGCCCATGACGCCGCCGCCCAAAGATTTTTTCTGTTTCCAATGGTCCGTCCGCGCGTCAAAGTAACCCGCAGCGCTGTTCACCATTTTCACTTTGCCAAATTTCTGGCTCTTTCGCCACCTTCATATAAGCCTGAATGTTAGGATCATGCTGGCAGCGGTAGCCGATCGCAAGTTTCACCTTATTGCTTTTGCAAGCGCTGATCATTGCCTCACAGTCGGCAACCGAAGGCGCCATTGGTTTTTCACAAAATACATGCTTACCCGCTTTCGCTGCGCGCACCACAAATTCCCTGTGCATAGATGGCGGCAAAACCACGTACACAATGTCAATGTCCGGATTATTGGCGATCTGGTCGAAGTTCTTGTAGTTGTAAATGTTTTTGTCAGGAATATTGTATTTCGTTTTCCACGCCTCGGCCTTGGCTGGTGTGCCGGTTGACGATGCCCGCCAAATAGCATTTTTCAGTCAATTGTAATGCTGGCGCGAGCAAGTCTGTGCTGTAATATCCCAGACCTACGAGGGCGATTCCGAGCTTGTCTTTCTTCGGCGAAGTCGACGCCAACAGTGGGTTACCGGAGCATAATGTGGCTGCGCTGGCCAATGTTAATGTGGATAAGAAATCTCGTCTTTCTAATAGCATCGGTGAACACTTTAAGTTTTTACTTTATGGGCTTTACAAATATGAATATTTAATTTAAAAACAAAAATTTGGATTATCCGTAGAATTAAGTTTACTTCGAGCATCATGTCACCGTTTGTAGATTCCTCTATCTGCTATGAAAAAAAACGCTCTACTTCTTTCTGACTTTCAGTGTGTTATTGCTTGGCTGCTCCCGGCACTTCTAAAAAATCAAATTGCACCAACCGACATTGTAAATCCGCAAGGCGAGCAATTGCGGATGGATCAGTTACTAAGAGAACTGTAAGGTAACCGGAGCTGATAAAATAACCTACGATTCAGCGCATAATGTTTATATGGTGAGTTTTCCGCAGACATTCAATGCTTCGGAAGCTGAGGTGATTTTGTCAATCGAAGTCGCAGGTTTCATTAATGGACGAAATGAACCAGCCAAAGGACGGTAATGTCATTAAATATCAATATCAAGGCACTTCTCCCCTGTATTTCGGAGTAAAAAACAAGGCGGACAACAATTTCTCTTACGGTTACATTTACTTCAATTTCTCGGGAACGCCTAAGATAGAATTGCTTCAAAAGGAAATTCAGATTAATGCCGAAGGCATCCAACTGCCTCTTCGTTTAAATGCAAAATCAGGCAGCAGCCCTGCTGCACCTGGTGCAGGAAATCACATTGTTAAGTTTACAAACAAGAAAACCGGCGTTTCGGGAGAGGCCGATTTCTATCCTGGCGATTCGCGCGTTTACCTGACAAATGCACCGGATCTGATCAGCAGCGACCCATTGACCATGGAAATCAGGCTTTATAATCATAATCCAGTTGTTTTCGAAGGGCTGATATTTAAAAGGGCGACGCCGATTGCGGGCATTAGTTCGTATGCTCCGTTTGAATACGTTCGCAAGGATACGATAAGGGCGGGTGGCGGATTCTTCTTGCCGGATCAAAAATACACCGTCAATATTTCCAGTGTTGCATTGAAATCACCTTTGACTGTTCCGGTGCGTGTAAGAGACGTGAACACATTAACGCTTGATAAAATACCGGAAAATTTGCCCGAAGGCTCGTTTCTGCTGTCCTATTATGAGGGAAACACATTGTTAGGAAAAGGTGCGATCCAAGTTTCCAAAGAAGCTAAGACAAAAGCATTGGAAAGCATTTGGAAAGGGGACATTAATCAAAGCCTCGACCGGAATATTGAACCGTTGACATTTAAAAGGGGCGACGTTTTTTATGCAAAGTCGTCACCCCTGATGTGGGTTTATAGTCAGGCTCCATTTGATGTCAATCACCTGCCAAAGCTCCGGCTCAAATCTCCCGAAAAGACGATTGACCTGTCGCCGGAACTGGAACGTTATTACTGGGCGATGGCAGGAGCTAGCATTGCGGTTGGGAAATACACCATCCCGGCAAATATGCCGACAGGCACTTACATCGTAAACGGCATTTATCCGGACACAACCCAATCAAAACCATATTGGTCAAGTATTGAGATCAAATAAAAAACCTTTTCTTACCAAAAACCATTAGGCCAGAACCTGCGCATTAACGCATGGGATTACTTCACTGCCGATCAGTTTGATGGTTTTCAGCAATTGCGCCTGCGTCAATCCCGCATTGTCCATCTGGAAAGTAAACCGGGAAATGCCGCCTAATGCTTCGCTATGGCGAACGATCTTGTCGGCCACTTCCTGCGGGCTGCCAATGACGTAAGCACCGAAATGACTCATCTGCGCATCAAAGCTCCGTCTGGTCACCGGCGGCCAGCCACGTTCCCGGCCTAATTTCGTGATGATTTCGGCGTGCCCCGGATAGTAATCTGCAATGGCCTGCTCGGTGGTTTCGCCCACATAACCAAACGAATGCAGTCCAACCTGTAACTGCTCCGGCGCAAATCCTGCATCTTTTCCGGCCTCGCGGTAAAGATCAATGAGCGGCCTGAACCGATGCGTTTCACCGCCGATAACAGCCACCATCAATGGCAAACCCAATGAACCCGCACGAATAAACGATTCAGGAGTTCCGCCTACGCCAAGCCAAACGGGCAATTGTTTTTGTAATGGTCTTGGATAAATCGGCTGGTTATCAAGCGCCGTACGAAACTTACCCGACCAGGTTACAAACTCATTATCCCGGATTTCGAGCAGCAGTTGCAGTTTTTCGATAAAAAGCTTGTCATAATCTTTCAAGCTAAAACCAAATAATGGAAATGCGTCCACCGAAGAACCACGGCCCACAACCATTTCGGCGCGGCCTTTGGAAATCAGATCCAGCGTGGCAAATTCCTGAAACACCCGCACGGGATCGGCGGCGCTTAACACAGCAACAGCACTTGTCAGTTTGATCTTCTTGGTCATAGCAGCCGCAGCAGCCAAGATCACAGCCGGTGCCGAATCCAGAAATTCCTTCTTGTGATGCTCACCAATCCCGAAAACGTCCAGGCCGGATTCATCGGCATAAGCGATCCGTTCCAATAATTCGCTCATGGCATCCACGCTGCTCAATGTCGTGCCGTTTTCAGTTCCCAACATCGCCGAAGCAAAACTGTCGATTCCGATTTCCATATATTCAATGATGTTTAAAGTCAGTTAAAATTTTGTTTATTAAAGCCGAGAAAATGCTGAAAGCATCAATGACTTCAATTAATAAACACAAAATTAGGCTCGTTCAGCAGCAAGAAACCCCCTACTATCCAAAAAGGATACCGCTATACTTTTGGATGAGTGAGCCCTGAAATTGCGAAGTGCAATGTAGTTTTCTATTTTTGTTTTAACCAATCCGCAGAACCATGGAACATCGCGCAAAGTCGATACGGCCGTTTATCGGCGCCAAAAATTTTGAAGAGTCGAGAAGCTTTTACAGAGATCTTGGCTTCCAGGAAGTGGTGTTGGGTCACAACTTTTCGCTTTTCAGGATCAATGACTTAGGCTTTTATCTGCAAGATTATTATGCCAAAGAATGGATCGAGAACACCATGCTCTTCCTCGAAGTTGATGACGTAAAGCGTTATTGGAACGAACTTGTAAATCTAAACCTGCCCGACCGTTACGAAGGCGTAAAGCTCACGCCCATCCGCATCGAAGACTGGGGCCAAGAATGTTTCCTCCACGACCCCGCCGGCGTACTCTGGCACTTCGGCGAGTTTTTTAAGAAGGATTAACCGTTTTTCAGGCTTTTAACCGGGTTCATTGCAGCTGCGCTCAGGCTTTGCAGGCAGACAGTTAACATAATAACGCCGCTCGCAAGTAATCCTGCCAGGGCAAAAGTCCACCACGCAACATCAACCCGATACGCAAAATCTTCCAGCCAAAGATTCATGGCGTACCAGGCAACGGGTGATCCGATCAGGATCGACAAAACAATTAATTTTAAAAAGTCTTGCGAAAGAAGCGTTACAATGCTGCCCACCGACGCGCCAAGCACCTTTCTGATCCCGATTTCTTTGGTGCGCTGGGAAGTTGTGTACACGGATAAGCCGAATAATCCCAGGCACGCCAGCGCGATGGAGAGTCCTGCGAATAACTTAAACAGTTGTCCCGTACGAGCTTCCTGAGCGTAAAGCTTCTCAAATTCATCATCCATAAACTGGTAGGAAAATGGCGAATCTGGTAAAATCGCCTGCCACTGTTGCTGCATCGCCTGCAATGTTTGCTGCACATTTTGTCCGGAAATGTTGACCAGCACAACGCCGTTTGCCTGATCAGGAAAAATAATCAATGGATCTATCTTGTGCCGCATGGAAGCAAAATGAAAATCCTTCACTACTGCAACGACTTCTCCCAAATAACCGCCCATAACAAGCTTCTGCCCAACTGCCTTTGCCGGCGTCCAGCCCATTTCCTTTGCTGCGGATTCATTCAATACATAATGCTGATATTGCATTTTTCGCTCCGGTAATGTTGCCTGCCTGTAATCTTCTGCTGTCAAATCTCGGCCTTCCACGATCTGTAACCCAACGGTTTGAATAAAATCCTCATCCACGGGCAATGCAGTAACCATTTTCTTTTGATTTTCCGGCCAAACGGGTTTCCGCATAGAATAACCACCTTGCACGAAAACCGGGGACTGATTCGCCATTGCTACATTGCGGATGGATGTATTTTGCTTAAATGCCGCTTTGAGCACTTTTATCTTACCGGCCACACCCTGGTCCGAAGGCAGGACTATTACATGGTCTTTATCATAACCAAGCGGCTTGCTTTGCATAAAATTCAGCTGATCACTTATTACAAGCATGCTGATTATCAAAAAGATCGCTATCGCAAACTGAGACACGATCAATGCCTTACGCAACCGGCCGCTGCCTGCTTTGCCAGCTGCACGCAGCACAATATTGGGCTTGAACCGGCTTAGTATCAATGCAGGATAACTTCCAGCGAGTAGAGCGAGTACAAAGCCACCGCCAATCAGAATTGCGAGCGCCTTTGGCGTCCACCAGGAAGTAAGTGAGAATGTTTGTCCGGTTAGCTGGTTAAAGAATGGCAGGAGCTCATTTACAACCAAAATCGCAAGCAGCAATCCTATGGCGGTAAGGATCACCGACTCGCCTATGAACTGGCTGAAAAGCTGCACGGGTCCAGCCCCCATCATCTTGCGAACACCCACTTCATTGGCTCTGGAAATGGATTTTGCAGTGGCCAGATTAACATAGTTAACGACTGCAATACCCAAAATCAGCAGCCCTGCAAAGGCGAACATGACAAGATATTGCAGATTTCCGTTGGGTTCAAGGCCACCTTCGACTTCCGAATGTAAATGCACATCTTTGAGCGGTTCGAGCTGGTAAGTAAGATAATTGCTGCCTGTAACTTCGGTTTCTGCGGCCTGCGTTTTCATATAGCCCGGAATCTTGGCCTGTAATGTCGGAATTGAAGATGAGTTATTTAACAGTAAATAAGTGATGTAATTTGCCTCCCACCACAGTTCTTCTTTGTCGGCAGGAAGCGATGCAAACGATGGAATCAGGTCATACTTGATCTGAGAATCCGAAGGGCTGTCAGCCACAACGCCTGTTACCGTGTAATCCACCTGACCACGAAATGAGAGTTGTACTGTTTTTCCAACCGGATCGGTGTTGCCAAAATATTTGTGTGCTGTGGAAGCGGAAAGCACAACTTTATTGGGTCCCGCCAACGCTGTTGCCGCATTGCCAGTCAAAAGTTTAAAAGAGAAAATCTCAAAAAAAGCTGAATCAGCAAAAAGAACCCGTTTTTCACCATAAGTCTGCTGATTGGCCTTCACATTCAAAGGAAAGTTTAAAAGCCGGACGCTTGCTTCAACTTCCGGGAAAACCCGGGTGAACTGCGGCGCGACCTTTGAACCGGTTGTAGGAATTTTTTCACTTCGGTCAGCCATTTGGTAATCCATCACAACTCTTACAGTCCGGTCAGCATTGCGGTTAAAGCCATCATAATTGAATTCATGGCTAATGTAGATCAGTACAGCAGACATGCCACCAACCCGGCTGTAAGGCCGAAAATGTTGATGAATGAAAACAGTTTGTTTCGGACATGACTTCTTTGGGCGGTTTTGATGTAGCTGCCGATCATGATTTTATGGGAACGAAGCGTTAGGATTTGCTTGCTGCACAAGGAGTTGCGCGATGTCGTTGAAATTACAAAAGCTATACCCAAAAACTAAGCAATTGATTTAAAATCGGTTACATAGGAATCCAGCAAATAAATTGTTCATAAGCGGACGTTTGCAATGCATTCGGGACATTGCATTGAACAATTCCCATCCGAAAATGCACACCGCCACGACGCCACACTCCCCCATCCATCATGTTAATCCAAGGTTAATCTGCCCTTAACGCAGTGGTAATATCACATGTCTACTTTTGCGGCCCACCACCTATTATGATTCACCAAACGAACAACAAATGATGAGATTAATTACCGGCTGCCTGCTTATGTGGGCGTTCTTGCTTTTTGTCGCGCCTGCTTCCATGGCGCAGAGCAATGAAGCAACAGTTATTGGAAAAGTATCAGAACTCAAAGAAGGGCCGATTATCGGCGCCACTGTAATTGTTAAAAATGAATCAACGGGTTTTCAGGCGGGTACGGTAACGGATGCGAATGGTGACTACATCATCAAGCAGTTGCCACTGGGATCACCTTATTCGATCACCGTTTCCTACATCGGTTATGGCGAGCAAAAAAAGACGGGTTACTCACTGAATCAGGGCGACCAGCTGCGTTTGAATTTCAGTCTCGAAACGAGCGCGACGGAATTGCAGGCTGTTGAAGTTGTTGCTAACTCACTGAAAAACACGGTCGCAACGCTGGGCGCTTCTACGCCGGTTACTGCGAAAGACATTGCCCGGCTGCCTGTAAACGGTCGTAACTTCACGACATTGATTGACCTTTCTCCATTGAGCAACGGAAGCAGTCTTGGTGGTCAGCTGGCGTCTTCAACCAACTATACGGTTGACGGCATGACTTCACGCGGAACTGTGGCGGGCGGAAGCACGCAAAGCGCCTATTCCATCTCCATGGAAGCGATCCGCGAATTTAAAGTGGTTACCAACGAATACGATGTGACCATGGGTCGCGCGGGTGGCGGAACCATCAGCACCGTTACAAAATCAGGAACCAACCAGCTTTCCGGAAGTGCATTTAACTTCATGAGAACGAACTGGCTTTCAAGTCCTTTTGATTTGAGAGGAAACAAAAGAACGCAGGATTTTTCCACCTATCAGTATGGCTTCTCACTGGGTGGCCCGATCATCAAAGACAAGCTGCATTTTTTCGTAGCGTGGGATCATCAGGCCGATTCACGTCCGCTATACATTGCCAACATTCTATCTCCGGCAGACGAAGCTGCGAACAAGGTGACAAGAGAGACGCTTGATAATTTTGTTGACATTGCCCGCAGGAAATACGGTGTTTCAGACAATCCGCAGTTCGGGGCTTTTGACAAAAAGAAAGGAACCGATGCCTTTTTTGCCAAAATCGACTGGCAGATCAATGCGAAAAACTTGCTTACGATCCGCGACAATATGGTGAGAGAAGATGACAATCTTTCGGAAGGCGACAACTCCGGGATCAACTTCTACGAATCGTATATCAACAGGAAGAAGTTTGATAACAGCATTATGGCTTCTTTACGGACGATTTTGAGCCCTAAAATTACCAATGAATTAAAGGGACAGCATTTCTATGAAGATGTGGCTGTTCAGCCAAGCACAGACCTTCCCGCAGCTGGGATTCCGCGTGCGATCGTGGAAAATGTGGAATCTGCATCAGGAACAAGCACTTACTTTAACTCGATCCAGATTGGTGGACAGCGCTTCTCACCTGAATGGTTTAAAGGAAATGTGCTTCAATTGGTTGATAATCTTTATTATAACACGGGAAAAATTAACTTCACTTTCGGGATCGACCTGATGTATAATGTGATGCATTCACGTTACGGAAGCGAAATGAATGGTCGTTTTTACTTCACCGGAATTAACAATTTCGATAACCTGAAACCATATCGTTATGCCCGCGAAATTTATGTGGCAGAAGAAGAAAGCCAGAAAGTAAAATCTTTGGCATCAGGCATTTATGCGCAAATGGAGACAAAACTGGCTATCGGTCTTGAAATGATGGCGGGTCTGAGACTTGATAATACGCGCTATTTGAGCAAGGCAAATTTCAGTCAGGTGGTTTTTGACGAATTGGGAATTCGCACCAACAACACGATTAACACCTTGCAATTGCAGCCCCGCGTACAATTTACCTGGGATGTAAATGAGCAAAGCAAAGATGTGATCCGCTTCGGCGCAGGGGTTTTCGGCTCGGCTTTGAACCCTTACTCGATGGTTAACAACATGCTTTTCGACGGCACGAAAGTGGCTTCTGTGGATATTCAGGGTGACCTGGTGCCTACGCCGGATTTTATCAATTATAGAAATGATCCTTCAAGCGCACCGGGTGCAGAATTGTTTAATAACCCTAAAATTGAAAGGCTGACGACGATCAACACAAACAGTCCGGACGCAAAGATTCCTGTTTTGTACAAAACGAATTTTTCTTACAATCACTTTTTCAGTGACCGCCTGCGTGTAGGGATCAGCGGATATGCTTCCTGGGCCCGTAACAACTACATGTACATTGACCGCAACATGGTGGAAGATCCATTCTTCCGCATCGCTGCCGAGGCAAATCGTGGTGTATATGTGCCTTCTGCTTCTATTAATGCTACAAATGGTGCCACAAACTGGATCAACGGACGTAAAACAAAACAAGTCGGACGTGTGCTGGAATTGGTAAGTGAAGGAAAGAAAAACCAGTATGCATTGGTGATCGACGGAACTTACCGCTATTTTAAAGACGGTCAGATCACTGCTTCTTACACCTGGAACGACTCTAAGGATAACACATCTTACAATGGTAACGTGGCTAACACCGCGACTTTGGATCAGATGGTGGTGGACGATCCGCGTGATTTGAGCAAAATGAACTATGCCAACAACCAGTTCCGTCAGAAAGTGGTGTTGTATGGAACTGCGCCGAGTTTCTGGGGTGTAACATTTGGTGTTCGCTATTCGGGCATCGGCGGAACACGTTATACGCTTGCAGTTAGCGGTAACATGAATGGTGACTTCGTGTCGTCTAATGACTTGCCATATGTTTACGATGTCAACAATGCAGCAACACCGGAATATCTGAAAACCGGCATCCAGGCGATTTTGGATAACCCGGAAGCTGAGCAGAGTATGAAGGATTACCTGCGCAGGGACATGGGTAAAGTGGCGGAGCGCAATGGCGGGATCAACGACTTTTATGGTGTGTGGGACCTGCGTCTGACAAAACGTTTTGCGATTCACAAGACACACGGCATTGAGCTTTCTGTGGATGCTTTCAATGTTGCCAACTTGTTGAATAAAGACTGGGGCGTGGGTAATAACCTGGGCAAGCAAAACCTTTATTCGATCAAAAGCTTTGACAAAACCAAGGAAGAATTTGTATACAATGTAACCAAAGGAGCTGGCGTATCAACCTTGAACGGAAGCCCTTACCAGATCCAGCTGGGATTGCGTTACGCATTCTGATCTGTTAATTAAATGAATTTTCAGCGATCGGCTGCTTCGAAAGAGGCAGCCGATTTTTTTGGCATAATGTTTTAGATTGATGCCTAAAAATCATTGGTTTGCTATCTTGCTTCAAAAATTAGTGCATGGGAGACCCATCTAAGCCATTTAATACGGATAACACGCTAGAAATTCAGCGTCTTGAACTTGCCCTAGAATCAGCTGGAATAGGAACCTGGGAACTGGATAGTCAGCACCAACAAATGCGCTGGTGTCACCGGGCAAAGAAGCTTTTCAACTTCACCGGAGAAAGCATCATTGACCTCGCACAATTTGTAGCGCTCATTCATCCCGACGATAGAAATGCATTCGATTCAGAGATTAACCGGGTCATTAAAGGCACGTTACCAGCACATTTTTCGATAGAATTCCGTACAGCGCAAGACAATTCTGGGCAGTCCCGCTGGTTGATCTGCAAAGGTCAGTCCCACCCGGACCTGCAAACAGACGGCATTCGCCTGCTTGGCACATTTACTGAAATTACCAGTCAGCAGCAGGCACTTAAAAATCTTGAAGCCAGCGAAGCAAAATTCAAAGCGCTTATTGATCAGGCGCCGGTTGCAGTTTGCTTGTTTGTAGGAAAAGATATGGTTGTGGAGCTTGCAAACAAGCCTATGATCACATACTGGGGCAAAGACGAATCGGTCATTGGAAAGCCGCTTCGCGAGGCCTTGCCTGAACTTGAAGGGCAACCTTTTTCTGCATTACTGGAAGAAATATTGGTCACCGGTGTGCCATATAGTGCCAAAAATGCGCCCGTGGATTTGGTTATTGACGGAAAGCTCAGCACTTATTATTTTGATTTTACTTACAAACCCATATTGAACAGTGCCGGTGAAATTTACGGCATTATCAATGTTTCCATAGATGTTACCGACCGCGTGCTGGCCCAACGGGCGCTTGAAGAAAGCGAATCTAAGCTGCGGACCGTCGTTGCTTCCGCCCCTGCTGCCATTGGCCTTTTTGTGGGGCGCGACTTGCGTGTAGAACTGCCTAATCAGGCATTTATCGATATTGTAGGAAAAGGCAATGACATTATAGGCGTTCCGCTCCGGGAGGTGATGCCCGAGCTGGAAAGTCAGCCATTTTTGAAAATCCTGGATGATGTTTACACAACCGGCGTTACTTACAAAAGCTTTGGCACGCAGGTCAATATTTTCCAGCAGGGCGTAATGACCCAAAATTATTACGATATCACTTATTCCCCGGTTTACGACAACGAGGGAAAAGTATATGCCATTCTGGACATTGCCATTGACGTTACCGACCGCGTAAGTGTTGAAAAGCAGGTTGAACTAAGTCAGATGCAGCTCCTCTCCCTGTTTGAGCAGTCGCCAATCGGCATTGCGATGATCCGCAAAGAGAACCTGACCTTTGTAATGGCAAATCCTTTTTATGCTAACCTCGCTTCCCGAAAACCCGAAGATCTGGTCGGTAAGCCGATGCTGGAAGCGCTTCCTGAAATAAAAGGGCAGGGCTTTGACCAACTGCTGGAAAATGTGATCGAGACCGGGATTCCCTACGTTTCAAAAGAGCAGGCTGTCGAAGTTAGGTCAGACGGTGTGCTGCGGAAAATTTATGTAAATATGGCCTATCAGCCGCAGCGCGACCTGGACGGCAATGTTATAGGCGTTTTGGTGGTGGCGACGGATCTGACGGAACAGGTGCTTAACCGGAAAAAAATAGAGGAAACCGAAGCATTCCTGCGTGGAGCAATTGAGCTCGCACAATTAGGCACTTATTCATTTGACATTGAAAGTGGGCTTCTGGACTGCTCAGAGCGGATTCTGGACTGGTTTGCGTTAAGCAAAGACGTAAAAGTAACATTGGACAAGGTTTACGAAGCCATAAGCGAACACGATTTGCCTGCCGTTTCCGAGGCGGTAACCCGTGCCATTACACGCGGTTCTGACGGACTGTATGATATGGAATACACGATGGATCAGAAAAAAACGGGTTCTGCCCGCATCCTGCATGCGCAGGGGAAGGTCCTTTTCAATTTGAATGGAGATCCCGTTACAATGATCGGCACGGTGCAGGATGTTACCGAGCAGCGGCAGGTTAAACTTGGCCTGGAATTGCAGGTGCAGCAGCGCACGGAGCAACTGGAATCCATGAACGAGGAGCTGGCGGCGATTAACGAGGAATATCTGGCTACGAACGAGGAGCTGTCTGACTCAAACAACCGTTTGCAGCAATCGAACATTAATTTGCAGCAGTTTGCCTATGTTGCGTCGCACGATTTGCAGGAACCGCTTCGCAAGATCCAGACTTTTTCAAATCTGCTCGCCACGCGTTACAGCCCTATTTTGGGTGAAGGCATTAATTATCTGCACCGGATGCAAACGGCAGCGAAACGCATGTCGGAGCTGATCAATGACTTGCTGTCTTTTTCACACATCACATCGCCTCAGGAAACCCTTAAAACTGTTTCACTGAACACGGTGGTGAATGAAATTCTGAATGATCTCGAACTTTCCATAAATGAGACTTCCGCTGTGATCTCTGTGGGGAATATGCCGGATTTATTGGGTGATAAAACCCAGCTTAGTCAGCTTTTTATGAACCTGGTAAGCAATGCACTGAAATTCAGGAAACCAGATGTGCAGCCGATCATTGACATTAAAAGCGAAGTCATTTCGAGCACCGATCTTCCGGACACATTGAATGTGACAAGGGCGGCCTATTTGTATCACAAAATTGATGTGACAGACAATGGCATCGGATTTGACCAGCAATACGCGACCAGAATCTTCCAATTATTTCAGCGGCTGCATGGCCGGAGCGAGTATTCGGGAACAGGAATTGGACTGGCGATCTGCGAACGTGTGGCGGCCAACCACGGCGGCGGAATTTCAGTCATCAGCGAGCCTGGCTCGGGAACGACTTTCAGCATTTACCTGCCGGTTGGTTAGCAAATGGCTTTATTCAAATGGTATCAGGACGGGAACTGCTTCCCGTCCTTTTTTTTAGCCAAATGTTTTATTTAAAATCAAAAATCAGCGGAAAAATAAATGTGACAATGACTGTCCAGATCATATAAATAGGCAGATAAATCGCAATCATCCTCCCTACTCCACTGATTTCACCTTTCTTGGAAACAACCCGGAACAATTGCCAGGCGACCAGCAAAAGGTTGATCAATATCAATGCATTACTGCCCAAAACTGCTGCACGATTTGGCGTAAGCCCCCATTCAGAAATGCGGAACAAAATAGCCGAAAGCGCGATTCCATTGACAATAATGGTGATAGCAGACAACATTAAAAGCACCCAAACCTCCGCCCGGCTCTTCACGACTTTTGAAGTTTCGGCCACCGAAAAGAAGATAATCGCCATCACACCCAACAGTAACACATTGAAAATCAGCAGGAACTCACGGTCATTATAGGGATCTTTTCCTGAGTAAACGATGGCGATGAGATAAATAACCAGCATCACCAGCACCAGCGGACTGAAAATACGCGCGATGACCGGCGAAACTTTTCCTACCAGCTGCGGATTGGTCTGCGTAAGATAAGTGGCGACAATGGGTGCGGCAGCAAGACCGAAAATGCCGAAATATTCAAAATAAAACTTTTCAATCTGAAAACCGATCAGCTCAAAAAGGCCAATTGTGATGCCGGTCAAAATAGCCCCGGAAATTAAAATTAGCGTGCTCATAACGATCAGATCGCCATTGTAGCGCAGGTAACCCAGTCTTTTATCAATGTCTCTGCTATTGTCTCCAACAAATGCAAACCCTAAAACCGCCCACAAAAACAGACCCAAATAAATGCAGGAAAGGACCAATGTGTCGCTCTTTTTCAAATCCGGGAAGAAATTGATAAAGAGCATTCCCGCAATGATCATTAGCGCAATAACCGCTATTTTACCAGTGGAAAGATTGTTTTTCCTGGCAAAATAGAGCGACAGCATCGGGAATACGATAAAGCCAATGTTTCGCGGATAGAAAAACTCCACATTAATAGAAAAAATGGACGGGATTTTCGCGATCAGGCCGGCGATGATCGAGGCAATGATCACGAAAACCAAGTCCTTTGAGCTTCCGAATGAAACTTCGTCGTTGCCGAAATTCAACCGCTCATTCCAGAAGCGGAACATTGCATTGTCGCGATACTCGGGAGACAATGTCGTGAATGCCCGTTTGAAATTGGGCCTGTCGGTGCGGTACAACCTTTCCAGCTGTCCGGGATTGTCGAGATTGGATAAGATCTGCTCTTTCATGATGTTAATTGGATTTTGCTGTTCATTCATGGACCTGGTAACCTGCTTTTTACAATGTAACTGAATAAGATTTTGCTAATTTGTGAGGACTAAAAAGCTTACTGACAGAAATACTAAAAAGTACTTTGCGATACAAAGTAAATCAATTGTCCAGATAATATCCAAGGCATTGGGTGATTATTTTTTATCCATTTTCAAAGCAAGATGACAAACCCGCTTATTGATCACATAAACAAGTTTGTAAACCTGGATCAGGAGATTTCGGAAGATGTTTTCAGCCGTTTCAAACTGCAAAAATTTCGCAAAAAGGCCGTGTTACTCGAAGAAGGAGCGCCATGCCGGCACATTCATTTTGTGGTGAAGGGCTGTTTAAGATTATATTTTCTTAAACAAAACGGCACGCAGCAAACGATCCAGTTTGCCCTGGAAAACTGGTGGCTGAGTGATTATAATGCTTTTGCAACACATGGCGTTGCTGAATTTTCAATTGACGCCGTGGAGCAAAGTGAGATTTTAAGCATTGATCATCAGACTTTGGAAAAGTTACTGACCGATGTGCCGCAGCTTGAAAAATATTTCCGGCTGATGCATCAAAGAGCAAATGCAGCTGCGCAGAAGCGGGTCCGTTTTCTATATGAATTAAGCCGTGAGGAGCTTTACACCAATTTTATTTCAAGCTATCCGCAGTTCTGTCAGCGCATTCCGCAGTATTTGCTGGCTTCTTTCCTGGGCATCACACCCGAATATTTGAGCGAATTGCGCCGGAAAGCGCTTCTTAAACCAGTTTAAGTTTTCTGTGATGACAACCGGCGAGATTTGTAACATCAAATGACAGCGCAACAACTGCCTGGCATGGATGAACAAACTCAAACATTATAGCAATCATGGAAAAGAGACTTAATGTATTCGCAAAAGGACAAGCAGCATTAAAACCACTGGCTGACATAGGCAATTACCTGAAAAATTCTTCTATAGAAATGGAGCTGATCGAACTGATCAATTTCAGGGTTTCGCAGATCAATCAGTGCGCATATTGTCTGGATATGCATTATAAAGATGCGCGGGCAAAAGGTGAAACCGAACAGCGGCTATATGGGCTGAGCGCCTGGCACGAATCGCCTTATTATAGTGAGCGTGAGCGCGCTGCATTCGCCTGGGCCGAAGCGATTACAATTTCAAAAGTGCCTGACGAAGTTTATGAATTAGCCAAAGGCCAGTTTTCAGAAATCGAACTGATCGACCTCACCATGGCCATCACGACCATTAACACCTGGAACCGCATTAATCATGCTTTTCCGAAAGTGCCTGGATCTTACAAAGTGGGCATGTTCGGTTGATTCGTGAAAGCTGTTTTGTCTAAAAATAAAAGCCGTTGAATCACTTAGATTCAACGGCTTCTTGACGATAATTCAGTTTCAACGGCTGATCAACCAGGCTCAAAACGGAATTTAAGCAGTTCTCCGTAAACCACGGTTCCGTCGCTTAGCTTGGCATAAGCGCGGTAATTTGCGTCTGCAAATGTCTTGTTTAGCGTCTGTGTCTTCTTGTCCAAATTATCTGCTGCTTCTGTGAAGATTAAGACTTCATCAGCAAGTGTCGGAAGCGGAACCAGGTAACCAGCAACGCCAGTGCTCATTACAACACCGTATTCCGTAATTGGAATGTTGCCAAGATCTTCAAACTGGACGTAAAAAGTGGCAATCGGCGTGCCATGTTTAAGCGGTAATGTTTTGATTTTGGCAGGAACAAGCTGTGGTTCAGGCACTTCGTGGTCGGTGCAGGATGCCGCAAAAAGCATCAGGGCCAAAAGAGCAAATACGCGGGAGAAATTGGTTTTCATAAACGGATGTGTTAAGAGTAAATAACAGCCGTAAGTAAAGCCCAATGTCTGCCATTCGATCCCCGAAAATTATTTTGCGGTTCAGATTGTTATTCAGCGGGTTACAGACAAACCTTTCCAGCGATCGTGTGACCATAGCCAATGTGCAGGAGCTTTGGAAATGTTAGTTTCGAGCTTATCGTAATAAGCGTCGGTGATCTCCATCGGGGAAATTTCAGAAGGTTTTTCAGAGATCAGATGAAAGGTGTATTCATAGTGAAAGCGCGATTTCTTCACACATTCCAGATACACCACTGCTGCGTCAGCGGCCATCGCAAGACGTTCCGCACCAATCTGAACGCGCGTTTTCTGACCGAGGAAATCTACAAAATGTTTTGCCTCCATAGCAGGACGCTGATCTGCGATCACAACCACCAATGATGGATTTTCGTGTTGTTTAAGCGTCGACAATGCACCGCGGTAGAAATATTGCTTTGGAATGAGCCTTACCCCAAGTGAAGACCGCATTTTCAGGATCCAAGCATTGATACGATGATTAGAAATGGGCGTATAAGCTGTGTAAACATCGAAATCAACCACTTTTGGCAAATTGATCAGATATTCCCAGTTGCCGTAATGCGAAGCAAGCAATACGACATGCTTTTTCTGCTTATAAAATTGTTCAAGCAGTTCAGGATTGGTGTAAGTCGCCAGTTTTTTACGTCTGGAAGGGCTTACTAAATAATATAAAAAAGGCTCAATCACCAGATCGCCAAGATGCTGATAATATTTTGCCATGATGCTTCTGATGTTTTTCTCCCCTTCCAGACCAAAAGATGTCGCCAGGTTTTTTCTGATTACGCGATAGCGATATTTCAAAACATGGAACGTGAAAAGGTAAATTAGGGAAGAAAGCGCTGCCGCCATGAACAGCACAAACTTGTTCAACGAAATGGCTGCGGACGCTCCGGACTTGGTATTCATTGTAATCGAAGTTGTAAAGTATTGATATAACTAGACATCAAACCAACTACATTGAGTTCCCTTTTTCCGACATATCAGTAAATAAAGAAACCGGAAGTCACATCTTCCGGATCGCAACATTTCAACGCTTATCCTTCGTACTGCTCAACGCCCAGGCGATAAGTGCTGGCTGAAAAAACAACCTTACGAAACGTTTTTTATCCGTATCAAGCCCGAATGCATCCCGTTTGTTCACGTATTGCGCAATGTTTCCGGGAAACACAGCCGTAAAAAACGCCGCAGCAGCCTGACCGACTTTCTCCCGGTATTTTTTCGGTGCAACGACCAATGCTGTTCCCATTGCAATTTCCGCAAAGCCCGAATAGATCACCGTATCATCCTTTTTGAGCGGCACAAAATCCGGAACCTGGGCCTGAAATTCTTTTCTCGCAAAAGTCAAATGACTAACGCCAGCATAAATCAAAGCCGCCCCCAACAAAACGCGGGCAACAGTCTTAACATCTTCCTCTTTCATGATGATTGTTTTTGAAAGAAGGTTACAAATATTGTTCCGTTGTTTTCAGCTGCCTATCCCCGCCTGACACTGGGCAACAAGTGGTGCCCCGATTGCAACGGTCGCACATGTAACATTACATTAATCTGCATTGCTAAGTTCTGAAATCACTCACTTACGGGCAGGTCCCCTACTCCCCAGTTCACATTTGGCTGCGGACCCATTTCGAGCACCAGCGAGCCGCCTTTCAGGAGGTCGGAGGCTTTGAACCAGAAGTTTTTTAATGGTTTTCCGTTTAGTGTTGCGCTTTGAATGTAGACGTTTTTGCGGGAGGTGTTTTTGGCTTCGATGGTGAAAGTTTTGCCTCTGCCAAATTGCTCACCGAGGTTAATGACCGACTTTTTGAATAAAGGACTGCCGATTTCATAGATCGGGTCGACGCGGGTGCCGCCGTCGGTTTGGAAAAGTCCTAGCGTGCTCATGACGAACCAGGCACTCATTTGCCCCTGATCTTCATCGCCGAGATAGGCATTCGAAACTTCATGTCCGTAATATCTGTCCACGACCGAGCGGCTCCATTTTTGTGTCAGCCAAGGTTTTTTAACCCAGTTAAACAAAAACGCGAAGTGCATCGATTGCTGATTTCCCTGAACCACCGGGTAATCCCAATATTGATCATTCGGGCCGTTATAACGCCATTTGACACTTTCGTTAAATCCCCAGTCGAGCCTTTTCACAAATTCATTTTCACCAATTGTCTTTGCCAATCCGGGCACATCCTGCGGGACGAAAAACGTGAGCTGCCACGCATTTCCCTCAACATAATGATGGTTCGCACCCGACTTAAACGGATCAAAATCAGCTAGCCAGTTGCCTTTTGCATCTTTCATCCGGGCAAAACCAGTTTTGGGATCAATCACATTTTTCCACCAGGTTCCCCGTTCGCTGAATTGCTTATAATCCTCTTTTTTGCCCAATGCTTTTGCAAACTGGGAAACGGTGTAATCGTCAAAGCTGTACTCTAATGTATTCGAAAACCGTCCCTCATCGTAAGGCACGTAACGGTGTTTGAGATAGGTTACCAGATCTTCATTCCCAGCCCGACCACCGCCAATCGCCTGCGCAGCAGTAGTTTGCATTTTGTGAACGGCCTCATACGCTTTGTTTACATCATATGCGCGAATACCCATCTGATACGCGCCTACGATCAGCGGAACTTCATGTTCGGCCACCATAACCGGAATATACTCCATTCCCGCCGGGCCTTTCGCCAGCCAGCCGCCGCGGTCATACATGGCCAGCTGCGATTTCACCCACCGGTTCGACCATTCCGGCGTAACCAGATTCCAGAACTGGTTGAGGTTCCAGAATGTGTTCCAAAACGCGTCACAGCCCAATGCAACATCATCTTTGTCCTGAAACTTATTAACCACCTCATCGGCATCCCGCCAGCTTCCGTCCACATCGCTGAACGCATTTCTGCTGAGCGAACGATACATATTCGTGTAAAACCGCTCTTTCTCGCGTTTATCATTGCTCGAAATTGCAACCCGGCCGAGCAAATCGTTCCAGACTTTTTCCTGATTCTCCTGCACCTGATCAAAATTCCAGCCGAACGGATCAGAAATCTCCGTTTTCAAATTCGACGCAGCATTCTCAATGCTCACGTAAGAAATCCCTGACCTTACCTGGACGTTTTTGTTTGTTTTTGTATCAAATTCAAGATAAATGCCTGCATTCCTGGCGCTGTCAGCTGATAAATTGCTTTGCTGTTTTATCTCATCATTCAGCCAGACACCGTAATTTTTAATGGGTTGGTCAAATTCAATCACAAAGTGCACTTTATACTGCTGATCGATCCCCCCCGACCATACATCGCTGGAAAGCTGGTCACTGAAACCTTCAATGCGCTGCGGGCCAACCTTATCAATTTTTACATTCTTGATCTTAAAACCATACTCCGTCGGAATTTGCAAATCGACCATTACGCGGCCGGCTTCACTGTTTTTGTAAGTGTATTTTTGGAAAGATGCGCGCGTTGTCGCAGTCAGTTCGGCGGTGATGTTGTTGTCCGTCAAATCGACTTTATAATATCCGAGCGGCGCTTCTTCTGTGCTTTTATCAAATCGGGAACGGTAACCTTCGTCCGGCTTGCTTTCGTCGCCCATTTTGATTTCCAATGGTCCGGCAGTCGGGAAAATACCCAGGCCAGTCATCGTCCATTCGTGAATGTGACTAAATGTGCCGATCGACTCAAAAGTCGGATCATAACCCGCCTGCCAGCCACCATTCTGGTTGTCAGGGCTCAACTTCACCATGCTAAACGGCATCCACGGCCCCGGCGCAATCATCCATCTCGAATGTCCCGCGCCGAGCATTGTATTCACGTAACCCGCAGGCGTTCTGAGCTTCTTTTTTGCCCGCCTTGCCTCGCCGGATGCGATCAGTTGCTTGTCCGCAAAAACTTCAAATTTACCCGTTGTCATTTGCGTTGCTGCCGGCATCGGTGCTTCAAATAGGTAGCGACCTTGTTCAAGTTTTTCTGTGAAGATCAGCTTTCCATCGAGCTTCACTTCCAAAAGCGGCTCACCTTGCAGCTGCGTTACGTCCACCAGAAGCGGCTGTACGAGCTTGCCATCGACATTCAATTCATAATCTGCGGCAGCAACATTGCGGAGCAAAACTTTTCCCGGAACGCCGAGCGTAACCTGCGCCGGACCTTCCAGTTTCACCTGGTCAAATGCCAGCCAGCCGCCTTGCAATGTGGTCATTACAATTTCATTCACCCCTGTTTTGATCAGATCGGCAGGAATATCAATTTTCACAAGCTGCTCTTTGGGCTTTGCAGAAAACTTGCCGGGATCTTTGAAACTGGATCCTTTTTCGAGCTTAAACTCCCACGATTTACCATTAATAACCACTTTGAACAATGGTGCAGTCAACGAATCTGTTTCCAGCAAATCGACCACGAGCTGCCATTTACCAGCATTCGCCTTGTTTTTTATATCAAATAAAACCGTGAGAAAATGGGACCGGATCCCCGAAGTTCCGCCCGTTCCGCCCCAGCCATTGACCGGCCCGGGAAGCACATAAGGCCAATGCTGCTGACTTTCGGATTTACCGATCAGGAAAAAGTTATCCTCATAACCAAAATCCTTTTCCAAAAAACGCTTGAACTCATCCGGCGCGAGAGCCATGCCCGTCGGAGCATTATCGGCCTCGCCGATTTTCCAGATCGTTTTTTGTTGCGCATCAGCCCGCAGGAAAGCGAAAATAAGCAGGAGAAAAACAGATAATGTCCTCGCAAGGTTGCGAATGCTAGCCGGTTGAAACATTTTTCGCGGGTTGATTTAATTTACAAAAACCTCATCCACAAACACCCAGGCTTTGTTGCCTTTGTTGGAATGCCAGGCGGGTAATTTGGGTAATGCTTTGGCAACGAGTCGGATGCAGCGAAGCTGTTGTTTTTCAAATGGCACCTCATACACAATGCCTTCCACGCCCGGAATATCCTTTTGCGGAACTTCCGGCGTAAGCACTTTCAACAGTTTCATTGATTTCTCGTCCATGCCGCCCCACACTTCAATGCGCGTTGGCGGGAAAATGGAGCCGCCCAGATTCCGTAGCATACTTAACGTCACGCGGCTCGCCTCAATGGGCTTTTTGAAATACAGATAACCCTGAAAATCTTCATTGTAACCCAGCCATTTGCCGCTATTCTGCTCATTTTCGCTTTTTATTCCGTCGATGAGCGTTGTGCCGGCTTTCCCTGCATATTTCCGGTCGGCAGGTTTTAGCAGCCTCACACTGTCGACGTGAAGGCCGGCCATGAAAAACCGTTTTTCAATCTTTTTGCTGCCATACCAGCCATTCCGGAATGCGCGTGCTTTGATCGTCGCATTCTTATCCAGCGCAAACGGTTTGCTGTACACGGGCGACTGCGCGCTGTCAGGCTCGGAGCCGTCGAGCGTGTAGCGGATGATCGTCTGCGGGATCTGGTGTTTCATCGAGATCAATGCATTCGAAGCGAGAATCTGGCTTTCATTTTCAATCACCGGAGGGGTCAGCGGAAGAACGACTGTATCGCTCCGGAAACCCGTTTCAAATGCAATTTTCCGGCCTTTTTTCAATGCGGATAACTCCTCAATGCTCAATCCGGTGCTCCATATGTAAACCCTTTTCAAGGAAGGAAATTCTTCAAGGGACTTGATATGCGCCATTTTGACGCCCGTTCCGCTTAATGACAATTCTTTGAGCTTTTCCAATTTTTTCAGCTCGCTCAATGATGCGCCCGTAATGTCGGTGAAATTCAGGATCAGCTTGCGGAGTTCGGGAAACTTGGCGAGCGTTTTCAGGTCGGTATCCTTAACGGGCATTTTGCTCAAATCCATGGAAACAATCTGGTCTTTCAAGGACATTAATCCCTCAATTTCGTCCGGTTTGAAGTTGGCGCTGTTGTAAAAGTTGACAAATAATGCGGGTGACTCGGCTGATAATGGTTTGATCAAACGATAAGTGGAATTGAGTTTTTGAACCTCGTCGGCATTGGCTGCACTGAAATCGTATTGTTCTTCGGTGCGGTCGCCGCCGAGGATATTTTGAGCATAAGCATATACGGGATCCTGGCTGGACAATGAGCTTACCTTTTGATCAAAACGCGAGCCGGCCTTCACCCAAGCTGCAAGGAGCACGATTTCTTCTTCGGTCAGCTGGACTTTTCCACGCGGCGGCATGTGTTTCTTGTCGTCCAGTGGCAAATGCACCCTGCTGATCAGCATTCCAAGATCGGCTTTCGTTGTATCCCACAAAACACCATTTTTACCGCCTTTAACCAGCAATGCCTGCGTCTGCATTTGCAGGTTACCCTTGGATTTTTCCTCGTTATGGCACGAAACGCACTTTTGTTCGAGAACGGGCTTCACTAAATGTTCATACACTTCCGCCTCTTCCAATGCGACTCGCGGCGTTTCAATTTCCGAAGGTCCGAGTGGCGAGATCAGGAAATCTTCGCCATGGGTCAAGTTTCCACCCAAATGTCCGCCTACAAAAAGGATCAGCAGAAACGAAACGGCGACGAGCTTTGAGGCCAGTTTCCAGGGAAACAGATATTTTCTGAACCCATACCACGCAACGCTGAGCAGCGAAATCGCCATGCCCAGCCATTTATGCCAGAGCAATGTGTCTGACTCATAACCATCTTCCTTTGACAAAACAAAACCGGAAAACGCAGCCAGCGCAGCCGTAACCGCACCGATAATCAGCAGACTTTCAGCAATTTCACTATTCCAGCGCGTGGATTCAGGTTTTTCAACAACAACCACCCACAAGCTGTAAAGGATCAGCACAACCAGCGGAAAGTGCAGCACCAATGGATGCATCCTGCCCACCGCCTGCATCCAGACCGGGACTTGAAAGCGGTTTTCAAAAAGCAGCAAAAAAACGAGTAACCCATTCAGGAAGAAGGCCAAATTATAAGCCAGCCCCTTCCAATCTGAAAAATAACTGCGCACTGTTTTTAGGTTTAGTATTCTGTTTTTGCCACGGATGCACGAATGCATTCGTGGACATTCACGGTCCGCCGTTGCGGTGCATTCGTGGCACTAAAAAAATGGCATTAAGCAATAATCCCCTTCACCAACTTCCCAGCCACATCCGTCAACCGATAACGACGGCCCTGATGTTTGTAAACCAGTTTTTCGTGGTCAAGACCTAATTGATTCAGTATCGTCGCGTGGAAATCATGCACGTGAACGGGATCTTTTACAATGTTATATCCGAACTCATCCGTCTCGCCATAAACCATTCCCGGCTTAATGCCGCCACCCGCCATCCACACCGTAAATGCCCTCGGATGGTGATCGCGGCCATAATTATCTTTTGTAAGCGTGCCCTGACAATAATTCGTGCGACCAAATTCTCCTCCCCAGATCACCAGCGTTTCGTCCAGCAAACCACGTTGTTTCAAATCGGTGATGAGCGCCGCAGACGCCTGGTCGACGTCCATACATTGACCTTTAATCTCATTCGGTAACCCGCCGTGGCTGTCCCAGCCCTGGTGATAAAGCTGCACAAACCGCACACCCTGCTCGGAAAGTTTTCTCGCCAAAAGGCAGTTTGCCGCATACGTGCCGGGCACCAGACATTCGGGTCCATACATTTTCACTATGGATTCCGGTTCTTTGCTCATATCGGTGATTTGCGGCACGGCAGTCTGCATCCGGAACGCCATTTCGTACTGCTGCACTTTGGCTGTAATTTCCGGATCACCAAATTCATTATACGTTCCCTGGTTCAGTTCAGCCACTTTATCGAGCATTTTGCGTCGCTGTGCCCGGTCCATTCCATCGGGATCATTGAGATACAAAACCGGATTTTCACCGCTGCTGAATTGCACGCCCTGATGCACAGAATCCAAAAAGCCATTGGTCCAAAGCTTAGAATAGACGCCCTGACCATTGCCCTTTCCGCGCGAGAGCAGCACACAAAAACCGGGTAAGTTCTGATTTTCACTTCCCAGACCATAACTCAGCCAGGAACCAAAGCTCGGGCGGTTGCCCACCTGCGCACCAGTTTGGAAAAAAGTCAGCGCCGGATCGTGGTTGATTGCCTCGGTATTCAGTGTTTTTATAATGCAAAGATCATCGGCAATGCTCGCCATATGCGGCAGCAATTCGCTCATCCAGGCACCCGATTTTCCATATTGTTTGAAATTAAAAACAGAGCCCGCCAACGGAAACTTCGCCTGATTGGCCGTCATCCCGGTAAGCCGCTGCGTTCCCCGGATAGATTCCGGAAGATCTTCCCCATGCATTTTATTGAGCATCGGTTTGTAATCAAACAAATCCAGCTGCGATGGTGCGCCGTTTTGAAAAAGATAGATTACACGCTTCGCTTTTGGTGCAAAATGAGGAAGTCCGGCCATTAATGCCTCCGCATCACCCTCCCCGCCATTTCCTTTGAAAAGATCAGGAATCAGCAGTGAACCCAGCGCCGCGCTCCCAAGTCCGAGGCTGAGCTTCGACAAGAAGTGCCTGCGGGTGGTATTCATTCCGTGGTCAAAAATTGGCTTTTCCATAGGTTTAGCTTTTCGTAATCGTCTCTTCCATGTTGTACAGCGCATTGATCACCCGCATCAGCGCGGCGGCCTGCACTTCATTCGCTTTTTCATTCCTCGGATATTCACCCACATTCAACACCTTAAATGCGTGTTTCTTATCCTTTGCAAACATGGAAGCTTCATCATTGTAATATGCTGTCAGCAATTTGATTTCCTTTTCAGTAGGTTGTCGGCAAACGATCCGCTGGAAAGATTCTTTAATGTTGGTTTCAACATTTGTCGATTTCGCCGTCAGCTTTTCGGCCAATACACGGGACGCTTCGAGCACGGTCGGGTCGTTCAGCATGACCAGTGCCTGCAAAGGTGTATTCGTTTTGGAGCGTTTGATTTCGCAATGATCGCGGTTACTGGCGTCGAAAATAATCATGGACGGTGGCGGAACCGTCAGCTTAATGAACGTGTACATGCCGCGCCGGTATAATGCCTCGTTTTTGTCCTGCTGATACGATTTCAATGTGCCCCTACCCGACGTTGCCGCTTCCCATAAACCTTTCGGCTGATAAGGTTTCACACTCGGCCCGCCAATTTTCGGAACAAGCAAGCCACTGGTTGACAACACCATATCTCTCACCAGTTCCGCCGGAATCCGGTAACGAGGCCCGCGCGACAGGTAAATATTATCCGGATCAGCTTTCAGTTTTTCATCCGTAACCTTGGCTGACTGCCGGTATGTGGCAGAAGTCACGATCTGCTTAATCAACCTTTTTACATCCCAGCCGTGGTTCATGAAATCCACCGCGAGCCAGTCGAGCAATGCGGGATTTGTTGGTAAATCGCCCTGCATGCCGAAGTCGCCGGTGCTTTTTACAATGCCGCGCCCGAAGAATTCCTGCCAGATCTGATTTACAAAAACGCGGGCAGTCAGCGGGTTACTTTTACTGGTTGTCCATTTGGCAAGGCCCAGCCTGTTTTGCGGAAGTCCGTTGGTGTCGAATTTCATCACCGCAGGCAATGCAGACGCACTTACAACGCGGCCCGGCGCATCATATACGCCCCGGTTGAGAATGTGCGTTGGCCGCAGCGTGTCGCGGTCGCCCATGACGGAAACCATTAACGAGCTCGTGTCCGGACGGTTAATGAATGTCAGCAGCGACTTGGCTTCTTCATCAGAAATGCGAAGAATCGGGTTTTTTGCGGGCTTAGTTTGCGATATATCCCCTTCAAAACCACTTTCTTTTGAGTTGTTGAAAAAAGCAAAAAGACGGTAATAATCTTCCTGCGAAATGGGGTCATACTTGTGATCGTGGCATTGCGCACATTCGACTGTGAGCCCGAGCACACCGGTGCTATATGTTTTTGTTTTATCAATGTTATACTCGATCCGATATTCTTCCGGAATCACGCCGCCTTCCTCGGTGTATTTATGATTTCGGAAAAATGCAGTCGCCAAAATCTGCTCTTTACTCGCATTGGGCAGCATATCGCCCGCTATTTGCCACGTCAAAAACTGATCATAGCGCATGTTTTTGTTAAATGCACTGATCAGCCAGTCGCGCCACGGCCACTGCGTGCGCACTTCATCATCCTGATAACCGTAAGAATCGGCATAACGGGCCACATCGAGCCAGTAAATCGCCATTTTCTCGCCGTAAGTTTTCTGGCTGAGCAACTCATCGACCATTTTCTCATAAGACTTCTCACCTCCGTCAGCCGCGAATTTATTCTGCATTTCCAATGTCGGCGGAAGGCCGGTAAGATCTAGCGCAACTCTTTTCAGCAAGTGGCTTTTATCCGCTTCTTCATTCGGAGAAAGTCCGGCGTCGTCCATTTTTTGTAAAACAAAATGGTCAATTTCATTTCTCGCCCACTCTTTATCAGAAACCTCAGGCACAGCCGGCAAAACGGGTGCAGTGAATGCCCAATGTTTCTCATATTTGGCTCCCTGCTCAATCCATTTCTTCACCAACCCGATCTCATTTTCATTCAAAAGACCTAAATGTGACTCGGGCGTGGGCATTTGATAATCCGGATCTACGGAGGTGATCCTTTTGTAAACCTCCGATTGCTCGGGCCGGCCGGGAAAAATAGCGACTCCATTTCCGTCCTTCAATTTGCCATATGCATTTTCTGCAACGTCCAGGCGCAAGCCAGCTTCCCGCTTTTTGGCATCCGGACCATGGCAAGCATAACATTTATCGGACAGGATCGGGCGGATATCAAAGTTGTAGCTGACAAGTCCCTTATCTGCGCTCTTTTGCAGTGCCCCATTCTTTTGAAAACAGGAAACAACAAATAATGCAGCCAGGCAGGTTAATGTCGCCAGTAAGAAGACTTGTTTTTTCATATTAAAAAATGCCTGTGAAAGAAGCTTGGTAGGACTATGTTTAAACAAACATCAAGACAAATTTAATAAAATCACCGCAGATTCCATCAAAAATTAAATTTTTTAATCATAACGTTCAATCCGAAGAACATTAGAATGTAACCAATCAAATACTTTGTATATACAAAGTATCCACAAACGTAGCTTTATTTTAAAACCAAAAAAGCCAGCGGCGGAGCATTGTCCACCGTTGGCTGAAAATACGTTAAGTAAATTATTTATGCTAACCTTTTCAAAAACAGCATGCTATGATTAATAGCCGGGGTTTTGTTTAAGCACACCATTGCTCTTTCTGATCTCCGTATTTGGAATCGGGAAAAGATAATAATAGTCGCCTTTCCAGGGTTTTCTAACCTCCGCTTCGGGAATAACACCGTAAGAATAGGTCAATTTGCCCATTGCATCGCCCGGTTTTGTTCCTGACCAGTCCATCGTCACTTTTGTGAGTCCGCGAATCGGAATGTCAATGTTTCCGGGTGCAGCTTTCCAGCGCATCAGGTCAAAAAAGCGGGAATCTTCGAGGTGCATTTCGATGGCCCTTTCATTCCGATATTCCCTTACCAGCGCCGCGCCGGTGCTTTTGATATCAGGCATATTGACCGACGATCTCTTTCTCACCTTATTAATGTATTCGCGCGCAATCGCCTCATTGCCCAAAGCCATCTGGATCTCAGCATAATTGAGGTAAAATTCAGTGAGTCTCATGAACACGACCACCTGGTTGTAATCATTGTCAAAGCTGGCGCGCGGACCGGCGAAGTCAGTTGCCTTTTTAAAAGTATAGCCGGTTTGCACCCGCCAGTGGAACGGCGTAAGCCCTTTGACCCAGTAAGTTTTAGAGTCACGGCCAAAGTCAAAAAGGTTCTGACCGTTTTTCGAATCCACTTTATTGGGGTTAATGTAAGGCGGCGCATTGTCGGGGTTTGGATTGGCATCTTCCCAATATTCATAAGTCCTGACGGTGCTTTTAGAACCGTCGCTGATCGTTAACGGGCCTGCACCCGGATAGATTATGGCGTCATAAAACCGCGGATCTCTGTTCTTTTCGGGCTTTTGCGGATCGTAGCCAGAGGCCGCATTAACCGTGACTCCATCCTGCTGATAAGGATATTGCCCATTCGCCATCTGAAACATGTCGACGAAATTTTGTGTAGGAACAATGCGTTGCTGGGCATCAAAACCGCTTGGCCAAAAATCATAATTGTAACCCCAGCCCGGAATCCTGGTTGCGGGTGTAAAGGACTTTCCGAAAATCGTCTCATCCGTTTTCAGTGGCTTCCTGAAAAGCTCCGCATACTCGGGATGCAATGTAAATCCAAGGTCCAGAACGGCTTTCGTAGCGGTTTCAGCCGCTTTCCATTTGGCCAGATCGTTGTTCGGATTATTCAGCGGACTAGCCAGATATAACAACACGCGGGCTTTGAATGCCAGCGCCGCAGCCTTGCTGATTTTACCCGTATTAACCGGCTCGCCATCCAAAAAGCTGATCGCCTGATCCGCTTCGCTTAACACAAACTGCGCACATTCTTCAAACGAATTCCGGGGCACATCAAACGACTCGGAATTCAGCTGAAAACTGTTTTTAATGATCGGCACACCGCCAAAAGTCCGCATAAGCTCAAAATACATCCAGGCGCGCAGAAAGTGCACTTCGCCTTTCATAGGGTCCAGCTTTTCGGGTGCAATCGTTGAACTTTCAATGTTCTCAAAAAACACATTGGCCTTTCTGATATAGCCATATTCATAGTCCCAAAGCGGCGTTGCGGCTGGCAAACCGTTCACAATCGAGGCCAGATCCGACACATTATCGGCAGTGAGATTTCCTTCCAGATAATTCCGGATTCCGCCCGCGCGCTCGTGGGTTTCGGGTTGGTTCACAGCAATGTCCGTGAGAACATCGTAACCACCCGTCCCCGGCGCCCACGGCGGCTTAATGCCATTGTAAACGTTATAAACATAGTTTTGCAGGAAAACCGGATCATTAAAAACGGCTTCATCCGATATGGCATCCAAAGGTTTTTTATCCAAAACATTACATGAAGTGGCCGTGCCGATGATGGCGATAAATGATATCGACATCGCACGCTTGATCAGGCTGTTTTTCATTAAATATTTCATAGGTTATTCCCGGTTTAGAAAGTAAGATTGACACCGAAGCTCAGCGTTTTCATGTTGGGATAAGCCCCGCCATTTTCACTGAGAAATTCAGGATCGCCATTGCCGTATTTTTTCAAGGAATTGAAAATCATGAACACATTGTCGCCCGAGACAAACACCCTGAATGCAGCGATCTTGGCCTTGGAAAGCAATGTTTTTGGAAACGTGTAACCCAGCTGAACGTTTTTCATGCGCATCCAGGTCGCGGTGCGGTAATAGAAATCGCTGTCAGAATTTGCGAAGCCGGTCGGTGAGATCATCGGAAGTTCCGAATTGACATTTCCCAATGAATAACTATTGAGCGCCACATATTCCAACCCATTGCCACCGGCGCCGGAATTGAATCCAACATTCATGCGAAACTTCGCGCCGCTTTGTCCCTGCATCAACATCGCCAGGTCAAAATTTCTGTAATTAAGCGCGACGCTCAAACCATATTGCGTGCTTGGAAAAATGGTTGTGACATTATTCTCGTCCGTATTGTTCGTCGTATTGAACATATAACGGTCATTGCTGTCTAGGATCTTATCGCCATTCAAATCAGCGAAGATCAACCCTCCAAGTGACGCGCCCGGATAATTTACATTGTTGTCAAGATCCTGCTGCGTTCTGTAAATACCAATGGATTTGTAAACAAGACGCGACCCGAATGGTTGCCCTTCAAGCCTTTGGTAATCTTCTGCCTGCGGCGTTTCATCGAAATAAATGATCTTGTTTTTGTTATAGGAGAAATTCCCGTTCACCCGCATTGTAAGCTCCGAGAAATTGTGCCGGTAACCCGCCTGAAGTTCAATGCCCTGGCTGTTCATTTTGCCAATGTTTTCATCCGGCAGGATCAACCCCGTGTAACCTGGAATGGAGGCCTGTCGCTTGCCCAGAATGTTGGATGTTTTGTTCTGAAACAGATCCAGTTCGAATGTCAGGCGATTGTCCAGAAATGCCGCTTCTAAACCAATATCCGTCTTTTCGCTTACTTCCCACGTAATGTTCGGGTTTGGTGTCGACTTCACGGTGATGCCGCGCGCATCCACACCATTTACGACCCAGCCTGCATCATAGCCATAAGCGGCAACATATTGAAAAGGGTTAACGCGGTCATTACCCAGTTTTCCCCAGGAAGCTCTAAGCTTCAAAGTGCTGATGATATTTTTGGGAATAAATGACTCATTGCTGATCACCCAGCCGGCAGACACTTGCGGGAAAAATCCAAAACGCTTATCCTTTGGGAAGATCGGAGAACCATCGTAACGAGCACTGAAACCGAAGAGATATTTTTGCTTAAAATCATAGCTTAACCGTCCAAAGTAATTCTGCCGCGCCGATTCCGTTGCGGAGCCGCTGTTGTTCCAGTTCAGGCGGTTGGTTGTTCCTGCAAAAAGCTGATCGATCAATGGCGAATCGTAACCAAGCCGCTGCGACCAGAAGTTGTTGTCGTCGTAGGTCATCTGCTCGTAAGCAACGAATGCCGAGAGCTTGTGATCCTGTCCAAATGTCCTGTTATAGTTGAGCTTAATGTTTCCGGTTATGCGCAAACTTTGCCTGAAATCTTCCCGCAAGCCGATATCTTCAACCGATCTCGACTGTTTTTCTACAATGTTGCCGTCGGGATCTTTCTCATAATAAGGCCATATATAATTGAAAACTTTGTCATAACCGATGGTTTTAACGGTTGATAAATAGCCGTCTATTCCCAACCCCTGGACAAAAGACATGTTGTATTTGAAACGCAATGTTCCGCTTGCCACGTCGGATTTGTATCTGCGGTAACCCGGACTGAGCAGGCGGGCAGCCGGATTCAAATGCGACCAGCCTTCGCCCGGATAGCGGTAATCCCCGCCAATGTAAGCCTCCTGCAACGGACTCGTGCTTGCCAGCGAACCCACTTCGCCGCCCGGTCCGCCCTGCGGAGTTTGCGTAGATTTTTCACGGATCGATAAGTCAAGTCCGACTTCAAAATCCTTTGTGACAGACACATCAATGTTGCTTCTGACATTATATTGCCTCAGCTTCGACTTGTTGTCGCCACGAAGAATTCCGCCTTGTGAGGCCGTGCCGAGCGAAACAAAATAACGCACCCGGTCCGTCCCGCCGCGCATGGTCAGCGAATATCTCGTCTGTCTCACCGGCGGCCCGATCAATGCGTTCCACCAGTTTTCGGGCCTTCTCGTTCCATTCCTGAACGACTCGACCAGCGCATCCGGGAAATCTGCCGGCGTCCCTTCGAGCGCCCGCCGGTCATTGAGCACCTGCATATATTGAAATGCATCGGCAGACCTCACTTTCATCGTCGGTGATTGCCAGGATTGCGTCGTAGAAAAATCAAATGCAGGCTTGCCTGTTACACCCCTTTTGGTCGTAACCAGGATTACGCCACCCGCTGATTGCGCTCCATAAATCGCTGCGGAAGCATCTTTCAGCACCGAAATTGACTCAATGTCATTCGGATCGAGCCGGTTCAGACCATCGGGATCAGCATTGGCAACGCCGTCAATTACAATGAGCGCGGACGTGTTGCGATAAGTGCTTGCGCCTCTGACCAAAATCTGGGCATCATCAAAACCCGGGGCCGCACTCCTTTGCGTCACATACACACCAGCCATCCGGCCCGCAAGCGAGTTGGATAGCGAGGCCGCACTGGACTTTTTAATCTCCGCACCGGTTGTCTGGACGACTGCATTGGTAAGCTCCGACCGCTTTTGCGTGCCATAACCCACCACCACAACATCACTTAATTCCTGCGCCGAAACATCCAGTTTCACGTCCAATGCAGGTTGAGAACCAGCTTTCACTTCTTTGGTAACGTAACCGATATAAGAGAAAACAAGCACGCTGTTTGCGTCTTTAACATTAATCGTAAACTTCCCGTTTGCGTCCGAAACGACACCGTTTGTTGTGCCTTTTTCAAGCACATTCACGCCAGGAATTCCAGCATTGTTTTCGTCGGTGACCGTGCCTTCAATTCGCTGCTCTGCAAAGGCTGCGGCAATGTTGGTGGCCAGGCTTCCTTCGAGTCGGTTAAGTGGGTTACTGTTTGCTGGTAAAACCGGCACCAGGAGCATTGCAAGGGCAATTCCCGGCAGCGCGCGCACGGGATTGCGCCGATTGTTAACATGTAGTTTTGGCATCATAAAAAGCAATTAGTTATTAAAATCGTTTCTGACTTCATCTTATCCATCAATGCTTCATTCTTATGACATGGCCGGCAACTGCTGCACATTAACTCCACCAGCAGCCCTTAAAGCACTCTTTCTCAACACACTTTGACTATGTACAAACATATAAACATAAATTTGAACAAACAAGGAGTACTGATATTTTTTGATGAAATAATATTATTTTATCCAGCTAAAAACGCGAAGCCAGAGCGGAGAGAAACAAAGAAGAGAGAAAGGAATAAAAAACAGCATGCAGCCGCCTGCGCCTATAATTTTTAACGCAAACCTATATACGCAAGAAGATAAGGTGAAATGTAGAGTTATTCTCTCACACTCTCAACTGTGTAGACGAAGCTGTCCGCACGATAATAACCCAGATTATATTCAATAGGCCGTTCGCCCTGGTCAAAAACAAAGCGTTTTCTGAACAAAATGGGGCTTCCGGGTTCCACCTCCAGCTTTGCTGCGATGAATTTATCAGCGGCTATCGCACCCACTTCTTCTTTGGAAAGTGTGGCCACCACCAAATGATCTTTTTCGAGAATGTCGTAAAGTGGGCGCTTGAAATCCTCCTCCCCGGTGAGGCCTACCCTTGGGTGAAAATACGAAATGAAATAAACAAAAGGCCCTTCTACTTTGCCTCTAAGGCGTTCGAGTTTCAGGATTTTTTTGTCCGTGTCAATGTCAAAGAAGTTGGCGATTTTTTCATCCGGCGTCACCCACGTCACGTGCAGCTCGAAATTCTTGACATTGATCCCCCTCGCATTCATTTCCTGCGTAAAGCTGAGCCAGTTCTTTGATTTTGAACTAATTACCGGCTCTGCAACCTTTGTCCCAATGCCTTTTTTTCTGATCAAAAGTCCTTCATAAACCAGCTTATTCAGCGCCTGCCGCAGTGTGGAACGGGAAATGGCAAGCTGTTTTGCCAATTCCACCTCGTTAGGCAGAAACTTTCCATTCAAATGCTCCGGGTCATTGATCATTGTGCGTAACAGATTTTCTGCTTGAATGTGAAGCGGAACCGGGCTTTTATGATCTATGCTAAATTTCATGTTTGGAGAATCGAATGAAGAATCACAAAAATAGGAAATTCGCAGGCCTTTCAAACATGCTTTTCATTAAGTTCGAACATACGCTTTCAGCGTTGCACATTCTTTCCCAATCGAATTCCCGGAAGGCGTGATCGTGTAACTGGGCACGTGTGCCGGAACAATGAATGTCTCAGCATAATGGATTAAAAATGGCTCGAAAAGACCTTCCGGACTCTCTATAACGACTTCCTGACCTTCAACGAGGTTCAAAACATTCAGATTTCCGTGCGTGTAATGTGTCACCTTTTCACTGAACCAATGTCTTCTCGTCTCTATAAATTGTGTTGCATAAAGTCCGGTTGACTCTTCCCTAACGTGGCCATTTTGCGAAATTCCGGTGATGTTGTTGAAAAGATTTTGTTTCACCCAGTCCTCGTCACGCGCGTAATTGATCACTTTTTTGCCGTGCTCAATGTTAATAGGCCTCGGTTTGCCATCCAGTCCGAGCCTTCCCCAATCCCACAATTTAAAAGTGAAAATGTAGGGCGTGGCCGAAATTTCGAGCACAACCGCATTTTTCCCCGAACAATGTATGGTTCCGGCCGGGATCAAAATATGATCATGCTTTTTGACCGATAGTTTATTGACATATTTTTCAGCATCAAAATCAGCCAGTCCCTGCTGCGCTTTTTCAAGATCGGCGATCATTGCCTCGGCATTTACGTTCTGATGTGTGCCTAAAAAAACACACGCATCTTCCTGTGCTTCAAGGAAATAATAGCTTTCATCCTGGGTGTAATGCATCCCGAATTGCTCGCGGATATATTCTTGTGTCGGATGCACCTGTAAGCTCAGGTTTCCACCTTCCATGGTGTCAAGAAAGTCAAAACGAATCGGAAACTCGGCTCCGAATGCTTTGTAAACCGATTCCCCAAGCAATTGTTTCGGCCGCGTAAGCACCACATTAATTGATGGCAGTTCAAACAAATGCTCCCCAATTTTAAACAGAAGGCTATTTTCTTCGGGCACACAATCAAATCCCCAGGCATAATTCACCTCATCGCGGTCTAGATCGACGACTTCTTTCAACCATTGCCCGCCCCACGGACCGGGATCAAAAAACGGAACGACGCGAAACGGTTGAGAAACAGTTTTCTCCAAACCAGCTTGATAAATTTCCGCAGCGAGCATTTTAGGTTCGCTGGCAACATTGGCATCAATAAAATAGTCGATTTTATCAAAAAAACGCAGCTTATGCTGATCAAAAACGCGCCAGTCAAGGAAATAGCCTTGTTTATATTTCAGTGCAAAAGTTTCATCCAGATTATTGACACCGAAATTGCCGACCTCATTGCGTTTCATCCTTTTCTGAATTTCCCAACGTGCCAGATCCGCGTAAACCAGCACATCCGCATCCGCAAAAAGAGCCGCTCCTTCGCCGCAGATCACAATCATCCCTGACACGATCTCGCTGATTTCCTGCTTGGTTTGATTGAGGATTTCTGTGTCAAAGAAATCAATCATTTGCAGGTCATTCATTTTCCCGAAAATCGGATCGCTTGTAACAAACGGATAGACCATTTCGCGAATTTGAGCCGGACTTTTGAGGCAAGCATGGGTGTCGAAAAGAGCAGTCGGATTCAAATTTCCCTTTATCACGTGCAGCATTTCAGCGACATCGACGCCATGATATAGGTCAATACAGATGACCGTTTTGGTCCGTTGCACGGATTGTATATGCTGATTCAGCTCAGAAAAAATGCGCTCCCAGCCCACAAAACACGGGTCAGAAGATTTGCTGATCTCTATAAATGGAAACTTGTCGTAACTGGAATGCATCGTCAATTTAATTTCTGTTTTATTAATTCATAAGCGCCCAATATGCCTGCGTGTTCAGGCTGTTTTGCAACAACCAGCTCCACATTTGCAGCATTTATCCAGGCATGTTTATCAATCATTTCTTTGATATAAGGCAAAATAATGTGGCTGCTTTTCATGATCCCGCCACCAAAAATGACCTTTTCCGGGTCATAGGCGTGAATCAGATTAATGACACACAACGACCACACGCGGAGACAACGCTCTTTCAATTTCACGGCCAGCATATCACCTGTTTCTGCCATTTCGAAGAGATTTTTAAAATCAATTGTCTCAAAATCCGCAAGTTTACTCGTTGCAAACTCCGGAGATTTTAGCGCCAATGCTGTAAGAGCCCACGTTGAGCTTTCACTTTCGACGCAGCCCACATTGCCGCAATTGCAAATGGCTCCATCCAGATTAATGGTCGAATGTCCGCCGAGATTGCCGCCAATGAAGTTCTTGCCGCGCAACGGCTCGCCATTGATCAAAACGCCCGTGCCCACTCCGGTTCCCAGCGTAACCAGCACCAGATCGCTGCTCCCGGCCCCGGCTCCATGTTTCCACTCCCCGATCAGGGCTGCGCGCGCATCGTTCTCAACCGCCACCGGAACACCAAAATTTGCTGCTGCCCACGCATTAATATCCACATTTTCAGCTCCCGGATATTTGACATATTTCGACAGAATCCGGCTCGTATGAAAGTTGACTATGCCTGGAAATGCGAAGCCGATGCCCCTAAGTTTGTAAGAACCGCTAGCAAGCAAAAGCTTCATTTCCACCGCAATATCAGCCAGTCGTTGCTCAAATGTCTGGTCCGAACCGGCTTCTATATTACTGTCAATCAATATATTCCCTTCAAAAATAAGTCCGATTTTGATTCTTGTTCCTCCAAAATCAACTCCTATGAATATCTCTTTCATAACGCTTTCAAATTCACCAGCTTTTTTCAATTTCTTCAAGCGTCCTGTTCTTCGTTTCGGGGATCGACCTGATCGTAAAAATCCAGATAATGATGGCATTCACCATGAAAATCCAGAATGTCGTCGCTCCGCCAAATCGGGTGAGAAAATAGGGTGTGAGTTGCGTGATCGCCACAACGCCCAACCATAAAACCAATGTGGCCAGCGACATAGCAATGCCCCGGATCTTGGTTGGAAAAATTTCTGACATCAAAACCCACGGAATGGGCCCAAGTGAAACCGCAAAACTGGCAATGTAACCCAGGATAAAAATCAGCAGCCAGGGCCCTTGATCAAAATGAAAATGAAAGCAGATTCCTGTCGCGAAAAGGCAAATGATCATGCCCGCGATGCCCCATATCAGGAGGCTTCTGCGACCCGCCTTATCGATAAGCCAGATGGCGACGAGCGTGAAAAGCATGTTGACAATGCCGATGATTATCGTTTGTGTAAAGGCCGATTCTGCACCAAAACCAATGCTTTTAAATATTTCCGGCGCGTAATAAATGACTGCATTAATGCCCGTAATCTGTGAAAATAAAGAGAGCACGACGCCGATCAGCAGCGGCTTCCGTAACTTGATGCTTAGCAGGTCACCAAGGCTGCCTTTCTCGTCTTTCAGGCTGTTTGCTATTTCTTGAAAGATCCCGTTAGCGATCACTTTGCCATTTATTTTTTCCAAAATCTTTTTCGCCGCATTGTCCTTTGAACGCGCCGCGAGCCAGCGCGGACTTTCGGGCACAAAAAACAGCAGGACGAAGAAAACCACAGCAGGAATCACTTCCGAACCCAGCATATAACGCCACCCATATTCAATGCTCCAGGCCTCGTCACCTGCCTGACTGATCTTCAAATTAATCACGTATATAATGTTGATTCCGAGCACAATGGCCAACTGATAAAGCGTCACCAAACGCCCGCGCAAATGCGAAGGTGCAATCTCCGAAATATACATCGGACAAAGCATCGACGCGGCTCCCACGCCAACGCCTCCCAGAAGTCGCATGATGATAAAACTGGTGAGATCATTTACGACAGCTGAACCGTAAGCCGGCAAGGCAAAAAGCACCGCCGTGCCAATCAAAACGGCTTTTCTGCCAAAGCGATCGCTGAGATAACCGGCTGACATCGCGCCTAATACGCAACCCCATATCGCGCTGCTGGCAGCCCAGCCGACCATTAAAGGTGAAAGGTTAAACTTGACCTGAAGATAACCGATGGCACCGGCGATAACCGCCGTATCATAGCCAAAAAGAAACCCGCCAAATGCCGCAACACTCGTGATGAGTATAATGTAAGGCATTCTTTTCTTCGCAGTTAGCGCATCAGTTTGTTCGATTGTCATGCTCAATGGTTTGTATGGGACGATTGTTTTTTGAATTTGACCCTAACAAACCGCGGACGATAAAGATCAGGCTTTTTCTGAATCACTTCCATAAACTTGAAGCTGTTCACATTATAAGATATCAGCAGCTCGCCGGGCGCAGACAATGCAGGATGGGCCTTGGCATTATAAGTAAACAAGTCCGGGTCCTGAATGTCATTGGTGGTTTTATACAGCACAATGCGCGGACCGAACGGCCCAACTGGCGTAGGCCCCACTTGCAGGCATATTTCCGGAAAAATACTGCCTAACTGATACACCAATGCATATTTTTCTTTTGAAAGTCGGCTTACACTGAGTTCATTGGAAACAGAATCGCTTACTGCCGCCGCTGATTTCACATCTTTTGCCCAGCCATTTCCATCCCAAAATGTCCATTCCTTAAATGCTTCGACCCGGTCAGATTTTACGCGGGCAGCGATCAGCTGTTTGTTTTTACCCTTAATGCCATACACGTAGACAAAGCCATCCGCGTCGGGCTCACCGGCAGATTTGTTGTTGTTGAAAACTGCTGCACCGAAGGAAATCGTCTCTTCCGGCTTATTGTAATCGTTAAAAGGAAGTTCCGACTGCTGCTGATTGGCATACGGAAAAGGACTGTTCGCCGGAACCCGGATCAATGCATTTCCCGTCTCTTTGAACGGAAATGGCGATTTATCGTATGTGTTGGTAATTTTATAGGCAAAAACAAATAAGTCTTTTCCCGCATCCGGATTGACAAACCCATCGCCCAACCAGTAATAAGTGTCTTTGTTCGGCTTGTCAGTCTTGAGGATAAATGTGGCTCTGTAATCCTTCCCGTCACGCGCCATCTTGAAAGCTATATTTGAAGAATCCGGCTTTTTGCCCTTCAAAACAGCCACCGAATTATTGATCATCACCATACCCGGCTTCAATGTATCGCCTTCAATCTCACCAATAATGGTGTCGCTGAACAGAAAAATAAGGCTGTCGCTTTTCTCCGAGTCATTCCCGGAAAACGGAATCGCAAAGATCCCGTCCCCGCCAAACCAGCCCGATTTGCGTACGAACAAATCCGTCCATTCCGCCGCCGGTTCAGCTGTAAAATCGTTTTCATCAACTTCGACCTCTTCCCCTGCCCCCTTTCCCCCGGACGACTCTCCACCACCACAAGCCGTTAGGCCCGTCAAAAATAGCAAAGCACCAAAATTAACCCAGTAGCGTAATTTCATCCGGCGAAGATTAACATTGTTTCAATCCGTAAATATGTTCATATGTATGAACATTTAAAAGTATATAAAAAATGACAGAAGAAAAAAATTAAAATCAACGACCATCACCCCCAACAATATCCTGCAATGCCAGAAAGATGTTCAACGGGAATTCGGCGATGCGGTTGCAGAGATATAAATACCATTCTTTACCATAAACGAAGTAAAGTTTCGTGGCATAACCATCGGCTTTGAGCTTGGCAAGCCGTTCATTCTGAATGCCGTAGAGACTTTCAAATTCGTATGAGCCGGATTGTGGATGGTAAAAATCGATGAGCCGCTTTGCCTCTTGCTGAATGTGGGGATCGTGCGTGGCGATTGAACATGCATGTTTGCCGGATAATAATTGGTCGATATAGCTCAGATAAGCGTCGTCGAGGTGTTTTCCTCTTGGCATTGAAAGGCCTTTTTCGGTTTCAAATGCGCCTTTTACGATCCGGATTCGGCCTTTGTTTCGGATCATTTGCTGGAAGTCGTCCTTTGTCCGATGAAGATAAGCTTGAAGCGTTATGGAGACATTTTCATGCTTTTTCGCAGTCTCTTCATATGCTTTCAAAATTGCATCGGTCCGGTCCGTGCCCTCTGCGCTGATAATGATTTCCGTATCACATTCCGCCGCTTTTGTGCAAATCATGTCCAAATGATGCAATGCCAGTTCGGGAGAAAGCGACAGTCCAATGTGGGACAAATCCAGTGACACGGTCGCATTGAGGCATTGCGTTTCAATCGCTTTGCAGATCTGCAAAAATTCCTGAGTCGCTTCCATTGCCTCCCGCTCTGTCCGGGTGCTTTCTCCGATAAATTCCAGCGAACATTTATAACCAATCTCATTTTGTGCCTTTACAAGCGCAACCGCCTCAGGCAATGTCTCGCCGGCGATATATCGGCTAGCCGCCCGCTTTAATGTGCCAAAAAGGGTTTGATCATTCAAAATATATTCCTTTGCTTCTTCATTCAGCGCAGCCTTCCTAAGCGCCCGCGATCCAATTTTCAACAGTTCTTCCAAGGTTGTAAAGTTTAATGTGGTCAATGTTTTAGTCTCGCTTTTTCAATGCATAAGCCAACCCAGCCCGCGCAGAAACGTTTGATTTCAGATAAGGGCTGCCCATCTGCCATCCTTTGGTTTTACCCGTTAAAGAAGCTGAAACTGAGAGATTTCCTGCCACATGAAATCGAAAATCAAGCTGTAATACACCTCCATTGGATTTATCATTTCCATAAAATTTTTCAGGCTGGTTCCATACATTCAGCAGCAGATCCGTTTGCAGACGCTTGGATAATTTGCGATTGTAAACACCCATTTCCAGTCCATATCCAGTCGATTTGTAATTGTTATATTGGTGGAAACCAAGCAGAAAGTCGGAATCCCGAAGTTGAACCGGTAAAAGCAACGCGATATCATTTCCAAAATGCGTCGGAGCATATTGCAGGAAGAAATTGAAGGACGAATGTTGGCCAATTGGAATGCGATTAATAAAAAATATCGCCGGATTCACAAAGTTCAGCAACGCCAGTTGCTTTTGTTTAACCAAATAATCCTTCCCCGCTGCTGAAAGTTGTGAGAAACCAATTCTGCGGCTGACGCCTGCTCCATTCTCGAATGCATCACGCTCATTATAAGGCTTTTCTGGATCAAACATGTCAAAGACCCAGGCTGTCAAATCTGCACCGGCAAAATCACGTTCTCTAGGGTCCGGATTTTCATTTTTTGAAGCCCATACCGCCACAGAATCACTCTGCGGACTGGTCGAGAATTTGAAATAATCCCACACATACCATGCATTATAAAGCAGCAAAGCATTCTTCGGTAATGTTCGCTTTTTGTAAAAATCCTGGACAGCGATTTTCCTGTTCAGTGAAACTTCCGCTTGCACACCCGCGACATAAGCATAAAGCAATGCATTCGGATCCTTCGATTTGAGCGTCGCCAGTTCCTGATCACTTATGCCGTAAACCGTGCCGTCCCAGCGATGCGGAAACCAGTTTCCGTTTTTAGAATTCATGCCATTTACGCCCAGCACCGACCGGTGAAACTCTTCGTGCGCCCACACGCCCAGCGGAATGGGCAATTCACTTCCATATTTTGCAAATCCCAGACTTGCCAGATATTTGAAACCGAAATTAACCGCTTTTCTGCCTGGGGTATAATGCTTTCTTTTTGGCTTAAAGAGGGCGTTTCCCAGCCCTTCAATTCCCAGATAACCAAGCTCGTACAGGTCTGCTGAGAATTCCTGTGCCTGGTGCATGGAAGGATAGCGATATGGTATATCTTTGTTTTGAGGCATGTCGATGATCGGAATCGAGAGCCTGAGCTGATAGCGTGCAGAATCCTGTGCATTGGCCGCGGCGAATGATAGACAAGATGCAATAATAATTAATCCGAATGTGCTTTTCATGGCTGATTGTTTTTGCAAAAGTGATTGCAAACCTTCTCACGGGGAAGAACAGCGATGGTGAAATGTTAAATTGAATAGTTGTAACGTATATATATCCCATTTTACCAAAAAGCAACCCCGGCCATGTTCCAATCCTACCTGAAAATTGCAATTCGCAGCCTGCGTAAGAACAGGTTGTTTTCCATGATCAATGTGTCCGGACTGGCTCTTGGCATTGCCGCTTTCATCCTGATCTTTGAATATGTGGCTTTTGAAAGGAGCGTGAATCAATTTCACAAAAACCTGCCTACGCTGCACCGCATGCTGGACGTGCGTCCTACGGGCGATGTTTTTGTCCAAATGGCACCCGCTATTGCTCCTTTGGTCCAGAAAGAATTTAATGAAGTAAAAGCATATTGCCGGGTTGCCGAAGGTTCAGCCAACGGGATCATCACCATTGAAAATGCTGGAAAAAGCGCCAAGCTGGAAACATTCCGGGAAGATCGGCTTGCCTATGCGGATGGGAGTTTTTTCACATTATTCACATTCCCGCTGGTTGCCGGCAATGCGCAATCGGCCATTTTGGAAACCAACACGGTCGCGATTTCGGCTGACCGGGCTGTAAAATATTTCGGCACAGATAAAGCGCTGGGTAAAACGCTCGTGCTGAATAATCAGTTTGGCAAAACACTTTATACGGTAACCGCGGTTTACGAGGACATGCCCGAAAATTCAGACATTGAATTCGACGCAATTTTCTCGCTGCAAACATTGGCAAATCCCGCAAACCTCAACGGCAATGGCTGGGCACGGCTCGATGGTTTTGACGGTTCTTATGTAACCAATTTCTTCCAGCTAACCGAAAAAAGCAGTCCTGCAACGCTGGAAACGAAGGTTAATGTGCTGCGAAAAAAACTTGATCCAAGTGACAACAGCAAATTTGTGTTACAACCGCTGGCCGATATGCACCTCGGCTCATCCATGGACGACACCTATGAAACCAGCGGCAGCTTGTCTTTTGTATATCTGCTCAGCGGCATTGCTGTCCTGATTTTGATCATCGCCTGGTTCAATTACATCAATCTTTCCACAGCTGCTTCACTCAAACGCGCCAAGGAAGTTGGGGTTAGGAAAGTCGTGGGTGCAGGGCGGTTTCAGCTTATTTATCAGTTTTTGGGCGAATCTTTTATACTGAATGTCATTGGTTTTACTTTCGCAATTGTGCTGGTAATGGTTGTACAAAAGAGCTTTAACGACTTTACCCAAAAGAATTTCTCACTGCAAGGATTAGCTTCCGACCCAAGCTCGATCGCAGCAGCGGTTTTGTTGATTCTGGGTGCGATACTTTCGGGCAGTTACGTTGCGTTTTCGGTCACTTCGTTGCAACCCATCGAGATTTTAAAGGGCAGCTCAGGGTTGAAACAAAGCTCAGGAAAAGACAACTGGCTTCGCAAAGTGCTGGTTGTCATGCAATTCAGCGTCTCTGTGATTTTAATCATTTCAACATTGGTGCTTTATAAGCAACTCCAATTCATGCAAACCAAGGACCTGGGTTTCAAGGCGGATCAGCGTCTGGTCATCAATGGTCCGCAGCTGGGTGACGAAAAAGCGCTGGGGGCCAGCTCCACCCTCCTTGACGATCAGATCACGGCTCTGCCTTACATTAAAAATCTTTCGCATACGGGCATTGTGCCGGGCAATTATTACTCATTTACTGCTGCCGGCATTGTCAGGCAGGGCGATGAGCCGGATAATTCAAAAAAGAGCTATGCCATGGGCATCATTGATGAGCGTTATCTGAAAGTATTTGACATAGGCCTGGTTGCAGGCCGGAATTTCACGGTGCAAGAAACTGAGCAAGCGTGGGAAAAAAGCAAGAAACTGATGATTAATGAATCTGCTGCTCGGCAGCTGGGTTTTGAATCGCCTCAAAAGGCTGCGGGGGCAATCATTAACTGGGGTCAGCCTTATGAAATTGTTGGGGTTGTAAAGGATTATAATCACCAGGGGTTGCAAAAAGCCATTGACCCGATGATCTTCATGCCGCGACGATCGGGCGGAAGACTCGTGCTTGAAATTTCCACGGCTGATATGCAAAGGCAATTGAAAGAACTGGAAAGTCTTTACAAAGCTGCATATCCGGGCAATCCTTTCGAATATTATTTTGCAGACCAAAAATACAACGAGCAATACAACACCGAGCGTCAATACAGTCAGGTTTTCGCGCTCGCATCCATGCTTGCGATCTTCATTGCTTGCCTCGGGTTGTTTGGATTGGCTAGTTTCATGACAGAGCAGCGCACCAAAGAAATCGGTGTCAGAAAGGTGCTGGGTGCCAGCGTTGCCGGAATCCTGGTACTGGTTTCCAAAGATTTTCTGCGATTGGTTATCATTTCAATTCTGATCGCCTGCCCTATCGCCGGTTATTTAATGAATGAGTGGCTGCAAGATTTTGCCTATCAAACCGACATTACATGGTGGATGTTTGCAGCCGCGGCCGGGCTCGTGATCTGCATTGCCGTGCTGACCGTGGGCTTCCAAAGTTTTAAAGCAGCGATAACGAACCCGGTGAAATCGCTGCGGAGCGAGTAATCTGTAGTGTAGGCAATTCAACAAAAAATATCGTCCCGCCTCCCTCGACGGCTTCAAACCAAATTCTTCCACCATGTGCTTCCACAATTTGTTTGCATATGGAAAGCCCGATGCCGAAGGATTGTTCACCCGATGTTCCGGATCTTTTGGCGTTGTTCAGCGGGAGAAATATCTGATCTTTCAGACTTTCCGGAATGCCTATGCCCTTGTCTTTAACCGAAAGCAGCACCTGGCCTTTCTGACCTTCCATGTTGACCCAGATCGTGCTCCCCGCCGGTGAGAATTTGATTGCGTTACTCAGCAGGTTGCTGAACACACGCCAGATTTTTTCCCTGTCAACCGGCACCATAGCGCGTTCGAACTTATAATCGAGCGTCTGTTGCTTTTCGGCGGCTTTGTAACTCAGCATATCAATGCAGGACTGCACGATTTCTTCCAGCGCGACGTCCGTTTTCAGGATCTTATTCCGGTCCGGATTGGATTGTAATATCTGGCTGATCAATGCATTGGCTTTGTCACCTGAATGCTTGATCGCCGCAAGCATTTCGGCCTGCTCGTCGGATGGATCCTGGTCCCAAAGCACGAGCTGAGAGGCTGAAATCATCGCTGCGATGGGATTTCGCAGGTCGTGCGCAACGATTTTCAGGACGGCTTCATTCTCGGTTTCCGCCTGTTCCAAAGCATTTACCGTGTCCTGCAGCACAATGTTCCTTTGTGTAATGATCCGGTTTAATGCGGTAACAGCCCGCAAATTCGCCGCACGCTTTTTGGCATTTCGCCAGATCAGGTAAATGATAATGCAAAGCGTTATCAAAATGACGATGGCAAATTTCAGGATCAATGTTTGCCGCTCAAATTTTTTGTCATCCAGTTCCAATTCATGTTCACCCCGGATCTGTTGCAAAAGCTGCCCGACGTCGCTTTTGTTTTCCGCATTCGCCTTCAACTGACGTAAACGCGCGCTTTCCAGATTGGCGTTAAACAGCTTCCCGGCCTCCTCGTATTGGCCTTGACCGAACAAAATCTGCGCCCGAAACTGATCCAAAGCGCTTGGCTCGCTGCCGGGCACCATAGGCATCTTTCTCAGAATGGCCAATTGTTCCGCCGCTTTCGCATATTGCTTTGTGTCAATGTAAAGTTTCGTTAAAATCTGGCGCGATTGCAGTTCTACATCAATAGACCATTCCACTTCCACATCATGTACAAGGCATTTTTTCAGCATCCTTTCCGCAACCGCATGCTGGCCTTTAAGGACATATGCCTCCGCCTGATTTTTCACAATAACAAGCCGGGCAAACTTGATGAAATTTTGTTCGCGGGGAAATTCGGCTGCATGCTTTTCGATAAAATTTTGAGCCTGACGAAAATAAACCAATGCAGTATCCGGCTCATTGCGATGGAGGTGGGCGATGCCAATGTTCCGCATACCACCCTGTTTTTCAATAAATTGAAGCTGAAAACTTTCCTTATCACGACATTCAGCCAGTTCTTTCAGTTCTTGTTTCCAGTATGCGATGGCCTGAAGGTAATTTTGCTCTCTGTAAGAAATCATGGCAATGCGGCTGCTGTAACGCGCACATTCGCAGATTTCGCCCAGGTTTGTCAAGAAGGCTTTCCCATCGTAATAATTCCGGTAAGCGCGGTAAAATTCTTTTTGCTTTAACAAATCATCCCCTTTCAGAAGCAAGGCTTTGGAGTAATCGATCGGATATTGCTCGCGGATTGCATGGGAAGAAAACAACTGGAGCAGGCTGTCGGTGTACATAAGCCCGTTGCGTTCCAATGTGGAGTCGCGGTGACTGAGCACCTTCATAAATTTATAATACTGAACACGTTCCTGTAAGCCCGGCACATCAAAAGTTGCCATGAGTGAATCCAGCTTTCGAATGGCATTTTTACTGCCGATTTTGCGGGATGTGCGATCAAGGCTGTCGATCAGGGATTTCAACTGTTTTTCCTGATCAACATTTCGTGATTTCTCGCAAGATGTAAAACTCCATAACAGCGACAGGCATATTAGAATCGTTACAAGAAAACTGGTCAACGCCGGCCGGAAAAATCGCTTTTTCATCACTATAATGTCGATTCACACATCGACTGCGTTCCAAAAGAGGTGGGTAGAAATGTCATTTGAGCAATCAGGAAAACCATCGGGTCACGATTCAACGGTAAATCCAGAGTAAGCTACATATAATTAGCCAGGAAAAATTGTAGAAAGATTTAAGTATTCCGTCGGTAACTGCATGAGACACGACACACTTTTCACACTCGATACGCAAGAGATGAACGGCAATGATCCTGGCAACCGATATGCAACCCGCCCAGCAATCCAGACTTTATATTTCTGGCTCTGCGCCGCTTTGTAATGAAAAAGAAGATGCACAAGCGTGCGATAAGAATGACTTCCGCGGCACGTTGTACATCTCTAAAAAACCAATTGATTACTAAAAATATGCAGCGCAGATGCGCCGACTATTCCGCCCGCAAATATTTTACCGGGTTGGCAACTGCTGCTTTCAATGCATGACCTAAAACGGTTAAAGCGGTGATCAGGATGGTCAGGAATAATGTGGCTGCAATGAGCCACGCGCTTGACGAAATGCGGTGTGTATATTGCTGTAACCAGCTGCTGGTCAGCCACCAGCCCAATGGCGCGGCGATCAGAAATCCAAAGACGATCAGCCTGCTGAATTCCTTACCGAAAAGCCACAGCAATTGTTGCGTACGCGCACCGAGCACGCGCCGAACACCAATTTCCTTGGCCCGGCCTGTTGCCATGAACGTTACCAGACCGTAAAGCCCGATGCAGCTCATGGCCATGGCGATGAGCGCAAAGGCCTGTACAAATCCAGCCAGTAAGCGCTCCATTTGAAAAAATGAATTGAGTAAATTGTCAACGCGATCCGCCTTGAATACGCGGTCGGGCAGCGCTTCGTCCCAGGTCTGTTCAATGGCTTTCAATGTGGATTGCGGTGATGCGGGCGATAAGGTGATCACAGCCATATTGGTGTGTCCAAGGTCATGCACAATGGTGACGGGCACGATGGGCTGGTGCAGATCACCGCTGCGAAAATCTTTCACAACACCCACAATGATGCGATCGGACTCTTTCACCCGCATATGCTTTCCCACCACAGCACTCACAGGCGAAACGCCCAGCTGCCGCACAAGCGACTCATTTACAAGTGCTTCCTGCGCCGTTGTATCCGTAGAACGAAAGTTCCGGCCTGCCACAAGCGATAATCCGAATGTGGACAGATAATGTTCATCAGCAGCGCGCAGCCGCGTTTCGAACGGCTCTGGCTTTGACAAAATATGATAGCTGAAAGGCGTAGGACGGTTGTAAGGCGAAGCTGGCGGATCGCTGCCATAAGTCACTTTTTCAACGCCAGGCAATTGCATCCAGCTTTGACGCAGCTGGTCATAAGGGACCGGATTGGGCGGAGAAAGCCAGACCGTCAGCATGTTATCGTGTTTGAAACCCCAGTCAACCTTTTGCATATGCCGCAGCTGGGCGGTGATCACGAGCACAATGATCAGAAACAGTTGCGACAAAACAAACTGCCCTGTAATCAAAGTGCGGCGAATGGTGAAGCCTCCAACTGTCTGCGTAGTAAGCTGACCTGTAAGCGCTTGGGTCGGATTGAAACGGGACAAAACCCATGCAGGATACAAACCTGAAAGTAAAATAACACCCATAACAAGCGTAACAAACCATCCAATGCTGGTCCGATTCAAAATATCCAGGATCGAGATCGCGGGGTGCAGCATATCCACTTGTGTGGCAAGCGTCTGGTTAATGAGCGGCATCGTCAGCTGGGTCAGCATTAGTGCGATCACCACCGCAACAAATGTCAGAATGGCCGTTTCCAGAACGAATTGACGGATCAGTTGCCATTGATTACTGCCCACAACCTTACGCACGCCCACTTCCCGCGCGCGTTGCAATGCCTGCGCCGTCGCAAGGTTAATGTAGTTAATGCAGGCAGCCAAAACCAGTAATATGCCAATCGCAGTCAGTGCATATAAAACCGGACGCGGCGCCATGCCGCTTCGCTCGTGGTTCAGCTCGGCAAGCGGTAAATGCTGGTAGGCGAATTGCGTTGCTTTTTCCGCGGACAAATACTTTTTCCGGATCGCGTCCAGCGTGCTTGCGAGCTGTGCAGGAGCTGCGCCCTCGCGCAACAGCACAAAACACATGCTTTGCAGACCTTCCCAATCGTCCATGGCGCCGCTTTGTTTCAACACCGGAATGGTGGCATACGAAATCAATGCATCATAACGGAGCTGCGTGTTGGCAGGCGGATTTTTGATCACGCCCGTGACGGTCAGGTTGGCTTGGTTGTCAAGCCGCAATGTTCGGCCGACCGGATCAGCATTGGCAAAATATTTCTCTGCATAACGCTCGCTAATGACGATTGTGTTGGGCATGTTCAGGGCAGTTTCCGGATTGCCTGTCACCCACTCTACCAAAAAATGGTTGAAATATTGCGGCTCCGCAAAGCACACATTCCGAGCTTCATTGAATTTTTTCACCTGCCTGTTTTTACCATCGGGAACACTGATCGAGCGCCCGAAAACAGTTTCGAGGCGGGTCGCACTTTCCACAAACGGATAGTCACGGCGGAGCACTTCGGCGAGCGGTCGCGGTGCGGCGTCGGTCTGCATCAGCTGCTCGCGCTTGATATCCGTCACAACCCAGAACGACCGGTCCATATGCGGATGATGGCGGTCGAAGCTGAACATGTAATTGACGACCAGAAAAATGATCAATCCGCTCGCCATTCCCAGCGCCAGGCTGAGTATGCGGATCAGATTCACCTGTCGCTGCCGCCACAAGCGCCGTAAAGAGAGTGTAAGATAATGTGTAAGCATAGGTTCGAATAAGGTGTTGGTTTGAAACTATTTTAAATGCAATTATATATAATTATTTTATATATAAAACAAAATAAAATTTTTTCATTCCAAGACATCATGAAACGCCTGCATACGCATTAGGATGGCCATAAAACAGAAACAACCAGGCCGTAACGACCTGGTTGCTAAAATTGTATGTATCAAATGAGCCTGTTATAAATCAAGCCCGGATCTTCTCGATCTTTCCGTATCCGTAAAATATTCGGTCTGACGCAGGCGGAAGCTCTCCTGGATCGGGCGCCCTACAATGCGGCTTTTCGTACGGACAGCTTCATTTCTCAATTCATCAGTGTCTACGCGCAATGCATCGTTTCCGCGAACATCTACTGCTCCATATTCGTCAAGAATCGCTGCTGCCTGATGTGCTTCTTCGACGGTGGCGGCATGCACGGTTACAATCGTTCCGCGTCTTCCTGCCTCGGCATAGCGCGTTGTTTCCTCTTCATCTCCATCAAAAAGATCACGGAAAAAATGGCCTATGCGTTCGAATATGTCTTCATCCTCGTGGTGAGCCTCGGATGCGTCTGCTTCTGTTTTATAAGTAGCAATTTTGATATCGACATTTCCATCAGCAAAACCATTTGCCAACAAATAATTTTGAGCATTTTGCCCATCTGCTTCATATTCAAAAATTCCTACAACTGTATTTGCCATGATATTTTCCTTTAAGTTTAATCTATCGATTTTCTATATTGGTTAAATTTTCATGCCTGCAGAGAGAAAAGCTCGACTGGCATTGTTTTTACAGGCATTTTGCAAAACCTCAAATCAGCATGGACAAGAATGGCGCAATAATCATCATAGAAGACGATCTCGACGATCAGTTTATATTAGAGGAAGTATTTAATGAGCTTGACTATACGAACAAGCGGATATATTTCTCGGATGGTGTGAAGGCACTCGAATTTCTTCATGCAACACCAGACCGACCATTTATTATCATCTCCGATGTAAACCTGCCGCAGTTAAGTGGCCTGGAACTGAGAAGGAAAATGCAGGTCGATGAGGAGCTTAGCCTCAAATGCATTCCTTACGTTTACTTTACTACGGCCATTAATCAACAGGCTGTTATAGAAGCGTATAGCACGTCCGCACAAGGTTTTTTTGTAAAGCCAGGCACTTTCGAGGAAATCAAGGATACGATCAAAGTAATGATCGAATATTGGAAAAAATGCGCTGCCCCCAATAACTTTTAAGACTTGCTCATTTAAACGCAACATTATACAACACCTGCCATTCGTCCACCTCTTACCGCTTTTTGTTGGACAAATGACATATTCTCTCATTTTACCTTTGTCAAAAAAGAGAAGGTAAAATGGTTAATATATTAAAGAAAGCAGCCTCGGGATTATTGGAAATGATGCTCAGCCCGGCCACGGTGCTGGCCGTGAGAGCATGGCATCCCGGAACAATGTACGAGGTCGATCTGCACCTCCACACAACGAATATGGAAGGCTGGGATACGATCAAGCGGTTGAAATGCAAAGTCGATGCGCTGGAATACCGCGATTATACGCCTGCGCTCTGGAATTCGGAAACCAATGTGTGCACGATGTTCATTGAAGCGGGTCATAATGGGGCGGGAAGTCGCTGGGTAAAGCGGTTGCAGCCCGGAGATGAGATTTCGTTTGGAGCGGCACATGCCGCAGCGCTTCCCTCGTCAATGGGCGGGGTTTTGTGCCTCGCGGACGGGAAGCGCGCTCGGGCACTTCCTGGCATTGAAGCAATTGACCGACCACAGTGAGCATCCCATGGACGTGGCCGTTCTGCTGCCGGAAGTTTGTCGGATTCCCGATACATTAAAGGAAGAAAATCCCGAATTTGAGTTCATCACCGGACACGGCAATGCAGGAATCGCATTGTTGGAACAATGGTGCGACCGCAAAGATTTGAATCAATACAATTCGATCTATATTGCAGGGAACGTGCCCATGATGCGTGCACTCAGAAGAAAATTGAAAGCAAATCCAGCGGTGCACGCCAAAGTGTACGGCTATGGATTTTGGTCCTGAAAAACGGAATGGCAAATAAAGAAATACAGATCCGGCATCTGGAGCAAGGCCTGGCTGGCGTAGAAATCGCTCAGATATCAGACATGAACAGACTCACGCATGTGTCCGACAGGGTGATGATTCCGCATCGCCACGACCATTACTGCTGCTTTTTGCTCGAAAGCGGCTATGCAAATGTGAATGTCGATTTTCACACATTGGATCTGAACAAACCTGCGCTGCTGTTGTCCTGTCCCGGACAAGTGCATGACTTGCAGCTGGCGTCAGAAATTTCGGGTTGGATGGTTGCATTTGAAGCCAGATATATTGATCAGCATGCCCGCATGATCATCGAAAATTCGCTTGCTAACATTGCACTGCTCCATTTGGACGAGGCCGATAAGAAATGGTTTGCTACAATTTTTCATTTACTGAATGAAACATTAACCGATGGAAAGTCCGGCAATTTCCAGGAACAGCTGATCGGCAACCTGCTGAATGCATTGTTTCACAAGGCTGTCGATATTTTCCAGCATCAGGAAAATGACCGGATTCTGGCGCATTCGTCGCGCAGTGTTGAGATAGCAAGCCGTTTTAATCAATTGGTGAAGGAAAACTTCCGGACATTGAAAAAGCCTGCGGATTATGCATTTCAAATGAACATGACCGTCAGCTATTTAAACGATACGGTAAAATCGATCACCGGATTTTCGTCCACGTGGTTTATCCAGCAGGAAGTTTTTCGGGAAGCACAGCGCCAGCTGCTATACACGACCAACACGGTGAAAGAGATTGCATTCCAGCTCGGTTATGACGATTACAAATATTTTATCAGGCTATTCAGCAAATTCGCCGGCACCTCCCCCGCAGATTACCGGAAAAGGATCCTACGCGACAAGCTTGTCGGGGCTTAGGGCGGCATAACTGCATCATTATAAAGGCAAATATTACTACTTCGCCACTTTTACCAATCACGATGTGAAGATGGACACAGTTGGCAAAACATACAAATGAAAACCTGATCCGTACAGACAAGTTATTTGAGCCGTGGGTGAAATCGGCGGAAGCCGCTGGCGGCGATCTTTGTATCGTAAATCATAAAAAAAATCAACATGACAACGATCGCAAAAATAAATCTTGGCAATAACGGCCCGCTCGTTTCCAAACTTGGATTGGGCTGCATGCGCATGTCCTCCGTTTGGGGAAGCAAGGCAAATGACGAAAGTGAAAGCATAGCAACCATTCAAATGGCGCTGGATAATGGCATTAACTTCCTGAACACGGGCGACTTCTACGGAGCTGGACACAATGAAATGCTTGTGGGCAAGGCGATTAAGGGCAGACGCGACGACGCTTTTATCAGTGTCAAATTCGGCGCTATATTTCATAATGGCCACTGGCTGGGCATGGACCTGCGCCCGATCGCGATCAAAAACTTTATCAATTATTCACTGACGCGTCTCGGCGTGGAAACCATCGATCTTTACCAGCCTTCGCGGCTGGACGGCAGTGTGCCGCTGGAAGATGTCATTGGCACCGTGGCGGATCTGATCAAAGAAGGAAAGGTTCGCTATCTGGGCGTTTCCGAAATCAATGCGGAACAATTGCGTCAGGCAAATGATGTGTATCCGGTCAGCGCTCTCGAATATGGCTATTCACTGGCTGATCGCGGGATTGAAAGCGATTTGCTTCCGACTGCAAAAGAGCTGGGCATTGCGGTTGTGGCATTTGCAAATACGGGCGAAGGGTTGCTTACCGGTGAGTTGAAAGCACCTCTGCCAGCAGACCATTATCTGAATCATTTTTCGCGTTTCCAAGGCGATAACCTCATTAAAAATCTTGAAAAAGTTGAGCCGTTGAAGCAAATGGCAAAAGACAAAGGCTTCACGCCAACCCAGCTTGCCATTGCATGGGTTAATGCGCAGGGCGACCGGGTAATGCCGCTGGTGAGCATGAGCCGCAGGTCGCGACTGCCGGAAAATATCCAGGCGATGTCGATTGAATTCACTGCCGAAGAAGCCAAAGCACTCGACACATATTTTGCCCCCGATGCTATTTTGGGCGGCACCTATTTACAGCGATAAAACGAATGCGGGGCTTAAAAACAGCCCCGCATTTTCTATATTTACAAAGTGACCAATCCAACTGTACATCATTCCCGGTGTCATTTTTTTCTCCTATCTCTCCACCATGAGAAAGGACAAAGTGGCATTTCTTGAACATAACACGCTCGTTTTACAGGTTTCGGGACAGTTTTCCATGCAGACCGCGCACGAGACCGTCACCATGGGCGCCGGACAAATGCTGCTGATCCAAAAAAACCAGTTGGGCGAAATCACTAAAATCCCAATGGATGGAGAGGATTATCAAACCATTGTGATCAGCCTGAAAGAGGATTTACTGCGGCAGATCGCGCTTGAAGAACAGATCGAAACCGGGCAGAAATACACGGGCCCGACCAATATTTTGATTCCTGGAAACGACTTTTTGCGCGCTTTTTTCCAGTCGATCATTCCTTATGTGCGCCATCCGAACGAGCAGATAACGACCTCAATGGGCATGCTTAAAGTGAAAGAAGCCGTTCACCTGCTGCTTTACACAATGCCCGAATTGCAGGAGTTTTTGTTTGATTTCTCGGAGCCATACAAAATGGATCTCGAACGGTTCATGATGCAAAACTTCCATTACAACATTCCCGTCGAGAAGTTTGCGCGCCTTACCGGCAGAAGTCTGGCTGGTTTTAAAAGGGATTTTCAAAAGACATTTGGCATGGCACCGCGGCAATGGCTGCAAGAAAGAAGGCTTGCCGAAGCACGCCATCTGATCGAAACCAAGCACAAGAAACCATCAGCCATTTACCTCGACCTCGGCTTCGAAAGTCTTTCCCATTTCTCCCATTCGTTCAAGCGAAAATTCGGCAAAGCACCCACGGATTGGTAAATTTTCGCCTGTCAGTTCTGGTAAAGCGCTTGCCGGAATGCTGCTGGTGAGCTTCCCGTTTTCTGTTTGAAAAGTTTATTAAAAGACTGCGGATGCTCAAAACCAAGCTTATAAGCGACCTCCGCGGTGCTGAGCGATTCTGCACTGAACAGTTCTTTCGCCTTGTCGATAAGCCAGAGGTGCAGGTGCTGCTGCGTCGTTTGGCCGGTCAGTGATTTCAGCATGTCTGATAAATATCGCTGCGAAAGGCCCAGTTCATCCGCCACTTCCTGCGGGCTCGGCAAACCGTTTATCAATGCTTGTTCTTCCTTGAATCGCTGCGCCAGATAATTGTTCAGCTGCACGATAATGTCATGATGCGCAACATTGCGTGTCAAAAACTGCCTGTTATAGAACCGGTTGCAATGATTAAGCAGCAACTCGATCTGCGACACAAGCACATCCTGACTAAATTGATCAATGTTGTTATTCAGTTCCGTGTCAATGGCTTCGAAAATGGAAGTGATGATGGTCTTTTCCTTTTCAGAAAGGAACAAAGCCTCAGAAACCGCATAAGAGAAAAAACCAAACTGCTGGATATGCTTCCCGAGCGGATAGCGGAAAAGCAGATCAGGATGAAAAAAGAGCGCATAACCTTCGTGCTGCTCTTCATCAGCAGAAAGCTCCACCAGCTGATTTGGCCCCACAAAAGCCAGGCCGCCTTCCCGAAAATCGTACGTGCCCGGCCCATATTTTGTTTTTCCCTTGAAGCTTGTTTTAAATGCTATTTTGTAAAATCGCAGCAGATAACGGCGCCCGGCATCATTCAAATTTGGCTTAGAAAGATCGTAGTTAGCCAAGGCAATGTGCGGATGCAGCGGCTTCGGCAGATCGATCCGCTGCATTAAGTCAGAGATTGTCTCAAAAATCACGGGTTCTGTCATCGCGTCCTTCATCGCATTATCAGCAGCTAAAATTTGTTCTAGTCCTTAATCCTGCGCAGCCGGACGGATGACAATGTCACCCACGTCCACATTGTCGGGTTGCTCTATGGCGTAGGCAACGGCACGGGCAATTGCTTCTGCCGGGATCGCTATTTCGTCCGCTTTCTGTTGGATCGCGTCCCTGATATTCTCGTTCTTAATGTTACTTACAAAAGGCGTTTTTACCAAACCCGGTGAAATTCCCGTCACGCGCCAGCGCCCTTCCGATTCGCGCCTTAATGCCTCGCTGATTGTCCTGACGGCATTTTTTGTGCCCGCATAAACGCCCATAGCAGGAACAATGCTGATCCCCGCCGTAGAAATAATGTTGATAATGTGCCCGGATCCCTGGCTTTTGAAAATGGGCAGCGCGGCAGCGATTCCATACAGCACGCCTTTCAGATTTACATCGATCATTTGCTCCCAGCCATCCACATCCAGCTCTTCCATGCGGTGAAGCTGGCTGATTCCCGCATTGTTAATCATTACATCCAGCCGTCCAAATTCGCTAACAGCCAGACCTGCCAGCTGGGCGACTTCATGACGTTTGGTAACATCCATTTTTAAAGCCACCGCCTTACCTCTGGATGCCTGAATGCGCGCCGTAAGGGCTGCAAGCAGATCCTCCCGCCGCGCACCGAGCACAACCTTCGCGCCACGGCTGGTCAGCAATTCGGCCATTGCTTCGCCCATTCCGCTGCTGGCGCCTGTGATTGCGATTACTTTTCCTTCGATTCCGTTTTCCATAAATCAGGTGTTTTTTGATTTACAAAATTCGGTGCCGAATGTTGGGGAAATGTAGCCAGTTGTGTGAAATGTGTAGTCAAAATGTCATTTCACTTCTTTCTGTATTTGTTAAAAATAGCCATGATTTTATCGTGTATCGCTGCATTCTCGTACACGCCCCGAAAATCCAGCGAATGCGGACCATATGCGAAAACGGGCACCATGATGCCCGTGTGGTCATTGGTGCTGAAATGCCCGTCGACATAACCCGATTTAATGTCTCCGTCTAGCAGTGTAAGTCCGCCCGTTTCGTGATCCGCCGTGACAATGACCAGCGTTTTGCCGTTTGAGTCAGCCACTCGCATCGCTTCGCCGATCAGCTTATCGAAGTCAAGCATTTCGGTAACGACATAGGAAACAATGTTCGCATGACCGCCATAGTCGATCTGCGCGCCCTCGGCCATAATAAATGTGCCGGTGTTTGCAGCATGCAGCGACTCAAAGGTTTTCTGAAACGCCGGAATCAGGAACTCGCCTCTTCCATTGGCAACCGACTTCGTTTTTGCATCGTCAAGCAATACGAAAGGTGCTTTCATATTCGCCAGATCCGCCCACTTTTCAGAAAACTGCACGCCCTTTAACCGCAGCGAATCAGCCACTTTTTCCTTTACAAAATGCGCCGGACCGCCGCCGACGAGGATATCTGTGGATGAACGAAGATAATCCCGCGCGATCTCTTTTTCCATTTCCCGGTAAGGCTGATGGCCGTAGAATGCAGCCGGTGTAGCATCGGTAATGCTGCCTGCGGAAATGAGGCCCGTTTTCACACCCAGCGGTTTGAGCTTGTCAGGAAGGTTGGGAATGGCAACGAAATTGCTGTCAACGCCAATTGCCCGGTTTCTTGTTTTCTTGCCCGTCGCAAATGCGGTTGCGCCTGCTGCTGAGTCAGTTATGTAAGTGTCGGATGCGCTTGTTTTGGAAAAACCAATGTTGAGAAACTGTGCCAGATTGAGCTTGCCACGATTAGCAGTCAGGCCGGAGAAGATCTGCGCAAGGCCCATTCCGTCACCGATGAGCAGGATCACATTTTCAACTTCACTCAGTGCATCGTTGTTCCGGTATTTGGGTTCATAGGGCTGATATGGCTCGTTGAAAGTGTATTCAGCAGTCGGGCGTTTTCTTAAAAAATCGCCTAGTTCCGAAACGTGGTCGGTGTTAATGTAATCCACACCCAGATTAATGAATGCTTTCCATGCATTAATGTGATCCGGCGTTCCCCAAAACCTGATTTTCTTACCTTTTCCGTGCACCTCGCGGATGACATTTTCAATTTTTTCTTTGTCAACTTTTGTCAAAACACCTTTCCCGTTCCAGCGTGTATAACTGGCAAAAGACTGGCTGATCAGGCCGATGTGTTTGAGCTGATCAGGTGTATAACTGACCCCGGGACGGCCGTCGTAAAAAATGTAGTTGGGATAATTTTCGAATTGTGCAGGCGCGGGCGTGTTGCCGCTAAGTACAATGTGCACCGGACCAGTCGGTGCCAGCAAATGTTTGTATTTTTCAAGCTCTTTTACGAGCACCGGCATAATGGCCGCCGCAGGAGTTTTTAAATCGATTAAGAGCTGCAACGATTGATTGGTGTCTGGGAAAACCTGGCCTTTGTTCTTTTTGATAAGCGCTGCAAGCGGATCCAGATAAAGGCTTTTCAATGTCCGGTCAGGCTGCATATCCGAACTTTGATGTGCTACGAATAACGAATCATTTCGCAAAAACAAATCCGCCTCAACAGACCCGAAATGCTGATAATAAGCTTGGTAGAAAGGGATCTTTTGCTCGTAATCGTTGTGAGAATGGGCTTGCGCAGTTGTGTAACGGTGCGTTCCCTGTCCTGAAACCGATGCGGCAAATGACAATGTAAAACAAATGAGCGAAGCGTAAAGTAAGCGGAAGTTGAACCGGCAAAAATTCATTATCTGATGCGTTTTCGAAGATTAGCCCCAAAACTACTGCATTAAGCTTGCGCCACCCAGCCACAAAGCTTCACACGGATCGATTTAATATAAATTTTAAATGCAACATTGTTGCATAAACAAAATTATTCCTGAACTTTACAGCGCCTTTTATCGAAATGATGAAACGGCGGTTCAATTATGGCCTGGCATTACATTTTAATCATGCCGACTTCTTTTAAAATAAATGGGTTATGGAGCAGGACAATGATTTTGAAGTAATTATTATTGGTGGAAGCTATGCAGGATTATCCGCGGCAATGGCATTGGGACGTTCGTTGCGCAAAGTGCTTGTCATTGACAGCGGTTCGCCGTGCAACATTCAGACACCACATTCACATAATTTTATCACGCACGACGGAGAAAAACCGAGCGCAATAGCCGAGAAAGCCAGAGCGCAAGTGCTGCTTTACAGCACGGTAAAGATCCTGAACGATCTGGCGATCAGCGGTGAGAAAACTGAAAACGGTTTCAGCATTACGACCAGAAATAACGGATCATTCCATGGAAAAAAACTGATCTTCGCGTCAGGTGTTAAGGACATTATGCCTGATATTCCGGGCTTTGCAGCTTGCTGGGGCATTTCTGTGGTGCATTGCCCTTATTGCCACGGCTATGAGCTGCGCGGCATAAACACCGCCATCATGGCAAACGGAGAAAGGGCTTTTCACCTGGCGTCACTTGTCAACAACCTCACTGACAAGCTCACAATCCTGACTTCGGGAGAAGCGGATTTCAAACCCGAGCAAATGGCCAAATTTGAAAAGCACGGGATTAATATTGTGGAATCAAAGGTTTTGGAAATCATTCACCAGGAGGGAATGCTAAGCAAAGTGATTCTGGAAGATGGTGAAATGGAACTTGACGGCCTTTACGCAGCGGTTCCGTTTACACAGCATTCCGATATTCCGGCTTCGTTAGGCTGTGAAATGACCGAACATGGGCACATTAAGATCGATCATTATCACAACACAACGGTTCCCGGCGTGTTTGCGTGCGGCGATTCCACGTCCATGATGCGCGCGGTCGCCAGTGCTGTTTCGACTGGCAACATGACCGGCGCAATCGTTAATAAGGAGCTTGTTGAAGCGCAATTTTAGGCTTATGAAGCCAGAACGCTTTCAGTCTGCACGCTCTTCAAAACCTCGTAACTGTGGATCCGTGCCTCTGGATCGAAAATATGGCTTGTGACCATTAATTCGTCGAGCTGCGTGTGTTTCTGGAAATAGGCAAGGTTGCTGCCGACTCTTTTTCTGTCGCCGATGAATGTGTATTTCATCATTTCACGCACTGCTGCTTCTTCATATTCACCCCAAAGTCCGTCCATGCTCTCTACGGGTGGCTGCAAAGGGCGGCGTTTGCCTGTGATAATGCCTGTCGCAAGCTGGAAAAAGGATGTCGCAAGGCGCTCTGCTTCCTGATTTGTGTCGGCTGCAATCACATTTACACATGCCATTACATAAGGCTGCGCAAGATATTTTGAGGGCTTAAAATTGCGGCGATAAAGTTCTATGGCGGTCGTGAACTGCGTGGGTGCAAAGTGGCTTGCAAATGCATAGGGCAATCCCAGATGTGCAGCCAGTCGTGCGCTATCCGTGCTTGAACCCAGTATCCAGATCGGGATATCCAACCCTTCACCAGGGATCGCACGCACTTTTGACGTGCTGTTTTCTTTTGAAAAATAAGTTTGCAAGGCAATTACATCGTCCGGAAAATCCTGAGCCGATTCCATGTAATTCCTCCTCAGCGCACGAGCCGTGATCTGATCGGTTCCGGGTGCACGGCCAAGTCCCAGGTCAATGCGGCCCGGATAAAGTGATGCGAGCGTTCCAAACTGCTCCGCAACAACGAGCGGCGCATGATTTGGCAACATAATGCCTCCGCTGCCAACCCGAATGGTCTTCGTGCCGCCGGCAATGTAACCGATGAGCACAGAAGTGGCTGAACTGGCCACACTGGCCATATTGTGGTGCTCCGCGAGCCAGTAACGTTGATAACCAAGTTCTTCAACACGCTGTGCAAGCCGGAGACTATTTTTAAATGTAGCCGACGCGTCATTCCCTTCCGTGATCGGTGCGAGATCCAGAATGGAGAATGGTATATCCTGAATAAGTTTATCTGCCATGTCGATTTATTAACTTTAAAACTGCTGTTAATAAAAAACATTTAATCCGCTTGTGAGTTCCTTGCCGCCTGTGATTTGGCTAGTCTTGCTCCGCATTTTTTTGGTAAAGATGTTCCCAGTTCAGATAATGGCACAATCCGGCAAGTTCCGGGAAAAGCGTCTGTGCGTTGAAGCCGAGCATATTCAAATGATCCATCAACTCTCTTTTCAAACCGGGAATAATCGTAAACTCGGTGACATTCACTTTCACATCCTCATCCACCTGCATGGGAATAAATCCATTTTTTTCCTCAGAATAAGGATGCACCGTAAACCACCCCGACTGGGCAATGATCCGCTCATTGTTCAGCGACGGCCGAAGCACTTTCAATTCTTCTATTTCAAATGGTGACCCGAGGGACGTTGTGGCACTCATTTCATCTTTATCGATCACCTGCTCATTATATCCCCTGAAAAGATAAACGAATGATGCCGAGTCGGAATCGTCAATGTCTCTTATTGCAAAATACAGCGCCACCAGCGGGTTGCTGGACCAGTCTAGCAGCCTTGTTTTCAAGCCGTAGTGCTGGGCAAGGATCAGGAGCTCCCATTCTTCGGAAACGGTGTCGGGCAACAGCAGCTTACCCCGGCGTTTGAGGTCGAGCAGCATTCGTTTTTCAATATGGGTAATGTCTTTGTGATGATAACGTGCAATGGAAGGGACCAGCGGTGCATTGATCCGCTGGCCCCTGAAAATGAAAAAATCAAACTCGTCATTCTTCAAAGCAACAATGTCCCTGATAAACTGATCGATGGACGTAATTTCAACAGATTTCATGCTTCAAGACTTATCAACGATCAATTTCCGCTCTTCCAGAGAAAAGCTTGCGCCCTTCGCTAGTATGTGGATCTGCATGCCCTCGACATAAATCGGATCCATCTTTTTCGCTGTTTCGTAGTTGGTATTTTGGATGTCATCGGCTTCCAGAATCAGGGCCACGCCCGACCCGATCGTCCGCATGTGGTTGCCTTCCGTAATCACAAGTCCGGTGTCTTCGCAAATGCCTATTGCAAGAAAACCCGGCTGCATCAGCAGCGCTTCGGCAAGTCTGGAAAAGCGTCCGCGACTCATAAAATGCGTATCTACAATTGTTTTGGGCAATAATGTAAAACCTCTGCTCAACTCAACAATCCCTTTTAGCAGCGACTCCGTACTCGAACCTTCCTTGATCGTTGCCGCAGACATGGCCATCGCTCCGGCGCTTGTGCCCGCAATGACGAAATTGTCATTGCGGTAACGCTCCTTCATTAGGTCCATGAACTTCGTATCGCAGATTTTGTCGATCAGTCTTGTCTGGTCGCCGCCGGTGAAGAAGACACCGTCTACTTCTGAAAGCGTCTGCAATGTGGCTTTGCTATCGACATTACGACCCGTCAAATTCAGTACAGACACTTGTTTGCATCCCAGTTTACCGAATGCTTCTACATACATTTCGCCCATTTCTTCGGGTTCGGTGGATGCAGTTGTAATGACCGCTATTTTGGAATCTGCGCCGTTCATCTCGCCCAGCACTTCCTGCAAAACGCCTTCATTTTCAAACGAAACCGACCGCGAGCTGCCGTTACTATCCTGTTCTGAGCTGCGCGCTTCTTTACCCCCGATTGGTATCAACTTTCCTTTTGGTAATTCCATATGCTCTAATCGCTTAATGTGCAACCAGCTGCCTTTCATATAAGCTGGCTTTTGCATTTGATTCTTTTAGCACCTTAATTAATGAGATTGCACTTTTGATTTTTTCTGTGGTCACGACAATAAGCTGTCCCGGCCGCGAATGACGGATCGCATAATTGATCGCCTGCAGTTCGTTCTGGATTACTTTGATCTTGCAGCGCGGGTTTACGGTTCTGATGCCGTTTTTCACCAGTTCCACGATTTCCTGGTGTTTCCTGCCACGCGGGTCTTCATCCACCCGAATGATGACCTCATCAAAAATACCGGCAACCACTTTGCCAATCTCTCAGGATATCCTCGTCCCTTCTGTCCCCTACTCCTGTGATGATCCCGAGCTTGCTGGTTGCCGGTAAATTTTCCAGATAACTGCCCAATGCAGTCATTCCGTGCGGATTATGCGCATAATCGACGACCAGATCAAAGTCCTGGAAGTGGAAGTGGTTCAGCCTTCCCGGCGTTGAGTCCTCTGAAACCTGAAAACTGTAAAGTCCTTTGGCAAGCAAATGAACGTCCATTCCCTGTGCATATGCCGCTAGCGTCGCAGCGAGAATGTTTTCGATCATAAAATGGCACTTGCCTCCGAATGTTGCGGGTATGGCTTCGGCATCGGCAACCGAGACCTTAATGCTGCCGTTGATGAGTCTTATTTCGCCTTGTTCATATATACACGCCAGTCCGCCGTCGCGAATGTGTGCAAGCACGCGCTCGTTTTCCGGGTTCATGCTGAATAGGGCGATGCGACATTTGAGCCGGTCCTTTATGCCGTAACTTTGATCATTATCAGCATTAAGGACTGCGAATCCATCCGGTCGCACGGATTCGGCTATCACCGCCTTTACATGCACCATTTGTTCCACCGTATGAATGTCGTTCAGCCCGAGATGGTCGGCGGCAACATTGGTAATGATGCCTACATCACATTGATCAAACGCAAGTCCGGACCGGAGCAGCCCGCCTCTTGCCGTTTCCAGTACAGCCACGTCCACGGTTGGATCTTTCAGAATTTTCCGGGCACTTTCCGGACCAGTGCAATCGCCTTCCTCGATGATCAGACCGTCTACATAAATGCCATCCGTTGTCGTATATCCCACGCATGAACCGGCTTGCTTCATCAAATGAGCTGTCAGGCGCGTGGTGGTTGTTTTGCCGTTGGTGCCGGTGACTGCAATGATCGGAATGCGACCGTTGTCATTGTTTGGGAAAAGCATTTCTGCAACATCATTGCCAACATCACGCGGCTTTCCCGAAGACGGATAAAGGTGCATCCGGAACCCAGGACTCGCATTCACTTCGATCACTGATGTTCCCGATTCGCTTAGCGGCTTGGTAATGTCCTGGGCAATGATGTCGATTCCGCAAATGTCCAGCCCGATCAGCTTCGCCACACGCTCGCCCATGCTTATAATCTGCGGGTGAACGCGGTCGGTTACGTCTTCCGAAGTGCCGCCCCGGCTGAGGTTAGCCGCATCCGAAACCGTGACGCTTACATCCGACGGAAGGACTGTGTCCAGCGACAGGTTTTGCGCCTCAAGGTGATTTTGCAGCATTTCATCAATGACGATCCGGGTCAGCTTGTTCTCATGTCCGTCGCCTCTGCGCGGATCCAGATTGGTCTGGTTAATGAGCTCGCGGATCGTAGAAATGCCGTCGCCGAAGACCATTGGCGGTGTACGCTTTGCAGCAGCACAGAATTTATAATCAATCACCAGCAAACGATAATCGCTTCCGGAAATGAAGTTTTCCACGATCACTTTGTCCGAAAAGAAAGATGCCCAGTTATAGGCGTCAACTGCCGTTTGCATATCCCGGATGTCCGTAGTAACGCCCTTACCCTGGTTCGCATCCAAAGGTTTGATCACGAGCGGATAACCGAGTTCCGCGACTGCTTCGGCGAGTGCTTTTTCGTTATTAACCGTCAACCCGGCCGGCACCGGCACCCCTGCCCTGCCGAGCACTTCTTTTGTAGCATTCTTGTTCCCGGCGAGTGATACGGCAATGTTACTGGTGCTGTTTGTCGTAGTTGCTTCAATGCGCTTTTGCCTGCTTCCGTAACCAAGCTGCACATAACTGTCGTCATTAAGCCTGATGCTCGGAATATTGCGTGCCGCGCATGCGTCCACGATAGATTCCGTGCTTGGGCCGAGGCGGTCGGTCTGATAAATGCTTTTCAGTCGCTGCACCACGTCCGCGACGTCATAATGCCTGCCTTTCACCAATGCATCTGCCATTTCAACGGCACTATTGGCGGCTAGTACACCCGCACGTTCCGCTGCATATTCAAATACCACATGGTAAACGCCGTATTCTCCATTTCCCCTGGTGCGGCCAAAGCCACAATCCATTCCTGCCAGCGACTGCATTTCAAGAGCAATATGCTCGATCACGTGGCCCATCCAGGTTCCGTCTTTTACCCTTTCAAAAAAGCCTCCCGGATGTCCTTCTGAGCAAAAATGGCTCTGTAAGCTCTGCATCGTCTTCTTCAATCTGTCGTAAAAGCCTTCGATTTTGTTGGTTGGCAGTTCTTCCAGCTCCTCTAGGTCCAACTTCATTACTACCAACCTGTTCTTGCGTACCGACCACACATTCGGGCCGCGCATGCAACGGATATCAATAATCTTCATACTCTACACTACATTACTTATTGTGGATGGACATTCTGATTCTAAAAAATCAGATTTTCGGCGGCAGTTAATAATTGTGCCAGCAGTGGGGAATATGCCGGGACGTAAACCAAATTTGAGAAAAAAAGTTTTTTATACTTTTCGTAGAAATATTTGCGCAATTGTAATGCAGGCCGGTTGAGCGGTCGTTGACTGGCAAACTTTTTGTAATCGGCCACGATCCAATTTTTGACCAACAAAACGCATCCTATGTTTACCATTGCAATTCACGGCGGCGCCGGCTCACTGACCCGCGCTACGACCACGCAGCAGGAAGAAGAAGAATACAAAAAAGGCCTGGATGCAGCATTGCAGGCCGGTTACGCCGTTTTGGAACGCGGCGGAAGTGCCGTTGAAGCGGTTGAAAAATCGGTGATGGCGCTTGAAGACAATCCGTTGTTCAATGCGGGAAGGGGCTCCGTGCTTACTGCGGAAGGCAAAAATGAAGCAGATGCAGCCATGATGTGCGGCAAAACGCTGGAAGCGGGTGCCGTGGCGTGCATAAGCCGTATCCGCAACCCGATAAGCCTCGCCAGGGCGGTTATGGAAAAGTCATCGAATGTGCTGCTGACCAGTAATGGCGCGATAGATTTTGCAAAGGCCCACGGACTTCCGTTTGAAGACGATCCCTATTTCCACACCGAACGGCGGCACAAAGAACTCATGAAGGCGCAGGAAAAAGAAGATGGGAAGAACACGGGAAAAGGCACAGTAGGCGCAGTTGCGCTCGACGAATCGGGAAATGTGGCCGTGGCAACATCCACAGGCGGCATTACAAACAAGAAATTCGGACGTGTCGGCGACAGTCCGGTTATTGGCTGCGGCACTTATGCCAGCAACGAGTCGTGCGCAGTTTCGTGCACTGGCGACGGCGAGTTTTTTATCCGGCTCGTCACCGCATACGACGTGGCTGCGCTAGTGCAGTATAAAGATTTAGAACTTCATGCAGCCTGCCAAACTGCAATCGATAAGCTTACCGCGCTTGGCGGCGAAGGCGGCCTCATTGCTGTAAACGCAAAGGGAAATGTGGAGCTCGTTTTCAATTGTGAAAGCATGCTCCGGGCCTGGAAAAACCACCTGGGTGAAGGGGAAACACTGGTTTGGTCCGGATCGGAATAAAAGCAATCCCGACCCGGAGCCTTTGTTAACCTAAGCTCACATCACTTGAAAGTGCGAGCTCTTTCTGGGCGTCCAGCTCTGCCAGGCGCTCCGCTAAGGAAGCCCTTACGTCCCAGTATGCATCCTTACCCAATGCAAGCCGTTTGGGTGCCGGTGATTGTTCAACGCAATCGATCATCGCCTGGACGGTTACATTTACGTCGCCCGTCAGCGGAAATGCACCTTCCGCGACTGCCCGTCTTACGTCACCTGCCGGCGTCTGATCATAGACTTCCATGATGGGCGCAGTCACCATTGCATTGCCAAAAGAAGTGGCGTGTGCACCGGGTTCTACAATGGTGACCTTAATGTTCAGCGGAGCAACTTCCTTGGTCAATGTGTCACAAAAACCTTCGATCGCCCATTTGGTGGTGTGATAAAAACCAAAATTCGGGTAAGTCGTTTGTCCTCCTGCCGACGACAGCTGCAAGATATGCCCGCCCCCTTGCTCGCGCAAATAAGGCAGACTGGCGCGAATGACCTGAATTGACCCTAAAATGTTGGTATTAAGCTGATGTTCAATCTGTTCGTCACTCGCCTCTTCAACGGCGCAGAACAATGCATAACCTGCATTATTAACGATGACGTCAATTTGGCCAAGGTCAGCAAACGCTTTTCTCACTGTTTCTTTGATCGCCGCAGTGTCGGTCACATCCAGCACGTAAACCTGCAATTGCTCGCCGAACTGTTCTTTCAAATCAGCAAGCGCATCGGCTTTCCGGACCGTTGCCGCAACACGGCTGCCCTGGTGCAATAATTTTTCAGTAAGGAGCCTTCCTAACCCGGAAGAAGTCCCTGTTATAAACCACGTTTTCATACGCAAAATCAAGTTGATTATTAATTGGTCGCGCCGCCATTAACGAGCAGATGCTGACCGTTTACAAATGAGGAAAGGTCGCTGGCGAAGAACTCGGCCACATTGGCCACATCTTCCACTTCTGCAAGCCTTCCCATCGGGCAGCTGTCCAGCAGTTGCTTACGCAATGCAGGATAACTGTCTGGCTCGGCGAAGATGCCGGAATGGTCCACCGCAAAAGGGATAATGGTGTTGACCGTCACGCCCCGATGTCCGATTTCTTTTGACAAAATATCGACTAAATATCTGGGGGTGGTTTTGCTCCCGCCATAAACCGCCATGCCCGGAACAGGAAATGAAGTGGTGCTGGACGCGATATAAATGATGCGTCCGTTGTCCTCCACATTTCTGGCAGCCTGCTGCATGGTGAAATAAGAACCTTTTGTATTAATGCCGAAAACATGGTCAAACTGCTCTTCCGTGAAGTTTACGACCGGTGTTTCCACGAGTTCAATGCCTGCATTAGCCACAACAATGTCAATTTTTCCAAATGCATTTTTGGCTTCTGAGAACAAGCGCTCAATGTCTGAAACCTTGCTTACATCGGCCTGGACGGCGATTACTTTCACGCCCATTGCTTTGATATTGCTCACCACTTCGTCTGCGGAAGCGTTATCGCGAGAATAATTAATGACAATGTTTGCTCCCAATGCCGCATAACGCTCGGCAATGGCTTTGCCCAGTCCACGCGCTGATCCGGTGATCAAGGCCACTTTATTTTTTAAACTGTTCATCATTTCTGGTTTAAATGTTTGTAAAAACGCAGCAGCAGTCGCTCAGGCCATGCCGCCGTTCGCTCCGATATTTTGCGCTGTGATCCATTTGGCCTCATCACTGGCCAGAAACACCACGATTTTTGCGATATCCTCAGGCTCACCAATGCGGTTAAACGCTGAAAGTGAAGCAAGTCTGTCGATCACTTCCTTTGGTTTGCCTTTGGTAAAAAGCTCGGTGTTGGTTGGCCCCGGAGAAACGGAATTGACATTAATCCCACGCTCGCCCACTTCTTTAGAAAAAACGCGGGTAAGCTGCTCAACTGCGGCCTTTGTTGCCACATAAGTGCTGTAAGTTGGCAGCATAATACGATTTACGGAAGTTGAAAAGTTGATAATGCTGCCTTCGTCGGCCAGCCGCGTGGCCGCCTCACGCATGGTGTTAAACGTCCCCCGGACATTGATATCAAACTGGCGCGTGAAATCTTCGTCGGTGGTGTCTTTCAGCAATTTTGTGATCATAATGCCCGCATTATTGACGAGCACATCGATCTTTCCAAACTTAGCAATTGCCGCATCAAACAATGCTTTTACTTCGCCGGTATTGCTCACGTCCGCCCGAATGGCAACAGCTTCTCCACCTTTGGCTGTGATTTCACTGACCGTCTGATCAGCCGCTTCCTGCGACCCTGCATAATTAACGATCACCTTTGCACCGGCGCCGGCCAATGCATGTGCAATAGCGGCTCCAATGCCTCTTGAAGCGCCCGTTACCAATATTATTTTATTTGTCAGATTGCTCATGATTCTTTGTTTTAGTTGTGATAAAACAAATTTCGCGCTTCTGGCTGGCGGAAAAGGACGCATATCAAAGCATTACTTACAAATATCTAAGGTCAGGCGCTTTGATATTGTTTGCGATAAGCGGCCGGGGAAAGATCCGTGTGTTTTTTGAAATAATTACTGAAATGCGTTGCTTCCGTAAACCCCAGCTGAAAGGTGATTTCCTTAATGGAAGTGTCCGAGTTCTGCAAAAGTGATTTGGCCTCTGCGATGGTTTTGTCAGCGATCCAGGTGCTGATCGCTTTGCCCGTTTTGGTCTTGATTACGGTGCTGAGGTAATTGGGATGCAGATTTTGCATTGTAGCAAGGTCCTGCACGCGAGGCGTCTTATCAGCCTGACCGTTCAGAAGCTCCCGAAAACTATTTTCAAGATTTTGCTTAAAAACTTTGACAATGGCAGAGCTGCGATTGCCTTCGTAAATCGGATTGTAATCCTGCCAGAAATGTTCCTTTATCCGTAAAAGCAGCGCTACAAACAAGCTGCCGATGATCTTATTTTTATACCGCGACTGGCTCAGATATTCCTTGCAGATCTGTTGGTACAACGATTCAATTACATCAAACTGATCGGGAAGCAGGATTTTAGGCTGAACCACTTCGGTCAGCAAAAACGAGAAATCTTTATATACATCGTGATGCACATGCTCTTTCAGAAATGATTCTTTGAACGTGATCAGGAATGCGTCATCAATGCTATACCATTCAAATTGACGGAAGTTTCCGGGGTTGGTAAAATAGATCGTGCCCGGTTCGATCGGGAATTCCATTTCATCGATGACATATTTTCCTTTTGCGTCTTTGACAAACACAAAACTGAAATAATCGGGGCGATAGGCGATCGATTGGAAAGGAAGCTGGGTAAATGTTTCCTTCAATGCATGAATGGTAAAGCCAGATTCCGGATCAATGCCCGCCAAAGGAAGGTTCATGATCTTGTACAGATCATACAATGTTTCCGTGATTATCTCCGCCTTTTGCATTGTGTGAAATTAAGGAAATTTGAAGCCGTTATTAAATCTAATTTCATCGCATTTAAGGAAACCGAGCCGCAGGATGCACCGCCGCGCGAATGCTTTTTACTTAATTTCTAGGAACCCAAACCTTGTAACCAGCTCCTTCCCTGTTGCCGGATGCGTAATAAGGCACGGCCTGGAAGGTTGTCTTTGCTCCGTCTTTTCCTGTGGCACTGCCGGTTAAAATGTTCACGCCATTGAGCAGGTCTTTGCGGAATTCCAGTTTCATAGGTGAAGCGACGATTTTCACAGAATCCAATGTCGGATTGTCAACGGCTTCGAGGCAATAGATCACCGGGCCGGATGCGAGCGTGACCATATTTTTCAAATCCCTTGCTTTCTCGTTCGCTGTAATGATACGAGGCTGCATGGGCAGTTCGAGCGTTACCTGATCGGATTTTTTCCATTTGCGATTGATCACTGCATAGCCGTCTTCCAGCGCTGCCTTAACCGGCTTTCCGTTCACCCGAATGACGAATGCTACATTCAAATCGGAGCGATACAGATCCATCGGATTCTCTTTGCCACGCGCCCATCCGGGAATCCGCAGCATCAGGCTAAAATCCGTTTCGCTTTCCGGGTTTATGATCCATGCAATGTTGCCTTTCCAGGGATATTCGTTTTTTTGTTCGATCTTAACCTGCTTATTATCTGCTAATTGCACAGCCGCATTGCTTCCGATGAACAGGTTGACATAAATGCGATCTTTCGTAGTTGAGTAAATGTAATCGGGCAGCGCTGACACCATTTTCAGAAACATCGGCGGACAACATGGGCAAGAATGCCATTCCCAACGCGCATGCTTGTGCGCATTCAGCGGATTTTGATAAGTATACTGCTTGCCGGAAAGCGCGACGCCCGTGAGCACATTGTTGTAAAGCACGCGCTCAAACTCATCCATATATTTGCCATTTCCAGTCAACTCATTCATCCGCTGACTGAAAAATCCGGCTCCAACCGCAGCACAAGTTTCCAGATAAGCGTCGGTTGGAAGAAAATAATCTGCGCCGAACTTTTCATCATTGTGAATTGCGCCCACGCCGCCGGTGACGAACATGCGCTGGCCGGTCATGTTGTCCCAAAGCCGGTCGGCCGTGAGCATATAGGCCGGTTCATGATTTTCCAGTGCCGCAGCCGTAACACCGGTGGCAAGCAATGTGGCCCTTACCGCGTGACCTTCAATGGTTTTTTGTTGAAAAACAGAGATCGAATCCTGGGCATAGTCGCCCCAGGTCGGGCGCGCTTCGGCTCCAACTTCTTTATACTTTTGCGACTTAATGTAAGCTTCCGATTTGTCATTTCCCCAGGTCAGCCAGAGCGGATAACCCGAATGTTTGCCGCGGTTTTCAATCCAGAAGCGGGCCAGGTCAAAATATGCCTGTTCATTTACCGGAACATTCACTTTCTGCTTCAGTGCAGGTTCGTTTTTATAAAGCCAATAAAGCTTGATCAATGCTTCTTCCGGCCCTGAATGTGCGGGGACAATGTTGCGTTTGGGTGGATTACCCATTAATCCGGCCATATAATTGGCATAACGCGTTGCCACGGTCAGGAGTTTGGTTTTACCGGTTGCCTAATAGTAATGAACCCCGGCTTCCACCAACATTCCTGCATTGTAAACGTCGTGCTGGTAACGCAGAAATCCACCATGATCACCCCAGCGGTGCGTGGGCTCCATCAGATCGGTGTAGGTGTTGAGATATCCATTCGAATCTGCATGCTGGGCTGCGTCAATGCGATCGATGATTCCGTCCAGCCGGGCTTGCAATGCAGCATTCGGATACTGGCCAACGAGGTCGCCGATGCCCCGGATCGATTCGTAGATCAGTCCGTCAAACCACGGCAAACCGGCGTGTTGCCCTTTCTTGCCCGCTGCCACCTTATCAAAATTCGCAAGCACATTATTCTTGCTTTGCTCATCGGCAGATTTCAGGTGCTTTCCTTCGAACTTGTCCAGCACGTCGGTGGCCGTGGTTGTGCTCCATAATGCGAACTTCGGATTCCAGAACGGATCATTAATGACCGTGTGCGGCACTTGGCTAAGCTGCGTTATATGTTTTTCGGCCGTGTTTTGAGATTGTGCACAAGTTGCAGAAAACAATGAGCCGAGCGTCAGGCCCAGGAAGATCAGGTTCTTTTTCATATCCATTAATTTGCCTCCAAATGTATAGAAATGTTTTTAACTGGTACGAACTGGTACGATTTAATTTTTCAGGCCAATCTGATCAAATCATTTAAAAAAATTACTTTTGCAGGCTAGTCATATGTGGAGTGAAAGAGAATAAATCAAAATATAAGCTGATAGTCAGCCATGTTACCGATCGGATCAGCTCGGAAGAATATCGCTGCGGCGACCGCATTCCTTCCATCAATGAATTCAGGAGCGCTTATAATCTTTCCCGCGACACGGTTTTTGCTGGTCTAAAAGAGTTGGTTTCAAAAGGCATCATTGCTTCAAATCATGGTGTGGGTTATTTTGTACAAAGCACCAAAATCGAGACGGGACATCATATTTTCCTGCTTTTTAATGAGCTAAATGGCTTTAAGGAAGTCCTTTTTAAGTCATTCATCGAGGCGGTTGGAAATTCGGCAACGGTCGATCTTTATTTTCACAATTACAACAGAAAAGTCTTCGAAACGCTCATTCGGGACGCCAACAATAAATACACCGATTACATCATCATGTCCGGCAAGTTCAAGGGCATTGGCGAATTGCTCGAATCGCTTTCCGGCCGCGTTTTCCTGCTCGACCATTTTCATCCCGAATTGAAAGGACAATATTCCTCCGTTTTTCAGGATTTTGAAAAAAACACATACGAGGCCCTCGATTCAGGACTGGAATTGATTCGGAAATACAAGCGCATTCTGATGGTCCAAAAGGAAGAAAAGGAACCGGAGGAACGATATGCAGGGCTTAAAGCTTTTTGCAAAAATTACGGTTTCTCACACGATTACATTTTAGAAACGGCGGGCCGGGAAATTCAGAAGGGCGATCTTTTTATCGTGGTAAAAGACGAAGATCTGGCTGATCTCATTAAGCAAACTGCTGTTCAGCAATTGAAACCGGGACAGGATTTCGGCATTATTTCCTACAATGATACGCCGCTCAAAGAAGTCCTCGCCGGCGGGATCACAACGCTTTCCACAGATTTTAGATTAATGGGCAAAACAATGGCTAATCTCATTGATACAAAGGCCATTCTGACCATTGAAAATCCGTGGCAGCTCAACATCAGAGGCTCGCTTTAATGCACATCAAAGCATTTCAGAAATTTTCCGATCGCTTTTAAACAAGCCTTTCCTTGATGGCCAGACTGACCGCTTCGGTGGCGCTGTTCACGTAAAGCTTGTCGTAAATGTTGCGGATGTGGTTGTTAACCGTGTTGTAAGTGATGCCGCATTCCGACGCAATCAGTTTGTAGCTGTAACCTTTTACCAAAAATCCAAGCACATGCTTTTCGCGCTCGGTAAGGTGATAATCTTTCTTGGTGGGCGACTCTGCGGAAAAAAAACGAAGCACTTTCGAGGCTATGCTGCCGGTCATGGGCGCTCCGCCTTCGAGCGCCTCTCTCAAACTTTCCAAAAAACGCTCCGGGCTGGTTTTTTTAAGTAAATAACCGTTTGCCCCTGCACGCAGACTGTCAAAAATGCGCTCATCTTCTTCAAAATTTGTTTGAATCAAAACCGGTAATGCACCGAAATGCCTCCGTACGAGTCGCGTTGCTTCAATGCCATTCATGCCGGGCATGTCAATATCCATCAGCACCAAATCGGGCTTTGAGCCCGTGATATCGGCCACCAGATTAGCGGCATTGGGGAAAGTGCCGGTGCACGTGAATTCAGTAGAAAGGTTCAGCAGCATTGCAACGCTGTTGAGCCGCTCCTGATTATCGTCAAAAATTATGATCCTGGATGCCATGTGACAAAGTTAACTATTCGCCACGTAGAACTACATAGCAAATACTCGCCATCCGCATTTAGTCAAAAAATAAGTGTAATGTTCGTGCCGCCGTCTTTTTTTGAGTTAACGGTCAGCTTGCCCTTCATTTGCACGGCGCGCTGCTGCATATTAGAAAGGCCATTTCCTTTTTTAATAAGCTCAGGATCAAAACCATTGCCGTTATCCCTGATAATCATTCTGACCTTATTGGCATCCTGGCGAATGTCTACATTAATCTCACTGCAGTCGGCATATTTGGCTGCATTATTGACGGCTTCTTTAAAAATTAAATAAAGATTTTTTCGCATTTGCATATCGAGCTTCATTTTCTTGAAGCTGCGGATCTGTCTCGAAATGGAGCGCTATTCCTTTCGATTCGGCCACGCTGCTGCCGAAACTGAACATGCGTGCAAATACATCTTCGATTTCATCATTGCCCGCTTTTACGCTCCATACAATGTCGCTGAGTCCTTCCTGCACCTGCTGTGCATTCTCCTTTATTTTTCTTACAACTTGCTGATGCTCTGCCTTTTCCATTTGCATAAGCAGCGCCTGACTGTAAAATGTAATGCTGCTGAGCGTGCTTCCGATCTCATCGTGCATGTCGGCACTGATGCCGTTCCGGATTTGCTGAATGTGCAGGATCTGTTGCAGCCGGTAACGGTAAAACAGGTAAAGCACCATGCCGATGCCCAGCACGCTCAGGATAAAAACCAGGGCGATTTGTACCACGGAACAATCACCCTGATCGGCGCATGCCAATCCTGCGTGCCCCAGTCAGCGCCTGCAACAGAAACCTGCACTTTGAGATTATATGTCCCCGGCGGCAGGCTGTTGATGAGCAGTCTGTTGCCATTTTCAATCATTTGCCAGCGGTCATCTCCCCAGCCTTCGAGCTTGTATCGGAAGCGGTTCAATGCTGTGTTCTGATAATCGGGACTCATGAAAGAGAATGCAAAAAGGCGGTCGCCGGGGTTAAAAACGATTTCCTTGCCCGGCTTATGGTTAATGATCGTATCGGCTTTGTTGCGGTCGGCGTCGTATTTTGAGTAAGAGATCAGCTGCAATGCGCGCTCTTCTTCAGGATTTGTATCAATGCGCGAAGGGTCGAATGCGACAATGCCGTTGAGACCGCCAAAATAAAGCGTTCCATTCCTCGATTTCATGTAAGAACCGTGATTAAATTCCATGTGCGGGAGTCCGTCGGCCAGCCCGTAATTATGGAATTTCTGTGTCCGGGTGTTAAAACGGGACAAACCTTTGTTCGTACTCAGCCACAAATTGCCCTGCTCGTCGGGCAGTGCTGCATAAATGTTGTTGTCAGGAAGGCCATCCTGCATCGTAAAAAGACGCGTGGTTTTCTGAGCCGTATCTATCCGGATAAGTCCCTGCCCGGATGATGCCCATAATGCCTTTTCATGCCAAACCGTGTGGAAGATCTGCAAAGCTGGAAGTTTGATCTTGTCTCCGGCAGACTGTCCATAATGCTCTTTGATGGTCGCATCCTGGTTCAAAACGTACAAACCATTGATCGTACTCACCAAAATACGGTTCTCCGACCACGCCATGAAATGATTCACGCGCTCATTCTTAATGTAGCGCCCGGGCTTGTCATTCAGCAAGATCGGTTTCAGATTCCGCGTATCAATTATGCCCATTCCGCCCCAGGTTCCCAGCCAGAAAGTGTGATCATTGAGCTTGTAAAAGGAAGTGAATCCCCGACCGCTGACAAATGGAAACTCGACCGGTTTATATTCTTCAGTCTCCGGCTCTATTTTCAGGAATTGCGTTCCGTCGGTGACAGCGTAAACCTCGTTTTTCGAAAAAAGCACTTTATAAGGGATTACATTATCGCCCGGAATGTTCCCCGCCCGATGCAGCACCATGTGCCTGGCCCTCGCATGTACCGGATCGATCTGGTGGAGCATATAAGCGACGTCTTTCACGATATAGCCATATGAGCACACCCAGATCATGCCTTGGCTGTCCTCGGTGATGCCCCGGATGCTGCTGCCGATATCACCGGGCTTTTCCTGCGGCTTGCTCAGATATTTGGTAAATATTTCGCCTGTTAAAGTAATCTTGAAAAGGCCGTTGACGCACGAAATCCAGAAACTCCCGTCTGAACTTAGGTAACTGGCAAAGAAGAAGGTTTCAGCGCCTGACTTTTGCTGCAGCTGACTGGTGAGCGATGTGTGCTCCCCCGTTTTCTGATTTAAAAAACCAACTTGTCTTTCACTTTTACTCCAAAGATAACCTTTGGCATCTGATTCAATAAAATCCGGTTTAACGGGTGCATTGGCCGTTTCCAACGGGCCGAATTTCTGATTTTTAAAATCATAGCTGCGCATTTTCCCAACATTACTGCCTTGCTCGTTATAATGAACCGTGATCCGGTCAGGCGCAGACTGGAATACGTTTGAAACTGCTAAATTTTGTTCTGACAGCCCTTCAATCAGGTTTACAGCGTGCGTTAAGCTGTTTTTTTCGCTGACTTTGTGTAAAAAATTTCCTTCAATGTAAGCGTACACATTGTCTTTGCTATCACTAAGCAGGGTTCTTGCCACACTTCCGACAGAAAACGCGTGCGATGGATTTGAAGCTGGCGTATATAATGCAGCGGGGAGCAATTTGCGGGTGATCAGGACGAGTCTGCCGCTTGGGATCGCCACCCATGCATTTTGTTTTTTGTCAAAAAATATATCCAGATTTTGCTTGGAACCAACATGCTTAATCTGCTGCGACGGGTCTATGGTCTTGCAGGTCAGGTTGTTTGGGTCAATAATGCTGATGCCATTGTTATGCGCAATCCAAATGTTGCCTTCCGGTCCGGTCCTGATCTGGTTAATGAGCGTGCTGCCACCGATAGACCGGGTCAGCATGCCCGTAAAGTTTTGAAATGTATATCCGTCGTAGCGCCACAAATCCTGACCGGTGCCCACCCACATAAATCCGCGGCCATCCTGCGAAAGACAGCGCGTATTTCTGCTTGGCAAGCCCTGCTCCGGCCCGAATAACTGAATGTTCACGCGGGTTTGCGGCGTTTGCGCCATGCTAAGATTGATGCCGGATTGCAGTAGGAACAGGAATAACCAAAGACATTGGATCTTCAAAACAGGCACCCAAATGTTGAAGCGTAAAAGTTGGCGCGGCATGCAAAGAGGAAAGGTTGAGTAAGACGACTAAGGGTGTATACTCCAAAAATCGATTTTTAGATTAAAGAAGTAACCGCTTTTTATATACCTGCGAAAAAACGATTGTTTCAGCGACGGATTTCTTGCCGAAAAAGGCCTTTATAGCAAGAATTTGCTATTGTGCCATGACAGCCACTTGTCTTCTTTTGCAAACGTTAATTTTCTCAGCGATAAATAGTTTGGCTGCTGCGCCGGTGGTGACATCCGCACTAAAAAACTTTCCAGATATAATATTTACTCAACGTTCATTTTTTTACCTAATCCTGTTTGATTTTACCTCACGTTAATCGACAAAAACCAACTTCCAATTCAATGAAAAAATTAGTACTTTCGATCGCAGTTGTCCTTTCGGGACTTTTTATCCAGGCTTGTACGGATCATGAGCAGCCTTTTCCAGAACCAACAACATTCACTTCCCAGCCCTTTGTAGAAGGACTGAAAGCGCCCATCGGAATGGCCATTGATGACAATGGAAATATGTGGGTAACGGAGGCCGGAACAGGAAATGGCACAGACGGCAGCGTATCCATGATCACCCCGTCGGGCACAAAGACATTATTCGTGACAGGGCTAAGCTCAATTACGCAGGAAGGTTCTCCTGAGGGCATCGGTCACCTGGTTTTTCAAGGCGGCAAACTGTATTTTTTGCATGGATCAACCGGCAAGCTTTACATCGCTGACGTAGCCTCTTTCAAATCGGGCGATGCAGCCGTTAACCTTGCTTCAATTCCTGTTGAGGACATTGGAACATTTGTAAAATCAAAAGCACTGACTGACCCGCTTAATTCTAATACATGGGACCTTACAGTTGGCCCGGACGGACTTTTGTACATTGCTGACTCTGGTGCCAATGCGATCTTTAAAAGAGACAGCGATGGTACTTTACATTTATTTGCACAAATCCCGAATGTTGCTACGAAAGTAGAAGCTGTGCCAACAGGAATCGTTTACGACGGCACTAAGTTCCTTGTAAGCACATTGACAGGCTTTCCGTTTGCAAAAGACAATGCAAAAATTTTCCAGGTTGATAAAAATGGAAAAGTTGATGTTTACGCACCGAATTTCACAACGCTGACGGGCATCACACTTTCTGCTAACAACAAGCCAATCGTGGTTCACCACGGAGAGTTTGGAGCGATGGGCTTTAAACCAAATTCGGGTGAAGTATTGGATGAAAAGGGCAACGTGCTTTTAAAGAACATTTCACGGCCAACGGACATCATCCGCACCAATGACGACGTGTATTATCTGCTGAGCTATCAGGACGGGACAATCGTTAAACTGACTTATTAATCAGGAATAAAAGCATTCATTAATTCATTCTGAACATTATAGTGAAAGCACTCAAAATTGTCGGGAAAATCTTTGCCGGCCTCGCAATCGTCATCGTCGCAGCCATCATTTACGTCAAAGCTGCCCTTCCGAACACCGGACCGGCGCCTGAGCTGAAAATTGAAAAAACTGCTGGCACACGTTGAGCGTGGAGAGTATCTGGCTAACCATGTGACCGTTTGCATGGACTGCCACAGCACCCGCGACTGGTCGCAATATGCAGGTCCGCTTGCGGGCGAATTCGGCGGCGGCGGCGAGGCATTCACGCAAGAAATGGGATTTCCCGGCAAATTTTACGCGCCTAACATTACGCCGTACACATTGGCCAGCTGGACGGACGGTGAAATTTTTCGTGCCGTTACCACAGGCGTAAATAAGAGTGGTAAAGCATTATTCCCGGTGATGGGTTACCACCGCTTTGGCCAGCTTGATAAGGAGGATATCTATTCGATCATTGCTTATATCCGTGATTTGCAACCTGTAAAAAAGGACGTCCCGCAGTCAGAGCCAGACTTTCCTGTCAACATTTTGATCAATACAATGCCGCAGGAAGCTGCTTTCACGACCCGCCCATCCGAAACAGACCAGGTGGCTTACGGAAAGTATCTGATCACAGCAACGGGCTGCGTGGATTGCCACAGCAAGACGGACAAAGGCAAAGTAATTCCCGGAACAGAGTTTGGCGGAGGAATGGAATTCAAAGGCCCGAACGGTGTGATGCGCTCACCTAACATTACAATGCACAAAGAAACGGGCATTGGTAACTGGACGAAAGACGTTTTTGTCTCACATTTCAGGGCCTATACGGACAGCAGCTATGTTTCACGAAAAGTGGCAGCGGGCGATCTCAACACGCCTATGCCATGGACGATGTACGGCGGCATGAAAGAAGAAGACCTGTCCGCGATCTTTGCCTACCTGAATACGGTAAAACCAATTGAACACAAGGTGATTGTGTCTGAAAAAATGACCATCGCCAAGCAATAGGCGAAGCTTTTTTCAGCTTTCCTTTTCGAAATACGTACACTATTATAAGATCCCGTCCCTTGCATTTCAGGATGCAGCGGACGGGATTTTTTATTGTTACTGATCTTCGGATGATTCGGCAACTGAATGTTCTTTACTCAGGCTTCTATGCATATTTCCCCAATTGGACATGGCCGCTATGACGTCCTGCATGGATAATCCCAACGCGGTCATTTCGTACTCCACGCGTGGCGGGACTTCCGGAAATACTTTTCGCTGAACGAGCCCGTCACTTTCCAGCTCGCGAAGCTGGGCCACGAGCATTCTTTCAGAAATCCCTTCGATTGATTTTTTGAGTTCGCCGTAGCGCAATGTCCCGTGCATGAGCCTGCACAGGATAGCAGGCTTCCAGCGACCGCCCAATACGCCAAGCGTGTAAGCCATTCCGCAGCTATCGCTGATCATCCGCTCGTTCAAAGCATTGGTGGAAGTCTCTTTTCTCATTTCTTACTTTTTTGTTGGTACCTAACAATTTGCTGCTTGCTTACAAATATAAAGGAAGTGGCGTAGGTTTGCATCGTATTAAAACACAAAGTTGTTGTTATGAAAAAGTTAGAAAATAAAATAGCATTGGTTACCGGCGGCAGCCGCGGAATAGGCGCAGCAATTGTACGCCGCCTGGCCGCTGACGGAGCCAAAGTAGCATTCACTTACGCGCGCTCCGCTGAGAAGGCAGAAGCACTCGCAGCAGAAATTTCCGCAGCTGGCGGTGAGGCCGTTGCTATTGCTGCGGACAATACAAATGCAGATGAAGTGACCGGTGCCGTGCGGAAAACCGTGGAAGCATTTGGCGGACTGGATATTTTGGTCAATAACGCTGGCATTTACATTGGAAAAGACTTTGCTGAGCACACCATTGCAGATTACGACACGGTGATGGACGTCAATGTGAAGGCAGTTTTTGTGGCAGCCCTCGAAGCTGTGAAACATCTGAAAACGGGTGGGCGGATCATCACCATCGGAAGCAATATGGCCGACAACGCACTCAGTCCGCAAACGACATTGTATACGATGAGCAAATCCACATTGCAAGGATTCACCCGCGGGCTGGCGCGCGACCTCGGGCCAAAAGGAATTGCCGTAACCCTCGTACAGCCCGGCCCAACGGACACCGACATGAACCCTGCCACGGGCGAACTGGCCGATTTTCTCCGGAGCAGAATGGCAAACCCGACCTATGGAACCGGTGAAGACATTGCCGGACTGGTTGCCTTCCTGGCCAGCGAAGAAGGAAAATACATCACCGGATCCTGGCTTACGATTGACGGCGGGCTTAATGCCTGAGGTTAATGTCCGGTTGCGGTTGCAAGGGAACTGATGTATTCCTGTAAAGTAATCTTTCCACGAATGGGCGAATCGGGCACCTCGATTTTCTGATCCAAAATAATCGCTGTCATGGCAGCCATTGATTGGGCAGCCGGTTCTGAAAAGCCGGCTGCCTGCAATGAACTCACCCAGGTTTCTTGCGGGATTTGTACGGCAACAACATCCTTTTTTAATGCGTCTGCAAACGCTGCGGCTACATCTGCCGGCGAATAATGCTCTGGTCCTTCCACATAATGCAGGCCTGTCTGCGCAACGGGCTCCATTAGTAAGCGTGCGGCGGTCGCCCCTAGATCCTGCGGTGCAACCATCGGCAACTTGAAGTCGGGTGGATAAAGCGCGTGCACCTGACCGGTTTCGCGGGCTGTTTCCAGCGCCATATCCCAATTGCTCATATAGTAAGCGCCGCGCACAACGCTGGTCGGAATGCCTGTTTGAATCAGCCCCTGTTCTAATTCATAAAGCACACTCAGGTCACCGATTTGTTCGCCTGGCTGGGCGCCATATGTTGATAGGACGACTATTTTCTCGATGTTTGAATCCGTTAAAGCCGCCATTATTGACCCTGCACTTTTTCGCTCTTCCGGTGCGGTGTCCATCGTGATGGGCGCAGGCGGATTGAGCACGAAAAGGCGCTCGCCTTGTTGAAAAACTGCCTGCAGCCGGTCCGTATCGCGAATGTCAACTACTGCAACCTTTGCACCCTTCCCCTCCCATTCCCGGCCTTTCTCAGCGTCCCGGACAACAACAGTTACCTGATTATTCTTCTCTAATAATGATTGAGCCACAGCAGAACCAACATGGCCCGTAGCACCTAAAACAATATACATGGCATTTTCAGTTAAGGTTGATGAATGTTACAAGCAGCCAGCATTGTGATTGCACTGGCAAGTTAGGGCGGCAATGTGACATAGGCGTGTCAGTAGGAACTGGGTTACTGGTCAAAATTTTTGTTCCAGGTTTTATTTATAATTTAACAAACAAATTTTCTTCCTATTTTCACATATATAATTTCTTTATATATTTAAGGTAAATTAAACGCTGAAAACTATGGGACATTGGATTGGAAATACTCGAAAGTTTATGGCTTATCAATGCTTCGCGCTGCGCATTGTGTCGCTTCTGTTTCTCGCGAGCGGCTGTTCGCAACCGCAGGATAGTGTCATTCAGGTTGATCTCCTCAGCTCAAAGTCAATTCTGGAAGGGAAAAAAGTATTTCTCGCAGAGCAGGCAACAAGGGAATTTTTGGATTCGGCAATTGTGAAGGATGGGAAGTTCAGCTTTTCAGTCAAAATCGGTGCTGATTTTGTGCCATTTCAGGCAGCGATCTTGTATGAGACTGGCGATAAGAGTTATCCTTATTGGATGCTGGGCTATACAAATCCGTACAAATTAAAAGTTGGCATGTCGAACTTTTATGTTGACAAAGGAAAAATGGAGCTAGTGCTGGACACCTTGGCACAGGTGCCGAAAAAAGCGATGGTCACATTGAAATTCCTGAATGTAAACAAGCAAACCGAGGCATTTTATAAGCATTGGAATTTTGCAGCGGCGAAGGGGAATTCTGAAAAATCAAACCGGTATAATGAAGCGGTAATCAAGCAATTTCCAGCTTCGATGCATTTATTGAAACAACTGGACTTTCAAAAAAGCGAACTGAAAGACACGCACCTTGCCCAACTATTGTCCTTATTTGACGAATCGGTTCATGTTGCGCCATTATATAAGCGACTTACTGAATACACTCATTATCAATACAAAGAGGGAAATGATTATCCTGCGGAAGTTAGTCTCGTACAGGCGGAGGCTTCTTTGGCCAAACCGGTGATTGATCAAAATAAATATAATCTCGTCGTTTTCTGGGCAAGCTGGTGCAGTCCTTGCCGACAGGAAATTCCGCAAATCCGGAAGCTTTACGATGCGCAAAGCGACAAACTAAACATAGTCAGCATTTCGGTTGACACCAAAGAAGCGGCTTGGAAGCGCGCCATGAAACAAGAGCAAATGCCCTGGCAGCAAGTGCTCCTCGCGCGTGACAATTCGTATGTGAAGTTTGATAAGAAATACAATTTGAGTGCTATCCCAGTCTGGATTTTATTTGACTCAAAAGGTAAAATGATCACGCGGCAAGTCGGAATGGAAACCGGTCAGAATGCCATCGATGAGCAGGTGACGGCCCTGATCAGTTCAAAGACTTTATGAGTCGAAAATCACAATTTGGAACCTAATGAGCTGATTTTTGATTGACACAAAATTCAAGGTTAGCTGGGTTTTCTGCTTTGACAATCTATGGCCAGACTTATACATTTCACCGAAAACACGAGCATTATATGTTTGAAGCCTTCGCAGAATATTTACGCAAGCAAGTTGACATTTCTGACGAGGACCTGGAAATTGTCCGGGCGGCGAGTACGGAAAGAAAGCTGCGTAAATGGCAATCGATCTTGCACGAAGGCGAAGTCTGGCATTATAACTGTTTCATTGCCAGCGGATGTTGCCGGCTTTACCGGTTTGACAAAAACGGGACGGATCATACGGTAAGGTTTGGTGTTGAAAACTGGTGGATCACCGATCAGGAAAGTTATAGTCATGAGAAAGCTTCGGAATATAACATTGAAGCGCTCGCTTCCAGCACGGTTATCATGTGGACAAAAGCACAATGGCTGGAATTATTGCAGACGATCCCGGCGCTTAAACTTTTCTACGAAAGGCTGACTTCAAACGCCTATGAGGCAAGCCAGCGGCGCATTTATTATCTGATCAGCTATTCGGCGACCGAGAAATATTTGGAATTTGAAAAAACTTATCCCAGCATTTTTAACAATGTGCCGCTGCACATGGTCGCGTCGTATCTGGGCATTTCCCGGGAAACGTTGAGCCGTATCCGGAAAGATTTTACAAAATCGGAAAAGCGCCTCCCTGAAAATCCGGAAGACGCTTCATAATGCTCACATTCACGGAATCGGGTGCAGGTCGCGGACTTCACTGACACTTTCCAGCAGCGACGCAATATGCAAAATGGTGGATTCGGCCAGCCAGCTCCCGACAATCTGAACGGCAATGGGCAACCCTTCTCTGCTCGTGCCAAACCGCATTGCGATCCCGGGCAAGCCCGTGACATTGAGCGGCACGGTGGCTCCCTGCAAATAAGTTGCATCCACCGTCTGCCCGTTGATCACGAACTGTTCTACTCCATGCTTGTGAACCGGGATCGGCAGCACGGGCGTAAGTAATGCGTCGTATTTTTGAAAATATCCCGCAAATCCGTCCCGCAGACGCTCTGTTGCCTGCTCGGCGTTGATAAAATCCTGCATCGAGGTGTCCGGCAGCGAAAGCATTGTTTTGGCCATTTTGTAAATCTCATCCTCGCTGCGACCGGCAGTTGCCTCCCTGAATGCGTCCTTCATTTCCATCACGTGAAGTTTGTTGAACACGTCCAGCGCGAAATCACGTTCCAAAGCGGGAATATGCACGGGCTCCACATTCAATCCCAGACCTTTCAGCGCAGCAGCAGCAGCTTCGACCGTTGCAGCCACTTCCGCATCGACCGGCCCGAAACCCGGCTCGACCAGCCAGCCTACTCGCAACGGACGACCTGGATGGCTCCCTATGCCTGCATCAAACCGGACTGTACTCGTAGCAAATCCATCAAGTCCGTCGGGGCCGGAAAGAACGGACAAAGCGAGCTGCAAATCGCGGATGCTACGCGCCATTGGGCCCACATGCCAGAAGCGGCGCGGCGCACGTGGCCAGACGCCCGTCATCGGAATGCGGCCGTGTGTGGGTTTGATCGAAACAATTCCCGTCTGCGCGGCGGGCCCGCGGACTGATATCGCCAGATCCGTTCCAAGACCCAGCGGGGACATTCCGGATGCGATGGCCGCCGATTCTCCACCACTCGAACCGCCCGGCGTGCGCGTCAGATCCCACGGATTGTTAGACCTGCCGCTGAGCAGATTGTCGCTTTCAATCCAGTACGAAAACTCAGGGAGGTTGGTCTTGGCGAGCAAAATTCCGCCCGCATCCTTCATACGCGACACGCTGGTGGCATCCTCGCCCGGAACACGTCCCCCTGAAAATAGGCGAACCGCGCTGGGTCAGCACATTTGCGGTGTCAATTGAATCTTTAACTGTAAAAGGAACACCATGCAAAGCGCCGACTGCTTCTCCCCTGGCTATGGCTTCGTCTGCTGCATTTGCCGCTTTGAGCGCATCTGCCGAAACCGTCACAACCGCATTTACAGTCGGATTAAGAGCATCAATGCGATCAAGATGTGCTTTCATTACTTCGACCGCGGACACTTCCTTGTTACGAATCATTTTTGCCAGACCGCTTGCATCCTGATAATAAAGCGGTGATGTGCTGCTGTTTTCTGTTTTCATATCCCTATCATTTTTTAATCATTTAGTGACCAAAAGACTTGATCATTGTTGAACAAAATTAGATAGCGACCATCGGTCAAAACGAAGTCATATGACACAATCTCGCGTTGACATTTGTCACAGTTTTGGGTTGGCGATCTGACATTTATCTTGGTTACGAACCGCCTATGCTGCCGAAAAACAACGCGCATCAACCCCAATACGTAATAATTTATATTTGCAACTATGATGCAAGAGTAAATCAATGTCTTTAAATTGCAACGCTGTTGCATTGGCAATGCATAGCAGACAAACATTTATTTATGATGCATTTCAATTTTATTACCATCATTGCCAGGCAGGAATGGGCTTCAATCTTTCGGAGTAAGATTCCGCTTGCGCTGTTTTCCGTGCTGCTGGTGGTGTCCTTACTCGCCACATTTACAGGCTGGCAGTATGTAAGCAAATTTAACCACCAGCAAAAAATCGCTCATCAGCAAGTGCAGGATCAGTGGATGAGCCAGCCCAACCGGCACCCGCATCGGGTTGCACACTATGGTTACATGGTTTTTCGGGAAAAATCGCCGCTCAGCTTTTTTGACTTTGGCCTGGACAGTTACGTCGGCAATTCCGTATTTCTAGAAGCGCACCGGCAGAACACGGTCAACATGAGCGAAGCCGGATTCTCAAATGGCATGCTGCGCTTTGGCGAGCTGAGCATGGCGATGGTGCTGCAATTGCTCGTGCCGCTTTTCATCATTTTTATCGGCTTTCAAACCGTGGCCGGGCTCAAACAAAATGGCGTGCTTAAAATCCTTTTGTGCCAAAGAGCTTCTTATCTGGACATTCTGATTGGCAAAACGGCAGGCTTGACCTCCGTCGTTTGGGTTTTGTTTTTACCCTTATTATTAGTCAGCCTGATCGCTGGTAACCTGCTCATTACGGGTGAACTAAGTGGCGAAACATTACTTCGGATTGCATTGCTGACAGTGCTTTTCGCGCTTTACTTTCTGGTCATCACACTGCTTGTTGTGGCAGTTTCGGCGGTGAGCGGATCTTCCAAAAATGCATTGATGGTGCTCGTGCTGATATGGATGTTGTTCTTCATTGTTATTCCCAAAAGTGCCCAAACGCTTGGCAGCAGCATGTATAAAGCGCCGGATAAAATCGCTTTTGAGCAGGCCATTGAGCAGGATGTGAGTAAACAAGGTGACAGCCACGATCCCGACGATCCGCATTTTGCAACATTGAAAGCCAATACATTGAAGAAATACGGCGTGGACTCGATCTCGGCATTGCCCGTCAACTATGGTGCGTTGGTGATGCAGGAAGGCGAAAACATTTCTTCGGGCATTTTCAACAAACATTTCGACAACCTGATCCGCATTTACAGGTCGCAAAATGCCGTATCATCTATTTTGAGCTTTGCTGACCCATATCTGGCGATCCGCAACATTTCCATGAATCTGTCCGGCACCGATTTCGATAGTTTTACCGCATTTCAAAAGCAGACCGAAAAGTATCGTTTTGATAAAACAAAAAAGTTGAACGAGATCCATTTGACCCAAATCAAATATGAGAATGATGGCAAGCAAAAGGTCAGCGCGAAAAACTGGCAGCAGCAGCCCGACTTCACTTTCAAGCCCTTAACCGTTACGCAAAATCTGAATGCCGGTGGTCTGACGCTTGCTGCGCTCGTGGTCTGGGTTTTCGCTGGTTTTGGCGCATTGACCTATGTTTCTTCCAAACGCAAATACCAGTTATGAAAATCAATCAGAAGATCCTGCTCCTAGAAATCAAGAATTTCCTGCTTGGAAAAACGGTGCTGATCGGAGCCGTCAGCTTGCTGCTTTTTGGTTTTTACAGCTTTTATCATGGCAATCAGGTGATCGGCAGGCAGCAGGAAACCATTGCGTCGGTGCCCGAAGTGCAGCAACAACATTTGCTGGAGATTGTCGAACACGGAACCGGTAAAATGGTGGGCACGACGGCTTACTATCCATTTTTTTACACGACTAACCCGGCCTCTCCCTGGGCGAAATTCTCAATCGGGCAGCGCGACGTCAACCCCTTTACATTGAAGGTGAAAATGCTCGCGATCGAAGGCCAGCTTTATGACTCCGAACTGACGAATCCGCTTACATTACTGGTCGGGAATCTGGACGCGTCATTTGTGTTTATATTCCTTTTTCCGCTGCTGATCATTGCATTCACTTATAATGTGCTCTCCGAAGAACAGGAGAACGGCGTCTGGAAAATCGTCCGCACAACGAGCAGTAACATAGGCGCTGCCATTGCGGGCAAGTTGCTCGTGCGGCTTGCCGTGATCGTTATCACGACGCTGCTTGTCTTTTTTGCTGCGGTCGTCGCGTTGCAGCTTCCGCTCTCGCAGCCCACATTTCAGCTGCTGCTTGTGGTGCTGCTTTATATGTTGTTTTGGTTTACGGTTTCGGTTCTGGTTGTGGCTTTGGGCAGAAGTTCGTCGTTCAATGCCACGACGCTGGTCTGCATCTGGATTTTTCTGGCGATCCTGTTTCCGGGTGTGTCCAACATTGTGGTCAATAACAGCGTTCCGGTGCCGGAAGCGGCCGAAACGGCGATCCGCCAGCGGGAAGGCTATCATGCCAAATGGGATGAGCCAAAAAAGCCGACAATGGAAAAATTTTACGCCATTTACCCGCAATTCCGCAAATATCCGATCCCGGAAGATAAATATTCGCCTGGCTGGTATTATGCCATGCAGCTTTCCGGCGACCTCGAATCAGCGCATTCTTCGGAAAAGCTTTTTGACAAATTAATGCAAAGACAAAGCCTTTCGGAACGTATAGCAAGATTTAATCCCGTGATAGCGGCACAGCAGTCGCTCAATAAAGTCGCCAACACGGACCTTACGAGCCACATTCGTTACCTGCAATCCGTTAAAGCGCATCACCGGCGGATCAGGGAATATTTTTATCCTTTTATCTTCGAAGACACGCCTACCGAAAGTATTGACTGGGCGGGTTACCCGGCTTACCGGCCCGGCCAATATGCTGACGAACCGGTCCGCGGTGGGTTGTTTGCGATTATGGCTTGGGCGTTGGGTTCGCTGGCCGTTTCAGTGATTTTGTTCAAAAGAAATTTTATTAAAATAAAAGACATTTCAAATGCATGAAGCAAGAAACCTTACCAAACGCTATGGCAGCCACACAGCCTTGAACAGCCTGAATCTCAATATAAAACCAGGTGAAATATTTGCATTGCTGGGCCAGAATGGTGCCGGAAAAACAACGACGATCAATCTGTTTTTAGGATTCATCGAGCCTACTGAAGGCGCCGCATTCATCGACGGGATTTCAGTCGCTGAAAACCCGCAGGAAATCAAAAAGCACCTGGCTTACATTCCCGAAACCGTAATGCTTTACCCCAACCTGACCGGCCTCGAAAACCTCGAATATTTCTCGTCGCTGGCGGGTTTCAATTATTCAAAAAAGGAGCTGGGAAATTTACTCGCAACGGCCGGATTGCAGGGACAAGCATTTGATCAAAGACTAGCCGGATATTCAAAAGGAATGCGGCAAAAAGTGGGCATAGCGATCGCAGTTGCAAAAAAAGCAAAGGTTTTGCTCCTCGACGAACCCACCAGCGGACTTGATCCCAAAGCATCCAACGAATTTTCCCAGATCATCAAAAACCCTAGCAGAAAACGGCACCGCAATCCTGATGGCGACGCACGACATTTTCAGGGCCAAAGAAGTAGCCAGCCGGATCGGGATCATGAAAGAAGGCAGCCTGCAATCGGTCATTGACGCAAGTTCGATCTCGGCTAATGAGCTGGAAAGTCTTTATTTGAAAACGGTTTGATGTACATCTCACCAGTTGGCGCAACGCGCTGATAAGCAAAATACCCCTTCCCACAACCGCTTCGGGAACAGTTTTTTATAGGCGGCCGGCATTTTTATCTCAACGAAAAAAATGCTAAGCCTATGTTTATTTTCATCAACAAGCCTCGTTTTCAAGCAAATTTCTTTCAAGCTTTTTGCAGCAGATTAAATCAGGTTAGCTATCCAAGGAAGCTGACCATTTATTTGCTTTTCGGAATGGTGTGCGCGCGATTGCTGGCGTGCACCATGCTCAGCGATCCGCCCGTCCCGCCTGAGACGGACAGACAATTCCTGCTTTCTGCTTCTGATCTCAATGTTCTCTGTAAAACGGCTGGTGACGTTGCCCTCATTAATGCGAAAAATGCATTGGTGAAGCAATATGCCGCCGGACTCGTCACGTTCAGCAGCGCATTGGATCGCGAGATCAGCGTCATGACTCGCCAAAAAGGGATTGCGCAGAAAGACATGTCGGACACCAATGTCAAGAAGATGGACATGCTCCGTGCCAAAAACACCGAATCCTTCGACCCCACTTTCATGGAAATGACGATCACGGCGCATGACGAGCTGGTCATTTTGTATGAAACCGAAATCGAGTCGGGCCAGGATCCCGGCGTGAGACGCTGGGCCGAAGCCAAACTTCCTGCCATTCGCCAGAACCTCGAAAGCGCCCGCTTAGCGCGAAAATCAATGTAATCATTTATCAATCAACTAACTATGAAAACACATTATAGCCGATTCGCTGCGTCAAAGCGCAGTGTTGCTTTTCCTTACCGCGATTTTTTACTGCGTTTGAAAATCATTTTACCTGCCTTACTTTTTGCATTAAATGTCATTGCCGCACCAAAAAAGCCTTTTGATTTAAACATTTTACAAAATAACTACATTGACCGAACGGTAACCGGCGTGGTCCGCGGTGATAATAATGAGGCGCTTCCGGGCGTGAGCGTCGTTGTCAAAGGGACACAAACGGGAACAATCACGGACACCGAAGGCCGCTATTCGATCAACATTCCCGACGCTCCAGACGCCACACTTGTATTCTCTTTTGTGGGTTTCACGACCCAGGAAATTGCAGCAGGAACCAATGCGACTGTGGACGTTGCGCTGGTTTCTGATGCCAGATCGCTGAATGAAGTCGTGGTCGTGGGTTATGGCTCGGCACTTAAAAAAGACCTGACCGGCGCGGTGGCGATCGTGAATGTGAATGAACTGCAACAGCAACCGACTTCACAGATTACCAGCCAGTTGCAAGGCCGGGCCTCCGGTGTGACGGTGCTTGGCTCCGGGCAGCCGGGCGAAGCGCCGCAGATCAGGATCAGGGGGATCAATACATTTGGAAATAACTCGCCGCTGTATGTTGTCGACGGTGTTCCTACCCAAAATATCAATGATATCAACCCCAATGATGTCGAAAGCATGCAGGTGCTCAAAGATGCAGGATCAGCCTCAATATATGGCTCACGTGCTGCAAACGGGGTTATTATCATTACTACGAAGCGTGGAAAAGGCAAGGTCAGCGTGCAGTATGATGGCTATGTGGGGGTTCAGTTACCCAAGTCGGGGAACGTGTGGAACCTCCTGAATCCACAGGAAACGGCGCAGCTAAAATTCAATGCATTACGGAACGCAAATCCGAATGATCCGATCAACGATCCGCTTTATGGCAGTGGCCCGACGCCCGTGTTGCCGGATTACATCGCACCACAAGGCGCCAGCGAAGGCGATCCGTCGGTGGATCCTTCCCGCTATAATGTGAATCCGAATTTCACGGGAACGGATGAATACAACAATTTTTACCGCATTAACCGGGCGAATAAGGAAGGCACCGACTGGTTTCATGAGATCTTCAAACCGGCGGTTATCACCAGCCACAATGTATCGGTAAGTGGCGGCGGGCCGCAGGGAAATTATTTGTTTTCGCTCAACTATTTTAACCAGCAGGGCACGCTCATCAACACTTACCTGAAACGTTATACGATCCGTTCAAACAGTCAGTATAATGTAAATGAGCGCATTCGCGTGGGTGAAAATCTGGCGTTTTCGGTTTCCGATAACCCGCGTATCAACGCGTTGACGGAGGGCAGCTCCATTGGGATGGCGTTCCGGCAGCAGCCGATCATTCCCGTCCGTGACATTATGGGCAACTATGCCGGAGGTTATGGACAAGGTTTGGGTAATGCTGACAACCCGGTGGCTATTGCAGAGCGGACCAGCAACAACCGCGGGCAGACGAACCGGTTGTTTGGTAACATCTTCGTGGAAGCTGATTTTCTGAAAGAATTCACTTTTAGGTCGAGCTTCGGGGGAGAAATTTACAATGGTGCTTATCGGTCGTTTGCTTATCCGGAATACGAAAGCCAAGAAAACACCACCACCAATTCCTATACTGAAAACTCATTCAACGGTTTCAACTGGACCTGGACTAACACCATCAACTGGCAGCACGTTTTCGGCGACATTCATGATTTCAAGGTCTTAGTCGGAACGGAAAATTACCAGAACCGCGGCAATTTGCTCGGTGGAACAACAACCGGTTATTTCAGTTTTGATCCCGAATTTACCAACCTGACCACCGGCTCGGGCACGCCTACCAATTATAGCTCGCGTTTTCGAGACGCACTTTGGTCATTAATCGGCCGGGTGGATTACTCGCTGAAAGATAAATATCTGATCGGGGCCACCGTTCGTCGTGACGGATCTTCGCGTTTTCTTAACAACCGTTTTGGCTGGTTTCCGTCGGTCAGTGCGGGCTGGCGCATTTCCAATGAAGGATTTCTGGGCGATATCCCATGGATGGAAGACCTGAAAATCCGTGCGGGTTACGGGATTATGGGAAACCAGCTGAATGTGGATCCGGCCAATGCTTACACCACTTACGGCCAGGACAGAAGCTCGTCATTTTACGACATCGACGGCACCAACCAGACAACCATGATGGGTTTGCAAAGATTACGGATCGGTAACCCGGATGCGAAATGGGAAAAAAACATCAACAGCAACATTGGGATCGACGCCACATTGTTTAAAGGAAAACTGGACCTGACGGTTGACTATTACCGGAAGGAAATCCGTGACTTGCTTTACAATCCAGAAATCGCCGGAACCGCCGGTTTGGGAGCTGTTCCTTTCGTGAACATTGCGCGTATGCGCAACCAGGGCGTGGATTTATCGGCCCACACTGATTTCAATGTCACCGATGATCTGAAACTGAATGCGACGCTAACCTTTACGACGTATGCCAACAAAATTATTTCACTGGCCGAGGGCGTTGATTATTTTGATCAGGAAGGCCGCCGGTTTAATGGAAGCTACATCGTTCGCAATGCTGTCGGACATTCGATTGGTGAATTTTTTGGTTATAAAGTCGATGGTTTCTGGAATTCGCAGGAAGAGATCAATGCGGCTAATGCGCAGGCGCAACAAGCTTCCGGAAATCAGGGTGCAATCTACCAGTCTGATGTGGCTGTGGGACGCTTCCGTTATGCGGACACCAACGGCGACGGCGTCGTTACGGCAGACGACCGGACATTTTTAGGCAACCCCAATCCTCAATTTACCTACGGCCTGAACCTCGGCGCTAATTATAAAAACTTCGATTTTAGCATTTTCCTATATGGTTCGCAGGGAAACGACATTTGGAACAATGTAAGGTGGTGGACGGATTTCAATGCCAATTTCCAGGGCGCCAAAAGTGAAACAGCCCTTTACGATTCGTGGACGCCGGAAAACCACAATGCCAAAGCGCCTATCCAGGAAACCGTCGGCTCGTTCAGCAGCGCCAATGTGCCTAACTCTTATTTCGTCGAAAATGGTTCTTACCTGCGCGCGCGGAATGCACAGATCGGTTACACATTTCCCGAAGCCTGGCTAAAAAAGGCCAAAATGTCGCGGTTACGCATTTATTTACAGGCTGCCAACCTATTTACAATCACCGGTTACTCAGGTCTTGATCCTGAGATTGGCACCACGGCCAACACCAACAACAGCTCCGGCGGCAGCCTCAACCAATCCTTTTCCACCACCACTTCCTTCGGCATTGACGAAGGCGTTTATCCAAATCAACGCCAGTTTTTGCTCGGGGTTAACATTGGTTTTTAATATAAATACGAATCAAGATGAAATTAAAAAACATACTTTCGATCCTGCTGGCATTGTCCGGCATATGCATGGTGTCGTGTGAAGATGCGCTCGACATTGGCGCCCAAGGTGCATTAAGTGAAGAACAGCTCAACACCCGCGCGGGCGTGGACGCATTACTCAGAGGCGCGTATGCCGCTCTCGACGCGCAACAACGTGATAATGCCAATCTCAGCGGAACCAGCGGCTGGGAGGCCTCTCCTACCAACTGGGTGTTCGGCAGCATTGCGGGCGGCGAGGCGCACAAAGGCAGCGACGGCAGTGACCAGCCCGCCATCGATGCCATCGCCAGGTTCACAGCCGACCCGAGCAACAGTTATTTCAACAGCAAATGGCGGTCTGTTTATGAAGGGGTTAACCGGGCTAATTCGGTGATCCGGGTTGTGGGCAGAGTCGCGGAAGTGAACGAAGCCGACCGGACGCAGATTTTGGCCGAAGCGCGTTTCCTGCGGGGACATTATTATTTTGAGCTGAAAAGAATGTTCGGCAATGTGCCCTGGGTGGATGAAAATGTGGAAACCGTGGAAGCGGCGACGCAGCCCAATACGGAGGATATCTGGCCAAGAATTGAAGCCGATTTCCAATTTGCTTACGACAATCTGCCTGCAACGCAATCGGAAGTGGGCCGGGTTAACAAATGGGCAGCCGGCGCGTATCTGGCCAGAAGCTACATTTATCAAAAGAAATATCAGGAAGCCAAGACGCTTTTTGATGTGGTGATCGCACAAGGCGTGACGAGTAACGGACTCAAATATGCGCTAACGAAACGTTTTGAAGACAACTTCGACGCGGCCACGGAAAACAATTCTGAAAGTGTGTTCCAGATCCAGATGGCTGTGCATGATGGAACAAATGGCATTGCAAACGGAAACCAGGGCGATATGCTCAACTTTCCCTATGGCGACAGTCCATTCCGTTGCTGCGGATTTTACCAGCCGAGCCACGATCTGGCCAACTCTTACCGCACAACCGCAGCCGGACTTCCCTACCTGAACGATTACAATGAGCATCCGCTGAAAAACGATCAGGGCATCTCATCCACGCAACCTTTCACTCCCGATCCCGGCCCCGTTGACCCTCGCCTCGATTGGACCGTAGGCCGCCGCGGATTGCCTTATCACGACTGGGGTTACCATCCGGGAGCGCGCTGGATCAGAAGTCCGGGGCAAACTTATGCCGGCCCTTATTCGCCCAAAAAGAACATTTACTGGCAAAACACGCAGGATATTTATGCGGACCAAAGCACGTGGGCACCAGGCACAGCGATCAATTACAATGTGATCCGGTTTGCGGATGTGTTGCTGATGGCAGCCGAGGCGGAGGCACAATTAGGCAATCTTGACAAAGCGCAAACTTACGTGAACCAGGTGCGGGCAAGGGCTGCGGATCCTGTGAACATTTTAAGAAAATACCGCGATGACAATGACCCGGCAGAAGGCTTTTCGAATGTTCCGGCAGCCAATTATGTGATCAGCCCCTATCCGGCGGGCGCGTTCAGCGGAATGGGCAAAGCGGGTGCATTGAACGCCATTTATTTCGAACGCAAGCTGGAACTGGCCATGGAAGGTCAGCGCTTTTTCGACCTTGTGCGCTGGGGCATCGCGCCGCAGGTGCTGAATGCGTATTTCGCGTATGAAGGAAGGTTAACGACCGATATCCGTGGCGCAAGGTTTACGCCCAACCGAAACGAATTTTACCCGATCCCGCAGCGGCAGATCGACCTCAGCAACCAGGGCGGCAACTCTGTGTTGAGACAAAACCCTGGCTATTAACATCTTGCCTCCACAAAACACAACCGGCTCTGACCTCAAACCGGGGCTGGTTGTGATATAACCATTCCGTTTTACCAACTCCACAATCAACCATGTCAGCACATTTTCAACCCGCATCCGGCGAGCAGATCCACGAAACTGTTCACCATGAGCCGCAAAGTTTTTGGTCCAAATACGTTTTTGCGCAAGATCACAAAATGATCGCGCGGCAATATCTGATCACGGGCATTCTGTGGGCAGTGATCGGACTCGCAATGTCGGTTATTTTCCGCATTCAGCTGGGCTTGCAGCAGGCTAATTTGTCCTGGTTAAAACCCATACTCGGCGGATGGATTGACGAAGCCGGACGGCTCGACCCAAATTTCTACCTCGCCCTGGTGACCATGCACGGCACCATTATGGTGTTTTTTGTGCTTACTGCCGGTCTGAGCGGCACATTCAGCAATTTCCTGATCCCGCTGCAAATCGGTGCGCGCGATATGGCTTCGGGTTTCATGAATATGCTTTCCTACTGGTTTTTCTTCGCGGCGAGCATTGTAATGCTTTCGTCGATGTTCATTGAAACAGGGCCTGCGGCTGGCGGGTGGACGGTTTATCCGCCATTGAGCGCATTACCGCAAGCCATTCCGGGATCGGGAGCCGGGATGACGCTTTGGCTGGCGAGTATGGCGCTTTTTATCATATCGCAGCTGCTGGGTGGGATCAACTACATTACAACGGTCATTAACCTCCGAACAAGAGGCATGACATTCAGCAAGTTACCGCTCACCGTCTGGTCATTTCTGATCACCGCGATTCTTGGTCTGATCTCATTTCCCGTGCTTTTTTCAGCCGTGCTGCTATTGATATTTGATCGCCATTTCGGCACCAGTTTTTATTTATCAGACATTTATATCAATGGCGAAGCGTTGCACCATGTTGGCGGCACGCCCATTTTGTTCCAGCATCTGTTCTGGTTTCTGGGCCATCCGGAGGTTTACATTGTGATCCTTCCCGCGCTCGGATTGACTTCCGAAATCATTTCCACCAATGCGCGCAAGCCCATTTTCGGTTACCGCGCTATGATCGCTTCCATGCTCGGAATTGCGTTTTTGTCCTTCATTGTGTGGGCGCATCACATGTTCGTTTCCGGCATGAACCCATTTCTCGGATCCATATTTATGTTCCTGACGCTGATCATTGCGGTGCCTTCTGCGGTGAAGGCATTCAACTACATTACTACGCTCTGGCGCGGCAACATTGTTTTTACTCCGGCTATGCTTTTTGCAATCGGGATGGTTTCATTTTTTGTTTCCGGCGGGCTTACGGGGATTATTCTGGGCAACAGCTCACTGGATATCCAATTGCACGACACGTATTTTGTAGTAGCACATTTTCACCTGGTTATGGGTGCGGCGGCATCGTTTGGATTGTTTGCGGGCGTGTATCACTGGTTTCCAAAAATGTTTGGCAAAATGATGAACATTACAATGGGACAAGTGCATTTCTGGCTCACGTTTATCGGCATTTACATGGTCTTTATTCCGCTGCATTACATTGGCATTGCAGGTTTTCCGCGCCGCTATTACGCATTTACCAGTTACGATTTTACCAATAAGTTTCTGGATATGAACCTGTTCATTCTGGTCGCAGCCGTGGTAACTTTTGTGGCGCAGTTTATTTTCCTCTGGAATTTTTTCAAATCCATCTTTTTTGGAAAAGTCGGTCCGCAAAATCCGTGGCATTCCAACACATTGGAATGGACGACACCTATTTTTCCCGGGCACGGCAACTGGCCTGGAAAGCTCCCGGCCGTTTTACCGCTGGCCTTACGATTACAGCAAGCCGGGCGCCATACAGGATTTTATCCCGCAAAATGTCCCCTATTCTCAAACGCCTGAGTCAAACCTTCCGCATGAAAATGAGGCGATTGGAAAGGAAAAGATTATTGACCAGCAATATTTTAACGATCCTTTTTAAAGCCGGAATGTGGCAAAAAATGGATAACCATCTCATGCCAGGCAAACGCCGATACTGGAATGATTTTTATAAAGCACGTCGGCATTTCTCACTTAAAAATCTACAATTATGTTTTATCACGATGGAAAGCTTCCAGTACACGGTAAGGGTTGATAAGCCAAACCCTCAATTTGCAAAATTACTTCAACAGGCAATTGGCGGGATTGAAGGCGAGATGCGCGTCTGTTTGCAATATTTGTTTCAGGCATGGAACTCGCGGGGGCCACAAAAATACCGCGATATGCTCCTGGAAACCGGAACAGAGGAAATCGCGCACATTGAAATGCTCGCAACAGCCGTATGCCTGAATCTGGAAGGCTCTTCCAGCGCAGTGAAAGATGAAATGGCGATGAGCAATCCGATGGTTGAAGCGGTGATGGGCGGCCGTGATCCGCGCCACATTCTTTCTGCCGGATTGGGAGCGATGGCTGCTGACGCCAACGGTGTTCCATTCAACGGATCGTGGGTGGTGAGCAGCGGCAACATTGCGGCAGACATGCATGCGAACGTGATGGCCGAAACCACAGGCCGCGTGCTGGCGACGAGGCTGTACGAAATGACAGACGACACCGGCATGAAGGACATGCTCGCGTTCCTGATTGCGCGCGATACGATGCACCAGAACCAATGGATGGCGGTGCTCGAAGAGCTGGGCCCTGATACGCACCCGATTCCAAACAGCTTCCCGTCGTCGTTGCAGCATGAGAATGTCGCTTACAGTTTTTTAAGCACAAGCGTAAATGAGGTTACCAATGCAACGGGACGCTGGACTGAGGGCTCATCTATCGACGGCAAAGGCATTTTCCGGTTTGAAAAAGCAGTTCCGACCGGAGGAACGCCTGTTTTGGCCCCGGCAGACAAAGAAGTCCACGGCCAGATTGAACAAGGCGTCGCTCCCGACCCGAGCTTCATTGATAAGGTTAAGGACATCATTTCCTGATCCTTTTAACCCATTTAAGCCTGCCCCGCCGCCCCAGTTATGCCAGTAGCAATGAACCGGCAAAACCGGGGCGGCGGTCTTTAAGCTGATTAACATTACAGAATGATGAAATATATTTTCCGTAAAATGCTCACGCAAAACAGCCGGGAGCAACAAAGCTTTATCCTGATTATCTCACTGCTCACATTGCTTAGCAGCTGTGCAACCAGACAATTGAGCAAGTCGGATCAACGCAAAATTGATGGCAAAACATTTGTCGTAACCGGCGCGTCCAGCGGTTTTGGACGGGGCGTTGCCCAGCAACTCGGACATTATCATGCAAATGTGGTCCTGGCAGCGCGGCGTGGAGACATATTGGAGGAGGTCGCCGAGGAAGTTCGAAAAGGCGGCGGAAAAGCAATCGTGGTTGTGACTGATGTGAGCGAGGCGGAGGACATTCAGCATTTGGCTGACACGGCTAAGCAGACATTTGGCAAACTAGATTTTTGGATCAATAATGCTGGCGTCGGCGCCATAGGCGGTTTTGAAAACATTCCTGTGGAAGAATATTCAAAACTCGTCGATGTCAATTTGAAAGGTGTGGTTTACGGAAGCAATGCTGCGATGACTATTTTTAAAAAGCAGGGACATGGCAAGCTGATCAATGTCGGCTCGGTAGAAAGTGCTGTTCCGCTTGCATACCATGCAACTTACGGCTCCACCAAAGCGGCGGTGCGTGCGCTGGGAAATGTGCTTCATCAGGAACTCAGGCTCAGCGGCAACAAGAAGAAAATCAAGGTCGTAACCATCATGCCTTGGGCGGTTGATACGCCTTTCTGGCGCCATGCTGCGAATTATAGCGGCGGCACACCGCGGATGGCGGCTATGGACGGACCGCAAAAAGTGGTGAATGCGATCATTTTCTCATCCCTCCACCGGACCAGGGAATTGCCTGTGGGCTGGAAAGCCCGGGGCGCCTACATCTCGCACCGCATTTTCCCACATTTCACGGAGAGATTGTCGGCCAACATTGCGCATCGTTATCAGATCAAAACGGCACCGCCCGCACCGGCAACATCTGGAAGCGTGTTGACGCCTATGCAAGCGGGTGAAGGCGTGGACGACGGCGTACGGCAGCGCATGAAAGAAGAGAAAAAGGAAAGAAGAGCAGAAGGGCGGCAGCACCGGCTCATCAACTGCTCTTTAAACGTTTCCTGATCCGGCTCAGCGAAGGATTGGTAATGCCTAAAAACGAGGAAATGTGATAGGCGGGAATGCGCTCAACAATGTTCGGATGTTCTTCCAAGAGCCGCAAGTAACGTTCTTCGTGCGAGAAAAAAACAAATTCTTCGGTGCGGGTTTGGGCATAGGAAAAGAACAGCTCGGCTAGAAGCCTCCCGAATTTCGCCCAGTTCGGATTCGTTTCATACAGCCCGTTGAGGTCTTTGTAAGAAATAAAAACGATCTCCGAATCTTCCATCGCCTCTATGTAATACCAGCAGGCTTTTTGCGAAATAAAGCTTCTGAACGAAACGACAAACTGATCTTCCGAGAAGAAAAAGAGGTTTTTATCGGTGTTTGTTTTCGGATCGTGATAATAGATGCGAAAGATCCCTTTCACAACCAAGCCGAGGTCGTTGCAGACCATGCTCTGCATGTTGAAAAAATCGCCTTTTTTAATTGACCGGGGTTTCCAGCAGGGCTGTCCTTCGGCAATGTCCTTATCCGTCAGCGCAGCAAAGTTTCGCAAATGCTGGGCAATGATTTCATTTTTGTCACGCATAATGCCTTCTAATTTGATACAAACGACGACATCGGGCCGCTCTTTCCAAATCTGCATGCGGTTAAGCATTTTTGATCGTCTTATTAAGGCGAAAAGCGGCCAGCAAGAAGTAAAATGCCCCAAAAGCAGCATAACCAGCCAGCGTATTCAAACCTGTTCCGGGCGTATGTGCTTTCAAAAATATGGACACGCCCGCCAGCATGGATTGACCGCCGCTGATGATCATCGGCCATTGACCGTCGAGTTGTCCGCGTCTGTGCAAACCCAGAATCAGCTGGATCAGGCCAGTAAGGATCGCCCAGGCGCTGAAAACGACCAGTGCCTCCGCAACGCCTTTTTGTAACGCAATGGAAACCGCAATGGTCGTTGCAATTCCGATCACCATATTCACATATTGCGGTGTTTTGTTTGCATGCGTCGGGTTCGCTTTGATGTCAAAAAAGGTTGCGATAACGTCCCATACCGGATAAACAACAAACAGGATCGTTGCAGCCAAAGCATTTTTACCGGCCAGTGCCGTGACCAGCAAAACCCATAATACAGAGAATGCTGTGCGGGTAAAGTAAAGCGTACGCAAAGATTTAGCAGTTTCAGCAGCCTCGTTAGAAGTGGCAACAGCAGATGTGTTCAGCGATTTCATGATGTAACATTTTTGTTTTTTGTTACATCAAAGTTCAGGGATTGAATGAAGAGCGTTTTTCACCTAAGTTAAAAACCCGGGAAAAAATTTTATTTTTTCCCGGGTTTTTTGGTGCCGGTCAAATTCCAACGTAAATGAGGACCATGTGACGCCAAATCGCGTGACCGATAGTAATAATAAAAAGTGCAGTCATGCCTAAGCTGGCTCCTGTAATATATTTGGTCCTAACGTTCATCTTAGTGAAAATCGGCAGAAGCGCGCACGCTATTAAAGCGGTGAAATAAAGACCGGTCAATGCACTATTAGCAAAACGTAAAAACTGAAGCTTGACAGATTATCTTCATAAGGCGGAAAGTCCAAACTATACATATTAGATCCAACAGTCACTTTAAACAGGCCCCATTCAACCACTTTCAAGATCAGAAGCGGCCCTCCATATAGCATAAACAAGCTTACGTAAATGATCGATAACGTAACTGAGATGCAGTATAAAAGTCTGATTGCCGTCATCATCCGCCTAGTGCTTTGTGATTAAACGAATTTACAAAAGCTGAAACAACTTGCATTACAAATTTGAAGATATTGGCCCAGTCAGTCAAGTTATGCCCAAAATGCGAATCGAAAAATGTACACGCTGCATCAACTTTTGTCCATTCTCTCCCCCATTCCAGTCTGCCAATTTTGCATTCAGTTTAAGGGAGGCGGTCGGTTCCGTCTCCTCTCACTTTAACTCAATGCAAAATGAAAAGTCAACAGAATCGCACGTTAGGTGCATTCGAAAAAGCGTTTTGGCTGTTGGATCAAATCGATTCCAAGGACTTTTGTCTGGCCGCCGACATTACCGGAACACAGCCCGTTGAAAAATGGCGGAAGGCCATTGACATGGCACAAAAACGCCATCCAAACCTCTCGGTAAGGGTTGTAATGGATGAATTGGGAAGACCAGCATTACAGCATGTGGACAACCTGCACATTCCGCTCCGGGTAGTGCATGCAGAGCAGCATTATCGCTGGGAACAGGAAGTGGAGAAAGAGCTTTCTAAAAGGTTCAACACTTGAAGAAGGCCCATTGTTAAGGGTTGTTTTGGTTCAAAAAACGGATAGCACGGTCCTGATCCTGGCTGCAAATCACACCGTTTCGGATGGCACATCACTAAGTTATTTGACTCGGGATATATTGCTGGCCGTTACCGGAAATGAGCTTGAACTAATGGAGCCGCAAGTGTCTAATGATGAAACGCTCGATTTGCCGGAAGATCTGCCTGAACAGATAGTCGATAAGATTTTGGAACTCAGAATGAAAACGGATGTCGTGAATCCACTGGTTTCATCGCACCGCTTTTCGGAAAGCACAACGCATAACCTGCTAGAACGCGCCAGACAGGAAAACACAAGCGTTCATGGCGCCATTTGCGCGGCCGTATTGCTGGCTTCCAGGAAATTGCGCCCGGAATGGGACGAGACGAGAATGGAGTTGGTTTCGCCGGTTTGCACCAGAGGCGCGCTGAACCTGGACGATAATTTTGGCCTGAACATTACCACGCAATCGGTGTTTTTTGAAAACCAGCGCTACTTATCGTTCTGGGATTTGGCAAGATTGGCGAAGGCTGGTCTCGGCGGGACGAGTTCTGCTGAATACACGACCGGCTATTCGTCGTTTTTCCGCGACCTTGTCTTTGGCCACAACGATATGCAGCAAATGCTGGATGCTTTAAAACAGGCATTTAACCATCACATTATGGTTACCAATCTGGTCAGAGTGAAATACAAAACGGATTTCGGACCATTGAAACTGAAAGCGCTTTACGGCCCGATGGTGCGCTCGGGCAAAGGAATGGAACAGACGATCGGTGCGTTAACTTCCAACGATGCGCTTTGCCTGACCAATACGAGTGATACACCTATTCCAGGCTTACTTCTGGAAATGGAGCAGATTTTGGAAAAAGCTTGTGAGGAAAATTTAGTTGCTAAGACTGAATGTTCCTTTCGATAAGCGTCCGCAGACGCTGGTCATTTTGATCGCCCCACTCGCCGATTGCGCCAATAACGGGAATCAATGATTTGCCGAAATCGGTAAGGTAATACTCCACTTTGGGCGGGACGACGGGATAGATGATCTTTCCAACGAGCTCGTGGTTTTCGAGTTCTTTTAATTGCACATTCAACACCCGGCGGGATGCATCCGGAATTTTCCGTTGCAGCTCGCTGGGCCGTTGAAAGCCCTGGTGAATGAACCACAAAAGCCTGATTTTCCATTTGCCGTAAAGCACCTCACCGATCAGGTCGAGCCCGCAATTCAGATTGGGCATTGTCTTTCTCTCGTACATGCTGCAAATATAAACATATGCATTTGGCGGTTCAATAGGGATAAATTTATCCCTATCTGAATCGTAAGTCCGTACTTGTCAGCGCGTGGCATTGTGCTGAAATTTGTCCTACACAAATCGATAAGGACATGGATTTCAATTTTGAAAACGAACTAAAAAACAAAATTGCCTTGGTAACCGGTGGCAGCAAAGGAGCCGGAAAAGCAATCGCCGACCGTCTATTTAAAGCAGGTGCAATGGTGATCATCACCGCAAGAAACAAGCCGCAAGAAGAAAATGAAAACATCCACTTCATAGCCGCAGATTTAAGCAAACCGGAAGGAACGCAGAAAGTGGTAAACGAAGTCATTGAAAAATTCGGCCGACTGGACATTCTGATCAACAATATGGAGGCTCGGAAACGCCTGCGGGCGGCTTTGCAGTGCTTTCTGATGAAGATTGGGAAACGTCATTTCAAACCAATTTGCTGGCGCCGGTGCGGCTGGACCGCGGATTTTGCCGGCAATGATCAACCGGCACGAAGGCGTCATTATCCACATTGCATCCATTCAGGCGAAGCTTCCTTTGTACGACTCTACATTGCCTTATGCGGCTGCGAAAGCTGCTTTGGTCAATTATAGTAAAAGCTTATCCAATGAAGTTGCGCCCAAAGGCGTCCGCGTGCTCACCCTTTCGCCGGGCTGGATCATGACCACATCATCCGTCCGGATGATGGAGCGCATTGCCGAAAGCACAGGCGGCACGATGGAAGAAGCTGAAAAAAGCGTTATGGACGCATTAGGCGGCATTCCATTCGGCAGAGCGGCCATGCCGGAGGAAGTCGCGGAGCTTGTCGGCTTCCTGGTTTCTCCAAGAGCAGCTTACCTCACTGGCACAGAATACGTGATTGATGGCGGCACCATTCCCACATTATAACCCAGTTTTTATCAAGATTTTATTCAATACAAAAACCATTTTAAATCAACATAATCATGAAACTTCCAGAAAACATAGAAGGCTTTATCAAAGCACAAAACGAAGCAGACAGCACCGCATTTGCCAATTACTTCACAGAAAACGCAACCGTTTCCGACGAAGGCTCGTCCTATTCAGGCAGGGAGGAAATAAAAGGGTGGATCGAGGAAGCGACAGAGAAGTATAATATGCATACAAAAGTCATTGACTTTACGCAAACTGGTACAAAAGGAACGCTCACCGTGGAAGCAAGCGGCACATTTCCGGGCAGTCCGCTTGTGATGAATTATCATCTGGATTTTGATGATGCATTGATTAGTTCGCTGAAAATTACGGGCTAATGATTTCAAATGCATTCATCTTGCGGGAAGGGTTGGCGCAAAAACAAGAATCGTTGTCTTTTCAAAACAAAAGAGGGACTGCCCTCGCAGTCCCATTCTAAACCTTTTGTCCCAGACTTCTGAAATCCCTCCACAAGTAAGTTCACATCGAAAAGTGCCGACTTCTCTGCAGGTGTCAAACGGAACATCCGAATGATAAAGCGCCAGATCATGCACCATTTTCAGCGAATGCGCCAGCTCTTTGTAACCCTGACATTCAATCACATACCAAAAATCAGCTTGTGATTGCGTCAGCGGAGCGCCGACATTCGATGCGTGACGTGCATCGTTGCGTTTGCGTTGACTGAATTTGCATTCGAATCGATTCCTTCTTCATTCGTTAAAGTTTGCATATGACCATGAAAAAGAGTGAGAAAAAAGGAGAGGTCACCGCAAACTTTAACGAATGAAACTACATCGGTCAGGTCTCGGGACTTACACCCGTATGCCTCTCCAAGACCGTTTTTGGTCTGACATTTGAAAATAGTTTCATAAGAATTTATTAAAGTTTGCGGGGCAAATATAGGAGAAAGTTTGGATGGGTAGGTAGCGCAAGTTCACCAGCACTGAACATAACTTTACATTAATCTATTCAATACGACGTCTGCAAATAGACAATAGCGACCTTTAAATAATTGCTTACAGCTTTACATTGCGCGCACGATGCATCCGCGCAGAAAGTTGTCCATCTTCTTTACCGAAGGATAATCCATCAAATCATTTGCCCGGCTTACCTCTATATTGGGTCCGGACAAAATGATTTAATAAATGAAGAAGCAGATTGAGATATACATCAGCCAGGATGGACAGGCACAGATTGAGACAAAGTTTGAAGACGACACTGTTTGGCTTACTCAAAAAATGATGTCAGAATTGTTTCATACGACAGATTCCGAATATCAATATGCACCTCAAAAATGTGTATGAAGATGGGGAGTTGATAGAAGAGGCAACTATTAAGGTTTTCTTAATAGTTGCTTCGGAAGGCAAGAGAGAAGTGAAACGTAGCCAAAAATACTATAATCTGGATGCCATTATCTCAGTCGGATATCGTATCAAATCGGAAGTTGCCACGAAATTCCGCCAGTGGGCAACCCAGCGGCTTAAAGAATATCTTGTCCAAGGCTACTCCATTAACGAACAGCGACTTGCTCAGAAGAACCAGCAGGTGCAAACGCTGAAAGACGGGATTCGGATTCTGAGCCGTGCAATCGAATACAAGGTGAATGAAGCAGACACGACCTGGCTCGCACATTTTGCCAAAGGACTGGAATTGCTTGATGATTACGACCATGAAGCGTTGGATCAGAAAGGTATCAGTCAAAGAGCGGCCGTTTTATCCTGACTTATCGTCTTATCACGACATTATCAATACCATGCGGCGTGATTTCGACTCTTTCGTTTTTGGAAAGGAGAAAGATGATAGTTTCCGAAGCTCAATTGCGCAGATCAGTAAAGGATTTGGGGAAATTGATTTTTATCCGTCAATCGAGGAAAAAGCGGCTACCCTACTTTATTTAGTTATCAAAAATCACTCATTTGTCGATGGGAATAAACGAATTGCTGCGGCGTCTTTTTTACTTTTCCTGGAAGTGAATGGCTTATTAAAAGCGAACGAAAACCCAATTATCAGCAACGAGAGCACTCGCAAGCCTGACACTTTTCGCCGCTGCCAGCAAACCGGAGGAAATGGAAACTGTAAAGAAGTTGATTGTCAGTGTTTTGAACAGGAATCAGTAAGAACCGGCAAACGCTTGTCGTGTAGAGAGACATTTACAAGCCATAATTTCACCTTGCGGGAAAAATGTACAAGGCGCAAGGCTTTTTATCCATTCTTCTGGGCTGATTAACCTGCCACCTTTGTAATGTCAAAACGATATGACAATCGACTAACGGTTAGCAGATTAACTCAAACATTCAAACTTACTACTCAGATGAAAACTATTGCCTTGACCATCGCATTCCTTTTCACTTTTATCCAAAGCCAATCTCTATTTGCACAAACACGCAAGCCAGCAGCATTCGGAAGAGAAGAATACATTGAGGTCGAAAAAAATGTAAAACTCCACGTGATCGACCTCGGCGAAGGTCAGCCCGTTGTGCTCATTCACGGATGGCCGCTCAACAACGAGATGTACGAATATCAATACCAATATCTGGTTGAAAAAGGGTTCAGGGTGATCGAGCATTTCCCTCCGCGGCTTCGGAAAATCGGACAGACCTTATGGAAAATACGACTTCGATACTTTCTCGGACGACATTAAGGTGGTTTTGGAAAAATTGAAAATCGAGAACGCGACGCTAGGCGGGTTTTCAATGGGCAGTGCTGTGGTTCTTCACTACGTGACCAAATATAATGGTGCGCATATCAAGAAGTTAGCCATATTTGGTGCAACCGGTCCATCATGGAAACAACGCGAAGGCCATCCTTACGGCACATCACCGAACAAGGCGCAAAAGATCTCATTAAACAAACAAAAACAAACCGCGAACAACTGGTGGCAGGCTTTGGAAAAGCATTTGAAGGACAAGAAGGCGGACTTAAACCGGAATCGATCAAATGGTTGGAAAGCATCAACCTGAATGCATCACCTTACGCTACGACTCAGGCTATCAGCGCCTTAGGCGACCTGGACCTGCGTCCTGTGCTTGGAAAAATCAAAATGCCGGTTGCGATATTCCACGGTGTGAATGACAAATTGTGTGACTATGCTCAGGCTGAACAGCTTAACAAAGCCGTCAAAGGATCGTACATTGTCAAATTCGAAAAAGGCGGACACGGGTTTTTTATTGAAGAAATGGATAAATTCAACGCCGAGCTCGAAAAATTTGCCAGAAACTAATTAAACAAATCGCACCTGTGAAGCGAATGATCGCTTCACAGGTTTTTTCTCTATTTTGAAACAATAACCCCAGCATTCACAAGCCTATATAGCCATGAGTAAGACCGTTTTCAATAACAATTTAAAGACTTTGGGATTGCTGCATGTGAGCCAGGAGCAAACGGATGTGATCAACGGGCCAGCTTACAAGGAATACATTAAGATCCTCTATCTGCCCGCAGACTACAAACTGAGGGTGGATTTTGCGAATTACGAGACGCAGCAGCCGACATTGTTTTTTATCAGCCCCAATCAATATCTTGAACTGGAAGCTGCTGGCGAGGAAAATGGCTACTTCATTTTTTACAACCGCGATTTTTACTGCATTCAAATTCACGATCAGGAAGTTGCGTGCGACGGGCTGCTTTTCAACAACATCCGTAATATGCCCAAAGTGGAGCTTTCGGGGGCTGAAAATGCTTTTCTGGGCGGCTTATTTAAGGAAATGATCCAGGAATTTCATCTCAACGACAGCTCGCTCGAAGAAATGGTCCGCACCTATCTCAAACAACTGCTCATCCGAGCAACACGCTCCTGGAAACGGCAGCATTTGACACACGATGTGACTGAACAGCAAAGTGACCTGGAATTTTTCCGAAAGTTTACCCGGCTCGTGGAAGAGCATTATAAGTCTAAACACACCGTCGCCGACTATGCCGATTTCCTGTGCATGGCACCGAAAACGATCACGCATAAATTCAACCGCCTGCGGCTGCCACAGCCTAATGAGGTGATCAAAAACCGAATTATCCTGGAAGCGAAGCGGCTTTTGGTCCACACTTCGCTCACGGCCAAAGAAATCGCTTATGAATTAGGTTACAATGATCCCGCCTATTTCAGCCGGTTGTTTCAGACTAAAACAGGCGAATCACCGTCGGGATTTCGGGCAAACTTTTCGAGCTGAATTAAGATTACAAATTCTGCTTCTTCAACTCCCCTACCGCAAAATCAGCCGCCCGTGCTGTCATTGCCATGTAGGTAATGGACGGGTTGACGCAGGATGATGATACCATCGCCGCGCCGTCGGTGACGAATGACATTCTTGGCAGTCGTGGATCTGATTGAATTTATTGAGTACTGATGTTTTTGGATCTTTCCCCATGCGCGCGGTGCCCATATCGTGGATTCCTAGGCCGGGATGCGTGTCCTGCCGGTTGAATCCGGTGACGTCTTTGAAACCTGCGGCTTCGAGCATTTCCACGGCGGAGACCATCATATCTTTTCGCATTGTCAGTTCATTTTCACCAAAAGCGGCGTCGAACACGATCATCGGAATGCCCCATTTGTCTTTCTTTTCTTTGTCTAAAAACATGCGGTTCGACGGGTCAGGAAGGATTTCGCCGAAGCCGCCAAAACCCATTGTCCAGGTGCCGGGATGCGACATATCTTCTTTGAAACTGGCGCCAAAACCGTTCATCGTGATGCCTCGTTTCCAGTCTGTTTTGCTCGCGCCACCCTGGTAACCGTAGCCGCGCAAAAAGTCCTTTTTGTCTGTTCCCCAGTTCCGGAAACGCGGTATATACAATGCGTTCGGCCTTTGACCAAAAATATAATCGTTCTCAAATCCCTCCACCGTCGCATTCGCGCCCACACCCAAATGATGGTCCATAATGTTCCGGCCAACCTGGTCGCTGTCATTGCCGAGCCCGGTAGGAAAACGGTTTGATTTCGAATTCAGCAGAAGCGCCGCCGTGTTCATGGAACCTGCATTAAGGAAGACGATTTTGGCAAAAAACTCTTCAACCGCCATCGTATTCTGATTGATCACGCGCACGCCTTTGGCTTTCTTCGTTTTTTCATCGTAAATGATCTCGCTCGCAATGGTATCGTGCAGCACCGTCAGCTTGTCCGTTTTTAGCGGCTCGTATGGAGCCTGATAGTGAACTGTAATAACCGCCGTAAGGACAACCACGGGCACATTTACTCCGATACTGGCACGAAGCGCGACCCAGATCCGTATGCCATGATTGCGGTTTGGTAAGATTAGCAACCCGCCCGATCGTTACCGGCCGGTTGAGCTTTTTCAACATGGTTTCCTTGAAATATCGCTCGGGAGCGCTCATGGGCATGGCGGGCAGATAATGTCCGTCGGGCAACACGTCCCAGCCTTCGGCTTGTCCGCTGATGCCCACAAATTTCTCAACATGCGTGTACCACGGTTCGAGGTCTTCGTAGCGGATCGGCCAGTCGATGGCGATGCCTTCTTTTGCATTTGCCTCAAAATCGCTTTTGTTCATCCGGTACGACTGCCGACCCCAGTGCATCGACTTCCCGCCGGTGTGATAAGCCCTGATCCAGTCAAACGGACGCTTTTCTATATACGGATTCTTTTGATCATCGGTAAAAAACGGCCCGGTTTCCTCATTGGCCAAAGTCCCGAAACGGCTGTTTGCCCAATATTCTTCGGCTGAATGGATCGAAACTTTGCCCCTATGCTCAAATTCCCACGGGCCTTTCATGGCCGTATCGTAATCTTCAATGTGTTTCACTTCGCGTCCCCGCTCGATCATCAACACTTGCAAGCCTCTCTCCGTGAGCTCTTTCGCTGCCATTCCACCCGTCATCCCCGACCCTACTACAATTGCGTCGAACGTATGTGCTTTATCTGCTTTTAAATTTAAGTTCATGGTAAAATGGGCGACTAGTAGGCGAAAGATTTTTGATTGGGCTGCATGGTGATCATTTCCAGTTTTCCGGGAATGGGGACATATTCAAAGGACGATTTAATGCCCGCCTCCGAAGTGAAATAGCCAAGCATGGTCAGTTCTTTCATCAATCTCCAATACGGCAATCCCTTTTTCTGAACCGCCATTTGTTCCCGGTCTTCGTTGTCACCCATTTTGGTCTGCTGCACCTGATATGCCTTCATTTCCTCGGCCGAATCGATTTCCACCTGTTTCAACAATGCGGTTTTCTGTTCATTTGTAAATGTCAGGAACTGCTTTTTTTCCAGACTGTTAATCCCTTCCACAAAACTCTTATGCTCCGGGGCCTTGTAACAATCCTGCACCATCATCACAATGAACGCCGGAACGCCTGCATCTTTCGCGCCGGGTGTGGTCGTTTTGGGAATGATCATTTCAGCGACTTCCGCGACGATCTGTTTCTGGATTTCGGTCAAAGTCAGTTCGGCCGGAAAAGTTTCTGATGCTTCCCAACGCTGCATCGCCAGCAAAGTGGGAGCCGAAAACGCCCCTCCAAGTAAGGCCGCAACGTGGGTAATGGCAGTTCTTCTGTTCATGGATTCTGCGAGAATGATAGGGTTATTAAGCGCACGATAATGTAATTTATTACATATATTTCAAAACAATTTAAATATTTCGAAACTTAAATGTAGCTGGTCATGAAAACAAAGGGCATTCTGACATTTTTCTTCCTAACCATTTGTTTAATTGCACTTGGTCGTGACAACAATTTTGAAAAACCTATAAAAAATGACATTACAATGGAAGAAAAAGGTTTGATCAAAATTTGCATTATGTATCCGTTTGCTGAGGGAAAAACCTTCAACATGGAATATTATGAGACGAAACATATGCCGATGGTAGCGGGATTTCTCGGGGTCAAATCTCGTTAAATACACCATTGAAAAAGGACTTTCCGCCGGCATTCCAAATCAACCTTTGCCATACATGGCGATCGGCACATTCTATGTCAAAAACCTGAAAGAATATCAGGAGGCAGTCGGACCGCACCGAGATGCCATCCGTGCAGATTTTGCTAATTATACCAACACAACGCCGGTCATTTTGGTGAGTGAGGTTGTGAAATAAATCCCTTGTCTATGTTCTTGCAACTTTTTTTCTCAATGTTATTGGCGGTCGTCGTGCCCGTTTGTTACGCTCAAACTGCCTCGTCCAAACAGACTAATTCAAATAATTCCGGAATCATCACCGGTGCTGACCAGACTGAAAAATATCTGCCAGTTACTGACAGGAAAACGGATTGGTCTGGTGGCGAATCAGAGTTCTATTATTGGTAAAAAAAGCAGTGTGGACAGCCTGCTGAGCCTGGGCATTAACATTGTAAAAGTGTTTGGGCCGGAGCACGGTTTCCGGGGGAATGCCAGCAATGGCGCCGTCGTAAATAGTGAAGTGGATGCGAAAACCGGCATTCCGATCATTTCATTATATGGCAAAAACCAGAAGCCTACCAAAGAGCAGCTGGCAGACATTGACCTTCTGGTTTTTGATATTCAAGACGTTGGCTGCCGTTATTATACGAATATCAATACGCTTGAATATGTGATGGAAGCTTGTGCAGAAAACAATAAAGAACTGCTGATTCTTGACCGGCCAAATCCCAACGGATATGTAGTTGACGGGCCCGTAATGACGGAAGACAGGTTTAAATCTGCCATCGGGATCCATTACACACCCATGACGCACGGCATGACGATTGGTGAATTTGCGCAATACCTGAATGGGGAAGGATATCTTGACAAACCATGCAAGATTAACGTCATTAAGGTGGCCAATTACGATCATGATATGCCTTACGAATTGCCCATTAATCCGTCGCCGAATCTGAATACACAACAAGCCGTCATGCTTTTTCCGAGCCTGTGCATGTTCGAGGGAACAGCCATTAACGAAGGTAGGGGCACATTAATGCCATTTACGATCCTGGGAGCACCCGCATTGAAAGGCAAATATGCATTTTCCTATAAACCCGTAAGCATTCCCGGAATGAGCGAACGCCCCAATCACAAGGACTCCATCTGCTACGGACTCGACCTGCGCGGATACGACATCGCTAAACTCCGCAAAAGCCGCCAGCTTAATCTGACCTGGGTAATTGAATTATACAACGCCTACCCGGACAAAGCCCATTTCTTCACACCCGGCAGGGCAAACCAGGATATTTCCGCTTTTGATCTACGCATTGGAACGGATCAGTTGAGGAAACAGATCATTGCGTGTGTGTCAGAAGCGGACATCAGAAAAAGCTGGGAACCTGGTTTGCAACAGTTTAAGGATATCAGGAAGAAGTATTTGTTGTATCCGTGACGCTGAATCTGGTTTAATCAAATGCATCCGTCTTGAAAAAATTCCTAAAAAAGGCCTTATCAGCTGCCGCGGCTTTTGTGCTTATAGCAGCCGTTGCTGGCGGTTTATTTATTTACAAGATCAAAAATGGCTTTCCCGTCCGCTTCGAAACGGAGCAGCCTGCTATTGACTTTCCCACCGGCAAGTCTGCTATTCTGGTGTTTTCCAAAGCGACTGGTTACCGGCATTCGGAATCGATTGATGCTGCCAAAATTGTATTTGAAAAGCTGGGTGAGCAAAACGGTTGGTTTGTGTATGAAAATGAGGAAGGCGGCGTCTTCAATTTGGAGCAGCTTAAACATTTCAATGCCGTCATTATTAATAACGGGACCGGACGACTGCTGCAATGCGGCGCAACAGCGGGCAGTGGAACAATATGTGCAGTGGGAGGAGGCGTTAATGGGCATTCACGGGTCCGGTGATTTCTCGCACGACGACTGGCCGTGGCTGACCAAAAATCTGGTCGGTGCTGCTTTCTCGCACCATCCACTCCGCCCTCAGCTGCAAGCGGCCGAAGTTCAAATGCAGCAGAACGCGGGAGAAGTCCACCATTACGCGCCGGCTGCCCGCTTCCTGGCCGAGCACAGACGAATGGTATATCTTTCATACCCAGCCCAAAGACGCAAAAATTGTGGCCTACATTAATGGCGAGCGCATCCTGCCAAGTGGTAACATGCTATTTATCGAGGAATCAAAAACTTCGGAATGGGCCGTAACCACCCCGTCGCCTGGCACCGGAATGTCGGGAAAGGCGGAACATTTTACACGTCCATGGGACACGACGCAAGTGTTGGAAAAATGGAAACTTTTGCTAAAACTGATTGAAAATGCGGTGCAATGGATGATGCTTAACGGTTCGCACAGAAAGAATTAAGTGCACAAGAGTAATGAGAAGTTTCTTTTTAACGAAACTTCGTTTACATTTAGAGTTTCAAACACACTATATATGCGTAAACTTTTTGAAATTATCTTATTGGACGAAGCTTTTGATTTTCTAAGTGGGCTCGAAAGGAAGCATTCAGAAAAAAATTCTTTACAACATCCGTAAATCACAAATCGAAACGGACCCGGAATTGTTTAAAAAACTAACTGATGATATTTCGGAGTTTACAGAACACTTTATCAAGGTTTCCAATATCGTCTTCTTGCGTTTTGGGACAAAACTTTGGCAAAAGAAACCTTGGTAATATCCACGCATGGATTTATAAAAAAGAGAAGTAAGGTTCCGGAAAATGGAATTTGAGAAAGCATTAAGCGCTCGGCTTCGATATTTCTCAGAAAACAATCAGAAAATCATAAGAGATGAAAACGTATACATTAGACGAAGTTCAGGACAAACTTCTTGGAAACATTCGATGCGCCCCAACGCGATATACTTGAATACGAACTAAAAATGGAGTTGATCGGTAAAGCAATTAAAGAAACAAGAAAAGAAAGAAACTTAACCCAAGAAGATTTAGGGAAATTAATTGGCGTTCAAAAAGCGCAAATTTCAAGACTTGAAAGCAATGCAAGTAATGCAACAATGGATACTTTGCTACACGTTTTTTTACAGCGCTGAAAGCAAAAGTTAAGTTGCAAATTGAGTTGCCTAATCTGAACATTAGTATAGGAGATTGATGGGCAGGCGCCAAACATCAAATCGGCTAATCACAAAAAAATTACATGGAAAATACAAACATTAACCCGCTGCTGTGTGATATTGAAACAGGTGTTCCACGAAATGCCTGAGGTTGGTTACTGGAACGATCGATCAAATAAGTGCTGCTTCGCAAAAAAGCGTCAAACTCATTTATTTCACCGATCCGATCTGTTCCCTCGTGCTGGGGCATTGAACCTCAGTTGCGCAAACTGAAACTGGAATATGGACAGCACATTGAAATAAATAGAATATCGAATCGGGCGGCTTGTTGCCAAATTGGAGTTACAACAGCGGCGGAATCAGCAAACCCTCGGACGTGGCGCATCATTGGGATGAAGTAAGCGAGCGTTATGACATGCCGATCGATGGCGATGTGTGGCTGGAAGACCCGCTCGATTCATCCTATCCACCCTCTATTGGCTTCAAAGCTGCTCAGCTTCAAGGTTCCGAAAAAGCCGTTCAATTCCTGCGGACATTACGTGAAATGCTTTTTTTGCAAAAAATCAACATTGCAAAATGGGAGCATATGGCCCTGGCCGCTGAAACGGTCGGTCTGGATGTGCAGCAGCTGAAAAGCGATTTCAATGGTCGCGCGAAAGATTTGTTCAAGGAGGATCTGGACTTTGCGGCACAGCTTGGTGTAAGAGGTTTTCCGACGATGTTTTTTGTAGATGAGCAGGGTAACCAGGAAAAAGTTTACGGCACTAAGCCTTATGAAACATATGAGGCTGCCTTGCTGAAACAGTTACCCAATGCCGAAAAAAAGGACATTAATACGGATTGGAGATCACTTTTTAGCAAATTCAATACGCTGACTGCCCGTGAGTTTTCCGAACTTTCCAGACTTCCCGGACGCAGGCGGAACCATTCCTTAGGACCCTGGTCGAGTCAGGAAATCTGAGCGAGCTGAGCACCAAAAACGGTTCGCTATGGCAACTGGTGCGGTTATAAAACTTGCGTAGACTGACGAAATTTCCCTTTAATGTGCCAATGTGTTCACTAAATTGCTTACGTTGCTGCTCATACGTTGTGACAAGAGAAAATGAAAGCACTGATTGAAGACGAGAAGCTGATTCTCCGCCACGAACCCGGAAAAGGCGCCTGGACTTATCATTTGGTCATACCCGGAACAAAGGACATTCGGGGAAGCTGGGGTGAAATGAAGGTCTCCGGCACCATTGACGGCTTTGAATTCAAAAATCTGAATCTGGCTCCCGTGACGAATGCGGATAAGATGATTTCGGTCAACGGCACAATCAGAAAAGCGATTAATAAGGGTGGCGGCGACGAAGTAACTGTCACCCTTTACAAAATTTCAGACAATAAACTCAGCTCAAAAGATCAATTGCTGGATTGCTTCGACGACGCCGATATTTTAAAGAAATTCAAATCGCTGCGACGAGGAACAGAAAGAGATCATTGATTCAATCTTATCTCAACCGAACAAAACAAGGCAGGAACAAAAGATCCTGACTTTTATAAAAAAACTCTCGTGATCTGACTCCCCTCAGCAATTGTATTTTTAGCCCTGGAACGGAAATTGATAACTTCATGCATTCATCAACATTTGAACATCATGAAGAAGTTAACATCAAGTATCGTTGCATTAATGCTGATCGCGGGCGGAACACTTTTCGCGCAAAGCACGACTAATCAGACCACACCGAAACAGGGAACAAGCTCGTCGACCCAGCAGGGCAGCTCGACTTTTGGAACGCAAAATAGCAGCACAACGAACAATTCAATAAATCCGACGGGCCAGCAGAACAACAATGAGCGTAACGCCGCTCCGTCATCGCAAACCAACGGCAGCATTAAGGACGCCGCGCCTGCAACGCAGAATAACAGCACGACCAACAACAGCATTAATCCCACAGGTCAGCAGAATGGCAGCCCGTTCAGCACCGATCCGGCAACACAAAGCGACAGCATGAACAAAGCAACGACCACCAATGCCGGGACATCTGACAAATCGGGAAAGAAACGGAAGGACAAAAAAGAGAATTCAGATCCGAAGTAATAAGACTGTAATGTCTATATAATGATATAAGAAAGCCGCTTTTGCGGATTGGTCTCCGTTGTGAAAATTTCACAATGGAGACTTTTTTTACCGCTGGCTCGGAATTTGTTGGCGCGCGACTTATTGTTCAACAAATCACTTGAAACATGAGAATCCATCTACATTTCAGAAAAATGCAGGTTTTTGCAGCTGTATTTTTGTTGTCACTAAACATTGCTGTGGCGCAGCAGGCGACGGTGCGCGGAACCGTAAAAGAAGGGACGGATGCACTGCCGGGTGCGTCGGTTTTTGTTCAGGGCGGTGGCGAGGGCGTTATTACTGGCGCTGATGGCTCCTATCAATTGTCACTTCCGGCTGGAACCTACGTCATCAATGCCAGTTTTACAGGATCGGCGCCTGAGCAAAAACCTGTCACGCTGCAAGGTGGGGAAACCGTTGAATTGAATTTTGATTTAAAAACAACTTCATTAAATGAACTCGTCGTGCTGGGTTCGCGTGGCGAGGCCCGTTCGCAGCTGGATACGCCGGTGCCCGTGGATGTCATCGACGTTCAAAATCTGGTGAAAGACGTTGGACAGGTGAGTGTGAACCAGATCCTGAATTATGTGGCGCCTTCGTTCAATTCCAACACACAGGTTTTGGGCGACGCCACCGACCACATTGACCCTGCTTCCTTGCGCGGACTCGGACCGGATCAGGTGCTGGTTTTGGTCAATGGAAAGCGCCGGCATACGACTTCGGTCATTAATATCAATGGCACATTTGGAAAAGGTTCCGTGGGAACGGACCTGAATGCGATCCCGACCTCATCCATCAAGCGCATCGAAATCCTACGAGACGGCGCCTCGGCACAATATGGCTCTGACGCCATTGCGGGCGTGCTTAACATTATTTTGGAAGACAATGTCAATGAACTGAGAGTGAGCGCAACGGCGGGCGGATTTGCTTCCAAAAATTCCGAAGGCGGCATTGATGGAGAAACCGTTCAGGCAAATGTAAATTACGGTTTGCCATTGGGCGCCAAAGGTGGTTTTATCAATTTAGCGGGATCATTCGATTTTAGAAATCCGACGAACCGCATGCGGGAATTCACGGGCGTCATTTTTTCAGATTATAACAATCCGGGCCTTTATCCAAATCCGACCGGCGCCGACATTACCAATGCGGAACTCGAACGCAGAGGAATGACCCGATCCGATTTCAACTCCCGAATCGGACAGGCACGTGCCCGCGGCGGCGCGTTTTCGTTTAACAGCGTTGTCCCGCTCGCTAATGATGCGGAGATTTATGCTTTTGGCGGACTCAATTACCGTCAGGGCGAGTCGGCTGCATTCCGGCGAATGCCTGCACAATTGACCCAGAATATTGGAGAAATATATCCGCTCGGCTATCTGCCGCTGATTGCGACCAATAATTATGACCAATCCATTGCAACCGGAATCAGGGGAAAAGTGGGTCAATGGAATGCTGATCTGAGCAATACATTCGGCCGTAACCAGATTGATTTTACTACTGAAAATTCTTTAAATGCTTCCCTGCTTAAGCGCGTCCCCTACCCGTTTCGCGGCAGGCGGATATGAGTTTACCCGAAACACAACAAACCTCGATCTCAACCGTAATTTCGAAAACGTGCTTAGCGGATTAAATGTGGCCTTCGGCGCAGAACACCGTTACGAAAATTACCAGATTATCCAGGGCGAGGAAAGGTCGTGGGCTGATTATGGCCGTGCGGTAAGGGTCGGAACGGGCGCCAATGGTGCCGCTATTTTGATTCCAAGTCTGACCGGAAATGTTTTCACCCTGCAAGCGGCAAATGGTGCAAATTATGCGGGCGGCGCACAGGCTTTTCCTGGATTTCGGCCGGAGAACGCAATTAATGTGTCACGAACTTCGGTCGGACTTTACACGGATCTTTCACTGGACATTACCGAAAACTGGCTGATCGATGGCGCGGTCCGGTTTGAAAATTATTCAGATTTTGGGTCAACATTGAACTGGAAAGTGGCGTCGCGTTACAAGATCGGGGAAGATTTTGCGATCCGCGCCGCGGTCAGCACTGGTTTCAGGGCGCCATCGTTGCACCAACGTTATTTCAGCGCTACATCGAGTCTTTTTGTGGAAGGAGAAATTATTCAGTCGGGCACATTTACGAATGAAAGTCGCCCTGCGCGGCTGCTTGGCATTCCGGAATTGAAAGAGGAAACTTCCATTAATTACAGCGCCGGATTTACTGGAAATTTTGGCAAATTCAAGGTTACAGTCGATGGCTATTACATCCGGATTAACGATCGAATCATTTACACAGGCCAGTTCAGCGGAAACAATTCACCCACTGCTTCGCCTCAGGACAGGGAAATTTTCGAGCTGCTTTCACAAGCCAATGCACAGACTGCCAGGTTTTTCGCAAATGCCATTGACACCGAAACCCGGGGCATTGACGCAGTCCTCACTTATGCAGAGCGTTTGGGGAAATCACGTTTCCGGGCAGATCTGTCGGGCACTTTTGTAAAGACCAATATTGTCGGCGGCGTGAAAGCTTCCCCTTTATTGGCTGGAAAAGAGAACATTTATTTCGATCGGTCGAGCCGCATTTACCTCGAATCAGCCGTGCCCCGCGTAAAAAGCAATCTGACATTGAGCTATAACATCGGAAATTTTGTGGCATTTTTAAGAAATGTATATTTCGGACCTACTGTGGACGCTGCAACGAACGTGGAAGCTGACGCGCAGACGTTTGGTTCGAAAATTATCACCGACCTTTTCGCTCAGCTATGACGTTTCAAGAACCGTGCGTTTCACCATCGGCGCCAATAACTTGCTCGACATTTACCCTGACGAAACCATTGGCGGAAACCGGGGTGCAGGATATTATGCATTTATTCCCGCACCGGCCAGCAGTCTGGATTTAACGGGAGGTTTGCGTTTGCGAGGGTTAATTTCACTTTGTAGAAGAGAATTGCAACATTGATCCACCATCCGCCTTTACTTCCAAAGACTGCAATTTTTCGTCATTCACATGACCCGAAAACTGGTTTAGCAAAACCTTTAATTTCGGGTCAATGAATGTTTTACAAAACGGCTTTTCAGGGTTCTTATAGTAGTAATCTAAATATTGCTGATCGTTGAGCCTGAACGCTTTAAATGGAATCACTTTCGTAATGATCTGGTTTTCAAAACCTTGCTGCAACCCTGCAATA
>NZ_CEEDCD010000003.1:0-301514 GCF_979253085.1 Dyadobacter sp. AC419 | reverse complement strand
ACCATCTGATTTTAGAGCACTGTTGTTCAGCACCAGTTTCCGATCCGTATAATCTACGATCGCGGACATTTTATCAGCACCGACGATGATAATCTTTTTGTATTTTCCAGTCTCAATAAACTGAGAGCCAAGGGTAAGCGCATAAACGAATCCCGACACAGCAGCCTGAATGTCAAAGCTGCCCTACATTTTTAATGCCGACCATATCGCAAATGAGATTGGCTGTGACAATGGCAAAACGAAGTCCGGGGTTGTAGTGGCGCAGATCAGCAGGTCAATTTCGCTGGGCAGAGTGTTTGTTTTAGCCAACAATCCTTTAACAGCTTCGGCACCCATATGAGCACTCCCTGAAACCTTCGCCTTTGAGGATATGCCTTTCTTTGATGCCGGTGCGGCTGACGATCCACTCGTCATTTGTCGCAACCATTGTTTCCAGCTCGGCATTTGTCAAAATATAATCAGGCACATACCCTTGTATTCCTGTTATAGAGGCTTTTATATGGGTCATGATAACATTTAACTATTCAAAATCCGAATAGGTTTTTGTAAAAAGGGACAGTAATAGTTTATTCATTTCGTGGTTGTCAGCATTTTGAAACTAACTCAATGCTTGCGCTGATATGCAAATATGCTTTCGACTTAACCTGTTTATAAGCCCAGCCGATCCGTATTTTTGATTGCTAACGGTGACGAAACCCCACTGAGCGATCATGACATTTCCGTTAACCCCAATGATAGAACTTCCACCGATGGATTCATAGTTAGTTTGATCTATAAATTCATCACTAAGCCTCTCTTCTTTGAAATTTCATACAGCGACTCGCCCAATTTGAATAAAACATTGCCTGTAAAGCCGTCTGTAACAATCACATCCGCTTTATTGGTAAAGAGATCTTTACCTTCAATATTTCCTATAAAGTTAATTCGCTTATTTTGTTTGAGCAGGGGATAGGTTGCCTGAGATGTTAGAGAACCTTTTTGTTCCTCTTCCCCGATATTCATCAGGGCCACACGAGGCTTATCCATCCTGAAAAAGTGTACTGGGCAAAAAGGGAGCCTATTTCTCCAAATTGGGCAAGCACTTCTGGCTTGCAATCGGCGTTAGCGCCTATATCCAGCATAATTGCATAACCGCCGTCAACCTGTGGCACAAACCCTGCAATGGCTGGTCTTAAAATTCCTTCGATCGCCTTAATGCTGAAAAGCGCTCCGACGTGCATCGCTCCTGCAATTGCCCGGCACTGCAGAAAATGTCAACTTCTTTTTCCTTTAGAAGCTTAAACCCTATTCCGATGCTGGAATTGGGTTTTTGAGAAAGGGCTTTCGTTGGACGTTCCCCCATCTCAGTAACATCTTCTGCGTGAACAACGTCAATATTAGTAGGGGTGAAGTTGTGTTGGTTAAAAATGTCCCAAATTGCACTTTCACGGCCAATTAAAACGATTCTCGCCTCGGATGGTAGTTCAGAAGAGGCTTGAATTACCCCTTCAACAATTGCTTGTGGAGCCAAATCTCCCCCCATAGCATCTACCGCAATTTTCATTTACACGCTGTTATTTTAGACTAATAAGTAAGAAATCGAAGGTGTAAATTTAGCAGATGTGCCGTAGTAAAAAAGAATTTCGCAACAACTTTTATACGGCTGCTGCGAAATCTGTATACTCATCGACTGAAATTAGACTGTTTTGGTGTAGTTTTCAACTACAACTTTACCCCTGTAAACCAAGTTACCTTCGTGAACGTGTGCACGGTGGAATTGGTGAATTTCTCCTGTTGAAGAATCAGTGCCCAATTGTTTTCCTGTAAGGAAGTCATGTGCTCTGCGCGTATCGCGACGGGTTGTGGAATGTCTCCGCTTAGGATGTGCCATGATGCTTTATGTTCTGTATGTTTTGTTTTTGTTTTTATCCGTCGGTTGAAACCGTCGGTCATTATAATTTTCCGTAGGCTTAAGCCGACGGGTATCGGGGTATCATTCGCCCTTCAGCTTTTTTAATGCTTCCCAGCGCGGGTCAATCTTTTCTTCTTCCTCTGTTTCTTCGCTTTCTGCGGTTTCTGATGAATATACCAAAATGCCGTCTGCTTCATCCAAAGGATCTATTTCGTCTTCTTCACCTCTCAAATCCGGATGGATCTTTTTGATGGGAAGGGATAATGCTATGAAATCGAAAAGATAACGGGCTACGTTGATTCTCGTCGTGTTTCTGTCTATGATCTCTATCTCCTCTGTAAGCTCCTCATTGTGGTCCCCGAACTTTAATATAATGCGTTCGTTGGAATCAATGGGTTCTTCAAATGGTTCCAGGCTTCTGTCACAAGTGAGCGTTACGCTTCCAACTGTGTGAAAATTAAGCTGGATCATAGTGGCCGATTTGTTCAGGACAATATGCGTTTTGAAATGGCCAAACTCAATCAGATCCTGATCAAGCTCCTGGAAAAAATCATCTCCGGACTCCATTTCATAGTCATACTGTTTGTCTTCCAAACCGTAAATGTCTATGTTGTATTTACTTAGCTCTTTCACTTTTTCTGTCAAAAGGACTGCAAAGGTAATGTATTCGATTTAATAAAAAAACTATGGGGAAATTTTATTGGCATCAGATCTTGCGTGCCGGATTGCCGAAATAGGTGGCCTTAGCAGGCACATTTTCAACTACAACCGAGCCCGCTCCGATTCTTGCATTCTTGCCAATTTCAATCCCAGCCACGATTATCGCGCCCGATCCGATAAATACGCCGTCAGCAATTTTCACTCTGTCATTAATAATCGCGCCAGCACCCACCGTAACATAATCACCAATCTGCGCCCATGTATCCACCACAGCGGCAGTCTGAACGAGACAATGATGCCCTACTTTCGATTTTGCACCAATGGTTACTCTGGCTCCGATCAGATTTCCATGACCAATGGTCGCCATATCCGAGATCAAGGCGCTGTCGTGGATCGCGTTGATAGGCATTGATTTGTATTCATCTGTCAATGTTTCCACCAATCTTTCGCGGACCGAACGCTCTCCGATAGCAACGAAGGCTTCACATTTCGTGCCGAGAATGCTCAGAAAGCCGACATCATCCGTATTTCCCAAAACACTCACGTCGCCAAATTCTTTGCCATGAAGTTCCTTATGGTCGTCCAAAAGGCCGTAAACAAGTACATTATTTCTTTTGAATATATCCAATGCCTGAACGCCCAAGTCGCCGGCACCAAAAATCAGAACGGGGTTTTCCATTTTATCAGTTATTAAATGTTAGCCGCAAAGCACGCTTGCCTGTTGGTTTAAAAAATCAAACCACTGCGTTGAAACAGTGGTTCATTATATATAGTGTAAACACAATCTTACAGAAATGTGATCCGGAACACGAAAGGGCTGCCATAAGGCGAAATATTGTTTCCGTAATCGTCAATCTGGTTATTATAATTGAAATTAAACAAAGCAGTAAAATGCACAGCTTTGATAAAACGGCTGCCAAGTGGCTGAGAATATGCGGCTCCAAGCATCGGTGACGCAATCCATTTTCTGGCGTCATATTTTGTATATGTGTCCATTTCCACATTCATTCCTTCCAACTCCGCAATCACATTTACCATTGGAAAAATAGAATACATTAAGAAGCCACGGCCGCCGTAATAGAATTCATTAAAACCAAAATAGCGGGATTTGTAATACATTCCAGTCACACCAACGCCGCCTACCAATTTCTCTGTAAGTTCATAACCAGCCATTGGTGACAGGTTAATGTTGGTTACGGTTCCCAGGCTTAGCCCAAAGCTTCCGCCCAGCCTCACGCGATCAACAAAGGGCCGGTCTTTGAAATCGGCAAGTGGTTTTTTCTCAGCCAGTTCTTTAATATTCCTGTTTTCCACAGGAGGCCTTTCGACCTCTTCGGTTTTCTCTTTTCGTAACGAGTCGGGGCGGTAATATTCGTCATCTTGTGCCATTAAGGACGAACTGAATAAAAGGCCAAATAGCATTGTGCATAGCAGGAGGATTTTACTTTTCATCTTAAAATCGTTTATTTTATAACATTGTAACTGGTAACGTAGAAATCCCGGATTTTGGTTTAGGCCTCAATTAGTGCTACTCACTCCTCAAATTACCTTTCATCACCTATGCATTATAATATTTACGTATCTGATCCACAGTCACGCTTAATCAACATTACTTACACAATCCCTGAAATTGATGCAGACGTCATCGAAATTCAGCTGCCTGCGTGGAGACCCGGACGATACGAAATACAGAATTTCGCCAAAAATATTCAATTTATCGAAGCGATCTCCGCGACCGATCAGAAACTGTCTCTTCGTAAAGTAACGAAAGACCGCTGGCAGGTTGCAACGGCTGGTGAAAAAGAGGTTAGGATACGCTATAACTTCTATGCATCCATTCAAAATGCGGGCAGCAGTTATGTAGATGAAGAACTTTGGTATCTCAATTTCATCAACTTCTGCATGTATACGGAAGGCCGCATCGGCGAAGCTTACACAGTGAAGCTCGAATTGCCGGAAGGTTACCAAATCGCATGCGGACTGCCTTGCACGAATAATACATTGTACGCCAGGGACTTTTACCAATTGGTCGACAGCCCGCTGCTGGCTTCCAAAACCTTGCAGGAACGGCATTACGACGTTCGCGGTGTGAAGTTTAAAATATGGATGCACGGCAACCTTCAACCCAACTGGCACCGGATTAAGCGCGATTTTCGCCGTTTTTCGCGCGAGCAGATTGCAACAATGGGGGAGTTTCCCGAAAAAGATTATCATTTCTTAAATCTGATCCTGCCCACTGCCTTTTATCACGGGGTTGAACATCACAATTCGACCATGATCGTGCTGGGGCCTGATGATGAGGGTGAAGGACTTTATTCGGATCTGCTGGGTGTGAGCTCGCACGAATTGTTTCACGCTTGGAACATTATCCGCATTCGCCCGGCTGAAATGCTGCCTTATGATTTTACCAAAGAAAATTACTTCCGCACCTGCTTCGTAGCGGAAGGCTGCACGACTTACTATGGCGATCTTTTCCTGAAACGCTCCGGCGTTTTCACTGACGAGAATTACATTAAGGAGTTGCAGGTTTACATGAAAAGGCATTTCGAAAGCAGCTCGCACGCCACACAATCGCTTGCTGATTCGTCTTTTGACCTTTGGCTGGATGGTTATGAAAAAGGAATTCCTAATCGCAAAGTTTCAGTTTATCACAAAGGCGCATTGGTTGCGCTCATTCTGGACCTTTATTTAAGGAAAAAAACAAACCATGCGCAGTCATTGGACACGGTTATGCAGTTGTTATGGACCCGTTTTGGAAAACCATTTATCGGTTACACCCTGCAAGACTACATTAATATAGTAGAAGAAGTCGCTGGCGAAACGCTGGACTGGTATTGGAATGACTGCATTTTCACCGCCGAGCCGCTCGAAAACAGGTTAAACGAAGCTTTGTCATTCGTAGGACTTCAAATGTCGACATTCAGCAATGGCAACATTCAGTTGAATGTGCTGGATGACTTTAAGGCAAAAATGCAACGCGACAAGTGGCTTTCAACATTGCAGACGTTGTCCGATGAAGAGCGTGAAGAAGAGGAGGAGTAGGAGCGACTTACTTTGAAAAAGCATCACGGAGCGCCTTATCCAGCTCCGGGAAATCGTATTTGAAATTGGTTTCCTTCGCAATTCTTTCATTGATCAGGTAACTGCTGCCAAGGACAACATTGGCCATTTCGCCAAAAACCACTTTCAATGCAAACGAAGGCACATTAGGAAGCCATTGCGGTTTGTCGAGCGCAATGCAAATTTGTTTGGTCAACACAGCATTGGTCACCGGATCGGCAGCGACTGCATTATAAGCGCCCTCCCAGGATTCATTTTCTATTGCTTCAACATACATTTTGCAAAGGTCGTCAATGTGAATCCAGGAAATCCACTGCTTTCCTGAGCCCAGCGGCGCTCCAAAACCGAACTTTGCCGGAGCCGCCATTTGCGGAAGTGCGCCGCCATCATTGCTTAAAACAATGCCGGTTCGCAGCTTAACGGTCCGGATGCCCATATTCGCAATGCGGTCAGCGGCTTGTTCCCAGACAACCGTAACGTGCGAGAGAAAGTCATTTCCTGCCGGAGAATGCTCAGTATGACGGACATCGCCTGTATCTTCACCGTAATAACTGCTTCCGGAAGCCGACACGAATGCAGCAGGCTTAATGTCTTTTTCCCTTAAATATTTTTCGATCAGGCCAATGGTTTCGGTCCTGCTTGTAATGATTTCTTTTTTACGTTCTTCGGTCCAGCGACCTTCTGCCACTGCTGCGCCTGCAAGGTGGATCAGGTAATCCGTGTTTTCAACTGCGCCAGCTTCTATGTAACCTTTTGCAACATCCCACTCATACACCTTTACAGAAGGAATGTTGGTTTTTTTTCGGCTCAAAAACGCGACCTGATAACCTTTTTCAAGTAACATTTCGGTGAGGCGTTTGCCAATCAGTCCCGTTCCGCCCGTGATCAATACTTTTTTGCCTGCCATGAATGTTGCGTGTAATTTCTTTATCTACGTGAAGAACCCATTATTGGATTTCGGTAACGGCAGCCAGCGCCGGTCCTTCCCGCGGGACTTCCTGCTCAATTGCTTTGGTCACACGCTCAATCATGCTTTCTAGAGATTCGTCGGGTAAAAAGTGCATAGGAGGCTTAAAATGAACGGTGAGCTTCGTATTTCTTTTCTTAAACCTAAGCCCTTTTTTATCAAATGCCCTGCGGAAACCATTGATAACAACCGGAATCACAATGGGTTGATGGTCTTTGATCAAATGTGCCGTGCCTTTACGGACCGGCGCAAAGGGCTTCGTAGTCCCTTGCGGAAAGCTCACAACCCAGCCGTGTTTCAGTCCCATTCCAATTTTATCCTGCGCCGCATTATCCAATTGCCGTTTCACATTTTCACCATTAGCACGCCAGGAGCGGTCAATGGTTATTGCGCCGCCTATGCTGAATAATTTTGGCAAAATCCCTTCTTTCATCGTCTCCGAAGCGGCTACATAGTAACATCTTGCACGCGGTGAAAACAGGTAAAACGGCGGTGAAATGGTGTCTTTGTAACCCCATTTGGTTGCACAAAAAATATGGTAAAACGCAATGACGTCTGCGAAATAAGTCTGGTGGTTTGACAGAAAAAGGACGCCGTTATCGGGCAGTTCTAAAAGCTGATCGCTGCCAATAATTTCTATTTTATTGACGGCCGTATATCTGTAATAAGTAAACCAGCCAATGATAAAAATGATAATGCGCTTAAATATCAAGTAGTTACCGAATGGATCCTGCTCAAAAAGTCCCAAAAAATCAAATCGCACCAGCCACGAAGGCAGCAGACTGAAAGTACTTTTTTTTGCATCCATAGTGTAAATGTAATTTCGGTTGTCACGCAGTAGAGGAATCAAAGGCCATCGACAACTTTCATACCAATTTGGCGTAATTTAGATAATAAGCATAGTTAATGTAAAATATATTTAGTTTGCACGCCGTCCGACAAGCCGGCAATTGAATGTGGCATGATTCTTTCGAGTATCGCTTTACTAATTTATTGACCACGCTCTGCTAACAGTCATTCTTTTTAATTTATGAAAATGAAATTTCAATTTCACGTGCTTCTGTGCCTTGTTGGTGCAGGTTTCCTATCCGGTTGTTCCAAAAACCCTGTTACTGGCAAGAAGGAAATAATCTTTATGTCCAAGGAAAAGGAAATCGCCCTTGGTGCAGAGTCACACCCCTCTATTGTGGCTACAATGGGGATTTACGATGATAAAAACCTGAATGCCTTTATTAATGAGAAGGGAAAAGCGATGGCAAACATCTCTCACCGCCCTGATTTGCCTTATCAATTCTTCATTGTAGACTCGCCGGTTGTCAACGCTTTTGCTGTGCCTGGCGGTTACGTATACTTTACTAGGGGGATTATGGCGCACTTCAATAATGAAGCTGAATTTGCCGGCGTTCTCGGTCACGAAATTGGCCACATTACGGCTCGACATTCAGCGCGTCAGCAAACTTCCCAGATCTTTGGTCAGGTTGGATTGATGGCTGGAATGGTGCTTTCGGAAACGGTGCGTGGGCTTGCGGATCAGACGCAACAGGCCTTAGGCTTATTGCTTTTAAGTTACAGCCGAGAGCACGAAACGGAATCAGATAAAATTGGTGTGGAGTATTCCAGCAAGATCGGTTATGACGCACATCAAATGGCTGATTTCTTCGGAACATTAAAAAAGATCAGCGAAAAAAGTGGACAATCAATTCCTACTTTTCAATCAACGCACCCGGATCCGGGCGGCAGACAAACGAAAGTTGAAAAACTGGCGACCGAATATCAAAAAGAACATCCTGCTAAATATAATGTCAACCGCGATGCCTATCTGCGCAAAATCGAAGGCATTATCTACGGAACCGACCCAAAGCAGGGGTTTGTGGAAAACAATACATTCTATCATCCCGAGTTAAAGCTGCAATTCCCTGTTCCAAGCGGATGGCAATATGAAAACACGCCTGCACAGTTCCAAATGGCTGCTAAGGACGGAAAATCAATGGTGCTTTTTACCATTGCACCAGGCAAAACATTGGAAGAGGCGGCACAGGGTGTGGTCAAAAATTACGGTCTGCAAGTTTCTGAAAATGAGAAAACAACGATCAATGGCAATCCAGCGATTGTAATGGTGTCAACGCAGGCGGCTCAAACACAATCCGGCCAGCAAGCTGCACCGACGGCAAATTCCATTCAGGTTGCGACCTGGCTGATCCAATATGGCGGCAACATTTATGCAATCCACGGCGTGGCGCAGGCTGCTAATTTCAGCGGAAGTGTCGGTCAGTTCAAATCCATCGCACAAGGCTTCAAGTCAGTTACGGATGGCAACATTCTGAATCGACAGCCAGACCGCATCCGAATCAAAACTGTTCAACGCGACGGATCGCTGAGGGATGCGTTAAGAGATAACAATCAATCTGACAAGCAGTTGGATGAATTGGCCATCATTAACGGCATGGCATTATCGGATAAAGTGACGAAGGGAATGTTGATTAAGACACTTGGTAGATAAAAGATATTGAACTCCGTCAGGAGTGGACGATGTACTAACCCCGGGCTTAAGCCCCGGGGGAAACAGAGCGTCAGCAAGTTCCGCGTCACACTCCGTCGAAAGTAGTTAATTCCCCCGGGCTTAAGCCCGGGGAAGAATACGCATAAAAAGTTTTTGGAAACAAAAACTTTTTTAATAAACATTTGGTTGATATATCAACGTATTATACATTTGCATCATGAACGCGACACAGCCAAAATTTTTCAACATAAAAGAGGATATGAAGAACTCCCTGCAATTCAAGCTGGGGGTTGTTACGAAGATTGTTTTTAAGAAAATGAATGCGCAGCTGGTTCAGGAGGGAATTCCGGTTCTGGCTGAACAGTTGCCGATTTTAATGGTTGTATATTTCCAGGAGCATGTGATGACGCAACAGGACATTGCTAATGTGCTGCAAAAAGATAAAGCGGGCATTCAGCGCTCTGTACAAACATTGCATAAAGATGGATTTTTGAAAATAGAAAGTGACATTGAGGACAAAAGAAAGAATCTGGTCACATTGACACCAAGCGGGAAATTCGTTTGCGAACGCATTCAATCTTTGGTAATCGCATTTGATAATCACGTAATGGAGCATTTCACAGACGAAGAGCGCAAGACATTCATCAGTTATCTTGACAGAGTTGCAGCCATAGTTGAAAAATAAAAAATTTTATTAAATAGTTGATATATCACCAGTAGACGTGTCAACTAAATACAAGATTAGCCACAAATCATTAATAACCAGAAAAGATGAAAAGTAAATGGATCATTGCAATGCTGGCATTCGTTGCGACGGCCGGGCCTTCGTGGGCTCAAACCCGCCTCAGCCTGAAAGACTGCATTGCTTACGGGATCAAGAACAATGGCAATGTGAAAATAGCCCAGTATAAGGAGAGCATCGCCGTGCAACAGGGACGGGAAGCATTGGCGGGTTATCTGCCGCAAGTGGCTGGTAACGGCGCACTTGACGATAACATTAAGCTGCAATCAACTGTTTTGCCGGGAGCTTTGTTTGGTGGAGAAGATCGCCGGGTTGCGCTGGGAACGAAATATTCGACCAACGTTTCTGCTCAGGCCGATCAGGTGATTTTTGATCAGCAGCTATTGGTTGGGATTAAGGCGAATAAGCCAAATCTTCAAAACGCTGCATTGAACGCGCAGAAGACAAAAGAGACGATCATTTTCAATGTTACAGACGCTCTTATTATCAGGTTTTTGTTACACAAGCGCAGATCGACCTTTTGAAAGATAATTTAGAAAAAACGCAGCAGATCCTGGGAACATTACAGCTTCAACTGGACAACGGTGTGATCAAAAAAGTGGATTTTGACCGCACGCAAGTGAGTTTGAACAACATCAAGTCACAATTGACACTTGCAGAAAGCAATTTGATTTTGGCCCAAAACCAGTTGAAATTTCAAATGGGCATGCCGCTGAACGAGCAGCTTGAATTGACAGATAACCCATTGAACCAACCCTTCAAATTAATAGAACCAGAGCAATTCGACGTCGCTAACCTGACCGATTTCAAAATCCAGAATGTCAATATGCAATTGCAATCATTGGAAAAAGAGCGGATCAAAGCGGGTTACCTGCCAAAATTATCGGTTTATGGTCGTTATGGTATGCAATCGCTGGGTCAGAATCTGGGTGAATCCTGGGGTAATTGGTTCAGTTTCGGAGCGATTGGGGTGAAGCTTTCTATTCCAATTTTTGACAGTTTCAGAAAGGATGCGCAGTATAAGCAAGCTGATTTGAACCTCATGACACAAAATGAGCAGCTGAAATTGAATGTTCAGAATTACCAGCTTCAAAATCACAATGCTACAACGCAGCTTCAAAAAGCGAAACTAAACCTGGGCAACGACGAGGCCAATGTGACTTTGGCAAAAGAGGTTTACGACGTAACCACATTGCAATACAAAGAAGGCACCGTGACATTGTCGGACCTGCTAAACGCCGAAACTTCATACAAAGAAGCGCAAAGCAACTACATCAACTCAATGCTAAGTTACTACCAAGCCAAACTAGGCCTGGAACAGTCACAAGGAAGCCTGAACAACTTCTATACAGCATTACCATAAATAGGTCATGAATAGTCGCTGGTCGACATTTCGACTTCGCTCAATGTGACAATTCAGAACATTCACTCATTCAATCATTCAATCATTCAAAATTGAACTTCCATGAAAAGGAAAATAATAATAGCCAGCTCCATTCTCGTAATCGGACTCCTGATCGGGTTTCGGTTGGTAGCGAACAAGTCCAAAATGGACGCGAAGAAAGTAATGCCGGATAATAAAAATGTTACCATTCCGGTGACTGCCAAGTGGCAGTAAAAGAAGGTAGCACAAGTCAGGACCTCGTGCGGACCGGTAGCCTGATCCCATTCAAAGAAGCCGAGATCATGGCGACATCTGCCGGCAAAGTTTTATCGGTTAAATACGACCTCGGAACCTACGTTTCGCAAGGTGCGACGCTTGTGAAAGTGGATAGCAAACTGAAAGAGCTTTCACTTCAAGCCACCGAATTGAATATTAACAAACTGAAAAAAGACGCAGATCGTTACACCAAACTTTTGGCCGGAAATGCTGCGACTGAAATTCAGGTAAATGATACTAAATACAACTACGAAAATGCATTGAACCAGGCTGAACAGATAAAGCAGCAGATCAATGATGCTTCGATTGCAGCGCCGATCAGCGGTCGCGTGATTAAGAAGAACATTGAGCCGGGTGAGTTTGTGAATGTAGGAACGTCAATAGGAACGATCCTGGACGTTTCGCGCCTGAAAGTGCAGGTGATGATCTCTGAAAATGATGTTTATAAATTGAAAGAAGGTCAGCATGTGGCCGTTAGCACGAGCATTTTCCCTGACAAAAAGATCGACGGTGTGATCTCTTACATTGCTCCGCAAGGCGACGAATCGCACAATTACCCGGTTGAAATCGTGATCAAAAACTCCAATCAACTACGCGCTGGAACATTTGTAACCGTGGAATTTAAGCAAAAAAGCAGCCAGAATGCATTGCTGATCCCAAGGAGCGCATTGGTTGAAAGCGTGCGTAACCCATATGTGTACACCGTCGAAAATGGTGTTGCCAAACAACGTAAAATTGAAGTGGGCCGCGAAGTGGGCGATAATATCGAAGTTTTGTCAGGCTTGAAATCGGGCGAAACGGTGATTACAACAGGCCAGATCAACCTCAGCGAAGGTGCCGCGGTTAATGTCACTAAATAGTTTTCATCAGTAAACGAATAAGAAAATGTCAATCACCGAAGTAGCAGTAAAAAGACCGCTCTTCATCATAGTAGTATTCACGGTGTTGATACTATTTGGTGTGATCAGCTATAAACAATTGTCCTACAACTTGTTACCCAAGTTTGAGGCCAATGTAGTAAGTGTAATGACGACGTATCGCGGTGCCGCTGCGGACGAAGTCGAAACCAACGTGACCAAGCACATTGAAGACGCCGTGTCGGCGATCGAAGGTTTGGATCAGATCAATTCAACTTCTCAGGAAGGCGTTTCTTCTGTCATTATCCAGTTGAAACAAGGAATCAGCGTCGATTTGGCGCAACAGGAAGCGCAACGCAAAGTAGAGCAGGTTATCTCACTTTTGCCCGACGATGCGGACCGCCCGGTGATCAACAAATTCTCAACCGACGAAATTCCGGTTTTGAGAATGGGGGTGACCGCAAACGTTTCGCCATCAGCATTATACGATTTGATCGATCGAGAAACTGAAACCACAGCTTTCGAACGTAACCGGCGTGGGCCAGGTGACGATCATCGGTGGCACCGAGCGTCAGATTCAGGTCAATATTCGTCAGGATAAATTAAAAGCTTATCGCTTGTCGATCGCGCAGGTTTCCATGGCGATTAACAATGCAAATACTTCATTCCCAGCAGGTCAGGTGAAAACGCAGGAAGATCAGCTTTCCATTCGTTTTGATGCGAAACTGACAACGGTTGAAAATCTGAGAAATGTAATAGTCGGCCGTAACAGCACAGGAGGACAGGTTTTCCTGAAAGACATTGCCGAAGTGTACGACGGAACTGCCGACGCAACTGCCGTGAACCACATTAATGGTCGTCCGTCCGTGGCCTTGCAAATTCAGAAACAATCTGATGCCAATGCAGTGGACGTGAGCAAGTTGACCCGCGAGCGTTTGACGACTTTGGAAAAACAATATGCTTCTGCCGGACTGAAATTTAACATTGCATCCGACCAGTCGATTTACACATTGGCTTCGGCCGATGCGGTTGTATTTGACTTGGGACTTGCGGTTTTGATCGTATCCGTCGTGATGTTATTGTTCCTGCATAGCGTTCGCAGCTCGATGTTTATCCTCGTGGCATTGCCTTCGTCGATGATTCCGACCTTCATTTTGATGAGCCTTTTAGGTTTTTCACTCAATTTGATGACGTTAATGGCGCTTTCGCTGGTGGTTGGTATCCTCGTCGATGACTCGATTGTGGTTTTGGAAAACATCAACCGCCATATGGAAATGGGCAAAAGCAGGTGGCAGGCCGCATTGGACGGACGTGCAGAAATCGGTTTCACAGCCCTCGCGATCACATTAGTAGACGTCGTGGTGTTCGTGCCGCTTGCATTGACGCAAGGTTTGATCGGTAACATTCTGAGAGAATTCTCCCTCGTGGTCGTGTTCTCGACATTGATGAGTTTGTTCGTGTCATTTACCTTAACTCCGCTTCTTGCTTCGCGTTTTGGTAAAATAGAAATTTTGGATAAAAACACACTTTGGGGCAAGCTTAACCTTGGTTTTGAACGGTTTTTGGATCGGATTAAAGACGAGTATGGTCGCATTCTGACGTGGGTTTTGGGTCACAAAAGATACATTTTCATTTTGTCCCTGATCTTGATCGTAGGTTCAATCGCACTGGTTCCGGGCGGGTTTATCGGAGCAGCATTTATGCAGCAAAGTGACCGCGGCGAATTGAATGTGTCTATCGAATTGGCACCGACTGCATCCGTTTATCAGACCAATCAGGTTGCGCAGAGAGTGGAAAAACTGCTTTTGAGCAGAAAAGAAGTAACAAAAGTCTTCACCAATGTCGGTTACAGCAGCACCGGTTTGGGAACGACATCCAATAGTAACATTGCCGATTTGACGGTTCAATTGGTTGATAAAGCCGAACGCTCCATGTCTGCGGAGGATTTTGGAACGGAAATTCAAAAAGAAATCCTGCAAATTCCAGGCGTAAAAGTAACCGTCGCTCCGACATCGATTACGGGTAATGCGAACCAGGCGCCGATCCAGGTGGCAGTGAAAGGAACCGATATGGAGACAATCCGGAAAACGGCGGCCGAGGTGAAAGCAGTTGTGGCTTCCATTCCTGGAACGGCCAACGTGGATTACTCGGTGGACGACCCAAAACCGGAAGTAGGCGTGCAACTCGACCGTGAAAAAATGTCGCAACTCGGCATCAACGCCGCCGAAGTTGGAGCTGCATTGCAAACTGCATTCCGCGGGGACGACCGTTCGAAATTCAAGGAAAATGGCAAAGAATACGACATTATGGTGACTTTGGACCAGTTTAACCGTTCCAAAGCCGATGATATCCGCCATTTGACATTTGTTAATACGGCGGGACAACATTCGAACTCTCCCAATTCGCAACCGTGAAAGAAGGAATGGGCGAAAGTGTGCTGCAACGCATCGACCGTCTGTCTTCGATCACCATTAACTCGCAAGTAATCGGCCGTCCATCCGGTTCGATCGGTGCCGACATTCAGGCCAAAATGGCGAGTGTGAAACTGCCGGAAGGCATTTTTATCGAATATCGTGGTGACCTCAAAAACCAGGCCGACGCATTCGGGAGCCTCGGATTGGCGCTCGTACTCGGTATCGTGCTCATTTACCTGATCATGGTCGCGCTTTACGAAAGCACCATTTATCCATTCGTCGTGCTGTTCTCGATCCCGGTCGCGTTGGTCGGCGCATTGACAGCATTGGCATTGACAATGGAAAGTTTGACGATCTTCTCCATCGTGGGTATGATCATGCTTTTAGGTTTGGTAGCCAAAAACGCGATCCTGATCGTCGATTTCACCAACCAGTTGAAAGAAGAAGGTCACGCATTGAAAGACGCATTGATCGAAGCCGGCAAAGAACGTCTCCGCCCGATCCTGATGACGACCATCGCCATGATCGCCGGTATGTTACCCATCGCATTAGCCTCCGGCGACGGAGCCGAAGTGAAAAACGGCATGGCCTGGGTAATCATCGGTGGTTTAACAAGCTCGCTCTTGCTGACGCTGTTTCTGGTTCCTAGTGTTTATTATGTTGTAGACCGTTTGAAAGAGCGGTTTGCAAATCGGAAAGCTAAGAAGCAAAGAAGAGAAGAGTTGGTTTTGGAAGGGTAGGCGATTTCGTTTAACCTGGGCATGACTAATAATAAAACAAAAAATCCCCGAAAGGGGATTTTTTGTTTTCAGAACTTAATTTCCTGCGTGAGGAGCGTCGCCCGATCATCTCCATTAATCTGAACGGTCGCTGTAAGCGGCTTGGCGTTCCAGTTGATCGTGATTAATCCGTAATTCAGCTTCGCTATCATTTCGCCGACGCGGAATTTATTAGGTTCTTCGTGTGGCTTCGAAACATGCGTAAGGCCGCTGCTCGTGACATCAAAAAGGTCGTAACCGAGGCCTGGAACCGTTGTTTTAGAAACCTCAGCAATGTGTCTGTCGCCGCTGATGAGCATAGCGCCTTTCGGTTTGGTTTTAGACAACAGATCAAGAAAGCGCTTTTTTGAAACGGGAAAATTAGCCCATTTTTCATAAGGATGGTCCTCTGGCAAAAACTGAATGCCGCACCCGATAACGTGCACATCTGCATCAGAACCTGTCAACTGCTTTTCCAGCCATTGCCACTGTTCCTCGCCCAGCAGGTCACCATCCGGATTTGGAACATTATCTTTCCCTTCCTTCATGAGTTTGTCCCTGAAATAACGCCCATCGAGCAAAATCACTTTCACCCGTTGTCCTTTCGGCCCGTAAGTTGTTGCCGAATAAGCGCCTTTCTGCTTCCTTAACGGACTGTCTTTGGAAACATCCATGAAATCGAGCATCAGCTGCTGGCTTTCTTCGCGGCGTGGATATTCTTTGCCGCCATCATTCACACCATAATCATGATCGTCCCAAACACCGATTACTGAGCTGTTTTTGATCAATTGCTGATAAACGGGATTCGATTTTTGCTTATCATATTTGGCTTTCAACGTGTCCATGCTTTCCGAATCGCCATAAATGTTATCGCCAAGCCATATCCAGACCTGCGGTTTTTTGGCAACGATATCGTCCCAAAGCGGCTGCGGACGTTTTTGATCGCTGCACGAACCGAATGCGATGGTTGTAACGGGTTGTTGAGTCTGGGAAGTGATTTTAGCTGATTTTGGAGCCATGCAACCGGCCATAGCCAGGCAGCTTACGAATGCTGGTAAAAACTTTTTAAACATTGTACTTTAATTTTATGCGAAGACAAATGTAAAAATGCGCCCGAACTTCCCGGTGCTGATCAGCCATTCATAACATTTAGTTTACATTGTCGACAATGGCATCACTCGGCACCTATTATGCAACATTCGTTCTAAGATTGTGTGATTAAATTTCTAGTTTAGCCAATTGACATAAAAACGGCTGAGAATGAACCAGGAAATCAATCATCCATTACCAAAAGCGTACGCTGAAATTGACAGCGCCACCAAAGCCTCGGGTTTTACCATGGCTTCCGACATCTCCACTTGCTCACTTCTTAAAACGCTCGCAGCTTCCAAGCCGGCAGGTAAATTTCTGGAACTGGGAACGGGAACAGGACTGTCAACAGCGTGGATACTCGATGGAATGGATGCAGATTCGACATTTGTTTCCATCGATAATGAAGCGAAGTTCCTGGAAATAGCAGAAAATCATTTGGGCCATGACCCAAGACTTACATTCACATTAACGGATGGCGGAGAATGGGTGGAAAACAACAAATCTGAAAAATACGATTACATTTTTGCAGACACCTGGCACGGCAAATATCTGATGCTCGATGAAGTGCTTGAAATGTTAAATAAAGGCGGTTACTACATCATTGACGACATGCTCCCGCAACCAAACTGGCCCGAGGGACACGATCTGAAAGCCATTAAATTAATCGAAGACCTTGAAAAAAGACCAGACTTGGTGCTTACCAAGCAAGTTTGGGCAACCGGGATTGTAATTGCAGTAAAGGTTTAAATGAAAAGCGCCGATTTTACACTGTTGATAAGACGTAAAATCGGCGCTTTCGTTTGTTGCAATGTTATTTCTTGATAATGTGAAAGGACTTGTCTTTCAGCTTAATCAAATAATTGCCGGGAATTAATGGGCTGACATCCATTGTCTTGATCCCATTCTCGTCGGCCTTTCGAAGCACTTCATTTCCAGAAACGTCGTAAATGGAGATCTCCGTGTTCAAAGTTTCAGAGTCTATATTCAGCGTGTTAGTCACTGGATTAGGAAAAAGGCTCGTCGGTTTTCCTTCAAAATTAACTGACTTGATCGAGCTGTACGCGAACGTTTTGTCCTTATCAAACATTTTCAGACGATAGTAATTTGCACCTTTCTGGGGTTTAAAATCGATAAAGCTATACAAGTTTGACTTTTTGCTATCACCAGCAGAATAGACAGATCCAATTTTTTCCCAGGCTTTGGCATCATTGCTACGTTGCAATTCAAAATAATCACTGTTCAATTCGGATGCTGTCTCCCACGTCAAGTCCACTTGCTTTTCAACGGCTTTCGCTTCGAACCTGACAAGCTCAACAGGCAATGCACTCGGATCCGCAAGAATGGATGCATCGGCATATCGCCAAGGACCGTAAACTTGCCCGGTGATCGCTAATAAAGGACTAAATCTTACACGCGCTCTGATTTTGTTTAGGAAGTCTGTTTTGTTAACCAAGCTTTTCAATTCCACCTCGGTAGGGAGTAAGTCCGTCAAATTTCCCTGTCCGGTTGACTGCGTGCTATTTGTAATTGGACTTGCATGTGAAAAGCTTTGACCCTGGCCAATGATTTCCCAAACCACCTTACCCTTATTCCGTCCCAAAAAGGACTTTGCATACAACCCAACTCCAAAGTCATCCTTCCCCAAATTGTCTTTGCTAATGCTTGTTGAAAGATCGCTGTTGTAAAGGTTGAGGTTTCCTCTGACGGCACGGTCATTATTTACACTGATGCCATCGCCATTGCCATGATAAATGAATGCCCGCCCTGTTCCTGAGAATTGATTAGCACCGGCAATCACATCTTCAATTCCATCAGCGTTAACATCTCCGGCAGATGATACTGAATAGCCCATGCCAGAATTTATCTGGTTGCCACCAATTACAGCAGCAACAGAAGTGATAACACCATTTTCAGAGCCATAATACACGAGCACCGCACCTTCTTTACCCTGGTCGTCCGTATAAGCTGGCGATCCGGCAAGAATGTCATTATAACCATCCCCATTAACATCAGCCGAGCCAACAGAAGCACCCATTAATGCATCAGCTTGATTGCTTTCAATAATTGTAGGAGTGAGCGTTTTGACTCCGATCGCCGAACCGTAAAAGATTGCAACAGCGCCCTCATCAACTTCGGCATTGCTATAATTCCTGGCTCCAACAATAACGTCATCAAAACCATCACCATTTATATCTCCTCCGCTAGCCACAGACCACCCGGTAAATGCTTGTGATTTGTTTAAATCCAAAATATCACCTGTTGTTCCCAGGCCGTACAAGCCGCCATAGTAAACAAATGCAGCTCCCTCATATTGTGTGTTGGGATTATTGTTGAATTTATGAGCACCGACAATCATATCATCATAGCCGTCCCCGTTTACATCGCCTGCTGAGGCAACGGCGGCACCAAATTCACTGCTGGACTGATATCCCATCAAAAGCGGCCCGGCCCCACTTGTTATGCCATTTTTGGAGCCATAAGAAATGATTACGGCACCTCTATTCACAATTATGCCATCAGAATATGACGGTACACCAACAATAATATCGTCATAACCGTCTGCATTTAAATCTCCAGCTCCGCTGACCGACACACCTGCAAATGCATTCGCTTTTGCGATAAAAACGTATGGGTAGGAGCCGCAACAATTCCCTGAATCGATCCATAGTAGACGAAACCTGCACCTGAGTTAATATGGCCTTGTAAATCATATTGTGGTGCGCCAATGACTACGTCATCAAAGCCGTCACCATTCACATCACCAGCAGCACTCACGGATTTCCCAAAATGGGCCAGCGCCTGACCTCTCAGATAAGTAGACCCGTACTTAGATTAACACCATTGTTATCCGACAAGTATACATACGCTACACCTTCATCATTGGCACCTTGATCAAAAAACGGAGCACCTACAATGACATCGTCATATCCGTCTCCATTGACATCTCCCGCTCCGGATACAGAATAACCCAGTTCTGCCCCAGCCTGATTAGCGATAACTTGAACACTAAAATTGGTTTCAACACTTGCAGCTGAACCATGGAATACCAAAGCAATTCCATCGTCGGTTCCATTCTTATCATAATTAGGAGCACCAATGATAATGTCGCTAAAACCGTCGCCATTCACATCACCCGCACTTGCAACAGAAGTTCCTAGCTCAGCTTCCGCTTGCCCGCATGTGAAAAATGATTTCGATTTCAAAACTCCGGTTATCGAACCGATGTATACATGTGCCCAACCTTCTTGTAAGTTTCCTGCATTGTCTCGTCCCGGTTCTCCAATGATTACATCGCTGAACCCATCGCCATTCACATCTCCAGCGCATGCAACCGATTTTCCAAATGCACCACCGGCCTGGCCGCCTTCTATATGTGTATTCGCTTTATTTTGGATGCCAGTTCCATCTGAAGAAGCCAGGTGGATACTGACAGCACCTTCCTCGTTCTGTCCATTGGCAAAATTGGGCGAACCAATAATTACATCGCTATAACCATCTGCATTTAAGTCGCCGGCACTGCTTACCGAGTATCCGAATTTTGATCCTTCATGCTGTCCGAATAATGTCATTGCAGGAGTATGCACGATACCCGAGCTTGCTCCAGAATAAATAAATGCCGCACCCAGGTTAGGCGAAAATAGGTTGTCGTAAAAATATGCTCCGATAATGAGGTCGCTGAAACCATCGCCATTCACATCTCCTGCACAAGCAACGGATTGGCCATAATATGAAGATGCCTGATTTGATTCTAATGTATCAGATGGGGTGCTTGAGATTCCTGATTGTGAGCCCATAAAAATAAAAGCGGCACCCTCTTTCTGTTCGCCATTACTGAAACCCGGTGCGCCGACAACCACATCACTGAACCCATCGCCATTTAGGTCTCCGGCACTCGCGACGGATTGCCCAAATTGGGCTGTTGTCAAATTTGACTCAATTTTAGTCCCGGTCAGGTTTATTCCACTTGCTGAACCATAGAAGATATATGCAGCTCCCTCATCTGTTGATCCATTTGCATAAGCATAAGAGCCTACAATAATGTCACTGAATCCATCACCATTCACATCTCCAGCCCCGGACAAAGAACTTCCAAAATAAGCATTACCAACATTATTGTCTCCGGTGCATGTGATACTCCCATTGGGATTTAAACCTGTGGAAGATCCGAAATAGATAAAAAACGCACCTTGATTAGGCTTGTTCGAATCATACAAAGGCGCTCCTACAATCACATCACTATACCCATCACCATTCACATCTCCGGCACTTGCGACAGAACTGCCTGCTTGTGCTCCCAGCTGCTTACCAACCAGCAGTGCATTAGCATTGCCCGGATTTCCACTTGAAACAAGCGGATCTATGGTCACAGGAAAAGCTGCGGACTTTATATTTACAGCTATTTGTACTAAACCATCTTTGTAAGAAAGCGTTGCTGGGAGATCTTTCCCGTTTGCGTCCCAGCATTTTAGGCCGTCATAGGTGAGCTTTGGTGCATCATCTTTCTTTTTATTTGCATAAAATCGTAGCTTATTATCAGGCAGCTGTTTCACGATCAGACCATCGGCCGCCAACTTTACCACGAGCTCATCCGTGCCACCCGGCGCTTTTTGTACAATGAAATTTTGTCTGACGCCTGCTTCGGTGTTAATGTATTCTTCTGTAAGGATGCCTTGCCTGAGTTGGATCTTGTTTTCGGAAATAATGGTTGCCGTGTCCTCAGATGAGACCGCTAGTTTCCTGCTGTCTGCGTATAAACCGTCCAACTTCAAGGTTAACCGGAAGTCATGACCTGCGGAGTCAATGCGGTTTTTAATTGTAAAAACTCCCGGCTTGAAATACGCCCGCAAATTCTGCTTTCTATTGGGACTTTGCGGAATCCCTGAAATGGGGTCCTTAGTAACATGATACTCCCTCGCTGCAATGCTGCTGTAAATGGTGGCGAGCGTGCTGTCAGGAACATTGCCGTTTTCTGACGATTTTCCTTGTTTCGATTTTCCTGCCGAGCTTTTTGCTTCCAGTAATTTGGGCTTATCCGGTGAATCTGGTGCTTTGAAATGATAATACCGCATTGCACTGCATGCAACCAGCAATACCAAAAATGTGCTTCCTAAGTATTTTTTTCTCATTCCACTTCATGTTAAAAGTTTGCAAATCTGTTACTCACCGCAGCGCTAGTCGCTCAGTTTGTCACAATTTTCAGATTTGCCTTAACCTCTTAGCATTTCGTTGAATGAAAGGTAGGGTTCACTTTTTTGCCGGTAAATATTGCCTTACCGCACCACCAAAACCTTCTGTTGCATTACCTTATCCCTTCCGGTCAACCGGACGATATAAATCCCCGTTTCTGTCCCCTGGATCGGGATGCTGAATGGGCCGTTTTTGCCCGAAATTCCTTCCGACATGAAGACTTTTCCGGATGTGCTGATAAGCTCCATTTTGTTGAAGGAATCACTGATTACCATGTCGATTGTGCCGTTGCTGATGAGTGAAGGCCTTACGAAGTTTACGGATAATGCATCTGCTGACTTCACGACAATGATTTTTGAGTATTCAAAGCTGTCGTCCTGGTCAATCATTTTCAGTCTGTAATAAAGGTCTCTGGTTAAATCGACTGCATGAGAAAAAGTGTATTGCGAGCCTGAACTGGCATTTTCGCCGCTTACGGTGCCAACTTTTTCAAATTGAATCGCATTCAAACTTTGCTCGATTTCGAATTCCCGGAAATCTTCTTCGCTGGATGTCGACCAGGAAAGTTTTACGCCTTCATTTCCCGTTGTCCCTGAAAAATCGACCAACGTTACGGGCAATTGAGAATCTGAAATAATGCGGTAAACGGTGCTTCCTGTAACCGCATAAAGCTCGCCACCCTGATCTTCACCGATATCTGTAACGCCTGTTAAAGAGGAGGTTTCATATGTTTTAACAGATTCATCGGCAGAGATTTTATGGATGTCACCGGAAAAATAATCAGTGCCGATATACCAGCCATATAAGAGCGGCGACTTCGTGCCGCGGTACACCACGCCACCGATCACGGACCTGCCCCGCGTTCCGATGGGATAAACGTAAGTCGGATCTACATAAGGTCCGGCCGCATCAGCAGCCCGTCCGGTCAACGTCGGGTGTGGCAATGTCACCTTCGAAACAACGCCATCCGAAATTGGCATTGCCAAGTTGTGCAGCTGTCCGGTGATTAACCTCTTCTCGGGCTCCCTGGCCCACATCACCGATCCAGATATCACCATTGAGCCGATCAAAACTCCATCTGAAAGGATTTCTTAGACCCAAAGCATAAACAGGACTATTGTAAGGATTGCCAGCCGGAATTGCATATCGGACGAGATTTGTGTCGGGCACATTGACGTCGATCCGCAGGATTTTACCCAATAACACGTTCGGATTCTTCGCATTTTGATTGGGATCATTTCCGCCGCCACCATCGCCTATGGACAGATATAAAAAGCCGTCTTTGCCAAAATGCATTTCGCCCCCATTGTGATTCGTGTTTATTGGGTGAGGAATTTTGATGACTTCAAAGCCTGTGTTAGGGTTGACCTGGCTATTGGTTGCGGGATTTGGCGCAGTGTATCTGGCCACAACCAGATCACCCACCAAATTGGTATAATAAGCGTAAAAATAGCCGTTCGTTTTAAAATTCGGGTGAAAAGCGATGCTAAGCAGTCCGTCCTCATTGCCCGTAAGCACAACCTGACCATTTTGATTCAAATCCAGAAAAGTAAGGGCTGTAAGCGGTGCGCCAGGTGCAAAAACCTTGATGATGCCTCCTCTTTCGGCAACAAAGATGCGATTGGAGCCATCGCCTGCATGCACAAGCTGTATGGCAGATGTGAGTCCGGTTATGAAAGGCTTTTGCGTATCGATGGCTACATCCGGTGCCTGCGACATTGCCCGGCCTGCACAAAAGAGCATGCATAGCAAAAGACAAAATCTTTGAAAAAAGATTGAAGTTGAAGTGTTTCATAGTATAGCGAGTTTTAGTATTTGTTCTACAAAATTTTATATAAATACTACAATATCTATGCCTTCATCTGCTTTTGCAGTGGTGCCAAAAAGAAAGAGCCGCCCGATCAAAAATCAGGCGGCTCATCTTATTTGTATCTCTTTAAATGCTAGCTGTAATAAAATTCCCCAAATTCACTCGTAATCGTGAGTTTTTTGGTTTCCGAAGCTTCCACCCGGCCCACAATCTGCGCTTCAATTCCAAACGACTTGGAGATGTCAATAACCCTTTGTGCAAACTGCTCAGGAAGGTAAATTTCCAGCCTGTGCCCCATATTGAACACTTTATACATTTCCTGCCAATCGGTTCCGCTTTCTTCCTGAATCATTTTAAATAATGGGGGAACGGGTAACAGGTTGTCCTTGATAATGTGAAGGTTATCAACAAAATGTAGAATTTTAGTCTGCTGCGCCGCCGCTGCAATGCACCATGCCATGGATTTCAGAACGCATTTCGTCCAGCAATGCCTTGGCCACTGGTGCGTAAGTCCTTGTAGGTGAAAGCACAAGCTGACCCACATTCAGTGGCGTTCCTTCAACCGGATCCGTTAATTTTTTTGTTCCGCTATAAATCAAATCCTCATTCACTTCGGAATCGAAGCTTTCCGGATATTTTGCTGCAAGATATTTTCCTAAAACATCATGACGGGCCGAAGTAAGGCCATTGCTGCCCATTCCGCCATTGTAAACATCCTCGTATGTTGCTTGTCCGCACGATGCCAGTCCTACAATCACGTCACCGGCTACAATGTTTGCATTATCAACCACTTCCGAGCGTTTCATCCGCGCGATCACCGTGCTGTTGACCGTCACCGTTCTAACCAAATCGCCCACGTCAGCCGTTTCACCACCGGTGCTGTAAATCTCGACGCCATAGCTGCGCAACATTTCCAGAACCTCCTCCGCACCATTGATCACCTCCGCAATCACTTCCCCCGGGATCCGGTTTTTATTCCGGTCAATGGTTGAAGAATAAAGCATAGGGCCCGTTGCTCCGACGCACAAAAGATCATCCGTATTCATCACGATCGCATCCTGCGCAATGCCTTTCCACACTGAAATATCGCCCGTTTCTTTCCAATACAAATACGCAAGAGAGGTTTTGGTCCCCGCACCGTCAGCGTGCATAATGGTGCAATATTCGGGATCGCCAGCCAACGTATCAGGGACGATTTTGCAAAAAGCCTTTGGAAAAAGCCCCTTATCTATCTTTTCAATGGCCTTATGCACATCTTCTTTGGAAGCCGAGACACCGCGTTGCAGATAACGGTCGGTATTTTTCATTTGAATCAATTTAAAATAATCGCGAATTTAACAATTTCCGTTCACTTAAGTGAACGGCTAGAGGGGGATGCGGGGGATTGCGGGTTTGATGGCTCCCATCCGTATTTTTTCATGAATTTTTCGTTTTCTTGCTTGAACGATTTTCTGCGGTGGTGCTCTTCCTGATTTTTAATATAATTTCTGACTTTTTCAACGTGCCGCTCACTTACGCTGACTGCTCAATAATCATCCTGCCACACAAATTTCCTCGTCGTTAATTTGTTTTTATTTATCCAAAAAAGATGACTCTCCTTTAATCAACTGCGCAACTTTACTAATGGTCTGTTCTCTGGACAAAGCAATCAGGCAATGTGCATGATCTGTATATCCATTCACCGAATCCAGAAAAATATCTTTCTCCCAAGCATTTTTCCGCATGTGCTCAAAGACATTTTTCCTGGTTGAATCATTTAAAAACGGTTGCCTATACTTGGTCGCGAAAACCAAATGAACCCAAACTCTCGTCCAACTCATAATGAATAATAATAAATTAAATATCCATTAGACGTTGATCCGCAACATCGGTCACATCGAAAGCATACCCGTCATTTTCAAATGACGGTTTATACCCATTTGCTTGTAAATTTGTAATGTCAATATCATCTTCTACTTCAATTTACAAGTGCATTGAAACTCTGGCAAAAGGAAAATACGGTTACTTCTGAAAAAATAGAAAAATTCACTGTTGGGCGGGACCGGGAAATGGATCTGAACCTGGCGGAATATGATGTGCTGGGAAATCTGGCGCATGCCAAAATGCTTGAAACCATCGGGCTACTTACTACCGAGGATCTTGCTGCATTGGAGCAGGAACTCAAAGCCATTCATACGCAGATCCAGGCCAGCGAATTTGTCATTGAAGAAGGCGTCGAAGACGTGCATTCACAAGTGGAACTGCAATTGACCCGCAAGCTCGGCGACACCGGAAAAAAAATCCATAGCGGCCGCTCGCGCAACGACCAGGTGCTGGTGGATATGAAATTATATACGCGCGCACGATTGTTCGAAGTTGTTGAGGCCACCGAAAAGCTTTTCAATGTACTCATAAAGCGCTCCGAAGAGCATAAAAATGACCTTTTACCGGGTTACACACATTTGCAAATTGCCATGCCGTCATCATTCGGGCTCTGGTTTGGTGCTTATGCAGAAGGATTAATTGATGACGTAATCCAATTAAATGCTGCTTACCGGCTGGCAAACCGCAACCCACTGGGTTCCGGCGCGGGTTATGGATCTTCATTTCCACTAAACAGAACATTAACAACCACATTACTGGGTTTCGAAGGCATGCACCATAATGTTGTGTATGCGCAAATGAGCCGCGGTCGCACGGAACAGGCTGCATTAACCGCGATTTCTTCCTTGGCAGCAACGGTTTCGAGGTTGGCAATGGACGTTTGCCTTTACAACAGCCAGAATTTTAGCTTCATCGTTTTGCCCGACGACCTCACAACCGGAAGCAGCATTATGCCGCATAAAAAGAACCCGGACGTGGCCGAATTGCTTCGTTCCAAAACAAACCGGATGAAAGCATTGCCGATGGAAGTGACCATGGTTTTGAGCAATCTTCCGTCTGGTTACCATCGGGATATGCAGCTTTTGAAAGAGATTTTAATGCCCGCTTTTGATGAAATCCTGGATTGCCTGGACATTGCGGCATTCATGCTGGAAAATCTGAAAGTGAAGCAAAATCTGCTCGATGATGCTAAATATGACCTGCTATTCAGCGTGGAACGGGTGAATGAGCTTGTGATCAATGGCGTACCCTTCCGCGATGCGTATCGGCAAGTAGGGGCGGAGATTGGTGATGGAAGTTATGTTGCCCCGCGAGAATTGAAGCACACCCATGAAGGAAGCATTGGGAACTTACAAACTGCCGAAATCCAGTTGAGAATGCAGGAGGAAATTGCGGCATTTGGTTATGAAAAGGTGACAGCGGCTTTGGAAAAATTATTGCAGGATTAATAAAAGGTCAAGCTATGTGGAGAAAGATCATTGTGCTGTTATTAGCTGTAAATGTGTTTTTTGTTGAAAATACAGAAAGCAAACCTGTTCCTGAAATCTTGCCAGCCGGAACATTAAAAGTGATTCTGTTCCTGGATCCCGAATGTCCGGTTACCAATGCTTATATGAAGGAAATTAAAAGCATTTACGCCGATTATGGCACCAAAGGTGTAAGTTTTGAAGCTTACTTCCCGATGGAAACGGTTACAGAAAAGGATATTAAGGCTTTTTTGAAAAAATACAATGCAACATTCCCCGGCTTCCCGATCCTGAAATGCGGAAAGCAACCCGTTACAAAGCAACCGTAATGCCGGAAGTTGTTTTGGTTAATTCAAATGGGCTGGTGGTTTATCAGGGAGCAATTGACAATTGGTTTTATGCTTTGGGAAAAAGCCGGCCGAAAGCAACCGAACTTTATCTGAGAAACGCGTTGGAAGCAACATTAAACGGAAATCCAATGATGCAAAGCAAAACGCAGCCCATCGGATGTTTGATCAATATGAAGCTGGATTGATTGTCGAAGGATCATTAAAACGTCCCTCCGGGATTCGAATTTCGCTTCCATAGTTCATTTGTTACCAACATTGCGCTGTGACTTTTAGAAAATCCAAAAAAAGAGGCAGGCCAAGCGGCCCGCCTCTTTCTGCTTATAACTAAATCTAAAAATATAAAATCAAGGCTTGTCCCACCATACACGGCCCGCCGCGCTAGTCAGGTCACCGAAGCCTGGCAATGCTGCCATAGCGTCGTAAGCTGCTTTTTTATTAGCGAAGTTAGGATCTGTTTGTGTTGGCAATGAGATAGGGGCTCTACGTGGAATGGTCAATGGAACATTCAGGTAAGTTAGTCTTGGCAATGGAACAACCGATGTTGGGTTAGGATAGCCCGTCCGCTTGTAAAGTGCCCAACCTTCCTGAGGCTGCTTCATGAAGTTCAGATAACTCTGGCTCGCGATCTGATCGATTGCTTTTGAAGCATCAAATGCGATATCAGGCTGAGCCATGTAAGTTGTGATTTCAGCAGCTGTCATTGGAGTGTAATTAGTCAACTGTGATTTCTGACCAATCTCGTTGTAAAATTCCAAAGAGCTTTTCACACCCGCTTCGTACCATGTTTTAGCAGTCGCTGCGCCAGTTGTTTTTGCCGCAATCTCAGCACGCATAAAGCAATATTCAGCGTAAGTAATTACCGGAAGGTAAGACTGACCTGTTCCTGCGTTTCCTGCTGCATCTGATCTTCCTGTGTTAAACAAGCGAGGCTGAATGAATGACAATGTATCAACAGTCTGATTGTTTGACTTAATTGTCTTTGCAGTGTAATAACGCTGAACATTAACGGTCTGACGGGAATCGTCAGGGCTTGTAAAGCTTCCTACGTAACGTCTGCCTTCAGTTGTTCCGGCTGGAAGTTGTTTGTCAGCGATCAGCAAGTTAATGTTTGCTTGTGAATACTGGTTAGGCGTGAAGAAAGCATCGATACGCGGATCTTTTTTGTTCCACATAAAGTCAACCATTGGTTTTGGAGCTCTCAACTCGTCTGTATTCCAGTTTCCGCCGCCTGCATCACCTGTAAATGTTGCATTACCGATAAATATCCAAGCATCTGCGTTGCTAGCCATCAAATCTGTTGCAGGCTGTGCAAGCACGTCAGAAATAATCGCTGTTCCAGCTGCTGCATCTGCTTTCTGAACGCGTAATGCCATTCTTAAACGCAATGCATTCGCAGCTTTGATCCATTTTTGCGTATCGCCTTTGAAATATTGATCATAAGCGCCCAACGAATACTGTGGTGCTGAAGGTGCCACTTTCAATGCTGCTGCTGCTGCTTTGATCTCGCCATCCAGCTTCGCGAAAAGCTCCTGCTGCGTATCGTATTTAGGCTGCAATGTTCCGCCATAACGTCCCTGGAACGCCTCTGTGTAAGGAATAGCGCCGTAAATATCAGAAACATAAAATGCATAATATGCTCTCAGGATTCTTGAAATCTGAATCATCTGATCGTAACGCGGCTGCTCCGCTGCATCCAGTTTGGAAACAAGCTGCTCTACATCATAAAGCCTGTCACCAACACCATTGTAAAGCCGTCCATAACGGTTTGCGAAGTTATCCGAGTTCAAAGTAAATGAACCTTGGTTTCCACTCAACAGCGTGTTATACTGCATCCAGGGCATAATACGACGGTAAAGGTCATAGAATGCTTCAAAATCCTGGCCATGAATCTGCTGTGTGGCCTGCAAAAACTGGTTTTGAGGCGGGATCTCCGTTAATGCGTCCGGGTTTTTGTTTACGTCCACAAACGCTTCTTTTTCGCAAGAATATAAGAACCCTACTGTGGCAAGTAAGAGTATTTTTCCTTTTATAAATTTCATAACAATTTTATTTTTGAATGGGCTGTAACAATTGAGGATTACAATCCTACACTAACTGACACTCCAAGGTTACGTGAGAAAGGCAGACCACCATACTCCATAAATTCACCCGCTTTGTTGCTGTACAAACCTTCTGGGTTGATACCATCCTTAGCAGTGCGATACAGGTAACCCAGGTTACGTCCTACCAGACTTACCGCGTAGTGACTGGATCTTCGCTTTTCCAAGCAATGATGCAGGAACATTGTAGCCGATCGAAACTTCACGAAGTGAAACCCATGAGTTTTCAAACGTTGAATATTCGCGGATACCCGATGACCATTGTGTAAGGTTCAAATAGTAAGCGTAAGCAGGAATTGGCTTCACATAACCAGCAGCAACTGCATCTGCGTATGACATTCCACCCAAATCTTTCGGTGCACCGTCTACAACAACCTGGAATCCGTCAGCCAAAACACCTTGTGGAATGATACCGTCTGTTTTTTGATTTCCTTCTGCATCCGTGTAAGAAACACCGCCATGCTCAGGATCTCTTCCTGGAAGTGTAAATTTGAATGCACCTGTTGACGAACCATATTGGTGCGTAGCAGAAGACATCAAGCCACCGATCTTCGCATCAGCCTGAACCGTTGCTGTGAAGTTTTTGTAACGGAAGCTGTTCACATTGCTCGCAAGGAATTTCTCCATTACTGATCCAAGCTCTTTGTCTGCTTTCGATCCGTAAGCACCGTTACGCACGTAACCGATTCCACCCTCACCAGAGATTGTTCCGATTACTTTTTGTCCGTTTGCAGGATTGCTTGCATCACCTAGACTCATAAGTTGCAAATCCGTAACCTGTGATGATCGTTCCGTAATCTTTTCCTACTCTCGCAACGGATTTGATATCTGCACCAAAACCAAGGTTCAGCTCATAAGTGTTCGTTCCTTCAACCAGTTCAAGAACTTTGTTGCGGTTGCGGGAGAAGTTGATGCTTGTATTCCATTCGAAATCAGCCTTTTTGATCGGCGTAGCAGTCAACAAGATCTCAACCCCTTTATTCTGGATTCTACCAGCATTAACAACTCGGCTGCTTACGCCTGACTCTGATGTAGTGCTCAGGTTAAGAATCTCGTTTTTGGTGATCTTGTTGTAAACTGTTGCATCAATTCCCAAACGGTTGTTGAAGAAACGAATGTCAGCACCAAATTCAACTTCTCTTGCCAAACGGTTTTTCAAACCATAGTTAGGAAGAATGTTATCACGGAAACCAGACCAGTTAACAACACTTCCGTCCGGCTGCGTGTATGTTCCTTTTGGCTCATAAACGCCTGTCTGGTTTGTAGACCAAGCATCTGTATCACCACCTGTATAACCAAGGCTGGCTCTTAACTTACCAAATGACAGCCATGATGGAAGATTTTTAAGTGATTCAGTCGCAATCCATGAAAGACCAACAGATGGGTAAGAATAAATGTAATCACCGCTTCCGTTTGCATAAGTCAATGTTGACGACCAGTCCGTACGAAAGCTAGCGCTCAATGTTAACGCCTCTTTGTAAGTCAAATCACCATATGCATAAAGTGCATCGATTCTTTTTGACGGCGTAAGCGCATTGCTTTCAACGCGAAGCACATTAATGCTGTTTGAAAGTGAATAAACATCAGGAACACGAAGTCCACCGTCTGTTCTCATATCAAACTTGCGACCACCGATCAAACGGTTCGTTTCACCACCGGCAGAAAGGCTGAAATTGAAGTTCTCACCAATTTGCTTTGTAGCTGTCACCAAACCCTGGAAACGAGTTTGTGATTTGTTTTCAGAATATTCACGGAATTCACCGCCTGAGAAGTTCACGTTATCCCCTCTGTTCTGGTTGTTACCTGTGTACAACTCATTCTGAACGTTACCGCGAACCAGGAAGCTCAACCAGTCTGTAATGTTTCCGGTAAGGTCAATGTTTCCTCTGAAAACTTTCTCATTACGGAATTGTCTGTATTCAAATGTCTGGAACATAAATTCCGTAATGTTGTACGGATCAGCAGTTCCTCTGCGACGACCACCTGCAACCGGATCAATGTAGTTTTTAGACCAGTAATCGATATCCATGCTGCGCGGACGGTTATATACAAAACGGAAAACCGGGTTGTAGTTACCACCTTGACGGATCGGGTTAACCATGTCGTTGTCCGTATAATCTGCACTTACGTCCAGATTCAGGATTTTACCGATTTTCTGTGTTCCGCGAATGTTGAAGTTATTTCTCTTCAACTCTGTTCCCGCAACCATGATCGAGGTGTTTTTCAAAGTAGAGAACGAAGCACGGAATGAGCTGCGTTCGTTACCGCCTTCAATAGCCACGTTGTGGTTAATGTATTTTCCTGTTTGGAAAAAGCTTAATGGATCATTCGCTTTCCATTCCACCATGCGGCCATCCAGGTCACGCACTTGCTGGCCTTCGAATTTAGGACCATAAGAGAATGGGAAGTTTGGACGGTCCACTTCCGGAACGCCATCAGCGCCGGTTGCAAATGTCGAGCTCAAACCTGCACCATATTCATTTTGCAGATCAAGGAATCGGTAAGCTGTTTCGAATGTAGAAGTATGGTTGTAAGTAACACCCAAACCTTTATCCTGACGGCCTTTTTTAGTTTGAACAACAACAACACCGTTCAAAGCCTCAGAACCATAAAGCGAACTTGCAGCAGAACCTTTCAACACAGTCATCGACTCAATGTTGTCCGGGTTGATGTTTTTCATAATGTTACCAAAATCCTGCGCAGCTCCCCACGAGTCAGCTCCTCTGATGTTCCAGGGCGGATAAGCACACCATCCACAACAAAAAGTGGCTGTGTATTAGGGCTTAAAGAGGCGTTACCGCGGATACGGATACGTGAAGAGGACATTGGACCACCCGTTCCCTGGTTGATCATAACCCCTGCAACCTTACCCTGAAGCGCGTTCACCATGTTGGCGTTGGCAGTTCTGGTAATGTCATTTCCCTGTACGGACTGAACTGAATAAGCTAGTTTTCTTGCTTCCGTGGACATACCGAAACCGGTAACCACAACTTCGTTAAGCGTTTTGTTGTCTTCGTCCAGGTTCACTGTAAGTTGGCTCGCATTGCCAACAGTTACTTCTTTACTGATGTAACCAATTGAAGAAAAAACAATCACGGAAGTGGCAGAAGGCACACTTACGCTGAATGCTCCGTTGGCGTCAGTCGCTCCACCGGTGTTGGTTCCTTTAACAAGATAGGAAACACCTGGTAAAGGATTTTGGTCTTTGTCTAGCACCGTTCCATTAACGGTACCTTCTGTCCTGGGCCATGCTCCATGAACTCCCGATAAGCAGGAGAAGCAAGGTTACCAGACGGGTTAAGTTTGTAAACTTTTGTCTCATGGTAAACTTAGTAAGTTAAATAAAGGTGGCTTAATGGGTCTTTACTGATGTGACCTAAAATGACGTTACTGAAAATAGATTCGGGCATTATTAGACAGCATGAGTATTGATGGTTCAAAATAAATATAATTATTAACAAAAACATAACATTTATTAAAAAATATTAATAATAAGCATACAAAGTAAGTAGAGTGTTTGGCTATATTAGCGTTTGACCTTTATTTTTCAGACAGAAAATGCTGTCCAACCAGCTTACCCTGCCGCTGACCATTGACAATAGACGATCTGTAATGCATTCCTCCATACAACCGGCTGAATCGCCGCTTCGTCACAAGCTTGTTTGAATGATTTTTTGAAATTTCTGGCCGGGAGACCGTAATCCATCACAGTGCGGTCTAAAAACGCGAAATCCTCACCCAATATTGCAGTCAGCACAACGGCTGCTGCGGTGGAAATGAGCACTGTGCCCGCTTGTATATTCCGGGAAATGGGCGGCGTTTGCAACATGGGCCGCCATTTTTTCATCGATATAAGCATTAATAACTGTTTCGGGCCGGATAAACTGACTCCTGCATTTCTTCATCCCAACAGCTTATAAACCCATCGAATAAAGCCATGGAAGTGAGCACGTAGGCGGCTGCCGTCTCCTGCCAATTCATATTTTTAGTTTCGGCTGCCTGGCCTGCAATGGAAATCCAATGTCCGCCTGGTGAAAGCTTTTTTGTTGCAAAATTCAAATGTCCTTGTGTATTGAGGTAAAACGGATTACAGTCCCAAAAACTTGCGATAAAGACTTCTTCTTTGCTTAACTTTTTGGTAACCTGGTAAACCTCACGAACTTCTTTCATGAAAATGCTCGCTGTGTCTGTATTATAAGCAGGCGGCGCAATGGGCTTGAATTGTCCCGCAGAGTCCAAGCTTACCGGCCTGATCTGTGACCAATAAGGTTCCACGGCGTCGATAAAGCCAGGCGGCGTTGGTGTCCACTTTCCCTTTTCCTTGCTGTAAGTGTAACGGCGCTTGGCTCTGGTTTTCGCGTAATTATCTGTCAAAGACCAGGTTAAAATGCTGTCGCTCACTGCTTGCCCTAGCTTTACTGAATTGTTGTAAACCAATATGTCCCTTTCCTGAAACTCACTGAGAATCACTTTAATGCTATCCAGAAGCAGATGTTCTGAAAACACCAGCTTACCACCGGTTTTGAAAAAAGCATACACTGCCGCAAGCTCGTAGTTGATCTTTTCATTGTGTTTCAAAGCTGCTACATTGGGAAAACCGCTAATCTGGCCGTGCATGCTGCGATAACTTTGATCCGCCATTGCGAGCGTTTCATAAGCTGCAACATTGGCATATAAATAGATCCTGCTGGCCACAGGCGGTGAAAAAATATCATGAACAATTGCGCGCGTCAGGTTTTTCTCCGCCCTGTGTAAAAGCTTGGGGGACGGACCGGCAATGGAAGCAAGTGCGCCTGCAAAATTTGCAAGCAGGCATATCAGGAGCATATTGAATATAAATCTCCCGTTCATTTTTGCTCGTTTTGTTGAAATATGACTGGCTCGCCATTGTTAACGCCCAGCACTATACGCAGATCTTTGAATTGAACTCCGGTTCTGATCTCCCCGCCAGCCCAGAATCCTGTTTGCATTGGATCGACGCTTTCAAACTTGAATGGTGTAATTTGCCGCAATGTAACACCCACAGAAGCATCGCAAGGCCCAAGCTGAACGCGATAGGACGAGAAATTGCCTGCTAGGAGCAAATCCGTTTTGCTGTCAGAGTCCAATTTTACAGGAATGATCGTGCTAACTCTTGAAATCTGTGCTTCCTCAGGCAGTTCATGAATTTGAAATTTAAAGTTGCCTTTGTTTTCGAGGATAATGCTCGCCAATTGCTTGCAATAAACCTTTTTGCTTTTATCCACCGCTTCTTTGGCCGAATATATCGGTCATGGTTGCATCCGCGTAAAGGGCGTAATTGGTGTATTTCCTTTTCAATGCAGGCATTTGGTCCAGCATTTCGTCGCGTGAAAACATGGGATAACTTTTGTCACCTATATAATATGTGGAAACCGGATCCACGACGCCGTTTTTGTCAAAATCATCGTAAAAGATTGTCACTGGCTTCTCGGCAGACGCTTTGTATTGATTATTCAAACCGCCATTTCCGAGGACAAAATCCAGATCGCCATCATTATCCATGTCCACGGGCAACATTGCAGCCCACATTCCGTCCGTGTCTTTTAGCTCGGCAGGCGACTGTTCTGCGAATTCATTTCCACTGTTTTTGAACACTTTAATGGCCATCCAATCGCCTATCAGCATTAAATCCGGTTTTTTATCCTCGTCCATATCCTCAAACACAGCACCTGTGACCATTCCCGGATTCAGCAAATCCTTAGACCAGTCGGCTGTCACATCTGTGAATTTAACATTGCTTCCTTGGCTGTCATTTCTCAAAATATAACTCCTGGCAGCCATAGGAAATGATCCCGGAACGGCCCTGCCGCCTACAAAAAGGTCCAGATCGCCGTCACCGTCGATATCTGCAACTGCTGCACATTGCTTTGGGTTTTTCATGGAAGGCAATGCCAAAACATCCTCGTGAAAGTTGCCTTTCCCATCATTAATATATAAATGATCGCGATACTCCGGTGCCTGATCTTCAAACTCATTTCCGCCGCTGACAATGTAAAGATCCTGATCGCCATCCTTATCCGCATCGAAAAATACCTGCATTCACTTCCTCGCAAGCCACATTCTGCCGCCAGGGCGGGGCTGTTGCGCCTTCAAACATTCCATCAGGTTTTTGCAAATAAAGCACACCAAACTGATTGGAAGCGCCACCAAAAAACAGATCCTCCAAACCATCCCCATTCACATCCGCCTTCGCAAGCGCCGGCCCGAGCTTGGACAACTGATAAGGCAAAAGCACCTCGACTTTGAAATCGACAAATTCATTTTCATGATGAATAAAATCAATCCCTATTGCTTGAGCACTAGCTTTTTCCAACATTGTTTTCACTGCCACAACCTCCTTCTTCGCCAAATCCTTACCCTCCGATTCCTTCAAACGCAGCACCTTTTCAACTGGATTAACGAGCATTGTAACCTTTCCCGAAGGCCAAACGACTTTCAGCGAGTCCACTTTCGGATTTTTACCCAAACCGAAATGCAGATCCGACGTCACCGTGGCCTGATATCCGCGCACCGGATAAAGCTCGGCATACTGCGTGAACCCATTGGCATAAACCCAAACCTTACTGCCAAAAGCCAGCGTATTTTTGCCAGACCCGCTTAATTTGAGCGTTATTCCCGGCTGGTCGCTGTTATTTTGGTAAACGGAAGCAGGTTCATTTACGTTGGAAATCACCAGGTCCAAATCACCGTCACTGTCAAAATCCGCATAAGCCGCCGCGTTCGAAACTGCGTCTTCATTGAAGCCCCACCTTTTGGAAACATCCTCGAAAACGTACTTCTGAGAAGCATTCGTATTGTTGCGATATAAATAATTTCGCAGCTTGTTGGAAGGCATTTTCTGCACCAGGCCGTAAGTCTTGAAATTGAGATTTCCTTTGGACACTTCCTTCATTTGCTCGTCGGCGACGGTGTATTTGAGGAAATCCATATTGGTAAAATCGCGCAGATAACCATTCGTAATCAGCAGATCCTTCCAGCCATCATTGTCCAGATCGGCCATTAGTCCGGCCCAGCTCCAGTCCGTGTTCGCAACGCCAGCCATTTGCCCGATCTCACTGAATTTCACATTGCCCTGCGCATCCGTTCCGCGGTTCAGATGCAGCATATTGCGCATATTCTGATGATAATAACCGCTATCGAGCAGCAGATGATATTGATCGTAAACGTCGGGACCTTTGAGCAATTTTTGTCTGTGATTGTCTTCCGGAAGCATGTCCAGCGTAAGCACGTCGGGTTTTCCGTCGTTATTGAAATCGCTCACATCCGCGCCCATCGAGAATTTGGAAACGTGGGTAAATGATTTTTTCAGCGATTCGGTGAATGTGCCGTTTTTGTTGTTGACATAATAGCAATCCACTTCAGTGTAGTCACTCGTCGTGTACAAATCCGGCCAGCCGTCCTGATTCATGTCAGCCACAATCACACTCAGACCGAAATTCAGTGCATTGTTGATGATGCCGGCAGCTTTTGTAACGTCCTTGAATTTCAGCTTTCCGCCTTCACTAATGTTCTCAAAAAGCCGGTTTCCATAATAAGGATTAGGCGTCGCGCGCATTTCACGAGTGTTTAGAAGCGGATTAACCGTGTGATTGGAATGGTTTAAAAGGAACATATCCAGATCGCCATCTTTGTCATAATCAAAAAAAGCAGCCTGCGTAGATTGCGAGCCAATCGCATTTAAACCACTCTCAACGGCCATTTCCTTAAAAACAGGAACGCCGTTTTTGATCCCCTGATTAATAAAAAGCTCATTGTTGCGGTCGGAAAGCTTGCGGAAAAAGCCAGAATGACAAACGTAAATATCCAGCAGCCCATCGCCGTTCACATCCGCGACGCTCACGCCGGTTGACCAAGTGCCGTTGCCTTCTATTTTTGCTTTTTTGCTAATGTCTTCAAAAACAATTTTGCCAGCAGCAGATTTGTTGATATACAACTTATTAGCAACCGTATTTCCGGAAATGAAAAGGTCCGGGGCGCCATCATTATTGAAATCGCCGATCCCGATGCCGTTGCCGTTGTAAAGATATTCGTAGCGGAAAATGTGCAGTGAATCATTTTCTTCGATCTTGTTGATGAAATTAACTTTTGTGTCTTTTGGTGACAATAATGTGAAGAGGCTTTGAGACTGACCCGGCTTGGAGATGCCGAAAAGGAAGGTTAAAAACAGAGAGCAACGTACAGTTTACGCATGCATCAATGTTTACCCATGAATGTCAATTCCATTTGAATACCAGATTTCATCCCCGGCCTCGCGCTCCACATACATTAAAATCAAAGTCATCATTTCCTGGTCGCTCCGCATATTTCCCGTCGACATCACCAGTTCTGGCGGACTATGCGGGTTTGCGGATTGGCGGCCGTGTTGTCATAAGTGCCTTCCACGTGCACAATGGCACCTTTTGGCAACAATAAAGGCTTTTTATATTTATAAATTTCCTGCCACCGGAAGTCCCACGCAGGCACATGCACAAGCTTGATCGTGTCGCCCGCAGCAGTGGTCGCGTAAGCTTTAAATTCTTTACCCAGATAATGCATATGCGGCCAGGCGTAAAGCAGCGAAACATCCGGCTGATTATTCGCAATGCGCAGGCGGAAAGTTTTCACTTCATCCGCGAAAATCATAAATGGCGGACTAATGTCTTTCTCCCCAATCCCGCCGGAACCTAAGCTAATAACCTTCACCTTCCGTTTGATCGGCGTGTTTTTGAAGAAAATATTGACACCATCAATGCTTTCGGCGTCAATGGAAGAAGGCCCGAAATGCACAGTTACGAGCACGACGCCACGTTTTGGCATCACCCAGCCCATGTCTTCCGGGTAAGTTTCAACGGTGGTTCCGGGAATCCAGCCGCCATAATAAGTCATTTCTTTTTTGTATTTGACCCACTCATAATATTTATCGCCCGAAGGCCCGCTCAGATCCACAAAATCAACCGTGTTATTCAAATCAATCGCAGGATCATTCACCGGATGTATCGCAAAATTGGCGTGGTGAATGAGTTTTTTATTGTTGGAAGTAAATTCAATGGCTTCCACATTTGCCTCTTGCGCAAGTTCAAATGGGATTTTAAACATTACAAAACGTTCCGCAGCGTCGCCTTTGACAACAAATGCATCCTTAATCCGCAGCGACAGGTCGGGCTTGCGTTTATAAGCTGTTCCCGCATTCACCCTGGCCTGTAATTCCTGCTCTGCTTTCAGGTTTTGCTTGCCTTTTGGTGTGCCGCCATCGATCCAGCCGACGATGGTTTTAATGTCCTTATCGCTCAGTGAGCGGTCATTGGCGAAAGAATTGAAATGGTTATCTGCCTTCCACGGCGGCATGTAACGCGAACTTACGACCTGTTTGATAAACTTGGATCGCTTGGTAACATCCTCAAAAGTGATCAGGGGAAATGGAGCCGCCTCGCCCGTCCGGTGGCAAGGCACACAATTGGCATGAATGATGGGCTGGACATCCTTATAAAACTCCGGAACCTGGCCTGCACACAATTCACACAACAACAAAAGCACAAAAAACAGGCCTTTTCGGAACAACATGGTAATGAGTGGGTTTACGCCACGCAATTTAATAATAGAAACTTGATTTTAAAATAATTTAATAAAGGGTTCTACAACTTATAGCTTTTCCAAATCATTAATAGAGTAAATCGTTAAACCGGTCCTTTTTTGAAATTCGTTCCCACCATAAACTAAGTTGAGACTAGCTTCTCCTGCAATTTTCTTAAAATGATTCAGACCATTAAAAAAGTCGTTTTGGATCGTCTTTCCTGATTTTATCTCAACCGCTTTTAAATTAATGCCGTCCTGAATGAGCAGATCAACTTCATTTTGACTGTAATCTCTCCAGAAATAAAATTGAGGCTGCTTTCCCTGGTTAAGCACATTCTTTTGGAGCTCGTTAATTACTAAGTTTTCGTATAATGAACCCTTAGCAAAATGGAACCTCAATTGTTCCAAATTGCTTATTCCAAGTAAGTGGGCCGCTAACCCAACATCATGAAAATAAACTTTGGGCGTGCTCACAATGCGTTTGCTGAAATTCTGATAATAAGGTTGAAGGCGAAAAGCGATAAAAGATGTTTCCAAAACCGACAACCACGCATTAACCGTCTTATTGTCAATCCCAGCTCAACGCCTAGGCTTTGCTGATTAAATAGCTGTCCGATCCTACCGGCAAGAAGCTTGATGAAGCGTTGAAAAAGGCCAAGATCAAGGATGTTTTTGACTTGCCTTACATCGCGTTCTATATAAGTGCGGAGATAATTATCATAGAATGTAGGTGCGTCAATATTATCCACGAGCTTGCGTGGATAGGAGCCCGATAAAATGTATTGTTCCCAGCTTTTGGGCAGATATGGTGTATTACTCAGTTCGTTAAGAGAAAATGGAAGCAAATAAAAAATGGCAACCCGACCCGCGAGAGACTGCGTAATCTGCTCCATCATTAAAAAGTTTTGAGATCCGGTCAATATATACTCGCCCTTCCGATTCCGTTCATCGGTGAAGACTTGCAGATAAGAGAAAAGTTCAGGAACATATTGCGCTTCGTCTATGATGACGCCGTCTTGATATGTGTCCAAGAATCCGACAGGATCTTCCGTAGCAAATGCTCGCAAACTCAGATTTTCCAGATTGACATACTGATAATCCGGCTGGACCATCTTTGCTAATGTGGTCTTTCCCGACTGTCTGGGCCCAGTAATCGTTACTATTGGATATTTATCCAACATCTCAAGCGACCTCGAAACTAGTTCTCTCTGAATCATTTGTAAATTTAGGAATTCAATTCCTAAATTTACAAATTAGTATTTTATAATTTACTATTAAAGGGCAATCACCGTCCCAGCCGCCGACTGCGCTGCTGCCAGCAAATCATCTGCATGGCAAATGGTAACTTGCTTAACGCCTGCTTCTAATGCTTCAAATGCGCTTTCGAGCTTTGGGATCATGCCTTTGTTGATGACGCCGGATGATTTGTAGTCGGCATAGGAAGCGGGATTGAGTTGTGAAATGACTGCATTGTCGTCGTCAGGATCAGATAGGACGCCTTTTTTCTCGAAACAATGAATGAGGTTTACCGCGAACATTTCTGCCATGGCGACGGCTGTGGCGGAGGCCATCGTGTCGGCGTTGGTGTTGAGTAACAAGCCTTCGGCGCTATAAGTTAAAGGAGCGATGACAGGGATAAGATCGCTGCCGAGTAATGCGTTTACTTGCTTGGCATTTACTGCTTCAATGTCTCCTACAAAACCGTAATCGATGGTTTTCACTGGTCTTTTGACCGAACGTATGATGCCGCCGTCAGCGCCGGTGAGGCCTATGGCGTTGCAGTTCAATGCTTGCAACTGCGCAACTAGATTTTTGTTGACCAATCCGCCGTAAACCATCGTCACAACGTCCAGCATCGCCTTATCCGTAATCCTGCGGCCTTCCACCATTTGCGTTTCGATCTGCAATTTTGCTGCGATTTGCGTGGCCACTTTTCCGCCGCCGTGAACGAGGATTTTGGGCGCATCGAGTTTAGCAAAATCACTTAGAAAACGGGCGCAGGCTTCGGGGTTATCGATTACATTTCCGCCGATTTTTACAACATAAAGGGTCTGAAACATTGTAGTGGGTTTTTTACGCTGAATTTGAGCCGGCAAAGTTAGCAGAAACAAACCGCGCTGGAAGCGGAATTTTATTAGATGAATTTTTTTGGCAAAATTACGTTGACTAAGCAAAGCAGAATTAAAAAAATCATGAAACGCCGCCTTCTCATTTCCCTTGTTCTTTTGTCTATTTTTTACGCAAGCCGTTTTTGCTCAATTACAGAAAGCCAAAGCACATTGGACTTACACATTTTCCAAACCGGAAGTAAAAAAAGGTGAGACGGTCGATCTGCTTTTCACGGCCATTGTTGACAAAGACTGGTACATTTATTCCAGTGATTTTGACCCGGATCTGGGGCCAATGTTAACTACATTCAATTTTGAAAAAAACAATACATTTGAAGTTGTAGGCAAACTGAAACCGCAAAATCCAAAAGAAAAATTTGAGGAGGTTTCGGTGGGAAAAGTTCGTTATTTTGAAGGGAAAGGTGTTTTCAAACAAACTATAAAAATACTTGCGGACAATCCGGTCATCAAAGGAAGCTCCGAATATCAGACTTGCAGCCACGTAACCGGGCTTTGCATTCCTGGCAATGATGATTTCGAATTCAAGGGCCTGAAAGTCGTTGCTGGCGCGGCAACCAATGACACGCAACCAACAGTTGGCAAAACAGAATCTGCAACAGGCTCATCCTCAGCGGTTACAGCCACGCCAACCGACAAATTAGCCGACACTTCTTTTACCATTAATGCAGGCGACGGAGACACAGCTGCCAAGGCAGAAGCCGCTGCAACATTATCACAAACATTAAGCTCAGAAGACGACTCGGCCGATAAATCGCTCTGGGGCTTCGCATTAGCCGCATTTTTGTCCGGCTTGGTTGCCTTGCTCACGCCCTGCGTTTTCCCGATCATCCCGATGACGGTGAGTTATTTTACCAATCAGGAAAAAGGAAAGCTGAAAGCATTGATATACGGCATTTCCATTGTTTTAATCTATACATTAATAGGAACCGTAGTTTTCGAGGTTAAATGGCCCTGCATTTGCCAACTTCCTCAGCACGCACTGGATTCCTAATCTGCTTTTCTTCGCCATTTTCTTCGTTTTCGGATTGTCATTTTTAGGGCTTTTTGAGATCGTTCTGCCGAGTGGTTTTGTCAATAAAATGGATCAAAAAGCCGACCAGGGCGGTTATGCGGGGGTTTTCTTTATGGCATTTACATTGGTGCTCGTTTCATTTTCTTGCACCGGGCCTATTGTAGGAAGTTTGCTCGTGGCCTCAGCGGGTGGTGAAGTTGTGAAGCCCATCATTGGTATGGCGTCGTTTTCGGCCGCATTTGCCATTCCGTTTACATTATTTGCCCTTTTTCCGCAATGGCTGAAATCTTTGCCCAAATCAGGTGGCTGGCTGAATACGGTAAAAGTCGTTTTAGGCTTTCTGGAACTGGCATTAGCATTGAAATTTCTCAGCATTGCCGATCAGGTTTACCACTGGCGCTTGCTGGACCGCGAAATCTATCTCGCATTCTGGATCGTCATTTTCGGCTTGCTAGGGTTTTATCTTTAGGCAAAATCAGAACACCGCACGATTCTCCGCTTGAAAAAGTGAGCATGCCCAGATTGCTTTTATCCATCATTACATTCACATTCGTAGTCTATATGATTCCCGGCATGTGGGCGCGCCTTTAAAAGCATTGGCCGGTTACCTGCCACCACAATCGACTATTGATTTTGATTTAAACAAAAGAACCGCGGGAGTAACAAGCAACATTGCCCCCGGCGAAACCCGCAAATACGCTGACCTTTTCCACTTGCCTCACGAACTGGAAGGTTTCTTCGATTACAAAGACGCATTAGCCTACGCCAAAAAAGTCAACAAGCCTGTTTTCATCGACTTCACCGGCCACGGCTGTGTAAATTGCCGTGAAATGGAAGCCAGAGTCTGGGTTGATCCGGCTGTGCAGCAACGGCTTAGAGATGATTATGTGATCGTGGCGCTTTATGTAGACGACAAAACGGAATTGCCCGAATCGAGTTGGTACACTTCCAAATACGACAACAAAGTAAAAAAAAACGATTGGCGCCGAATGCAGATTTGCAAATTGTGAAATACAACAACAACGCACAGCCGCATTATTGTCTGGTCGATCATGATGGCAACCTGCTCGTGAAGCCAAAAAATTACGATTTGAATCCTGCGAATTTTGCAGCGTTTTTGGATACCGGAAAGGCGGCATTTAATAAATAGGCCCGCCCCGTCCCGCCACGCCCGCCCCCCATTTTCCGTTGGCTTAAGCCAACGGAAGTTTCTTTTCCTGAAACCTGATCGCTTTATGATGAAAAATTGCTCCTTATTATTGCTACTCCTTTTTCCTTTCTCGCTCTTCGCGCAAACCTTCCGCCCCGCAACGCCCCTGATCACCATTGACCCTTACACAAGCGTATGGTCGTTTGGTGACCAGCTGAATGGTTCTGTGACGAAACATTGGACAGGCAAACCGCATCCGATGGATGGATTGATCCGGGTGGATGGCAAGACTTACCGCTTCATGGGTGCGACAGCGCCGGAGATGAAAACGATTTTGCCAACGGCAAAACGAATGCCTTACACTGCGAAATTCACCACCGTAAAACCAGATCCAAACTGGTGGTATAAAGAAGGTTATAATGTCAGCACCTGGAAACAGGCGCCCGCTCCATTTGGCACGAAAGACCGCAATGATGCGATGCTCAAAGGCGGCACGGAATTCCAGCAGGAAGTATGGTATCGCCGCGAATTCACATTAACGGCCGCTGATTTTGAGAAACCAACCTTGAACATTTTCCACGACGACGATGTGCAGGTTTTCATCAACGGCGTTCCCGCATTTGATTGCGGACCTTGTTTTACCGGCGATTACGAATTCAAGCCCATCAGCGCCTCGGCAAGAAAAGCGCTTAAAAAAGGCAAAAATATCCTGGCCGCCTATTGCAAAAACGGAGCTGGCCCCGGCTATATAGACATTGGACTTGCAGATGAAATCGCTCCAAAAGGCGCAGATGTAATCCAGCCTGCCAACCAAACCGGTTTTGAAATGACGGCTACACAAACGATTTATGATTTTCAAGTAGGCCCCGTGCAGTTGAAAGCCGCTTTTATCGCGCCTTTGATCTTGAAAGACCTGAGTTTGATCTCACGTCCTGTCAATTATGTGGTTTATGAATTGAAGTCTACGGATGGAAAAACGCATCAGGTTGAAATACTTCATGCTGTTTCGGGACTTTGGGCGGTAAATGATGCGGGCCAAAAAGTGGAAGGCAAAAAGGAAACCCAGAATGGACTTTTGATGCTTTCGCTTGGCAATACTGAGCAGAAGTTGTTGGGTATAAAGGGCGATGACGTCCGCATTGATTGGGGCCGGGCTTATTTGGCTGGCAATGCGTCCGATGTAAAAAGTGCTGGCTTGGGCTCGCCGGAAGAGTTGATCAAATCATTTTCAAAAGGCGGCTCGGTGAGTGATAATGGGGCTGCTCCTGCAAATGCCGATAACAAATCCATGGCGGTTGTGCTGTCTGAGAAAATCGGTGGAGACGTGAAAACCCATCATTTAATGCTCGGCTATGACGATGGATATTCTGTTCAATATTTTGGGCAGAACCTGCGGCCGTGGTGGAATAAGGATGGAAACAAAACCATTCAGGGTGAATTTAAAAATGCGGAAAGTGATTTTGCCAAAATCATTAAGGAGTGTTTGGCGACCGACGAACTGATCTTCGACGATGCCTTGAAAGCGGGCGGAAAGCAATATGCCGAACTCTGCGTTTTGGCTTATCGCCAGGCGATTTCTGCTCATAAATTAGTCGCTGATCCCTCTGGTTCTCCATTATTTTTATCCAAAGAAAATTTCAGTAATGGTTCTATTGGCACGGTCGATATCACTTATCCTTCGGCGCCGCTGTTCCTTCTTTACAATCCAACATTGCTGAAGGGAATGATGGAACCGATCTTTTATTATTCCGAAAGCGGCAAATGGACAAAGCCTTTCGCGGCACATGACGTGGGAACTTATCCGCTCGCTAACGGCCAGACTTACGGCGAAGACATGCCCGTGGAAGAATCCGGGAACATGCTGACATTGACTTACGCCATTTGCAAAGCAGAAAACAACATTGAGTTTGCCAAAAATCATTGGAAAGTGCTCACAACCTGGGCCAGTTATCTCAAAAAAGAAGGCTTCGACCCGGCCAACCAGCTTTGCACCGACGATTTCGCCGGCCACCTCGCCCGCAATGCGAACTTATCGATCAAGGCAATTATGGGTTTGGCTTCTTATGCAAAAATGGCCGAACAGCTTGGTGAAACAAAAGAAGCCGCAGAAGTGAATGCCCTGGTGAAAGAATTCGCCCAAAAGTGGATGCAATTAGCCGACAGCGGCGATCATTACGCCCTCACTTTCGACAACAAAGATTCGTGGAGCCAGAAATACAACCTCGTTTGGGATGATCTCCTAAATCTCGATGTATTTCCTAAAACCGTCGCCGAAAAAGAAATCAAATATTATCTGACAAAACAAAAACCCTTCGGCCTCCCTTTGGACAGCCGTAAAACCTACACCAAATCCGACTGGATCGTCTGGACTGCTACATTAGCCAGCAACCCAAAAGATTTCGAAGCATTAATTCAGCCAGTTTACAAATACGCCCTCGAAACCCCCGATCGTATTCCACTTTCTGATTGGCATGAGACTGTGGATGGCAAGTCTGTTGGATTTAGAGCAAGGTCGGTTGTGGGTGGTTATTGGATGAAGGTTTTGGGGGAGCGGTGGAAGTGAGGTGAGTAGAACCAAATAATCCGTCTCAAAGGAAGCGGATTATTTAGTTATTGTGAGCTTAGTGCGGATTCTTAATCAATTTGTTGAACTGCATTTGGACCAACATGGATATTTGTATATGTTATATCATTTGTTCCAGCTCCACCATCGCAGTCTATAGAAAAACGCTCTTCAGTACTCATTGCTATAAATTCAATTGTTTCGGTTATCCATTGATTCTGCTTTCCAACGAACTCAACTTTTTTATAAGCAAGATGACTAGTAGGAAAAGGGGTATCTATTACATTTAAATGAACAGCAGGAATATACGGCCCATTAGCTCCCAGCCAAGCTAGTTGTAGATAAACTTAACGTAAAGCTTATACTTTCTGCCTTTTATCAAATGTTTTATTGTTGCATCAGTTCCCGCGCTATTTAGAAAATCCTTACTTACTAATGTAATAATCGACCCAGATCCTGTGGAAGGCGTCGGCAATAACTTAGACCACTTTTTGGAAGGATTACCAGCAAATGCTATCAAGCTGGAAGTGGCATATCCTGGGGAATAATTATCAATTTCCCATCCACTAGGCAAACAGTTATCACAAGTTGGGCCATCCGTTAAGGGAAGATGTATCGGATTAGCGATGGGCACTCCCCGCATATTCGCATCCATCCTTTCACTTTTCACTGGCTCCGGCGTCTGCACATCCTCCTTCGAGCAGCTGCTCATCATCATTAAACCCGCCATCCCTAATGCGATGGGCAATTGTTTTAGTAAATTCATTTTGTTCTGTTTTGAAATTAAACATTCATTTATGTTACTGGCTTCAAAACAGGCTTTTAATTTGGAATTTAATGGCTTCTAATGAATATGTGGAGGCTGCGGGTTATTTGCCGGACGGAAGAAGTTCTGGCTATGAGATTTGTGGTTTTTGAAAAGTAACTATTACTAATCAAATGAAGCGAGTTAGCTTTAAGGTTGCTAGCCAACTCTTTAATGTCCGTTGACATTGTAGCAGACAAATTGACCTTTACCAATCAAAAACTGCTTTGGGCTCCCACTATATAGCCACATTGGCCACCAATCAGCAGGACTTCCCAGTATTAGTCAAGCCCATTTAAAATTGCGCTATGGAAACACACGTATCGCATTCCGCTTTCAGACTCGCATGAGACTTTGAATGGAAAGTCGGTCGGATTTCGATTGCGTTCGGTTGTGAGTGGTTATTGGATGAAGTTTTAAGGCAGAAGTGGTGAGAGAATTATGAACTTAATTAAACTACATAAACTAAAAAAATCCGCCTCAAACAAAGCGGATTTTTAATTAAGTGAGCCTAGTATGGATTGTTAATTTATTTGTTGAATAGCGTTTTTGCCTACGTGAAGGTTTGTAAACGTTAATTTAGTTTCTCCTTGTGAAGTGTACCCCACAAGGTTAAAAACGCATACATCAGAGTTTGCAATGAATTCGAGTGTTTCACTTATCCATTGGTTGTGCTTGCCTGTGAAGTCTATTGTCTTTTTCGCCAAAGTTCCACTATCAGTAATAAAGGCCATTGCACTGGAAGAATACGCACTTTGACCATATGCATCGTCCAGGCTAGTTGTGGATATATTAAAAGTAATTTTATATTTCTTACCCTTGATCAAATTATTTACGATACCCCAAGTGCTAGCTGGGTGGTCTGCATCATGAGTCACAGTTAGAAAAGATCCCACGCCTACCGAAGGAGCTGGCAGTGGCTGAACCCACTTCTTAGAGGGATTTCCGGCATACGCTGTCAAACTAGAAGTAGCACCTTGTCCAGGGAACGATAAATACCAGTCATTAACCGTGCAACCTACACAAGTTGGCCCATCAGTAGACGGTAGATAAGTTACAGGCACAAAAACTGGCCCTCCCTGCCTTAAATTTGAGCTTTCATTCGTAACGGCCGATCCCGGCGTCACCGCCTCTTCCTTCGAGCAGCTGCTCATAAACATCAGACAAGCCAGGCTAAGCCCGAGTGGTAATTGTTTTACTAAATTCATTTTTTTACTGTTTTTTTGTTAAACATTCATTTTTCTTAACGGCTCCAAAACAAGCTTTTAGATTAGGATTTAATGGCTTTCAATGAATATGTGGAGCACCGCGGTTATTTGCCGGTAAAAAGATCCGGTAATTATGAGATTGGTAGTTTTTGAAAAGCAATTACTACTATACACAATCCTATTTAGCTTTGTATAAAACCGATTTATTTCACTGCACACGCATGCTGATATGCCGAAGCGTTTTTCGAAACTCTCGAAAAATGATCTCCTGGCACATTATTTAATGCATTAGCAACCGTAACCCTGCGTAATTTTATGGCTACGTATATTGGCATGGTTTTTATCATTTTCTGAATATCTAAACATCTATAACTGTCTATGCGTTGGCAGGATTTTACGAAGAAGCGGAAATGTTGAAGACCGCCGGGGAATGTCTGGTGGTGGAAAAGTCGCAATCGGGGGAATTGGAATGATCATCGTCCTCGCGATTGGCTTATTAACAGGCCGGGATCCGGGGCGAAATTCTGGGCAATCTCGCAGGAACCGAAACGCAGCAAGCAGAAACCCGCCCTGCCGGACCTCGTCCCGACGATAAAACGGCTGATTTCGTGTCCGCCGTTTTCGGCAGCACAGAAGATGTCTGGTCGGAGATTTATACGGCTAATGACGCCCAATACGAAAAGCCGAAGCTTCAAATTTTTGAAGATGCAACCCAGAGTGGCTGTGGCGGCGCCTCGTCTGCTATGGGCCCGTTCTACTGCCCTGCGGATCAGAAAGTGTATATTGACCTCGCATTTTGTGACGAATTAAGGGACAAGTTTAAGGCTCCGGGTGACTTTGCGGTGGCGTCTGTCGTCGCACATGAAGTATACCAGGACACCCATGTTCAGAATCTGATGGGAATTCCGAATCAGTTGCAGGAGCAGCGCGGCAGGATCAGTAAGGAAGAGTACAATAAACTTTCTGTAAAACTTGAATTGCAGGCTGATTTTCTCGCCGGTGTTTGGGCAAATCATGCGCAACAAATGAGCGAGACATTCTTGAACCGGGCGACCTGGAAGCTGCTTTGACCGCGGCCAATGCCATTGGTGATGATAAGCTCCAAAAAGAATCTCAGGGCTATGTTGTTCCCGATGCGTTTACCCACGGAAGTTCACAGCAAAGAATGTATTGGTTTAAAAAAGGATTCGAGACCGGCGATTTGAGCCAGGGTAAATACGAGGATATACGTTAACTCGAAATTGGCCGTTAATAAAGGAAGCGCTTCTGAAATGTTCAGAGGCGCTTTTTTTCGTGAATGCATGGCGAAATGCCCGCATGGAACTTATTTGAAATCTTAATTCGTTACCGACTCACAGTTAATGATTTAATGCCTGGAATTGGCGAGATTTGTTTAAGTGAATTTTCGTCTATCGACGCGCGTGCTTACGAGAGTTGTAAACCTTTTGAGAAATAGTTTTTATGCAGTTTCGCAGCCCCGGGGCATTGTTCGTTATCATTTCCATGTTGAGCGCGCACGCAATGTGCCAGTCACTGAAAGCCCGGTCTCGAAGGCATGGGGCCGTCCAAATGGCTCACTATTCGTCATACACATGCGCCAGGCAAAACTTTTCGATTTAATGGGACGGACACCAAGCGTTTCAGCCAGGAAGAATATTTTGTAAGAGCATGGGTTCCACTTGTGCATGGCAAAAAAGTAACCGTTTTATTAGGCCCCAATTATCGTACGGAACAACTCGAATTTAAAAGTACGGGCGAAAATCCGGTCAGTCATATGGAAGGCTGGAACCTGCGGACTTTTGCATTGGACCTTAATACGCTCGTAAAGCTCGACAGCGCTTCCTGGTTCATATTTACGTCGCATATTAATAAAAGCGGTGATTTCGGATCATTAAACTGGGATGAAATTCCTGCCAATTATACATTATCTGCTTCCTATTTGCGTAGAAAAAGTGCTAATAAGGAAATTGGTTTTGGGATAATGATGAATAAGAGTTTCAAGCTGACCGTGCTTCCTGTTTTTATTCTTAACTACAATTTTTCTGATAATACAGGGCTTGAAATGATACTTCCGAAGAAGGTTTCTTTACGGAAAAATATCTCTCCTTCCGACATCATTTACCTGAAATCAGAGGCTGTTACCCGCACTTATTATATCAATCAATTAAGCAGTCCTGCGCTGGGAGTTTGCCGGCGTGTTGACATTGACATGGGTGTTGCGTATAACCGCAGAATAGGCGCTTATGCAGGCGTGGAAATATTCGGCGGCTATCGCAAGAATGTCTCAAACCGGCTCATTGAGGGCGCAGTGCCCGTTCGGGCCTCTGGTTTTGCTGCTACGGTCGAGCTTTACGTTCAGCCGCCTAAGTTCAAAAGGAAGCATTAATTTTTCGCTATTTCTACACTTGATTAATACATTTAATTCATGGCTGGCAAGTGATAATACGCAATTTTTTTATCCATTTTTTAGCCGTCGGTTACATAATGCATTCGATTAGTTTATTTGCTTAATATTTTTATAAGCGATTATAATTCTTAATTTCGCTCGACATAACTGCTAATTTTATTCATAATTATGAAAGCGAAATCAATAAAGTTTTTTTCACCTCAGGAAAATCTTCCAAAAAGTGAGGTGACCAAATCAACACCAAAGCCAAGCGGATACATTTCAGCAACAGGGAAAATTGTTTTGCCAGCTGCGGCACTTACTGAGTTAGGAATTGAGGCGGATACGACCAAATTCAAAATTGGAACAGATCAGGGAAAAAGAAAAATCAACACTGTTTATCTTATTCCATCTGCTGACGAATCAGACACTTTTTCACTTGTGAAAAGCGGCAGAGGTTATGTAATTCCTTTGGCAATTATTTTAAAACAAGGCGGAGTTGCATACGACACAACGAAATATACATTCGAGGTTACATCATTCAATTACGAAGAAGGCGTAGTAGGTTACGAATTGGCACTTGCGAGTTCTGAACCAAAGCCAGCTTACACCGGCAAGCCACGCGGACGTAAACCAAAAGTTGTTGAGCAAGAAGGTTAATTAATTTTAAGCTATCTCATTTGATTAAAGGCCTGAAACATTCAATTTTGTTTCAGGCTTTTTATTTAACTTGATTTGCATCATTCACGCGCGATATTCCATTGACAATTATAAATCATTTACCGGAACATACACCCGCGCTCCGGCGTATATTCAGGGACGCCAGGCGCCATGCCTTTACATGGGAAGATCCAGCGCAGTTTGATTTGATGGATTTTGACTTGGCAACGAAGGGAGAGGAAATCCTCGTTGCGATGGAAAATGAAACTCCGATTGGCTTCATCGCCTGGTGGCCGCCTCAAAACTTTGTTCATTCCCTGTTTGTAGATCCCGCCAGCATTGGAAAAGGGGCGGGGAAGCAGTTGCTGAAAGCTTGTCTTGAAAAAATGGGGCGGCCCGCAAGCCTTAAATGTTTGCAGGCCAATCAGAATGCGCTGGCATTTTATAAGGCGCAGGGCTGGGAAATACAATCAGCGGGTGAAACAACGGATGGCGCTTATTATGTGCTGGCCGTCAATTGATGAATTATTCCGCTAAATGCGACATTGAATAAGGGGATGACTAAGAAATATTCCCCTTTTTAGATGGCGCGGTTTCGAGCGTCTGAATGATCTTGTATCCAATGAAAAGCATGAGTAAAACCAACGCTACTTCAATAAAACCTGCTAATTGAAAGATTACCTGTTCCATGGCTTGATGTTTTTTGTGCAAAAAAACGCGGAAGCGAAGGGTGCAGCAAGCAATTTTGATCTAACGGTAAATTACTGATTGTGTGGTTGGAATGATTATTGTTGTTGCAACATGAGAATAACTCATACTTCCTATAATACAATGATCGACGACCATCAGCGTAAGTCAAACACACCGAAACCAGACCATTTTTTAACCCGCCGGCGGTTCTTTCGCCAATCTGGGGCGGCCATTTTAACAACCACTTTTTTGACATCCTGCAGCGGATTGGTCGAGGACCTCATCCCCAGTAAAACGTCACCAGAAGTTGAATTGCCGCCGCGCGATAAAACCCTCGCGTTCTTTGGTGACAGCCTGACGATCGGCGCCGGTGGCACTGCGCCTTATGGCACACTCGTAGGTGCAGCATTGCCTGGCAGACCGATTTACAGTGACGGCATTGTAGGCCAGCACGCACTTTCGACCTCTGTAATGCAGGGAGGAACCCCGCTTACGATTTCTGTTCGAGGGGGACAAGTTTGACGGCCTTAATCCTGTCAAAGTCACGCAGTTAAGTAACCCGTTTTTGTCAACGTATAGTAACAACAATGATTACAGCAAACGAGGCAAACTGGCTGGTGTGCAATGCACCATCAAACGGACTGGCAGTGAAGAGTTTGGCGATAAATATACGGTAACACCGGACGTTGAAAGCACGGTCGAAATTCCGGCTAATTCCGAATTTTTGCTGGACGAAGTGAGCAATTACAAAACTGCTACACAGATCTTTTGGTATGGCCGGAACAACATTGGAAGGGCAGGGGCGGAGGAGGAAATCTACACTGCATTGGACAATTCAATCGCCTACATTGATGAGCCTCGACGATATCTTGTCGTGGGAATTCTTTTAGGCGCATTTGAAGCGCAAGGCACGGAAAAGTACAATCAGGTTACATCCATTAATGATGCGCTTGCTTCGAAATACGGCCGTTCCTATGTGCCTATGACGCCGCCAACGCCCGAAGAAATGACAGCAATTGGCTATGTTCCTAATGATCAGGACCTAACGGACTTGCAAAACAACAATTTCCCGACAGGCATGCGCACCAATGTGAACACGGACGAGATTCACCTGAATGATAAGGGTTATCAGCTTGTCGCAAGCCGGGTTGTAGCCAAGATTAAAGAATTGAATTATTAAAACAGTTTTTGATTTAGCATAAAATCTGGCGTCATGAAATCAGATTCCGATTTAGAAAAGTTTGTGGAAGCGCAGGAGCGGGACTATGCCGGTGCATTGGCGGAAATCCGCAGCGGGAGAAAGCGCGGACATTGGATATGGTATGTTTTTCCGCAAATTGCCGGTTTGGGCATGAGCAGCACTTCGGTTTTTTACGGGATCGAAAGTCTGGAACAAGCCAGCCGATATTTACAGCATCCGGTGTTGGGAAAACGGCTTATTGAGATCTCAAATGCTTTTCTAGATATTCAGGGCAAAACAGCGAATCAAATTCTTGGGAATCCGGACGACCTTAAAGTGAGGTCGTCCATGACTTTATTCAGTCTTGTAGCAAATACAGATCCAGTTTTCCAGGCTGTTTTGGACAAATATTTTAACGGAATTCCAGACCAGAAAACATTGCAAATCGTCGAAAAATAGGTTTACGGGTTGATTAGCTCACGCCTCTCAGATACTCACTTGTTATGGAGCCTTCCGCGCTCAGCAACTGCAACGGCGTGCCTTCAAAAACCACATTGCCGCCTTTTGTCCCGCCATCCGGGCCCATATCAATGATCCAGTCCGCATTTTTGATCACATCCAGATTGTGCTCAATGACGATCATCGTGTTTCCAGAATCGACTAACCGGTTCATGATGGAAAGCAAATGCGTAATATCCGACATATGCAGGCCCGTTGTTGGCTCATCCAGCACATAAACGCCACTTTTCTTGTGCAGATCACTCGCCAGCTTAATGCGCTGACATTCTCCGCCGGACAGTGTGCTAAGCGGCTGCCCGAGCGTTAAATAATCGAGACCCACATCACTCATTGCCTGCAACTTGTTCACAATGTCAGCTTGGGTAAAATATTCCAGCGATTGCAGCACAGTCATTTCCAAAATGTCTGAAATCGACTTCCCGTCAAGCTTATACGCCAGCACTTCTTCCTTAAAACGCTTCCCTTCGCACACTTCGCAAGGCGTCTTGATGCCGTCCAGAAAAGCGAGATCAGTGTAAATCACACCCAGGCCCAGACAATTTGCACAAGCTCCCTGAGAATTGAAACTGAATAATGAAGCGCTCACGCCGTTTACTTTGGCAAATGCCTTTCGCACATCGTCCATTACACCAGTGTAAGTGGCTGGATTGGAACGGGTTGAAGTCCCTACGGCAGATTGGTCAATGACGATCGCTTTCGGATGTTGTTTTAAAAATACATGGTTAATCAGCGAGCTTTTCCCCGAGCCGGCAACGCCCGTGACAACGGTAAGCACGCCAACGGGAATGTCCACACTCACATTATGCAGGTTGTTAACCTTCGCGTTTTTGATAGCAAGCTTGCCCGTCGGTTTTCGTGATTTTTCTTTAATCGGCAGCGACTGTTTGATATGCCGTCCGGTGAGCGTATCCGCCTTTGTCAGGTCCGCAAAGCTGCCTTCAAACACAATCTGCCCGCCTTTGCTGCCGGCATGCGGGCCCACGTCAACAATGTGGTCAGCCACTTTGATCACATCCGGATCGTGCTCGACAACGATCACTGTGTTGCCCTTATCCCGGAGCTTCCCAAGCAGTTCCGTGAGCCGGTGAACATCTCTTGGGTGCAGTCCCACACTCGGTTCGTCAAAAATATACATGACATCAATAAGGCTGCTGCTGAGGTGTTTAACCATCTTGACACGCTGCGATTCACCGCCCGATAATGTGGTTGTTTCACGATCAAGGCTCAGATATTCCAAACCGATATTGACCAAATGCTGCAATCTTTCCGATAATGTCGCCAGCATCGAACCCGCCACCGGATCATTGATTTCCTGCACCAATGCGAGCAATTCGGAAACTTCCATCGCTGACATTTCAGCAATGTTCTTTTCCTTAATCTTGCAGCTCAATGCAGCCTGGCTCAGACGCGCGCCTTTGCATGCCGGGCATGGGCCGAGCGCAATGTATGGTGCAACGGCTTTTTGGGTGCGTTCGGACAGGGTTTTGAGGTCACGCTTAATGTATGATTTTTCAAATTTTTCGATGATGCCGAGATAAGTTGCGTTCATTGAACCGCCGCCAACCTGCAATTTGTATTTCAAATTTTTGCCATAAAGCAGCAACTCCATTTCTTCCGGCGTGAAGTCGGAAAGCTTTTTATCATTATCAAAAAAGCCGGAGCTGGCGTAACTGGTTTTTTCCCAAGTCGCAAATACGGGAACCTGCACCGCGCCTTCATTCAGCGACTTGCTCATATCCAGGAACGAGTTCCGCCACAACACCCATTTTCTTGCCCAATCCATTGCATTCAAGGCACATTCCCTGCGGATCGTTGAACGAGAAAGCGTTGGAATTGCCAATATGCGGCGTTCCTATCCTTGAAAACAGCAGACGGAGCACGGGCGAAATGTCGGTGATCGTGCCCAGGGTTGAATGCGAATTCCCACCCAGCCTTCGCTGGTCCACAACGATGGCCATGCTCAGGTTTTCGATCGCGTCGGCGTGCGGCTGCGCATATTTGGGCAAGAAATTTCGGATGAACATACTGAAATTTTCATTCAGCTGCCGCTGCGCCTCCGTCGCGATCGTGTCGAAAACGATGGATGATTTTCCGGATCCCGAAACGCCCGTAAAGATCGTGATCTTGCGTTTTGGAATACTTAATGATACGTTTTTGAGATTGTTTTCGCGGGCGCCGCGAATTTCGATGTATTCCTGAGCCATATTATTCTGAGCAGCCTGTCGCGTTGGAAGAAGCCCGAAAATAACAATTTTTTGAGATCAGATAAAATTAAACCCTGAACTTAAAATCAGCTCTCCGGCAAGACCGGGAGATATGACCGTTACTCAACGTTATGAATCAAACATCATCACCTCCGAGATGACGCCTTTTCATGATGTAAAACTACTGCGTATACAGAGCATCGGAATCAGAAGAAGTTGAAATCATCATTGAAAAATGTGAATTGATCATTGAAAAAATTTAGTGCTGCACAAATTAATTCTATGCACGAATTTTTATAATATTGGTAATCAATGTGCCTCTTTCGTTCCATAACAATGCCTGTTCAAATTATTGTAGCCGAGGACCATCCGCTTATTTTGGTGGGCATACAACATCTGCTGATGGAGCATCTGCCGGATGCTGCGGTTATGGCAACGTCAGACTTTAATAAAACGCTTCTGGCACTTGAAAAACAGCATTTCGACCTCCTGATCATGGATATCAACCTGCCGGGCGGGGATAAGGTGAGTATGGTGAACCTGGTTCGGATTAAGCAGCCGGATATCCGGATTCTGGTCTGTTCCAGCTACGACGAGCAGCTTTATGCACTTCCTTTCCTGAAAGCAGGGGCTAATGGTTACATTTCCAAAACTGCGTTGAATGAAGAATTTAAATTGGCCATTGACACATTGCTGAACGGCAGGATTTATGCAAGTCCGGCGGTTATGCAACAGGCTTTTGGTCAATTGTTTGGTGCCAAAGGAAATCAGGAATCTGTTTTGGAAAAGCTTTCGGATAAAGAATTGGAAGTGGCGAGATTGTTGTCCAAAGGCCTGTCAACCAAAGCAATTAGCGATCACATTCATTTGTCGTCTTCGTCGGTAAGCACTTATAAAGCGAAAATTTTCGAGAAACTTGGTGTAGTGAACATTATTGAACTAACCAGATATTTTGAATTAAACGGGTAGCTTGGCATCCAGGCGACCTCTTACTGCAAAATGTCTTACCCAAAATGGCTGAATGAAGATTTTCCGGATCCTCGTTTTTTTATGCTCGCTCAGCATATGGACTGCCAGTGCGCAGCAGCAACTTTCCAGTTATCGTTTACAGCATTTTACAGACGAAAATGGCCTTCCGCAAAACAGCATTAAGGCCATTATGGAAGATAAAAACGGATTCGTCTGGCTTTCCACCGAAGCGGGGCTGGTGCGTTTTGACGGGCAAAGATTCATTTCTTTCGACAAATCGAGCCTGCCATTATTGAGTAACCGGATTATGGGTTTTGTGCCCGCCGTCAATCGTAAGCATGCGAATCAGCACGAATTTTACGCATTAGCAGAAACCAACGAATACATCGGCATCCTGAACAGCGGCCTCGTGTCAGTGGACAGCAATTTTTATACTAATTATCAAAAGGTCAACCCCGAAGCACGAGGTGAAATGCGCCATAACAGCATTCTGGCCAGCATTCCTTCGCAATTTGCAGTGAGTCCTTCGGGAGAGCATTACTTCGCCTCGGCAGATCACGCGACGCATTATATCTGGAAAAAAAGTATCATTGTATGTTATAAAAATGGCAAAAAGGATTTCAGTGTAAACGGATCATTCAGCCACTTTATCTTAATCGGATCAAGCCCTTATGCCACCGATTCGAACGGTGATTTTATCAAAATTATTAAAGATCAGCGCGCTGAGCCCGCATTGCTAACAGGCGACATTGTCATTAATCCATCGTTTCAAAAAAACAAGAAAGATTATCAGCTGTATTGGAACAATGTTTCGCGGCAGGCATTTCTTTATCTCGATCATTGCTTTTATACGCTCGAAGAATCGGAAAACGGGAATCTAAAAACGACGCTCATTTTAAAGAATTTTGATTTTGACAACCTGAGCATTGTCACGGCGCATTATAGCAAAGCGTCCGGAATGTTGTTGCTGGGCAGCATTACAAAAGGTTTGTTTTTATTTAAACGAAAGGATTTTCAAACATTGAAAATGCTCGATAATGATGCCGATAACGTGTATTATGCCCAAGCTCCAGGCCCGGACGTTCTGTTTTGACTTCGCAGGGTTATCTGCTGGGCATCGATGCCGCGACGTCCCGCATTACGGCGAGGAGAACTTCGCGGTTTATGGAGGATTTTCGATATAAGTTTTCGCTCGCGGCAAACAGCGACAGCACATTGTGGTTCGGCATTGCGCACAATCTCTTTCAGCTGGATAAATCAGGGAAGCGTGTGTTGATGAAAGTGCACTTCAAAGAGAAATTTAAGTCGCTTTTTGCCGATGATAAAAACCAGCTTTGGATAGGCGGGGAAGCGAATGCATTGTATACATTGCGCCGCTCGGGAAATGGTTATGAACCCGAAACTGTGCTGAAATCAAAATTTGGTGGCATTACCATTATCGGCCAGGAAACGCCCGAAACACTGCTGCTCGGAACGGAAGCCGGATTATATCGATATAACACACGGACGAAAGATTTCCAGGTGATCCGGAATTTTAAGAATATCAATGTCCGCAGCTTTTACACCACCACGGACGGAACCTGGATCACGACTTACGGCAATGGTTTTTTCTTTGTTAAAAAAGGGCAGATTGATTGCTTTTCCATTGGATGAAGACCGGTTTTTGGCGACAGCACATTGCATTGTGGAAGACGCAAAAGGCTTTTTTTGGATCACAACCAATAAGGGACTTTTTCAGGTGGCTAAGCAACAACTGCTTGATTATGTGCGCGACAGCCGGAATTTCGTTTACTATCTTTATTACGATAAAAGTCAGGGATTCGAGACAAATGAATTCAACGGCGGTTGCCGGCCTTGCGCGGTGAAGCTTGCCGACGGCACTGTTTCGCTTCCATCCATTGACGGTCTCGTATGGTTTTTACCAAACAAAATAACGCCTGAATTAACTGAAAAAGGCATATTTGTGAGCAATGTTACGCTGGATGGGAGAAGTCTGAGGCCGCAGGACACACTGCAAATCCCGCGTGATTTCGGGCAGCTCCGCCTGAAAGTTACTACGCCTTATTATGGCCATAGCAACAATATCCGCATGCATTATGCGCTTACCGGCAATGGCAGGAATGCAAAATGGCTTCCTGTAAATGAGGACTTTACGATTCCGGTTTCATCCATGTCACACGGTGACTATCAGTTGAAAATCAGAAAAGTCAACGGATTCGGGACCAATAACTTTACTTACAAAACCATCAATTTGCATGTTCCGCGTGCGTGGTATGAAACGTGGTTGTTCCGGCTGCTCGTTGCAGCTGGCTTTTTAGCATTGTTTTTTGCGGGAGTGAAATGGCGGGCGGGTTATCTTTTGAAAAAAGAAAGAAAAGACAATCTGGTGCGGCATTATCGGGTGATCAGCCAGATCATCGCCGCCGTAAACCACGACATTCAGACGCCTTTGCATTATGTAGGTGTGTCTTTGAAATACATGAATGCCCATTTGCAAAAGCAGGAAACGGATAATCCGCTGATTGTGCGCATGAGTGAAGAGACGCTCAACACCTCGGTGCGGATCAGTACGCTAACCAAAAATCTGCTGGACTACATTAAAGTTCAGAGCGGAAATCCGTCATCACGGACGCAAATGGGCCCCGTTAATGTGCTTCAACTGGTTTCTGACACCTGCGGCCTTTTTTCAGCCGTCGCCGTTTCGCGCGAATTGGTCATGGAAAATCTGGTTCCGCCGGAATTTGAAGTTTGCAGCGATGCCAACCTGCTGTCCATTGCGGTGCATAACATTTTGGACAATGCATTGAAGATCAGTCATTCAAAAGTCACCATTTCAGCAGGCATATTAACAGGCAAAAAGCACATTACCATTGCTGACACGGGCGATGGAATGCCCGAAACGCTCATCAAATGGCTCAACAAATCCTATCGCTCTTATGAGGAATGGCTGCTGGTCTCACCTTATCCAGAGCAAAAAGGCATTGGACTGGTCATCGTCAAAGATCTCTGCGTCCTGCTGGGCATTGAAATCAACGCCTCCGGAACGAGCTTGGGCAGACAACAGTAAGGTTGATTTTTCCGAAGGGTTAGGCTGCGGCTGGATGCAAAATATTATGTAAGTTGAATTCGAAAACGATTCAGAAACATGAGTGAAACCAAATTTAACATTGCCGTATTGATCGATGGGGACAATGCGCAGGCCAAATTGATGAAGGAAACTTTGGAGGAAGTTTCCAAATACGGAAAAGCGACGATCCGGCGCATTTACGGCGACTGGACAACTAACCAGATGAACAGTTGGAAGGAAATCGTAAATCAGCATTCGATCAGTCCGATCCAGAAATTTTCTTATACAACAGGCAAAAACTCGACCGACAGCTCGCTCATTATCGATGCCATGGACATTCTGCACAGCAAAAGTGTGGAAGGGTTTTGCATCGTTTCGAGTGACAGCGATTACACCGGTTTGGCGAAAAGGATTCGTGAAGAAGGACTTTTTGTAATGGGAATCGGGCGGAAAAATACGCCGATCGCATTCGTGAATTCGTGTGAGATATTCACATTCAGCGAAAACCTGGTGGCTGAGATTGACACAAATACAGAAGAGCCTGAGCCGCTGAAAGTGGATGTTACCCCGAAGGAAATCGTCAAAAAAGAGCCGAAAAAGCAGGATACGAAGCGCAAATATCCGAAGATCGATATGACCATTATTGATAAGGCATTTGAAATTTCGGCTAATGAGGAAGAAGAAGCATTCATTTCAAAAATAGGCACGTCGCTCCGGAAAATCGACCCCAGTTTTGACTCGCGAACTTATGGTTTCAAGACATTAACGTCGCTTTTTAAAAGTTTGGATAAATATAAAATCGTCAAAAATGATGTGAATGGACTCAACCATCCGCTTGTAAGATTGAAATAACAAAACGTGAATTTGCACTGATTAACCGATGAACTATGATTTAGCATTGTCGCTTACTGGCGTGATAATTTAGGCACTTGATTTTCAAAACTACACGAAACCAAATGCCTAAAAAGAACCCTGAATATACACGGATTGAGGATTACGGACTGATTGGAAATCTCAAAACCGTCGCCCTCGTTTCCGTTGAAGGCTCTATCGATTTCATGTGTTATCCCGCTTTCGATTCACCCACGGTTTTTGCCAAATTGCTGGATCATAAAAAAGGCGGCAGCTTTGCCATTTACCCGCAAATGGACGGTTACAACACCAAGCAGCTCTATCTTCCGGCCACCGCAGTGCTTCTAACCCGCTTTTTTTCGGAAGAAGGCATTGCGGAAGTCACTGATTATATGCCCGTTGACGATCAGATGGACAAGTCTAATGCGATCGTGCGACAGGTGAAAACCGTTCGCGGTAACATTACTTTTCAGGCCAAATGCGAGCCTGCTTTTGATTATGCCAATGCCACGCACACCTGCGAGCTGCGCGACGAAAGCGTTTACTTCAACGCTCATAATGAGGATGGAACGGTGATGCGCCTCATTGCGGACGTTCCTTTGCAGATCAAACAAAATTCGGGTTATGCTGAATTTACGCTCGAACAGGGCAAAACGGCTTATCTGGTGCTGGAATGCGGAAAAAGTCAGGTTGAAGATGAGAATCCGATTGAAGTTTATAAGAAAAGCACTTACCAGGACACGATTGATTTCTGGCGGAACTGGTCCAAAAAATCCACTTACAAAGGTCGCTGGAACGGCACTGTGAACCGCTCGGCGATCACGCTGAAATTGCTCACTTCCCGCGAGCTGGGATCGATGGTCGCTGCGCCGACATTCAGTTTGCCCGAGGTTGTCGGCGGCGGTCGCAACTGGGATTATCGCTTTATGTGGATCAGGGACGCGGCTTTTACCATGTATGCGTTCCTGCGGCTGGGTTACACGGAAGAGGCCACGGCGTTTCTCGAATGGATCCATGACCGCGCCCAGGAAGACCAGCTTTACCTGATGTACACCATCGACGGCGGGCATGATATGGAGGAAGAAGAGCTGACACATTTGAGCGGTTACCAAAATTCAAAGCCCGTGCGGATCGGCAATGGTGCGCAGGGCCAGCACCAGCTCGACATTTACGGCGAGCTGATCGACACCATTTACATTTACAACAAACAGCACGCGCCGATTACATTTGAGTTTTGGGAAACCATCGTAAAACAGGTCGATGTGGTCACCAAAAAGTGGAAAACGGCCGATCACGGCATCTGGGAAATCCGTAACACCGAAAAGCACTTTTTGCACAGTCGGCTCATGTGCTGGGTGGCGATGGACCGCGCGATCAAAATCGGTCAGCACCGCTCATTTCCTTTTCCCGAAAGTGACTGGAAAAAAGTGCGCGACGACATTTACACGGACATTTACGAGAACTTCTGGAATGAAGAAATTGGTGCGTGGGTGCAGTATAAAGGCGCCAAAAATGTGGACGCAAGTGTGCTGCTGATGTCGCTCATGCATTTTATTTCTCCCCGTGAACCGCGCTGGCTGTCCACATTGAAAGTCGTGGAAGAACAGCTCGGCGTCGATGTGCTGTTGTATCGCTACAAAAATGGCGAAACGTCATTTGACGGCCTGGAAGGCGAAGAAGGCACATTCAATATGTGTTCATTCTGGTTCATCGAGTCTCTTGCCAAAAGCGGAGAAGTAGCAAAAGCGCTAGACAGTTTTGAGAAAATGATCGGTTATGCCAATCACCTGGGTCTTTTCAGCGAAGAAATCGGCCACAAAGCCGAGCATCTAGGCAACTTCCCGCAGGCATTCACCCACCTGGCGCTCATCAGCGCCGCTCTGGAAATCGACAAGCAGCTCGACAGACAATAATGCAAAAAGCCAGGCGATCTTTGCGGATCGCCTGGCTTTTTTTCAGTAATTCGATTTAACTCCCTACTTTTTCATTTCCCCGACCCGCTGGAAAAAGAAGAGCAGCTCTTTGAATGACGCGAAAATGTGACTTGCGCGTGGATTGTAGCCGAGCTCCGGCTGCGCGATCATGTAACCGCTGTAAATGTCCCAAAGGTCATTCATCCAGGTGGAAGCGTGGCTTTGGCTGAGCAACTCCGCGACTTCCCGGCCGTAGGCCAGGTGTGTCGAATCCAGGGATTCGTTGGTGTTTTGTTGTGTTTGCATAATGTATATGTTTTAGGTTTTAATAAAAAATGCCCTGTCTAAGGTGTCCTAACGTCATATACAACGTTCGGGGGGCTTTCGCCACACCCACACCATAACAGGGCAATGCTCGCAAGATTTTTCATAAGAGTATATGTTTATAGGAGGTTGAAGATTCGGAAGAAATTTGGAGAAATGCAAGAGCCTAATGCAATCAAGCATGGAAGATTATAAAGTCCACTGTGATACTTGCCGTTAGATAAATGATATCGTTAAAAACTGCCTTAGAATAAATAGATAATGTTTTTAGAAGAAAAAATAAAATCTAGGCCCTTCAAGAATTTATATTGACTTTGATTTCAACATTAATAATCTTACAGCCCTTCTCATATGCAGAAAAAAGATGTGAAACTTAATTTATTAAGTCATTCGGAAGCCAAGGTTCGATTGCTAAGCGAATATTTAAAGCGTTACATTAACATAATAAGTAACGATGGGTTTACCCAAAAAATCAACATCTATGATTTATTCTGCGGACAGGGCCTTTATGAGGATAATCGAGAGGGAAGCCCGCTTGTAATACTACGGCAAGTGCAAGACACTTACAATTCACTAATTGAACCTAAGGCGAACAAAATTCCAAAAATAGATTGTCAGCTTAATGACAAAGAGGAGGATAAAATTGATATTTTAAGGAACGCAATATTCGCGATGTCATTACATAATCCAGAGTCTGGAAATCTTACTTTAACATCAGAAGATTATAAGACTGAAGTGATTAGGCTTGCCAGAAATTTTAGAATGACACGAAATGAAAAGCATTTTGTGTTCATTGATCCTTATGGATATAAAGACATAAAATCTGTACATCTAAAATCGCTAATGGATTGTGGTAAGAAATGCGAAATCCTATTATGGCTACCAGTTCAACACATGTACAGGTTTTCAGAAAATGGAACTCCCGAAGCACTTGTGGATTTCATAGAAGAGCTTACTCAATATCAGGACTGGGTACCCAATGACAGTGTATGGAAGTTTATAAATCAATTGAGGGAAGGTTTCCAAAGATATTTAGGAGAAAAATACTTCGTCGATCATTTCTCAATAAAAAAGGATGAGAAAACGGTTTTTTGCCTATATTTTTTTACTAGTCATATCAGAGGATTTGAGGAAATGCTCGATGCAAAGTGGGAGATAGATACCGAAAATGGACGCGGCTGGGAATTTTCAGGGAACATTCCATCCCTGTTTTATGAATATAAGACGAATCCCTTAGAGCAAAAATTAAAAGCTTACCTTGCTACCAAGACGTGCTATAACAATGAGGTTTACGAATTTACTTTAAGACAAGGATATCTACCAAAGCATACAAACGAGATTTTTGAGAGTTGGCAAAATAAGGATCAGCTTGACGTTTTTTTACCTGACGGAAAAAAGGCTAGAAAGGGAGCCTTCTATATTAAATATTACAAAGCGGGCGACGCGAACAACAATAAAGTATACTTCAAACTAAAATAACATGGCGCAATCAAGCATTGAATGGACAGAAATGACCTGGAATCCTACAACAGGATGTACCAAGATCTCTACTGGTTGCAAATTTTGCTATGCAGAAATCATGTCCAAGAGATTGCAGGCAATGGGGATTGAAAAGTATAAGGATAATTTTGAAGTCCGGACACATGAAGATTCCTTGTCAACTCCATACGCCTGGAAACACTCGAAAGTTGTGTTTGTGAATTCAATGAGCGACCTGTTTCACAAGGACATTCCACTTAACTTTATCAAGAAGGTGTTTAAAGTGATGAATGATAATCCTCAGCATGTTTTCCAGGTTTTGACCAAAAGAGCTGAAAGATTGTTTGAAGTTCATAAGGAGCTCAGGTGGAGTCATAACATTTGGATGGGGGTCTCTGTTGAAAATGAAAGTGTTATGGGTAGAATTGATTTTTTGCGTGAGACAAAGGCAAAAGTGAAGTTTCTTTCCTGTGAACCTTTATTAGGGTCGTTACACAACTTAAATCTTACCGGAATAGACTGGGTTATTGTGGGAGGCGAAAGTGGGCATAAGCCGAGGCCAATGAATACAGATTGGGTTTTGGAAATTCAAGAGCAATGCAGGGATAGTGAAGTCGCATTTTTCTTCAAGCAGTGGGGCGGCAAGGATAAGAAAGAAAGTGGAAGGCTATTAAACGGCAGAACCTACGATGAAATGCCGGAAATGTTGTTGCAGGAGAGTGTTTGATAAAACACTCTAAACATTACATCATGCTGTCTTGTGTACGCCATCCTTCCCGCTAACCAACCTAAGAAAGCCTTTCCAGCGCCTCCTCAACACTCCCCAAAAAGTTAATCCTCCCAACCTTGTTACTCTCAAAAATAAAATCCTGAATGCTTTTTGCCGGGTATTTTTCGAAGTTGCCAATGATGGCCAGGCGCATCCGGTAGTTTGAAAATTTTTGGAGTATTTCTCCGGCTATGCCAGTTTTGAGGTCGAAGAATGCGGGTCTGAGGTTTTTTTCGTGGAGGATGATGCTGTCAAATCCTTGATAATAGAGGTTGCCCATTAAGTCGATTCCGTCTTCGGCGGTTTCGATGAGCAGGTTGTCGGAAGTGACTTCGGCGATTTGGGTTTCGTTTTTTGTATGTGATGTAATGTTCATTTTATTCAATTTTTAACACAAATTATTTCCTTAAAGCCAGGTTTTTCTTAATCCGGCTCAGCGTTTCCGGGGCGATACCGAGGTAGGACGCGATCAGGTTTTGGGGGACGCGCTCGATCATTTTTGGGTTTGATTCTGCCAGTTTCACGTATTTTTCTTCGGCCGAATGCGTGATGGAACTCATCAGCCGGCGTTCTTTGGTGACAATGCTGTTTTGGTAGAGAATGCGGAAATAACGGTCCATGATCGGGACGGCGAGCGTTAATGCTTCATAATTTTCCCGCGAGATCAGCAGCAACTCCGAATCTTCAATGGCATCAATGTTAAAAACGGCCGGCTCACCCGACAAAAAGCTGTTGAAATCCGACAACCACCAACCTTCCCACCCGAAAACACTCATGTGTTCGTCGCCCTTGTCGTCCACATTGTAAGTCCGCAGCAGACCTTTCGCGATGAAAGTGAGATGCTTGCACACGTCACCTTCCTGCAATAAATACTGCCGTTTTCTCAGTTTTTTGGGAATAAAAAAGGCGTTGATCGCCTCCTTATCCACGTTCGAAAGCGAAACCTTTTCCTGAATGTGCTGAAAAAGTACTTCAATCATAGCTAATCACATTTACGCCGGCAAAGATAGGAATGCTTGATTTAGATCAACTGCATTACTTGACGCAGGTCAATGTCCATCGCCTGCCGGTGCGGTAATTTTGTAACATTAAAATCAAGTGTTGAAAAATCCGCAAGCATATGACAAATATCGCATTAGTAGTGGGCGCAACCGGCATCACCGGAAGCAACCTCGCAGAAAAATTGATTGAAAAAGGCTGGATCACTTATGGCCTTTCCCGCAATCCAAATACAGAAATTGCTGGTCTAAAACCCATCGCGGCGGACTTGCTTAATCCCGATGACCTGGCCGCGAAACTGGCAGAAGTGGCGCCTACCCACGTGTTTTTCACAAGCTGGATGCGCAATGATACGGAAGCTGAAAATATCCGCGTCAACAGTGCCATGGTCAGGAATTTATTGGACAGCCTTTCCGCAAAAAAGTCTGTTCAGCACGTTGCGCTGGTAACCGGGCTTAAACATTATCTGGGGCCGTTTGAGGCTTATGCACAGGCAGGCACATTGCCCGAAACGCCTGTCCGTGAGGAACATCCGCGGCTCGATCTGGAAAACTTTTACTATGCCCAGGAAGACGAAGTTTATGCTGCCGCAGCGCGCGATGGCTTTACTTGGAGCATTCACAGGCCACATTCCGTGGTAGGCAAAGCTGTTGGTAATCTAATGAATATGGGCACGACACTGGCAGTTTACGCAAGCATTTGCAAAGAAACCGGCAGACCATTTCAGTTTCCCGGATCGGCTGAGCAATGGAACGGGTTATCGGATGTCACAGACGCGAAACTGCTGGCGGAGCACATGATATGGGCAGCCACCACCGAAGCCGCGCATAATGAGGCTTTCAATGTTGCCAATGGAGACCTTTTCCGCTGGAAATGGCTTTGGAAGCAAATAGCAGATTGGTTTGCGATTAAGCCAGCCGGTTTTGATGGGCAAATTCGTCCATTAGAACAAGAAATGGCAAACGACGCGTCGGCCTGGAAGGAGATTGCCACGAAATACAATTTGAAAGAATCCGACATTAACCGGCTGGCTTCGGCCTGGCATACGGATCTCGATCTGGGCCGCCCTTTGGAGGTCATGACCGACATGTCCAAAAGCCGCAAACTGGGTTTTACCGGTTATCAGGATACGCGCGATTCGTTTTTTGATTTGTTCAAAAGGCTGAGATCTGAGAATTTGATCCCGTAAATTCCATTACATCCAACCGGGTACGTAACTTTGTGTCTAATCTTCAAATTCTTATGCTTGATATAGTCATAGAATCCAGAAAAGCCGCAATCGTGCCCGGTTTCGAGGTAAAACGCATCCTTCCATTCCAGTTGAGGAGAATGGTCGGGCCATTTATATTCATGGATCACGGCGGCCCGGTAAGCATTCCCACGCCCACGGCGACCAATTTGGATGTGCTGCCTCACCCGCATATCGGCCTTTCCACGGTGAGTTATTTGTTTAGCGGCAATGTTACCCATCGGGATAGTCTTGGTGTTGAGCAGGTTATAAGGCCGGGGGAGGTTAATTGGATGACAGCTGGCAAGGGAATTGCCCATAGCGAACGGTTTGAAGATCCTGCTATGCTGGCTGGCGGTGAATTGAAATTGATACAAACATGGGTTGCCCTGCCTGAAAAGGACGAGGAATCCGATCCCGCTTTCAAAAACTACACACCAGAGCAGTTGCCTGTATTTACCGAAAAGGGCGTCTGGATGCGTCTGATCGCTGGCGAGGCTTACGGTCTCAAAAACAGTGTCAGCACGAGTTCACCCATGTTTTATCTGCATGTGGTTCTGGATCAGGGGGCTAGGTTTGGCCTTCCGCAGGGACATAGTGAACGAGGTGCTTACATTGCCAAAGGCAGCATTGAAGTGAACGGTGTCACTTATACGGCGGGCAAATTATTGGTTTTTACGAAAGGCGTCGATCCTTTGCTGATCGCCAAAGAACCCTCAACGCTCATGCTGCTGGGCGGCGAACATCTTGGCGACCGTTACATTTGGTGGAACTTTGTGTCGAGCCGGAAAGAAAGAATTGAACAAGCCAAAGAAGACTGGAAGCAAGGCCGCATCATATTGCCTCCAACTGATAATGAGGAGTTCGTTCCGCTTCCAAAAGACAATTCCAGACCAGCAGGCGGGCCGCCGCCGGAAGCATTGTCTTAGCAGAAATTTCATGACCAGAATTGCTGCAAATCATTTGCGTAAGTCATACAACCTTTTGCTTCTCAAAGTGCCTCTTTGTTTTTGAGAACGGCTGGTTGCTATCAACTTATGCCCGGACGTTGGAATGCTGTATTGTTAAAAGATACTTTTTTGGTCATGAAGAAATTCCTTTCCTTCTTTCTGTTTTGCCTGCTTTTATTCCACGCCGCGACTGCGCAGGACAGCATTCCGGTCACATTCTCACAAGAGCAGGACACGATCACAAAACAGCGATTTATCGACAGATATGAGAACGTGTTTATGACAAAAGTGCCGACAAGGCACATGTTTAAGCTAAGCCTCACATTTGCGCCAACTTATCTGTTTACGGTGGACAATAACGCATTGCAGGCGCTATTTTACGGCTTTGGCTATGAATATAAAATCGCGCCGGCTTTCTCAATCGGGACAGATGTGCAGCTTACCGGCGGATGGGGAGACAAGGTCGGTTTCAGCGGCTTGCTGGATGGCAATGTTTACGGACGTTGGTATTATGATATGAAACGCAGGATCAATCAGGGTGTAAGCGTGAACAATTTTACGGGCAACTATGTGGCAATTGTCGGCGGGAACCGTTGGGGAAAATCGGATTTTGATTATCAGTTAGCATCAATTGGCGTCGAGTTCGGCTTGCAGAGAAGGTTTCTTAACAACGGTCGGATTGAGTTTGCGATCGGAGCGTCTTATCAGCGATATTCAAATAACCGTTCTGCACTTCAATCGGAATACACATTGCACAAAACCAACGACTTTGCCATCGCTTCACGAACAAGCATGGGGCTGGCTTTTGGCGACTGGAAAAGGAACAGGAATGTGCCCATGTGCGAAGTGCTGCGGTGTGATGAAAACGTGCAGCAGCAATGGAAGCTTTTTTGGCCAAAAATATATTTATCCTCCCAATTTATCCAAGGCGCAATCGGCCTGGCTTATGAGCGAAAGTTCGGCAGCGGCCCATTGTCATTGAATGGACAAGTCAATGCGGATTACGCGCGAATGATCTCCAACCGATCCGCGCAACCTCCCGGCCCCGGAAGCAACGACTTGCAGATATGGCCGGCATTGCAATTACGTTACTATTTTCAGCAAAAAGAGGCCATACGAAGAGGCCTAGGCGGACAAAATCTTTCCGGCATTTACTTCGGGCCGCACAGCGATTTTGTTTTTTATCAAAGTGAAAACGTTTTTACCGAAGGCAGACAAAAACGGCATCTGGGCTTCGGCGCTGCCGCAGGATTTCAGCAAACATTGTTCAGGAAGGCCTACATTGATGTGTCTTTTAATGCCAGTCACAATGTCCTCCACCGGCAATCTGGATCGAATCGCATACTGGCTGCGATCAGGACCGGGTTTGGGATTACATTATAATATTCGATTAAATAAAATGCCGGACGGAAATCTTCCGCCCGGCATTTCATTTATCACGTCTGGCAAGAAGGCGAATTGCTAATTATCCCTGGATGAAAGCCAGAATATCCTTATTGATCGTCTCTGCTTCCGTCGTTGGCATTCCGTGTGGAAAACCTGGATATGTGATCAGTTTGCCGTTTTTCAAAAGTTCAGCGGCTTTTACGGCTGTGATTTGATAAGGCACAATCTGGTCGTCTTCACCGTGTAGCACCAAAACCGGCACATCAACACTTTCAAGATCTTCGGTAAAATCAGTTTCAGAAAACGCTTTAATGCACTCGTAATGTGCAAGAATGCTTCCCGTCATGCCCTGGCGCCACCAATTGTCGCGAATGCCCTGCTTTGGAACAGAACCTTCGCGGTTATAACCGTAAAAAGCCTCTGAAAAATCTTTGAAATATTGCGGTCTTTGCGTGGCCGTCATCTCACGGATTTCATCAAAAACACTTATCGGCACACCGTCCGGATTGTTTTCTGTTTTTACCATAATCGGCGTTACAGCACTCACCAGCACCGCTTTTGCCACTCTTCCGTTTCCATGTTTGTTTACATAGCGTATCACTTCGCCGCCACCTGTAGAGTGGCCCACGTGAATGGCATCTTTCAGGTCCAGATGCGCAGTAAGCTCAGCGACATCGGCAGCGTAAGTTTCCATTTCGTGACCTTCAAAAGTCTGCGAAGAACGTCCATGTCCACGACGGTCGTGGGCGATAACGCGGAAGCCTTTTTGAAGGAAAAACATCATTTGATTATCCCAATCGTCGCTGGAAAGCGGCCATCCGTGGTGAAATACGATAGGTTGTCCGGTGCCAAAGTCTTTGTAAAACATTGTGGCGCCATCTCTTAGCTGCAAAGTGCTCATGATATTGTTTTTTGAGAGTGAAAAATGACGCGACAATAACGTAACATTCGGGTCACTTTTCAAGCAACAAGCATGAATCTTGTGTTAATTTGATTTATTAGAATGCCGCGCAATCGTATATTGCCCGCTTTCCGGCCAATGTAATTGAATGAACAATACGCAACTCGGCACAAAGCCGCATTATCAGATTTTAGATGGACTTCGTGGCGTTGCCGCAATCATCGTAGTATGCTTTCACCTGACCGAACCGCTCGCCAGCAGCCGCCTCACCAATGTTGTAAATCACGGTTATCTGGCAGTCGATTTTTTCTTCCTTTTATCAGGATTTGTCATCGGCTATGCATACGACGACCGCTGGGATAAATTAACCGTCGGCACTTTTCTACGGCGCCGGTTCGAGCGGCTGCACCCGCTGGTTATTCTGGGCATGACGCTTGGTGCCATCGGTTTTTATTTCACCGATTCGCCCATATGGCCGCTCATTCACACAGTTCCGCTGTGGAAGCTCATCGTTGTAATGCTTATAGGCTGGACGATTTTGCCCGTTCCGCTTTCGATGGATATCCGTGGCTGGTTTGAAATGCATCCGCTCAACAGTGTGGGTTGGTCGTTGTTTTTCGAGTATATCGCCAATATTTTGTACGCACTGGGGTTGAGAAAATTATCCAATAAGGCATTGGGTGTTTTTGTATTATTGGCTGGTGCCGCGCTGGTGCATTTAGCCATTACCAGCCCAAACGGAGACGTTACGGGCGGCTGGACACTGAATTTTGAACACATGCGGATTGGCATAACACGCACCATCTTTCCATTTTTTGCAGGTTTGCTTTTGTCACGCATAACCCGGCCGGTTTATATTAAAAATGCTTTCCTATGGTGCAGTCTTCTGGTTGCGGCGGTGCTGATTATGCCAAGAGTCGGCGGTGAAAACCAACTCTGGATGAATGGATTATATGAAGCCTTTTGCATCACAATTGTCTTTCCACTCATTGTGTATATAGGTGCCAGTGGTGTCGCACGTGGTGAAACCGAGGAGAAAATCTGCAAATTTCTCGGTGACATTTCCTATCCTTTATACATGACGCATTATGTGCTTGTCTATTTTTACGTGGCGTGGGTTAGCCATCACAAAGGCATCACATTAGACCAGGCCTGGCCGTACGCATTGCTCACATTTTCAGGCGCAATGTTACTGGCTTATGCAAGTTTGAAACTCTACGATGAACCGGTAAGGGCCTGGCTGCGTAAGAAATGGCAACACAAAACCCTTACCAATTAAAGCCGGAAGTACATTCCATTTAAAATGTGGTTGCCCTACGCCATAATCTCTTTAATCGTCTGCCTGATCAAATTCGCCTGCTCTGGATCGCCTTTCAGCAATGCTTTGCCAAACATCGATAATGTTTTGAAGTCGAGGTGAGCGGGTGTAATGGGAACATTCGGATCACAAAGCACATCGAGCACTGCCGGGCGGTCCGCATTGAGCACTTCGTGCAGTGCGCCTTCGATCTGTTCGGGCGATTCGACCCTTATTCCTTTTAAACCAAGCAATGTTGCAAACTGGCCAAAAGGCACATCGGGAATGTCCTGCGATGCTTCAAACTTGGGTTCGCCCGCCATCATGCGCTGTTCCCAGGTGACCATGTTCAGGTCGCGGTTGTTGAGCACGATCACAATGAGGCGTGGATCTTTCCATTCTTTCCAATATTTCGAAATGGTGATGAGCTCATTCATGCACAACATTTGCATGGCTCCGTCGCCGACGATGGCAATGGGAACGTGTTCGGGATAAGCGAATTTCGCCGAAATGGCATAGGGGATGGCTGGACACATTGTAGCCAGGTTGCCCGAAAGCGAAGCCATCATTCCCTCCCTGATCTTCAAATTTCTGGCAAACCAGAATGCCGAAGTCCCTGAATCGGCACTGATAATGCAGTTATCGGGCAGTAAAGGCGATAATGTTTGCAGAACGCGCTGCGGGTTAATGGGGTCGGCAGAGAGCATGGCGCGGTCGGCAATGGTCTGTTCCCATTCACGCATGCCCTGTTCGATCTGTTCGCGCCAGCTGCGGTCTGTTTTGTGGTTTAAAAGTGGGATCAATGCTTGTAATGCGCTTTTTGAATCGCCTAATAAATTTACTTCCATCGGATAGCGGATGCTCAGCATGCGGCCGTCGATGTCAATCTGCACACCTCTGGCTTGTCCGGGCTGGGGTAAATATTCGGTATAGGGAAACTTGCTGCCGATCATGAGTAGCGTATCACAGGAATCCATCATATCCCAGCTCGGCTTGGTCCCTAGCAACCCGATCGAACCCGTTACGTAAGGCAGGTCGTCGGGCAAAACCGCTTTGCCAAGCAACGCTTTCGCAACACCCGCGCCCAGGATTTCGGCCACCTGTTTCACTTCCTCCGCTGCTCCGAATGCGCCTGCGCCAACGAGAATGGCGACCTTATTTCCCGCATTCAAAACTTCCGCCGCATGCGCAAGCATTTCCGGTGCGGGCACCACGCTCGCCGAAGGATAACCCGTGCCGGTGAACACATTGCCATGTTCGCGTGGCGGCTCCTCCACGGCTTTTTCTTCCTGAAGATCATTGGGCACAATCACCGCCGTAACCGTCCTTTCGGCCTTGGCAATGCGGAAAGCCCGGTCGATCACCTGCCGCACTTGCGCGGGTGCGGTGACCATTTGCACATATTCGGAGGCAACATCCTTGTAAAGCGAAACAAGATCCACTTCCTGCTGATAATTGGTGCCGAGAGAAGTGCGTTTTTGCTGGCCTATAATCGCTACAACTGGCTGATGATCAAGCTTGGCATCATAAAGTCCATTGAGCAAATGGATAGCGCCCGGACCGGAGGTTGCCAGACAAACACCCGGCTCGCCCGTAAACTTCGCATGCGCGCAAGCCATGAATGCGGCCATTTCCTCATGGCGGCTTTGGATAAACCGGATGCCGCCATTTCTGTTCAATGCACCCAGAATGCCATTAATGCCGTCGCCGGGATAACCAAATATCCTTTTTACATTCCATTCGCCCAGCCGGTTAACAATAAAGTCGCTCACATTCATAATATCAGAGATTTAAGTGATGAAATGAAGCACGCCCCGATTTGAGGACGTGCTTCATTTTTCGAGAGCGACGATGTAATAAGAATTGTACCAAATCGGCTAAATGCCGCTCCTATGCTGGAATAAATGATGGATGTGGAAAATTCGCTCAGGCAGGTTAGCGAAGGGAGACTACAATGCCAGCTTGTCGACGGAGCCTACTTTTATCTTTCTTCTTGTTTTCATTTTTGTTTTGATCCACTCAGGATATTGAGTTGTGTCCTCGGCTGCATATACGTGCAGTTGCTGGGACGGATCTGGTTTGAGGAGCTCTGCCTGGGAAGTGCCCAAGATCCGGGCGGCAGTTTGGACACCCGAATAACTTGCTCCGGCGACTCCATTGGCCAAAATGCTGGCCCCGCAGAGATAAAGATTTTCGATTTCACTTTGGGATTTGAAAGCAAAAGCGCCTATCTGCCAGAAACTTTTCTCAGTGCCATATACGCAGCCATCTGTCGAACCAATGTAATGCTTGTTGGTCAGCGGCGTGCCCATTTGTTTCTGAACAATGCTGTTGCTGATTCCTGGCAAAACCTTTTCCAGACTTTTGATCATTTTGTTGCTCAACTGTTCCTTGAAATCCAGATAAGCCTGCGAATGCGCTTCGGATTCGTCTTCAAACCGGCTAAATGACTCAGGATTGATCAGGGTGATCACTTCGAGGGTGTGATGAACGCCGTCGAAACTCGTCGGGTCTTTTAATGTGCTCGAACTGACGAAAAGCGCCGGAAATTCTGCTCCTAATGCAATGTCAGTCTCCGGATTTTGCTCCAAATTATTCTCGCCCGCGGCATCCGGCATTAGCCAGACATTCCCCGAATCCAGACCCGCTTTGCGCAGGTCCATATCTACCGTTAAAAACAGGATCAGCGAGGTGCAGGAGTATTTTGTTTTTTTTAATTGGCTCAAAAGTGGCTTGCTAAGGTGTTTTTCGCCTATCAGATGCGTGTAAGTTGTGCCCGGATCTGCATTTGAAATTACCCTTTTTGCATAAATGCATGTGCCATTTTCAAGCTCAACGCCGACTGCGCGCTTTACTTTTTCTTCCTGGATCAAAATGCGTTTCACCTTTTGTCCGGTCCTGCATTGGCCGCCGTGTTTTTTGATCAAATTGGCCATCGCCTTTACAATCGCCGCGCCGCCGCCCATCGGATAAAATCCGCCTTTTGCATAATGTGCCATTACGGCAGCATGGTAAGGAAAGCTGGCTTTTTCGGGTGGAAGGCCGTGGTTACCCCACTGAATATTTAGTATTTTTTTGAGTAAAGGATCTTTGATATGCCAGTCAATAACACGTTTTACGCTGAACAGGCCGTATTTTCCTAAATGCCTCGTTCGCCACGGGATGGTTACATGATCCCAGAAGCCATTCATTTCCGAAATCACATCCAGCTGTTTGCTTACATTCTGCACCGCAGTCAGGTATTTTTCAAGCCCTTCTTTTTCTTTGGGAAATTGTTTGGAAAGAACTTTAAAAACCGCGTCGAAATGGGCAGGAATATCAATGCGATTTTCACCAATCCAGCAATGTTCGTAAGCCTCAGGATTCATTTCGAAGAACGTGAGATCATTCGCAATTCCCAAACCTTCGTACAACATTCGCGTGGACTGACCCTCGCCCAATTGACCTATATAATGAACTCCTGGCGAGAAACGCTGGCCGCCCGTGTGAAAGCTATGGCACCAGCCGCCAAGTACATTATGCTGCTCCAGAATAAGCACCGATTGTCCTGCACGCACCAAGCATATTCCCGCCGAAAGGGCACCCATACCCGACCCGATAATGATATTATCAAATTCATACATTAACTCCTGAGGATCAGACGACACAATATTTCGCTCGGTTGGGGAAAAAGGCTTGGATAAGGTCAATGATAAAAATATTGTTCCTTATCATTTTCCGCTGCTGCAAAGATGTCGTATTAATTTTTAACTATTTTCCAGGATCGCTTTTGACCATTCTGAACCGTCCAGAGGATATATGTTCCAGCACTCAATTTACGGATGTCCCATTCGGTGATTGCAGCCGTTGATTTCAGCGATGCAACCTGCTTGCCACGGATATCCGAAATGAAATAATGGGATGCTTTTGCGCCTTGCTGGTCGTAATGCACCAGAATGCGGTCGGCAGTTGGATTTGGGTAAATGTTGATGACCGGCAATGTTGGCTCAGCGATTGCGGTGGTCACATCTGCCGTGATCTTTACCGTGTTCCGGATCGTGCCGTTTGAACAATATTTGTCCGAAAGTTTGCTGATATTAAGTTCAAAATCAGCAGCTTGCGCCAGCACAAACGGTGATGTGTAAGTGGCCGTTTCTGACGTTGCCTGAACATTATTCCAAAGCGTAAATGACCATGGACTCTGACCTGTCAAGATCACAGTAACCGTTGCCGTGTCCTTTCCAGGGATCAGCAAGGTTTTATTAGCCTCAATAGTCGCTGTCGGGAGCTCGTGGATATTGAGCTGACGAATGCTTGGCGTCAATATTTCCGGGTTACTGCTCTTTAATTGCAGGGTCAGGCCTGTTCCCGCGAGGCCGTCAGGAATCTTAATCTTAAATTGGCTTCCCTGCAAGTTTAACCCGGTTACAGTTACTGTTTCACCTGATTTTTTGGTAAAAATTGCTGAAAAAGGCTGTTGCAAATTCATGTTGCCGCTTGTACTCACAACTGCCGTAATCGTGTCGCCGGCGCAGTAATCCGGCTTATTGATCGATGTCAGATCAAACTCTGCAATGTTCACGCGAATGAGTCCGTATTCGCCTGTAAGCCAGATATTGTCATCGTCTTCAGGCACGAGATCATAGGCAATATTTTCAAGGCCAATGTTGGCGACTTCCTTCCATTTATCATTATCAAACCGGTAGATTGACTGTCCTGTGCCTTTCGTCAGCATATAAAATTTACCTTTTGGCGAAGTGGCAATGGACTGGACATCACCCAAAAAACCATAGTCTGAGCCAGTGAATAAAGACCATTTCCAATCTTTCCAAATCGATACGCGGTAACTGCTGACAGAAGGGTCGTATTGTCTGATCAGTAACTGCCCCTCTTCGTTCACCGCGATCTGATCCAGATAATAGAGCAGCTCAGGATAGATCACATTATTGAATCTTTGCAGCTCTTTTCCAGAAACCACATCCAGGGCGATCACATCACCTCCGCCATTATTATTCGATTGGAACACCCAAATCTTATCGCCGGAGACAATGACCTGCTGGTAATTCCAATTACTTTCCGGCATGCTTATCGTAGTGAGAGTTCCCTGAGATTCGCGGTAAATTCCAGCGCGGTTCCAGTACAAGCCGTGGGTAGGACTGCAACCCTCAATATCACCTGTAAAAAAGATTTTTTTGACCAAAGCATTTGCATCCGGAGCGCCAGAAGGCAGGGTGACCCGACGGATCATGCCATTACTTGCCTGACTGATCACATTAATTTGCCCATTATCATCCGTAACCAGCGGTTTGGCCATGTATGTGTTGCCGATGAGTCCGGCCGTGTTGTCCCGGTTGTATATCTGAAATTTGAAATTGTCTTTGTCCAGCCGCACAAAGCCGTAAACAGGCGATTCGAGCCAGACTGATTTTTCAGTTACAGCGATTTTGGGACGGTTTACATTGAAGACGTTGGCATCGACGCTTGATATAAAAGTCAGGTTGCCCGCAGGCGCGCGCGAGCCGGTTTTAATCTGAAAGGAATGATCGGCGATTTTTCTTTTTGGAAAATACTGCTCTTCCAGGTTCCATTCCTCCACTCTTACAAACAAAGTCGTGTTCGCAGGCAGGCCCGAAACCACATCCGTTACGCCGGAAGGGGATTCAAACTCTTTTTGGTATAATGGGTTTGAAAAATCACTTTTTTGGAAAATGGAATGGCCGACTTTGAATAAAAGTAGTCGTGTGGTAAACAAAAGGAAAACCCGTCGGCAAAGCATCATAATTTCCCACAACGGGAATCAAAAACTGCGCACCGAGCTTCGGATTGACAGAAAAATATTCAGTTTCAGTCCAAGGCCCTTTTACATCATCTTTCACTGCACGGACCCGATAGTAAAACAGTCCTGCGTATTCGCTCTTGAATGCAGCGCTGGTTGCCGAAGTGCTGATCATTGGCAATGCATAACGAAAATAGGGGTCAAGCTGGGTGGTTAACTGAACTTCGTATCCAGTTGCACCCGCAACAGCCTGATAGGAAAGCATAACGGGACTTCCGATCTCAAAAATAGATTTCGTTTCAGGGAAAGCCATCAAAACCGGCCTGCCTAACGCTGGTGCGGCAGCTTGCAATGTAACCGGCGCGGACCAGGCGGAAGTCCCAAATGTGTTCACCGACCGGGCTTTGATATAAATGGAACCGCCAGGTTGTATATCCGTGAGCGAAACGCCATTGAATGCAGTTGTAACCGTGCGTGCGTCTGAAAAGTCAGCGCGGGTGGCAATCATAACTTCGTAACTAAGCGCCTCCGGAATGACTGTCCATGTATAGAAGTCGCGGGGTGTAAAGTTGTGGTTTCCGCTAAGCTTGGGGACGGCCGGTGCATTTTCGATCTTTTTCAAAAAGCTTTCTGCATGATCCTTCATCAGTGCCTGACACAGTGGATGGAATGTCTGCTCAGCCAGGCAATAACTCATAATGGTGCCCTGGACTTTGGAAAGGCTGCCCTGCGCACCGTCGTAACAGCTCCCTTCAATGCCCGCGCAGAAATCAATCGGGCCATCCGGCCATACGCAGCTGTGCGTATGCGGAGAGCCGAAATTGTGGCCGATTTCGTGCATAATGGTAAATGGTATGCCAAGTGTCGAAACATTAAACTGGCCGCCCAAATACGCAACGCCGCCCGGACCGTTCAGCGGCTTTGTATACAAATACATGCGCTTATCAGTTTCAAAAGTTGGTGCCGGCAAGCCCGCAAGTATGTCAAGCAGGCTGAATGTATTGTCGGTTTTCTCAAAAGGGTCCGTAGCGGCATCTTTCCAAAAGCGAATGCCTGCCACCACGACACGCGTGTTGATATCCCGCTCGTACACTTCTGAAACCTTGGCTATATCCTCGAATACTTTGCGCGCGATCAGATTGGTGTCACCATCGAATTGCTTGTAAGTCTGGTTATCGATCTCAATGCCCATGCGACAAATGCGCATTTCACCGGCACTCGTCCGTGCTTGCTGACTTTTCAGAATCAAAGGAAGACGGGCCATTCGGTCGCGTATTTCCTGCGGAAGGTTATCGTCGCTTGTGCCGCAAGCGGGCGGCTGTTGTTGCGCGGATGCGCGGCTCAGCAAAAAGAGCAGAAGCGTGGTAAAGTAAAAAAGACGCATCATGTAAGAGAGGAGTATGTAATGTTATTCAAAGTAATGCGCATACATTTTTATAATGGGCCGATTACCCTGTTTTTTTAAAAGCTTCTTTTCACTTAAAAATTACAACTCACACGCAGATGCATGCAATGCCATTAATCAACCGCTATCTCGTTAAATTCAAGGTAATGATTGAGGAAATTATGGAGCTCGCCCGCTTGTTTTTTGAGAATCCTGATTTTAATAGAATGGCTCATTGTGGGTTCGCCGGTTACACTTTGTAACACAGCCGCTTCTTTTTCCACGATCATGACCGCTTCTTCCAGACTGCGCAGGGCGGCCCAAAGTTTTTGTTCTGTTGTTTCGCTGGAAGCTTCGAGCAAGGATGCCGACGTATAAGCGTGGCCGGTGTGACATCGGTAACGCACGATTTTTCCTTCTGCAATAAAATTCAGTGCGCCGCCGCAATCGGGGCAGGTTAATGAAGAAGGCTCGCCAATTTCTGCTGTGTCTTGGCCAAATGAGTTTTTCAGCGCAGCAATGTCGACCTCCATTTTTAAAAGTCTTATTTCTTGTTCATCAATGCTATTTTCAGCAGTTCCCTCTGAACCCGTCAATTCCAAAAGTAACGGCCCGATTTCTGCTAACGGACACACGCGGTCAGCGTCAACATATTCGAGCACGCTTCTTGGCATAGTCGGATACAAAGCCCTTTCCGGATCTTGTACAACCGTAATTCCACCCATTCGTTTTAATGACCACATTCCCGAGCAGCCGTCATCAAAAAGCCCTGTAAGGATGACGCCAAGTGCGCCCGGACCGTAACAGTAAGCAGCCGAACGGAACAATGCGTCGATTGAAGGGCGGAGTCGATTTTCTTTCGGGCCTCTTTTTACCAGAATGTGCCCGTCTTCCGAAAAGCATATGGTGGTCTGGTGGCGCCAGATAAATGGTGCCGTTGTTAATTGGCATGCCGTCTTCTGCCTGGATTACCGGCAATTGGCCGGCCTGTTCTAAAACGTGTGGTAAATAAATGTCTGTGCTGGATGTGAGGTGTTGCACGATAAACACAGGAGTCTCAAAATTGGAAGGAAGTGCAGCAACAAGCTGCCTGAGCGCAAGGACCCCACCTGCGGAGGAGCCGATAACTATGACCTGAATGTTTGCCATTTTCGCAAAATTTGAATTGAAAAGTCTGGGTTGGTATTAATATTATACCAAGTTCATTTCCAAAGGCAGGCCAATTCGAAGGCGAAACTCCTTTTATTTCAGGCAAGAGATTTATATGTTATCTTGTCTGAAAGTGCCAAACCTTCACAAAAAATCGATGTCATGATGGGCCGCAACAAATTGTTTATCGTAGCCATAGGCTTTTCAGCTGGTGGAAGAGAAGATCTGCATAATTTCTTTTCCCATCTTCCGAAAGTGCCCAATGCGGCTTTCATTATACTACAACATTTGAATCGCGACCATCCGAGTGTGGCAGACGTGTTGCTGGCATCAAGCACAAATATGCCTATTCGGTGGGCAGTAGATCAGGATCTAGTCGAGGCAAATCACATTTATTTGCTGGCGCCCAATAAGTTTATGACGATCGTGAAAGGGCATTTGCAGACAACCAACCGGGATCCGGGTGACCGGAGCAATTGGGCGGTAGACGTTTTCTTTAATTCGCTGGCTCATAATTCCGCCGAAAAAGCTGTCGGCATCATCCTCTCGGGCCTGGGCTCCGATGGTGCCAAAGGAGCTGTGCGCATACACGAACATGGCGGCATTGTGTTGGTGCAAGATCCGGGAACTGCATTGTTTGACAGCATGCCTGCGTCTGCAATCGCAAAGGACAGTCCAGACGAAATACTTTCACCGCGCAAGCTGGCCTACGCCCTGACAGAGTATCTGCAGATTAGGCAGCTTGTTTGATACATAAAAAAATCATTAGCATTTGATATTCAACCGAGAAACGGGCTCGGGTGGCATAGAATTTTACAGCGGCGGCCGAAAATTCTATGGTATGAATTATGCAGAAATCATAGCGTTACATTCTCGCGAGCGGGAAGAGCTAATCAAACAACAGGCATTAAGTCGGAGAGATATCGCTGCCCGCCACAATTCCGAATTGAATCTGATAAATAAAAGTCGCAAAGGGGCAGTTGAAAAGGCAGCCCTGCTGATCCGGCATTCCAAAGAGCTGATTGAACATGCAAAGCTGTTCATTGTCAGAAGAGCCGAAATGGATGAGCGACATGCAACCGAATTAAAATCAGCGATCCGGTATATTCCTTAAAATGCATTCGACCAAAGATCAATGCAGAAAGGCTGGCAGGTGATGGCGTTAAAGTTCGGCGTTTTTGTTAAATGAAAGCGAGTTGCAAGTATGGTCCAACCGGAGTTTGATCACTTATGTGCTGAAAGTGAAAAATTTCAGTTATAAAATCGAAAAATTTCTTAAATTCGTTTAAGTAAATACACTAGCAATGAAAACTACGATCAATCAGCCACATCATACTTTAAAGTCAAGATTTACGAACCTTGACACGGCAAGTAACTTTGCTATCGTTCTTTCAGCGCGAAAAGGACTTGCTCCCAAAGTATTTTATGATTTTGCTGAAGCCATCAAGATGCCGGAAAGGAATTTGGCTGCCTTGATTAATCTTTCTGCGAGGACTATCAGTAACTATAAGGATTCACAAAAAAAACTTGACCCCCTGTATGGTGAGCATTTGCTGAAACTGATCGCATTGTTTGAAAAAGGCGAACAGATTTTTGGCAATGTCGACGAGTTCAATTATTGGCTTCTTAAACCGTTCTGGAATTCAACTGAGAAACCAGCAGACTGGCTTGGCACTGGGGGAGGTGTAGATTTTCTGGCCGAAGAATTAGACAAACTTGCACAAGGATATCCGGTATAATGCTTATATACAGAATTGTCCATAAGATGTATAGCCAAACGCTGTTCGCATCTGGAATGCAAGGAAGATGGAATAGTGCGGGCAATAAGGTATTGTATGCTGCGGAGTCAATTCCACTGGCATTTCTGGAGAATATGGTCAGAAGGCAGGGAGTTGGCTTTAATGATGATTTTCAGATTATGTTTATCTCTGTCCCAGATCCAGTATCAGTTCAGGAAGTCAGCTTATCTGAATTAAGCCCCACATGGAGAGATCCCAACTGATTACTCAGCCTGCCTACCCATCGGGGACAAATGGTATTTTGATGGCAAATCAATTGCGCTGAGAGTCCCGTCCGCAGTTATGCCCGAAGCATTTAACTATGTGATCAACACAATGCATCCTGAATATAAGAACGTAGCATTGGTTGCGACAACAAATTTGGTGCCTGATCCCAGGATCGATGACATCTTAAAAAGATATCAGTAGCGCAGCAGTCGCAGGGCAATACACTTACCTAGAATGTCATTTAACTCAACTTAACGAGGTAATGCGACTAAACGATTGCTTTTTTGTCATCCCGACCATATTCCACTGGATAACCGCGTTGTGCCCATACCAGGATTCCTTCATCAAGAATAGCCGTGTGCTTATAACCGAAACGCCTGAGTGTATTTACCACTTTCATAGATGCAGCATGAGGGCAAGCGCAGTAAACAACAATCAAAGTACTGTCATTGGGGATGTCCTTTATGAATTTATCCGGTTCTTCATAATACGGCACCGGAACGGATCCTGGAATATGCGTCTGATGCCATGCTGCCTTCGAACGAGCGTCAAGAATAATCATCCGGGATTTCTCTTTTAATGCTTTCTCGACCTGACTTGGAATAATACTTACGGGCGCTGTCTAACTTTTGGACTACCAATGTTGCTCCGCTGATGCCAAATCCTGCACCAACAAACTGCTTGTTTTCTACATCTTTTTTCTGGTTTGGAGTGCAGGATAAAACAGATCCAAAAACAAGGATGATTGCGAGTTGAACGATAACTTTCATTTGAAGATTGGATCGCATTAGTTAAAGACAATAACTTGCCCGTGAGGTGCTTAGCGAAACAATATATCAATCCTTCCTGTCAATATTATACCGTTGAATAAATAAGGCTGGATTGGCCTCAGTTACGATTCGCGGTAAACAAATTTGTCAAAAAGAATTGCATGGCCATGCTCTGTTCATTTAGATTTTTTTCTGTATTTGCCAATAGTGTCCGAAAGGGTCCTTAAACATTCCTTGTCGATACCCATAATCATGATCTGTTGCAGGATTAATTTCTGTTGCTCCCGCCTGAATGGCTTTATTCATTACTTCGTCTACATTAGGAACAAACAATCCGATAATCGTTGTCACTCCTTTGGCACTTATAGGTTCAAGCGCGTCACGCATTGTTTCGTGCACATGAAAAATTGCCCCGTTAATTTCTAATTCAGCTACGTGAATGCTTTCATCATCGTTACGAAGGCAAAAATTTTCAGTTGCTCCGAATTTCTTATAGAAATCAATTTCAGTTGTCCCATTGGGAATATGCAGTTCCGGAGCAAAATGAGTTAGGTGATCTGTCATGGTCATAATTTTTTATAAATGTCAACATTAGTTTGGACATCAGCGGCGATGGAATAAAGTATGCCGAATACTCATATAAGTAAAAGTACTCTGAATATCAGCAATTTAATGTTCTACATTTCATATCTAAACTAAACTATGTTTGATATGAAAGGTTTTCTAACGTGCCTGGTAATCGTTGCCGCACTATCCCTGTTTGCGTCTTGCAAATCTACCGCCATTTTGTCTGCAAATTTTGAAAGTGACGCTGTTGGCGGCCTGCCGGTCAAAAACCTTCCGGGCAATCCGGTTGGCGATTCAGTAAATTATGATCCCGTTCTGCAACCCCGGATCAAAATTGTGGCGTCAGGTAGTGAAAAGGCGCTCAGTTTTACACAAGTAAATACCCCGGATTTAACCGCTCACAACCAATTCATAAGCTTTAAAGGCATTCCTACCGGTTTTGCCAAACCTATGTGGTTTTATTTTACCGCCACCCATTCCGGATCAGGGGACGATCTGCTGATTGATTTGACAGACGGTTTTGGGGCCCTTATTGCACGTTTTTATCTTTCAGCTAATGGTACGCTAAGCGTAGTGCAGGATTTGGGTCGCGATGGCCGGCGCGAGCTGGGAAATATTCCCATGAATGAGTCTCATTTCTTTATTGTTTACCTTGATATGAGCGGGTCTGGCAAATATAATCTGAGCGTTCTCAAAAAAAGCGGCAATATTTTGATTAAGAACTTACCGCTACTTTTTGAACCGCTTACTTATAGAAATCCTGCCAATCCGATGATAAGCATGCGGTACCTTGATGGAAGTTCGCCCGATCGAAAATATGTAATAGAATCTGTCTCGATCGCCAGAAAAGAACCGAAAAAGTAGTGTCTGCTTTACTGTTCCGAAAGAGTTGGCCGGTTTAATGCACAGCCGGATTCATTCAAACCGTTGCTTTTCTGTACTTAGCACTTTTTTGGTTCCTTTTTCCTGCTCACCAAATGCTCACCAAAACACTGCGAAAACCTGTATTTTTGGTGTTTTTTTACAAACAAAAATGCCTGTAAATCATTGATTTACAGGCATTTTGATGCTTTTTAGTGTTGAACTAAGTGGTCACGTAGGGCTTCGAACCTACGCTATAACCTGTTGATTTTCAATGCCTAAATGTAGCTCAAAAGGGCTGCTCACCGACTGCTCACCTGATTTTGGGATTGGTGCAAACGATAGGTAAAGATAAAATTTAAGTAGCTCGTTGACAAGATTTTGCCTCAAAAATCAAGTGAAAAGATTCGAGGTTCGGGTCGTTTTTAGATACTGAAAACACACTATCTTCTGGAAAAATGGTCTCGTTTCAATTGACAATTTGTTTAATTTTTCTCAATACTGCTAGAAATGTTAAGCCAAGGTTTACCTACCGCTCATGCCGAAATGTGAAAGATGCGCTCCGCATTACCATGGGCCACTTTCATACGTTCGTCGTCAGTTAGTGGTGCGGATTCAATGAAATTAACAGCCGGAGCGGTTGGTTGAAAAGGATAATCAATTGCCCACATAATGGAATCAATACCAAGCTTATCTATGCAGAAACGCAGTGCCAGGGGATCTTCCACGCCGCTTGTCGTGATTGAGAAATTGCGTTTGAAATATTCGCTCGGTTTGAGTTGGTTACCCCGACCCGCGCGCGCTCCCGGCGCAGCCATGAAGTCGAGCCGCCAAAGCCAGAAGGGCAAGGCCTCACCCATATGGCCTAGTACAATTTGCAGTTTCGGAAAGCGGTCCAATACTCCGCTCAGCATTAACCGCAGTGCATGCGTGCCAGCTTCAATGCCATAACCCCAAACGGCGCCTTCCAGCCGGTAATCCTGAAAAGGTGCGGCCATACCGTCAGACGGGGCCCGTGGGTGAATGTAGAGCGGTGCGCCCAGAGCTTCGGCTGCTTCCAGGATCGGCCAAAACCTTTGTTCATCCAGATATCCATTCCCCGTGTGCGAATTGACCAAAAAGCCGTTCAGTTTGAGCGTATTGTTAGCTCTTTCCATTTCTTTCGCAGCCTGCTGCGGGTTTTGAGGAGCAAAGCATGCAAGTCCGGCGAAACGCTTCGGGTGCCTGCGGATTGCTTCACTTAACTGGTCATTGGAAAGTCGGGCCAGGGCAACTGCCTGGTCTGTTTCAAAAAGCTGTACACCAGGTAAGCTCAGCGAAAGCAGGTGCATATCCACGCCATTGGCATCCATATTGGCTATCCGGCCAGAACCCAGATCCAATAAGTTGGGGAGGAGTAGACGTGCACCGGCATCTCTGTTTGACACGGGCGGCGGGGCTTTTGATGGGTCTGGTACAGCGGCTGGGCTGTCAAAAACCGTTTTTAACAATTTGATATCCAAATTGGAACCGCCCTTTCGCACCATGTCTCGCACGGCAGTCGCTACTTCGGGTATCATGAAAGCTTCCTCCGTCGCAATTTTCCTTACGCGCTTTTTAGTGGATAATGGCGTATTGTTGTTCGGTTGGGCCTGTGCAGTCACAGTTTTGCTAGGCCAGGCAGCAACGCCCGCCAATGCGGATAGCTGAGTTAATGCAGTCCGGCGGTTGACCGGCTTGCTTTCCTTGTCAGGTTCATTAAATGGATTGATGATTCGAGCGGCCATAGCATTTTCGATTTGCTTGCATGTGAAAAATGTTTCAATGCTCAAACCTATTCAATGCCGGTGATATCCGTTAGACGAAACCAGCCGCGGTGCAGTAACAATCGACCATGGTCAAAATTTGTAGGGAAATGGGAATATTTTGCAGGTCAGTAGTATGGAGGAGGCCTACTTTGTCACTGAATTAGCCGCATGCATTCGGGTATATTCTGACGGAGTCTGGCCGAATTGGTCACGAAAGCATTTTGTGAAATAATTTGGATTGGTAAAGCCTACCATAAATGCAATTTCGCTCACATTGCCGTGTTGCTGGCTTAGCAGATCAGCAGCTCGTTTCAACCGGAACGTCCGGATCAATTCATTGGCTGATTGTCCAAGCAAGGCCCTTAATTTTCGGTGCAGGTGGGTTTGGCTCACGCCGATTTCCTGACAAAAAACACTCACGTCGAAATCCGTATTGGCCAGGTTTTTTTCAAGTAATGCAAAAACGTTTAGCAGAAACTTTTCGTCTGTTGACGTAACGGTTACCTCCGAAGGTTGTACCACGAGTTGCCTGCGAAACCGTTCGCGCAATTGTCTGCGGCCTTCCATTAAGTTCTTAACCCGCGTAAGTAGCTCCTGACGGTCAAATGGTTTGGTTAAATAGTCATCAGCACCGGTTTCCAGGCCAGCCAATTTGCTTTCAATGCCAGTTTTGGCCGTAAGCAAAACCACGGGGATATGGCTCGTCCGCTCATCCGTCTTGAGGCGACGGCATAGTTCAATTCCATCCATTCCCGGCATCATGATGTCGCTGATGATCAGATCAGGCAAGTGGGTTAGAGCCAGATGCCAGCCATCATGACCATTGTCAGCTGCCATTGTTCGGTAGATCGGGGTAAAGCAATCCACCAGGAAATTTCGCAAATCGACATTGTCTTCGATAATGAGCATTTGGGCTTTTTGTCCAACACCGTCAGGGATATTATTCTGGACAGCCGGACTAGTCGGCATTGGAAGCTCCGGTGCCGCCGGGCTAATTTCTTGTTGTTGCTCAACAATGCAAAATGGCAACCTAAGCGTAAAAACGGTGCCTTTCCCCGAGGTACTTTCCACATTGACTACCCCTTTATGAAGTTCCACCAATTCCTTCACCAGTGCTAGCCCAATCCCCGCACCTTCATAGCCACGGGTAACGGAGCTATCAGCCTGAAAGAAACGATCAAAAATGTTTGGTAGTTGATGAGCAGGTATACCAATGCCCGTATCCTGCACAACAACCCGCAGACAGGGCGTGTCATTCTGAAGCTCTTCCATAAAAGCTGAAAATTGCACCTGACCACCGGGTGGCGTAAACTTGGCTGCGTTGGTCAGCAGATTTGAAAGAATGCGAACTAAACTGTCCGGATCTGCATTCACCCAAACAGGCTGCATCGGCAATGTGTAGCGAAAAACCAATTGGCGCGACTCGAATAAAGCGACAAATGATCCGACGAGTTCTTTCAGGAAGGAACTTAGGTTAATAGGTTGCAAGGTCAGTGTTAATTTGCCCGCTTCCAGTTTAGAAAGGTCAAGCAGCTGGTTAATCATATCAAGCAACTGTCCGGCCTGGCGATCAATCAGTTGATAATCTGCTTCCTGCGGGTTTCTTGATTCGGCTTTTAGTTTGTCAATTGTTCCTTTTATCAATGCCAGCGGCGTGCGAAGCTCATGGGATAGGTTGGCAAAAAAATCTGATTTAAGTTTATCAACTTCCTGCAATTTTTCGGCGGTAAGCCGTTCAAACTTTAATTCGTTGCGAAGCCGTTCCCGGTTGATCAAATGCTGCCGGGCCAGCCAGATCAGCAGTAGGATCGACATGGCGTATAACGCATACGCCCAACCCATCTTCCACCATGGCGGATGAATGATCACACGAAGCGAGGTACCCGTCTCATTCCAGACACCGTCATTGTTCGAAGCCTTCACGCGGAAAGTGTACGACCCCGGCCTCAGGTCAGTATAGCGGGCAAAGCGACGGTCACCAGAATAGATCCAGTCCTTGTCTAGTCCCACTAACTGGAAAGCATACTGGTTCTTTTCCGCGACGTTGTAATTGAGGGCCACGAATTCAAATGAAAGAAAGTTTTTATCATAGGTCAGTTCCAGCGCGCCTAACGGAATAGACTGCCTTTTTTCCTGAACGGTCAGACCGGTCAAATGCACGGGTGGAATGACTGTATTTTGCTGAATTTGCGCAGCGTCGAAGCCAACCGCGCCATTGATCGTGCCAAATAGCAACCGACCTTGCCTGCTATGCACGCTGCCCAGATTGCACTCATTGTCGGGCAGACCGTCACGCACATCAAAATTCCGAAACCGGTGAGAAACAGGATTGAACCGGCTGATGCCATGCCCCGTTCCCAGCCAAAGGTTCCCAAGATTGTCCGGCGCAATGCTGACCACCTGGTTAGAAGGCATTCCATCCTTCGTTGTAAAATAAGAAAACCGCCCCGTTTGCGGATCAAAGCGATTCAGTCCACCATGATTGGTGCCCACCCACAGAATGCCTTTTTCATCCTCATAAAGTGCGCGCACCCAATTGTCGGTAAGCTTGCCTGGCGAATGGGCGCGGCCTGCTTGATAGTAAGTAAAGCTTCCCGTGGCCGGGTTAAGCCGATTAAGTCCCTGGGCTGTGGCAATCCAAATGTCTCCCGTTCGGCTGACCAGCAAATCCAGAATCAGAAAGTGACTTAACGTACGATTTGGCGTCAGGGTAGCTTCGCTTTCGGGTTTTAAAACATCACACGTGAAATATTGGCATTCGCCAGTGACTGGGTCTAAGCGACCGATTGCTCCTTTCAATCCGACCGACCCGCCAATCCAAATTTTGCCGTTACGATCTTCATCAATGCTCATGGTAGGAACCTTCGTAGGATATCGGGTAAAAGTGCCGCTTGCCCGGTCCAACCGATGCAATGCCTCCTTGGTGCTGACCCATATCTGCCCTGCATGATCTTCAAAAAGAGTCGAAACACCTTCACTGGTTAATGATTTCGGATCGTCCGGATCCGCTGAAATGTGTTCCAGTTTTAAATTAGCTGAGTCCCAGCGGTAAAGTCCCTTTTGAAGGCTCCCCAGCCAGATTGTTCCCGTACGATCTTCCAGCACTGCCTGAAAACTATATTCCGGCAGCCGGATCGGAGCCTGCGGCAAATTTACAGGATAGGTCTGAAATGCTTTGGGATGTGCCTGGAGCTGATTGATTCCATTGTCGGTGCCGACCCAAACCGTGCCAGTTCTGTCGCGAAAAATAGCACGCACATCATTGCTGCTCAGACCACCGGGCCTGGCGGGATCAGATTGATATGTTACCAGCGCATTCGTTTTAGTATCAATTTTTTGTAGGCCTTTGGGTGAAGAGATCCAGATTAATCCGGTGTCATCCCCAAAAATGCCACTTTCATAAATGGTTTGGTATAAAAGGCCTTTCGGATTATAGGCAGCTGGCGTCAGCGTATCGCCGGTAATTTTTGTTCTAAATAACCCGTTACCTTCCGTTCCAATCCACAATTCGCCCGATTTGTCCAATAGGAATGCATAAGGGCTCACAGGTTTATCAGCCTGATACGGCAATGCAAATTGTCTTCCACTGGCTGCTCTCCGCCAAACATCCGGACTATGTGTAAGTCTAGGCAATTGAATGACAATGGGAGTAAAAATGCCTGTTTGCTGATTGAAGCGAAAGAGTTGCCCACGTGACTTCACCTCGATCAAAAGGTCTCCCCGGGCATCCTGTCCGATAATGTGGTTTACCCGCTCCATCGGAAACTGACTGAATTTTTTTGTAGCCGTATCAAATCGCAGCAGGCCCAGCGGAGTGCCTAGCCATAAAAAGCCATTCCGGTCTTCGAAGAGATTAAAGTGAACATTCCAATAATAAGAAAGCCCAGGAAGCTGATTATAAGCAGTTACTTTGCCAGTACGCTTGTCAACCTGGTGCAAACCGCCACCCATTGTTGCAACCCAGATCCGTCCCTTTCGGTCTTCGTGAACATCGGTGACAATGGTGTGTTGCAAACTGCTGTTACCGGCCTTTGGATCAAATTGAAAAGACGTAAACTGATAACCATCAAACTTATTAAGGCCATCAGCAGTGCCAAACCACAAAAACCCCTCCCTATCCTGGCAGATTGCGCTGATAAAATTGTTTGACAACCCTCCTCGAGTAGTTAATTGCTCAAAGCGAACGGGGTATTGCTGGGCTATATTCCTGCCTGAGGACAATAGCACTACTAAGCATATACGCACCAACATTTTCATGGTAGCTATATTTTATTGCTGCTAACAACCCGCAACTGGGGACAGCTTCCACAGTCACTTGCATTCTCTTAACAAGGTAGCGATATTTCGGAATTGTAAGTGAGAGCTTTTGAAGTTCAATTTAGTCCACCGCCTTCGTTTGACTTTGCTATCTAGATGTGGTGAGCGTCGTAACTTACATCGAAAAGCCTGTAAATTATCCGGAAGCTGCCCTCGAAGATTTATTCAGTATCCGAGAAAAGATTCGCGTCCAGCGTACACTCCCTGACAGAGCCACAAAGGGTCAACCCTTCTTTAGTTCAATTCACATTTTCAAACAAAGACAAACAAACTCAAACATTTTCGGGAACCACGGTGGTTTTTCCACAGCCAGCTATCGCCGGTACGTCGCAAAAAGCGACTCCCCGGCGGCTGGCCATGGGAAAACCCCTGGACCCCTGCTATTCGCCTTGCGGCTCATAGCTTAATTCGAAATATTTTGACGAAACAAAAGAAATAGCAGACAATGCGCTGACGAATCAATCGTTGCGGTGATATATATCAATATGGGATCACATGCATATTTTACCGAACGAAATGTGCATCGAATGGAAGCGCGTTGAGCAACCAGTATAGCGGGAAAGGGATTGCCGAGCGTTGGGCTGACCATCCTTTTTCTCTTCATCAGCAGAAATCTCCGATGATTGAAATGAATGCAGGGCAACCAGGTACTTCATCGAATTTTCACCATGCCATGACGATTGATCAACACCATACTATATCGCTTATTGATGCTTTGTTGTCACCCGTCAAGGGTGGCGAGTAGCAAAAAAAATTAACGATGCAGTCGGGCAGCATTACTCAATACAAATTGCAGACTGGATTAGTGGCAAATTTCCCCTAATCCAGTTACTTTGCAGGAAACATTTCTATTATACTTGGTAAAAAAAATAAGGAATAGGCAGAACAACGACGGTTTATTTATCAGGAAAATAATGCGTATAAAAATAATATTGAGTGTACTTTTTTTCGCTGCTATCGTGGGGTGTGAAAAGAACCGTGAACCGTTAAAGCCAACCTCGCTGGAAAGGCCGTATCTGAGAAAATTAACGGTTAACGGGGCGAAAGAGGTAACTATGGATCATTCTGCGAGGACAATTCAGATTGTTTTGCCAGCAACGTACGATTCCGATGAAATTCGGCTTCAAATGGAATTGATCGATGGTGTAATTGTCAGCTCGGAAGACCCTATCAAAACGTATGGTTTTCGAGGCTTTAAACCGATTCCAATGAATATTATGAATACTTATTCGCAGCAATTTGACACATATACAATATACGTGGACGTCGAAGGAGAAATTCAAGCACACCTGCGCGAAAAACTGCATCTGAATGAGGATGGTACCTGCATTGCAGATGTGTTTTTTGACCGCGGAATGGGCACGGTTCCGGAAAGACCCTCCGAAGTAGGAGAAATGAGCGCATGGTTAGGCGATTTAAAAAACGGCAAACCGGCAATTAGAAATACCGGAAGCAATCTATTTCAATTTGCCGATGCTTACAAACTGGTCCCTTCTGAAAGTATCGATTTGTCAATCGTTTACAAGGAACAAAAGTATCAGATTCCCGAAAAGCAAAAATTAACTGAATGGATTGTTCGAGCTGCTATTGACAGTTTGTCGACATGGTGGAATAGCGTCCCTAAAAGCGTCGGATTGAATATCGTAGGTGGTTGTTTTTTGCCTCAAAAAAAATATCAGATCAAATTACAAAACTTTTTCAGTGAAGGACCTGGCATTCAAACTGAATATAAAGGAACTCAGAAACTCGCTTTCAAAATTCCGGATAATACTAAGGATGGAAATTACTATGTGGGTGTTTATGAAGATAATAAATTGATATCCAAGAATATATATACTATTTCCAATGAACCGCATACAAAGGGAATTCAGCAGGTATGGTCTGAATTCTCCAAAGAAGTAACCGCCATTGCGCTGGATGCAGGCCAATTTGAGCCCGTGGTGTCCGGACCGGGCAAAGAGATTTTCGTTAACCCCTATCCGATGTTTACCAGAATCGGATCAAGTTCTCCCGTTACCACAGATCAGTTGCCCCAACTTCGGCTTGTCGGTAACGGGGCAACGTACGAATTGACGCCCCAGATCCGGGAAGACCGAGTGTTCGCTGATGCCGCATTCGTGTTATATTATCCCGCCTATTCTTTGCCCGCCAACATTACGCCTGGAAAGTATGCAATGCGCCTCAGCTTCAAGGATTGGGGAGTCACGGAGCCATTTTGTAAACCACTTGAGATTAAGTGAGCTGATCTTATTTGCCCGACACTAGTCACCAACAGTAGTTTGAATAATGAGAAAGCTAATGGAGTAAAGGAGTGCTTCGAGTAGGCATACGAATGGCAAATGAATATATCATTTTGCAACTCAGCGCAACGAAATCTACAAAGCAAAAAGTGACGACTGAAAATCCAGGAAGCTATTTACCGCGGCTAGGCGCCCCCGGCTAAGCGCCCCCGGCTAGGCGCCCCCGGCTCTCGCCGCTCCTTAAACCGCCTCCCGGCTTTGCAGCCAAGGGGATAAACGCCGTCACTTTTTACTTTGTGTAAATTACTTATGCCCTGACTTCCAAGAAAAAAAACTATTTAGATAATTTCTCCCTAAGCGATCTCATATCTTCGCTGATCTTCCTATCGACGATTTTAGCATAAATCTGGGTCGTCCGAATATTGGAATGCCCTAGCATCTTGGACACACTCTCCATTGGAACACCATTTGAGAGTGTAACTGTTGTGGCAAATGTATGCCGCGCAATGTGGAATGAAATATTCCGGTCGATGCCACAAACAGCTGCGATCTCTTTCAGGTAAGCATTCATTTTTTGGTTGCTCGATACGGGTAGCAGTTTTCCGGTAATCTCACATTGCGGCTCATTCTCGTATTTGGCAATAATCTGCAACGGTACGGGCAAGAGTAGCACTCTGGATTGAGAATCTGTTTTCTGCCGGTTGATGATCAGCCATTGCTCGCCATCCTGGCCGACCGTAATTTCCGAACGGGTGAGTTTCTGCACATCCACATACGACAGCCCAGTATAGCAGCTGAAAAGAAAAATATCCCGCACCTGTGAGAGTCGGGCAGATGGGAATCTTTTATTGGCGATCACTTTAAGCTCCTTTTCTGAAAGTGCAGCTCGGTTCGTTTCTTTTTTGTGCAACTTGTGTCCAAAGAACGGATCTCTGGGCAGTAATCCTGTTTTGATCAAACCGAGAACAATTTTCTTGCAGTAGCCCAAATAGCGCATCGTGGTGTTATGCCCGCACTTCTTTTTGGTTTTAAGCCAAAACTCAAAGTCAGTAATGAATTCGTAATTCAGTTTTTCAATCTCAATGTCCTCTGACTTGAATTTCCATTTGATATATTCCTTGGAGTGCTGGTACGAAGTATTGTACCGCAAAATGGTGCCATGCGCATAGTCGGTGCCCTTTAATTCAACGAGCCGGGCGTTGTGCTTGGCAAACTTTTCGAGGAACATGATTTTCTTTTCAGCAACTCCCGTGACCGATGCTTTCAAGGCTTCAATGGTAATTTCGTTACCTGTGGCCATTAATTGCCGGTGCGCCTCATAAACTTTTGCCTGGAAGGTATCAAGGTAGGCATTGAGCAACCTTGTGTCTTCCCGCGTTCCGTTCTTCCTGCCAGCAGCTGCATTCCACTTTTCCGGGCCCGCATTCCCGCTTTGAAGCCAGCTCAAATCTTTCACTTCCAATCGAAACCCGAATGTAAATGGGCAGCGAGCCGGATACGTAGTTGCTTCTTTTTTCTTAAGGCATGAAAAAAGCATCGAAAACCTGTTTGTCTAACATAGCAATCTGTTTTAATGGTTGATATAAACTTACGATTGCAACCACCCAAAAATCAAGATGTTTACGCCGTAAACAGGTATGATACAGTCATTTACGACGATTCTGGTGAGCACTTTTTCTGTCCCTTTTGCTTGTCTCACCAGATGCTCACCAAAACACTGAGAAAATCTATATTTTTTGGTGTTTTTTGATAAAAAAAAGGCCCGTAAATCATTGATTTACAGGCCTTTTGATGCTTTTTAGTATTGAACTAAGTGGTCACGTAGGGTCTACAATCAGGGTGCTTAACCGTCTGTTTTTAAGCTATTTAAGAGAGATAAATTAGTTTGTGTATGCAGCATCTGCTTACAAAATTTTGCTGGTCAGTTTGCCGGAAATCGGATAAATCACTGATTAATAGCCATTTAAAGTGCGAGCAGGAGCTTTTTTTACTACCACATACTTGATAATGAACAATCGGTTGTAAGGGAATTATATGTATGAGTTGCCCAAATCAAGCCTTGAGGATTGCAGCTTATTCTTGACTAAATGTTAGCGGTGAAGGCTTACTCTCTTTTCAAAGACGCATAGATACCATTCGATGCTATGTAGTTGGTATAGAATTTTTGCAAAAATCGGTTCGCAGTAAAATTTATATATTATGGAAGCCAACTTATCAAAATTACGTCGTATTCACGCCGAAGAGAGAAAATCAGCTTTTACATAAAAGGCATATGGAAAGAGAGGAGCTATCCATAAAGCACAATGAAAGACTGCAACAGCCAAGGCTTATTAATGCTGATCCAATTAACAGGTCAGCAGCATTAATAAGCAATGCGGAGGAACTAACCAAATTCCGCCCTAAAATATCTTCAAGACTGGACAAACATGGAATATAGGCATATAAAGGAAATAGAAGCACTTACTAAGTAATTGCTTAATTTGTAATACCTAACCCCGGTACTGACCATATTCTCTTAAGAGCCTTACGCAAGCCGTAGACGCTATTAAGAGGTTGACCCGCTCTTTGATTTAAGGCAGCTGTCCCGACCATGAGAAGGTCTAAGCGTATTGACGCCAAGGGATATTTACCTTCTTCCAAAAGCTCACTTTTAGGGCATTTGCCCGTTGTTGCCTTCTTGTCTCAATATAGTTATCGTGCGATTATAGAAAAGGCACTAAACCATATTCTGGAATTTCAAAATCAATTCCTCTTCCAGGTCATCTTATGCCAATTTGAAAGTTCTTAAAGAAATTAACGGTGGTAATTACTTTAATTTTTTCATACTTGCCTCTTTCTGCCGGTACGGCCATAGGAGAACCTTCTTTCAGCGTCTGAGTAAGGAGCGAGCGCCCTGTAGAGCTTTCTGTGCCAATCACCAAACCAAGGTGGAGTGAATTGAACATAGCCAAGTAAAGCGAAAAACACCATTCTGAACTGCTGATTGTTAAGCCGGTCAACTACCTCATCAAATCCAATACCCTCGCCAGACAGGGTATCAAATCTTATTGAAAAGCTGGCCTCAACCCATGTTTGGAAAACACCATAGAAGTCTTCTGTATGTCCAACGCACAAGTTGTGCATTTCGACGGCCATTTCGCCAATTGATTCAGGAGTTTGCCCCAGTTTTTAGCATTGAATAGTCGTCTGCCATGAAATCAGACATGTTAACCTCCAATGCATCTACGATACTGATTAGCTGATCAAGTGTCATTTCGCTTCTCTCGCTTTTCCAGCCTGGCATAATACGAAGGATCAAGATTCAACTTATTGGCAATATCTATTTGCCTGAATCCCCGTATCTCACGGAGTGTTTTAATTCGTTGGGTAATGTCCATAGTCAAAGTGTAACAGACCAATTTGTTAATAAAAAAGGACTAATATGTAAAATATAATGGACTTATTATTTGGTAAAATGAACTATATAGTCCATTTTTGCCGAAACTAATTGTCAAAAAGTATGGACACTAATAAAAATTCATCATCAGCTCTGCAAAGAGCAATAGCCCGTTACGAATCAAACGAGGCATTACAGTTTCGACCTACAAAAGTCTTTTACGACAATGTTGGGATTAATCGAATAAGGTTTTGGCAACTGGCGAAGGGGCAAGAAGAGATGCTTGTTTCAGAGGCAAGGCGTCTTTCAACCTACTTCAGAATTCCACTTGAAGAGTTTCTAAAAAAAGAAAACCCGGAAACTACTGGTAATAGTCCCGGGCAGAATGCATTGGCCTAATCCTTTCAAAATTAAACTACTACAATCAATGGCAAAGCTAAGAAATTCCGAACTCGCTTATAATATTACCCAAGCAAGAAAACATATACAGAATGGTGGACGGTCTACCCGGTCTACATTCGTTGTTTCATTTGGACTTCGACAAGTAGAAAAGATGCCTATCGACAAACTTGGGTACGTGTACATGTGGCTCAGATTTGGCCGCAATAGACTTGCTTTTAGCACAGGTATCAAAGCATCCCCACGGGATTTCGATCAAAGATCTGCGATATTACAGGAAATCTAGAAGGGACTAAGTCTCTAACTGCATTAAAGCATAAAGCTGAGGCATACGCATCTCAACTACAACTTGCTTCTCTCCCTGTCGATTTACAGTTGATTAAGGCATCAACGCTAGGTAGTTATGTCGAGAACACACCCGGCCTGTTGGAATGCATGAAGCAGTTCAATGAAAAAGTCTTATTAGGACTCCTACACACGGGAGATTTGCAAAAGGGCTCCTATGACAAATTGCAGGTCTGGAATCGGCATTGTACACGATGGATATCGCACAAGTTTGGAACCAATCCGCGTATAGACGATATCGTTCCCGCTGATGCTATTCATTTTCTATTATGGCTTAAAAATAGATATTCACTTTCTCAGAATGTGGCCTGTCGGATTGTTACACACCTAAGACGAATCTTAAATTATGCAGTTGAAAATGAATGGATTACAGAAATCCATTCATGAACTACAGAAAAAAACTTGAAAGAAAAAAGCGGGATTTTCTATCCGAAGAAGAAATTGGGTTGTTGCAATGCGCAACGTTTGCTAGTGACGCTTTACACTTGTCCTGTGACTTATTTCTCTTTCAAATCTATACTGGTCTGGGTTACAGGGAATTGTTAGACCTTACACCGAAACACATCTCGACCGTTGACGGTAAATTTTGTATTTTAATTCCGCGTCAGAAAACTAATGTTCTCCAAGTATGTCCGTTGGTCCCGGCAGCACTTGCACTGCTGGCTAAATATAAAGATTACTCAGTATGCCGGGAATATGGTGTCTGTTTTCCTGTCAGAACAAATCAAAAATACAATCAACACTTAAAGCAAGTTGCCCTGGTTCTGGGTATTCAGAAAGAGATTGACAACTCACATTGCGAGACATACAGCTGCCACCCATTACTTGAAAGCAGGTGTCCCGGCATTGTCTGTTTCGGCAATGTTGGCACATTCCAATGTCCAAATGACATTGGATCATTATCGCGCACATACAGCCGGAAATGGTCGTAAGAGACTTTTCGAAATTTTTAGGCGATGGTGGCGATGGTAGCCTAGTAGCAACTATAAAACCGCTTAAAGCCGTATAAACAAACAATTCAAATAATCGGCAATTTGTCAATTTTTAACTTTTACTCTAATCACAAAAAAACATAACCATGGCTAGAAATCAAGACGTTTCGAAAGAATGCTTTAAAGCTCTTTATAACTTCATCGAAACTGAATTCTGTAACAATCTGGAAATGATGGAGGAATTATCACGTAGGGCTTATGATGCGGAACGAAACGTGATACTAGAATTAATTAAACGAGAAGCGGTTGAAAAAGTGCTTACTGAGAGAGTGCTTTTATATTCTACTGATGATGTTTGTGACGAGCTTACGGGTCGTGCCTAATTGGTAAAACAATTAGATTTTATGCAACAAGATTAACTAAAAAATTCCCCGGCCTTAAACGGGGAATTTTCTTAAACAAAAGATCCAAACCTTATTTCAACAATACGTGGCAAAACGTAACAACCGTGTAAAGATATGACTAACAACAGTTTAAACCAAAAAATAAAAACAACAGCCAGACGGAAAAAGCAATAAAGTAAATACGGTCAGAAAACACTCTTAGATCCCTTTATGAATTTCGATTTAATGTGGTGACTAAAGAAACGGAATGCCGTGATCTCAAGGGAGCTGAGTGGCGCAGTGTGGATGATAGATTGAAAGCTGATATACGTTTAGCTCTACAAGATATAGGAGGTGAAACAGGATTTAAGGGAATACTTGATGATTTACTTCTTTCATCAACGTTTGCGATTGACTTTAATCCATTTGTCTATTACTTTGAAAATCTACCTACCTGGAATACAGGCGATAATGATTACATCGAAGAGTTGTGTAGCTATGTGATTGTGAAGGAAAAGTCAAAGCAACAGTGGTTTAATCGAATGTTGCGTAAGCATCTTATTCGCACTGTCGCATGTGCACTTCGAAAGATCGAATTTAATAAACAATGCTTTGTCTTGTTAGGTGGGCAAAATGCTGGCAAAAGTTTCTTCATACGTTTTCTTTGTCCACCAATATTAGAGAACAGGGCTATTATAAAGAGAATCCTCCCCTGGATCACAAGGACAGCAATTTAGCACTCAGTCAAAATTTCATGATTAACATCGATGAATTACGCGACTTAAATAAAGCTGATGCTAACAAAATCAAGTCTCTTTTTTCACAAGCAGATGCCAAAGTTCGCCCTCATTATGGAACAAAAGATGTTATCCAGATACGTAGGGCAAGTTTTTTCGGCACAACAAATGACCAAGAATTTCTTTCCGAATCCCACAGGAAATGTCCGCTGGATAGTTACAGAAATAGACACAATTAAACATGACAACGGCGGTTCACTTGGTTATAAGCAGAATGTTGATATTGACAAAGTATGGTCACAGGTCTATGCATTGGTGAAAGCTGGTGAGAAAGGAGAACTCACAAAAGATGAAATGGATGAGGTAGAACGGTATAATAAGGATTTCCAAAAATCCACTCCGGAATCTGATTTGATTCAAAAATATTTTGAGCCGTCTGACTCGAAGGATATGGATGCACTGGTCGTAACTCCCACAGACATCGAGTCCCGCTCTTAACCAAATTGTAAATAGTAAAGTACGATTAACCAATATCAGCATTGGTCGGGCACTTACCAGTCTTGGATACAAGAAAAGCTCTACAAGGATAAACTCGAATTATCCTACTTTAAAGTATTTCATTCGCCTCAAAAACGCATCGCATATTGAGTATTTTGATAATTCTCATACCAACATTAATACAATTGAAATAAAAAAGCCTGTCTTCCAGTAGTTTATGTGTAGTAAAGATTAATATTTCTTTCATTACTACAAGGTTACTACATACTTAATACAGGTCAGGAATTTTTGGATTGTAGGTAGGTCGTAGTACTCTTTTTGCCGCTAAAAGAAAAGAATCTAACGGTCTTATAATCAGTAACTAATAAGGATTTGTAGTAATGTATTAATGTAAAATGTTTAAAAAAAGATATTATATTTTCTAGATCACGTTCATCAGCATTCACAAATATGAAAAGTACAAATAACTTCAGTGAGGAGCAATTAACGCAGGCGCGAAATGTACCCATTGCAGACTACCTAAAATCAAAAAACTTTGAACCAATTCGACTTGCAGGGGGAGCTGTTGTACTTATCACCGCTACGGAATGAAAGTTCACCTTCGTTCTATGTTAATGTTGGCAAAAATAGTTATAACGATTTTGGGGGCAATGAAGATATGAAGGTGATGCCATCAGATTGGTTCAACAAATTGAAAATTGCAGCTTCATTGATGCAGTAAAAATCTTGCTTACAACTTATTTTCCGAGTACTCATTCCTTTTCTTTTAGCGGCAAAATTGATTCTGAAGACCGTCAGCGGAAAATCGCGATAACCAGCGTTCATGAACTCAGGCATAAGGCATTGATTCGTTATGTTACGAGCCGTGGAGTATTATTAAAACATGCTTTCAGATATTTGAGCGAGGTGCACTACGAAATTGATGGTAAACACTATTTTGCTGTTGGCTTTAAAAATGATAATTCCGGTTTCGATCTAAGAAACGGCCTTGGCTTTAAAGGGAAGACAGAAAACGGGATAACAACGATTGATAGGGGCACGAATGCTCTATGTCTGTTCGAGGGATTTTTTGATTTTTTATCTGCTCTTCGTTTTTTTGGAAAGGATCAGCCATCAGTAACAACGATCATTCTAAATACGACGAGCAACCTGAAACAAGTGTTTTCACATATCGACGAAAACACAGTTGTAAACTGCTTTCTAGATAACGATGATGCCGGGTTGCGATCGGTCGAAAAAATAAAAAAACACAGTTCATCAGTCCGCAACCATTCACAGTTATTATACCCAAATCACAATGACTTTAATGACTTTCTTATCGATTCGTTTAACAAAAGCCAATAAACGCGATTTTTGAGCGATTCAACCCGCATTTTTGATACCTTTTTGACCGATAATGCAGCGATAATGTGACCGATAATGCAGCGATAATGTGACCGATTCCGCAGGGATAAATCAAGCAATAACATAGCGATTTTTGACTGATTTTTGTGCACCACTTATGCAACAAAAGCGCATTTATAGTAAGCAAATTTTGATATCTGGAACTCGCCTTCTTTTCGGCGGCTTTTCACTATATTTTATTATCCAGGATCATGCAGGACTCGAAGTATCACAAGTGCATATGCAGATCATATAATTTGAAAAAATGATTTCAAATTATATGGTTTCCGTAAAAACTATTACTCGAATATAAGTATAACATTTTGATAATGAGATATTTATGGTTATATTTACAGTAATAGTTAATCATCAAACTGAGACTTATATGGCATACAGTACATTGAAAACAAATTCGATACCATTTACTCCTGCTTTGTTTCAAAGGCAGGAATTAGCATACGACCCCAAAGCCAGTGATAGAAAGGCATGGCTGAAACATCAAGTTATCAATGTGGAGTTTGGCATATACCAATACAAGGCTGCTCTCGATGGACTAGCCTTTGAAGCTGCCCGCCTTGATGGTAAGAGCGATACGGCTGAATGGATGCAAACAGTTGGGATTCTTATTACCGGCTTAGATCTTAAGGGGTCAGGTGAAGGAAATGGCGAAAGATAGCAAAATACTCCAAAGCTGTCGGTGCTGCCATGATTGCAGCGGGCATCGTTATCAATGTTTTTGAGAAACGAAAGGACGATAAAAGGTTAAGACAGATGCGCGATGAAGCAGTGAAGCTAAGTGCTGATTTACAGCTCCTGGAAGGGTATAGACAGCGATATCAGAATGAATTGACTAAAATAAACATAATGCCAATTCTCCTGTTTGGTACAGCGGCATATATTTTTAGCGAAAACTCTTGAAAATGGGTCAGCGGAACTATGAGACTGGTGATATAATAATTGCGACGGCTGAATTTATTCCGTTGATTCGTCATGTTGGCATCGTAGTACGCGAACGGGAGAATCAATAAACGTTATTCATGATTCCGCTACAAAAGTTAATTGTGTTGGAGGGTCGATTGTGACTGATAGTTTAGAACAATGGTTGTCGGAACGAGACGTTATTGAAGTTTATCAATCCGGCCTTTCGTTAAATGAAATCGAATTAGGAGTAAGCAAGCTGAAATATCGGACGTTCCATCTAATAGACTTCAATTGTGAGCACTTTGTGACGTGGCTAGGAGGCAATCAACCCCGTAGTCCGCAATTGCAGTTCTGGGGCGTCTTCACTGCCTTTTGGGTACTTAGCAAGCACTTAAAATAATCACCTTATCACTCAGAATTATATTTTGCGCGTCCGGTTAATATCGAGAAAAATAAATTCGCCGGCCGATGTGCGGCGCGCTGAAAATCCAAACAATCTTTGGTTTTTACCAGAAGTAATTTTTTAGGTTCGGATCAGTCCGCAGACCGAGCGACTTCAAATAAATATCTGTAATCTGAATTGAGGAATGGCGAAGTAATGCTTGTAATTCCTTTAATCCTACCCCTGCTTTATATGCGTTGACCGCGCCTGTATGTTTCCAGGAATAGAGCGTATATCCTTTTTCTAGCATCCCCAACTTTTTCAAGACATTCTCATGCCTTCGGAATGGCACTTGTTTGCTAAGAGCATATTTTCCTGGTTTCATACCAGTTGAAAATAATAAGTATTCTGGATTCGCAAACATGAACCCGACTCTTCAATTCATTGGCCAATGCCGGTATTATCTGTGATGTCTCTGTCTTACCACTTTTGCTAATCGATCCGTGAATAGCGATATACCGCTGATCTAGGTCAATGTTCTCCATTCTTAACTTTAAGAGTTCACCTGGACGTATGAACCCAAAATAGATAAGCCTGGTGAAAAGAAATAAGTCGGGGTAATTGGTTCTTAGTTCGTTTTCTAGCACAGCTCTGTCTTCGTCTGAAAACGCGATATTTTTTGTTGTGGCTAATGTTCTTAGAGACTTCACACCAAACGGGTTTTTCTCTATACCGGTTCGTTCTTGAAGCTTATTGAACAGGGAATGAAGAAACTGAATAGTGTTATTGGCGGTGCGTGCGGTGTTTTTGAGATTGTTAAGCATGTGGTCACGGAATGCATAGGCATCTTTTGTGTTGAATTCGGAAATGTGCATTTTACGGTCTCCGGCGAAAGTTTTCAGTTTATTAATTGCTGCTTGATAGGACACCAAGGTTTTCGAACCAATACTTACAGATGTACAGCCTAATATAAATTCAAGTGCCTTTACCAAATCATTATCCTCCTTAATCGTATCCGGCTCGATAACGGTTTTAGGTTTTGTAAAATGATACCCTTTTTTTAGTAAGTTGTTTGCACTGGTTATCAGTCTTTTACCTTCGGCTGTTCGGCTTTTAACGTCTAGGAAGGACATTGATATTTTTACCCTCTTTCGCTTCAATGCGTTGGTTTCTTCATTCCAAGCGTAAAATTCAATATACCACTCTTTCTTCAAGTCCTTTCCTCTATCTCGAAGCACTGCAAGTCTGTAAGAAAATTCTCCAAAATGATCATTATCTGAACTGGAAGGTGACATTACTATTGACGGATATGCATTGGTTTGCAAATCAAAAGATAATAAGTGTAAACTACACTTCTGTTATGCTAGCAACATTTAAACACAAAAAAAGCCGCAAAACGTGTAGTTATGCGGCTTTTTTGAACTTTCTGTGGTCACGTAGGGATTCGAACCCCAAACCTCCTGATCCGTAGTCAGGTGCTCTATCCAATTGAGCTACGCAACCAATTCCTTAATTGGAGTGCAAAGATAGGAAATGGAGGTGTTTTGAGCAATAGTGGATGATGAAAATTGCTAAAAAACTTTCTTAGTTATTTTATTTCCCCTGAAAATCAGGGCTTTTCTTTTGTAAAAAAGATGTAATTCCTTCCTTTACATCGGCTGTTTCGAACAGTTTTTCTTGGTTTATCAACTCCAAATGCTGCATTTCGGTGAGATTGGAGTGGAAGGATTGGTTCAAAACTTGCTTCATGGCGCCGATTGCCTTGGTTGGTCCGGAACGATAATAGGCGATGGCTTTTTCGACGGTGGCATCCAGGTCAGCGGCGGGGACTGACTGGCTGATCAAGCCGATGCTGGCGGCTTCCGGGGCGTAAACTTTGCGCCCCGTAGATGCGATCTCAAATGCTTTTGCCATTCCAACCAGTCGCGGCAGGAAAAATGTAGCGCCTGCATCTGGCATGAGGCCAATTTGAACAAAAAGTAAACTCAGATATGCATCTTCACGGGCGATGACGAGGTCACATGCGAGGGCGAGTGAACAGCCTGCGCCCACAGCGAGGCCGTTGAGCTTGCATACAACGGGCTTGGGAATGTTCCGGATTGCCTGGATCATCGGATTGTAATATTCTCTCAGGATTTCACCAGCGGTTCGGCCCGAATCGGAAACGTCTTTCAAATCGGCGCCGGAGCAAAAAGCCTTTTCTCCTGCTCCGGTAATGAGGACGACGCGCACGGAATCGTCAGCTTCCGCTGATTTGACAGCAATCGTAATTTCGTTAATCAAAGCAGGGCTTAATGCATGATAAACCTGCGGGCGGTTGAGCGTAATCCGCGCAACGCCGTCGGTGTTTTCGAAAATCAGATGCTGATACATAACGATGAAAGTTTTGATCAAAAGAAAAAGTAAACCGTAAGGCTGCTTACCAAAACGCCAGTCAGAAATCCAACGAAAATCTGTGCTGGAGTATGCGCATTCAAATGCAGTCGCGCGCTGAGCAGCCAGCCGGCGATCAGGACCATAACAAGCAATGGTGTAAGCAATTGGGCCTCATCATTACGCATTAGCAGACAGGCCAGCATGCCAATGGTGCCGCCGATGCCGGTTGCATGCGCACTGATTTTCCAAAATAAACTCACCACCGTGACGATTAATAAAGAAACCGTTGCGCCTCCGAGAATAATGGAAATCTGAGGCGCCATTTCGCTGATCGGTTGCAATTGCCAGCCGAAAAGATAAGTAGCAATTCCGTATATAATGATGCAGGCCAGGTAAGGAAGCCTGCGCTCGGAAAGATCGTCGACATGCATTGTGCTGATAATGCCCATTTTTTGAAAATAATAAACGACCAGCGTGGGGGCAATGAATGTGTTCAGGAACAAAAGCAGCAGTAGGCTTCCTAATGCAGGCAGTTCAAAAGCGCTGACACCGACCAGGTCCGGCGAAACTATAAAAAGCAATGCAAAGAGATAAGTTGTAAGAATCAGCGGGTGAAAGACCACCGATAATATGAGTGCGATTCGATTGTTCAAAGCAGAAAGTCTTTTTTACAAAGTAGACAACAAAATTAAGTCGAAAACCGCTCTCCGCAACGCGCGGTTCCCCGGCAAAAGTAAGTTACCCGTGCGGAATAGGTTTTCGTAGGGTAATTTGTAATTTTGCGCCTCATTCGGCAGGGCCGGATTTACAAGCATTCAGTAAATTAAGATTGAAAAAATAAGAAAATGGGACCGTTGCAGATCAAAGACATTTTACAGACTTCTCCTGAAAGCCAAACCATCGTTGTAAAAGGTTGGGTGAGGACAAAACGTGAGAGCAAAAACGCGATTTTTATTGCGTTAAATGACGGTTCTACGATCCATAATATTCAGGCCGTGGCTGAGCCGGGGCATTTTTCGGCTGAGCTGCTGAGCACGGTGACGACGGGTTCTTGTCTTGAAGATCACTGGAACATTGGTCGAATCGCAGGGTTCAGGACAAGCGGTGGAAGTTAAAATCGAAGACATTCTCGTTTACGGAACAGCTGATCCGGATCAGTTTCCATTGCAGCCTAAGAAACATTCACTCGAATTTTTGCGTGAAATAGCGCATTTGAGACCGCGTACTAACACTTTTAGCGCGATCCTGCGCATTCGTCATGCATTGGCTTTTGCGGTGCATCAATATTTTAACGAAGGCCGTTTTTTCTATTTACACACGCCGATCATTACTGCGTCGGATGCAGAAGGCGCTGGTGAAATGTTCCGGGTTACAACTTTGGATTTGAACAAATTGCCAAGAACTGACGAAGGTGCGATCAATTTTAAAGAAGATTTTTTTGGAAGAGAGGCGAACTTGACCGTTTCCGGCCAGCTGGAAGGCGAGTTGGGGGCGATGGCACTTTCCAAAATCTATACATTCGGACCTACATTCCGTGCTGAAAATTCCAATACAACACGCCATTTGGCTGAATTCTGGATGATTGAGCCTGAAATGGCGTTTTTCGAGCTGGAAGACAACATGGATCTGGCGGAGGATTTTGTTAAGAAAGTAATCACTTATGCTTTGATCAACTGCAAGGATGATCTTAATTTCTTGCAGAACAGGCTGGCCGAAGAAGATAAGAACAAACCGCAAAATGAGCGTTCTATTCCACTTTTGGAAAAACTGAGCTTCGTTGTCGACAATCCGTTTGAGCGCCTGACTTACACGGAAGCGATTGAGATTTTGCTTAAATCAAAACCACATAAAGAGAAGAAATTCCAATATCCGGTTGGCTGGGGAATCGACCTTTCCAGCGAGCATGAGCGTTATTTGGTTGAAAAACATTTCAAAAAGCCGGTTATCCTGACCAATTATCCAAAGGAAATCAAGTCGTTTTATATGAAGCTTGATGAGGATGGAAAAACGGTTCGTGCGATGGACGTGCTGTTCCCGGGCATTGGTGAAATCATCGGCGGAAGCCAGCGCGAAGAGGATTATGACAAACTTTTGGGACGTGTGCACGAGGTTGGCATCGATCCGCAAAACCTTTGGTGGTATTTGGAAACGCGGAAATTCGGAACGGCACCACACTCCGGTTTCGGACTTGGATTCGAGCGTTTGGTGCTGTTTGTGACGGGTATGAGCAACATTCGCGACGTGATTCCTTTCCCAAGATATCCGAAGAGTGCAGAATTTTAAATAAAAAATTGCTCGGTCCGTGACCGATTTGAGATTTACCGTATCAATAAAGTAAATACTGTAAATCTTAAAATCACGGACTTGAAAAAGAACTTCTATTCTTCTTACAGCAGCACCATTCTGACATTGTCAATGGTGCTGCTTTTTGTTTTCAACTGCTCCGCGCAGGAAGCATTTAAAATCAAATGGTCCATGGATTACATGCTGACCGGGGTTTCTAATCATGCTAATTTTAATCCGGTTGATGCCGTTTTGGTCGGGGGCGGGAACACCAATGCACTCAATGGCGGCTACGGATTGGGTGGAGCGGTCGTCGCGGCTTATGTCGTGAGGCCTTGGCCAATTGCTTTTTCGGACGGCCGTTACATGGAATTCACATTTTCCGCAAAGTCATTTAAATACAACATTACAAACATTGATTTTCGCCTCAGGCGCTCTCCCGACGGACCTGCAAAATTCAGAATCCGGACGAGTATCGATGGTTTTGCATCCGATCTCAGCGCATCTTCCCTCGTTAAACCGAATCTGTTTTATTCTTTTTCTGTGCCTGCGGGATTTAACAATTTGTCCGAAAACACATTCACATTCAGGATTTACGGTTACAGTCCGACCAACATTTACGGCACGCTTTGGCTGGATGAAGTGATCGTTAATGGTGAAGTGCTGGCCATTATCCTGCCCGTCAATCTGATATTCTTTAAGGCAGTTTCGGTTGAAGGCAAAGTGCAGCTATCATGGGAAACGAGCTGGGAAAAGAATAGCAAAGAATTCGTCATCGAGCGGAGCAGCGATCTGAAAAAATTTGAAACAATCGGAACGGTGACTGCCAGCGGCGAGACCAGCGGACGGACGCCATACGACTTCGAAGATGAGCATCCCGCTCCGGGAATCAACTATTACAGGCTTCGGATGATCGACAAAGACAACCGGTTTTCACTTTCAAAAATCGCAGAATCGAACTTCCTGAGCGATCGGCAAAATTTTCATGTTGCGCCTAACCCTGCGTCGCCGGAAAAGATTGCGATTTTCGGTTTCGACATTGACTTGCAAGGACTTGAACTGACGGATCTGAGCGGTTTACGTATATTGGTCTCTCGCCAAAAGAATCCAGCCGGATTTATCGATCTGCTGCCCTCTAAGCCGCTTCCGCCAGGAATATATTTGCTAACCTATCTAAAAAATGGCCGCAAAGAACATGCGAAAGTATTAGTTCCGTAAAATATTGTGCGTTTAATTTGTATTGCTCTAGTATAAAAATTGCCTGCGTTTTATCGTTAGGAAAGCGACGTTCGAATGAATATAAATGGCTTGAAGCCTATGTTGAAAAAAGTGCAGCCGAAAGTGTGGTGGGCGGCATTAGCTGTCCTGGTGATCCTGCTCGTTTCCTGGGGATTAGTAAGGAAAAAGAAGACGGGACCTGAGGAAATCATGGTCGATGGCAAAATGGTTTCCAAGCTGGATCCCGTTCCGGTTAAAAATCCGGATGCTGCTACGGCGCTGAAAATTTCCAAAATTGAAGATATTTTCAGGCGGAAAAAGCGGGCTGGCTTCAACGGAAATGTCCTTATCGTTCAGAAGGGGCAGGTTTTGTATCAAAATTCATTTGGCTTTGCACACATTAAGGAGAAGGATTCTTTAAACAGTCATTCAAGATTTCAGCTTGCTTCACTTTCGAAGCCATTCACCGCCATTGCGCTTTTGAAACTTGTGCAAGAGGGTAGGGTGAGCTTGGACGATTCTGTTCAGCGATTTTTCCCTGATTTCCCTTATCATGGCGTTAAAGTGGATATGTTGCTGAGCCATCGCAGCGGGCTTCCCAATTACATTTATTCGTTTGCAGACAGCGTTCGTCACGGCAAAAAATATCCTAACAACCTGGATATCATGGACTGGTATGCCAAGGTTGTGCCTACACCAACGCCTTATAACCGTCCCGGAAGGTCATTTAACTATTGCAATACAAACTATTGCGTGCTTGCCGCGATTGTCGAAAAAGTGTCAGGAGAGCCTTTTGGTCAATATTTGTTTGACGAAATTTTTGCTCCGCTGGGCATGACAAATACATTTCTGGTAACGGACACATCCAGCGCAGCCGTGCAATTCCGGACCGCCGGGCATCAGTTCGGGCGGCGTTTGGAAAAGGATTATTACGATGATGTGGTCGGAGATAAAGGCCTTTATTCCACAACAGGCGACATTTATCGCTTTTACAATGGCTTATCACAAGGATTATTATTGGATAAAAAGCTTCTCGACGAAGCATTCAAACCCAGAAGCTTCGAGCGGGAAGGCATCAGGAATTACGGTTACGGTTTCCGCATGCACATTAAGAAAGACCATACGCCGCGTTTCATCTATCACGGTGGCTGGTGGAAGGGTTATAACACCATGCTTTGGGTTTGCCCCGACGACGAAGCGGTGATCATTGTACTCGGAAATTCTTACAACCGTTCCACTTATGACATTAAGGAACTGCTGGCTGTGATCCACGGCTCTGAGAAAATCGAGGAAATTGAGAAAGACATCTAGCGCTGTTTGAATTCGGCCATGAATTAAAGATATTTGCCGAAACAAACATTTCCAGCACCCTATGCCCGATTCTGCGTACTTTTTACCTGCTTATCTGCTGTTAGGGCTGCCGTTTTCGGGCTTTCTCCTGCTGTGGTTGGCTGGTAAAGGTTTTAATAAAGCAGCAGGCTGGGCAGGTGCATTGATTACAGCTGCGGGATTGGCAATGAGCTTGTTATATGCAGATGTGCAGGCGCTTCACATTGTAAATCTGCACTGGCTCACCATCGGGCAAACTTCCATTGACATTACATTCCGGTTTGATGTGCTGACTTGCTTAATGCTGGTCATTGTGCATTTCGTAGCATTGCTGGTCCAGCTTTATTCAGTTTCCTATCTGCACGGTGACAAAAATCTGCACGGGTATTTCGCATTCATTCAGCTATTCCTGTTTTCCATGATCGGCATTGTCTTGTCGGGCAGCTTGCTGGTGATGTACATTTTCTGGGAGCTTGTGGGGCTTTCGTCTTATCTGCTTATTGGATTCTGGTATTTTAAACCAAGGGCCGTTTGGGCTGCGCAAAAGGCATTTGTGCTAAACAGAATTGGCGATGCAGCATTCCTTACGGGCATTTTAATGCTGTTTTACTATATTGGTTCTACCGACTTTGAAGTAATTGCGCTTAACCTCGATACGATTTCTCCTGGTGTTTTAACAGCCATCGGACTTTGTCTTTTCGGTGGTTGTATGGGAAAATCAGCGCAATTTCCGCTTTCCGGCTGGTTGCCCGATGCAATGGAAGGCCCTACGCCCGTTTCTGCGCTTATTCACGCCGCCACAATGGTTGCGGCCGGCATTTTTTTATTGGCAAGAATATCCTTTCTCCTCACATTCGAAGCCCGATTGGTCATTGCAATCATCGGAACGCTCACTATGCTGATTGGCGCCATTAAGGCCATGCAGGTTTGGGATATCAAGCGCGTTCTGGCCTATTCCACAATGTCCCAGCTTGGATTAATGGTGATCGCGGTGGGTTTCGGAAGCTGGCAAACTGCTCTTTTTCATTTGACAACGCATGCGTTTTTCAAAGCAGGATTGTTCCTTTCGGCAGGATCGGTCATTCACGCTGTAACGCCCGGCGACGCAAATGCAGGCTTCAATCCGCAGGATATGCGCACAATGGGTGGGCTCAGAAAAGCATTGCCATTAACATTTATCTGTTTCTCAATCTGTGCCGCAGCATTAGCGGGACTGCCATTTTTTTCAGGATTTTTATCCAAAGACGCCATCATTACCGAAGGTTTCCTTTGGGCTGGCGAGCTTGGTGCATTGTTTTATATCTTCCCTATCCTTGTCATTTTCTCCGCCGGACTTACCGCTTATTACATGACTAGGCAGTTGTGGCTGGTGTTTTTTGGACAAAACAGGTTTTCAGTTTCCCAGATCCATCCACACGAGTCGCCTGCTGTTATGTGGCTTCCTGATGGCGCTGCTGGCAGCATTATCGCTGTTTTTCTGGTTTTCCTGGAATCCCTTTAATGCTTCGGGATGGTTTTTAGCATTGATCGGGCAAGAAGGAGAAGCACATTTGGCCTGGGTGCCGTTTGTGGCCAGCGCTGTAACATTGCTCTCCATTTTCCTGGCTTTCAGAGAGATCAAAACTGAAAATCCTTTTGGCGTTTTGACAAACGCAGTTGATGCACCAGTGACTGGCATTCAAAAAATCGCATGGTTGAGAGATTATTCCAACACCCAATATTTCATCATTCCTTTTGCATTCATTACTAAATATTTAAAAATATTCGAGAAGCGATTCATTGATTCTGTTGTAGACCGGATCGCGAAGATAAGCGTCGTGCTGGGGCATCTGATCGGCTGGTTCGACCGGTTTTTTGTCGATGGAGGCGTCAATCTTATCGTTTATTCCATCAGGTCGGGCGGGCAAGCGGTTCGCAATTTGCAAAATGGGAAAATCCAGTCCTATTACATTGTGACGGCCATGGGCGTATTTTTACTGATATTGTGGCTGGTCATTTTGTGAGCATGCTCGCGCGACCGGTTTTTTAATTTCATACTTGATGATTGATCATATACTTACGTTACTTATTGCCATTCCTTTGCTTGGGGCCGCCGCCGTGGCTGTCTGGCCGGCACAACGCCCCGAAAATTTCAGGATCATCGCGCTGGTTGCACTTGCATTGGAGCTTTTGCTTGCCATATTTCTGTATTTGAGCTTTGATAATGGCAATCCGGAATATCAGCTTTCCGAAGCGACGGATTGGATCACACTGCCCATTGGTGCATTAGGCGTCGTTTCGATCGATTATGCGCTTGCCGTGGATGGAATCAGCTTTCCGCTTGTGCTTTTGGCCGTCGTTGTGCTGTTCGTTGGTGTGATTAGTTCTTGGAATGTCATTCAAAAATCGCGCGCTTACTTTGCATTGTATCTTTTGCTTACGGGCAGCGTTATCGGCTGTTTTCTGGCGCAGGATTTCTTTCTTTTTTATCTGTTTTTTGAATTCATGCTGCTGCCGATGTATTTTCTCATTGGCTTGTGGGGCGGTCCGAGGCGTGAATACGCGGCTTTGAAATTCTTTATTTATACGTTTTTTGGCTCGCTGCTGATCCTGATCGTGATGATCGCATTGTATTTGTCAGTAATCGATCCGCTTGAAACAGCAAAAGCAGTCGGCATTTTAGGAATCGACGACCCCATCCATCCCGACCTGATCGGACAGATCCAGCAATGGCTTATTGATGGTAAAATCGCTCCTGAGCAACTTGTTCATACATTTCGTTTCGCATACTTGGCCGATCCGAATAATTACATTCCGGGTTCGCTGCTGAGCATTGCCTCCGAATATTTCATTGGCAACATTCCGTTACGGTTACTCGCATTCTGGTTTTTGTTCATAGGATTTGCAGTAAAATTGCCCGTCGTTCCCGTGCACACCTGGCTGCCCGATGCTCACGTAGAAGCGCCGACGCCCATTTCCGTAGTGCTTGCGGGGATTTTGCTAAAAATAGGCGGTTACGGATTCATCCGGATCGTCGACGGATTTTTCCCTGCCGAAGCATTATACAGCGCAATTCCACTGGCCATACTCGGCATGATCTCAATCATTTACGGCGGGTTCAACGCATTAGGACAGAGTGATTTGAAGAAAATGATCGCTTACTCCTCTGTTTCGCACATGGGTTTTGTGTTGCTCGGCATTGCTGCATTTACGGCAGAAGGGATTAACGGAGCGATTTACCAGATGGTCAGTCACGGCGTGCTTTCGGCCATGTTATTTATCCTGACCGGCGTTGTTTACGACCGCACACACGACCGCCGCATCGATAATTATCGTGGTTTAATCGCCGTAATGCCGCAATACACCATTATTACGGGAATAGCATTCTTCGCTTCGCTGGGACTTCCCGGATTTTCAGGCTTCGTAGGTGAGCTTTTCACATTAATGGGCGCATTCCAATCCGACGCACTGCCCGTCTGGATTCCCGCATTGTCAACATTAGGGATTGTGCTGGCAGCCGCGTATTTCCTCTGGACTTACCAACGCATGTTTTTCGGCGCATTTTGGTACAAAAACGGCAGCCTCCACGTCCTCTCCGACCTCACCCGACGCGAAAAAGGAATGTTAATCCCACTAGTAATCCTGACCATCCTGCTTGGCTTACTTCCCGGCATCTTGTTTGATATGACCGGGCCAACGGTTGAAGCTTGGCTTGCTGGGTTGAAGTGAGTTACTTCCCAAACAACTGATCCAGGCTGAACCTTCCTTTTTTGGCAAGTGCTTGTAATGTTTGTTGCTGCTCCGGGGTGAGGACTTCGATGATTTCTTGTCTTTTTTCTTCGGCCAATCTTTTGCGATCGCGGCGTTTGGCTTCGTCATTTCTGGACAACTTGCGGTCCATTCTTGCATAGCGGCGGTCGATTTTCTTCAATTGTTTTTGCTGACGTTTGCTCAGGTCCAGTTCTTCGGCGAAGCGGTCAAGGTTCTTTTCGAGCCTGCGGTTGTTGAGCTTGCTGTTGGTGACGGGCTCCTCCTCGCGATAAGCTTCCTCATTGTCCGATCTGTTATTTGTATTGGAAGTTGCGCAGCTTGCAAAAAAACAGTGCAGGGGCCAGAAGCCAGATGATCAGCAGTTTTTTCATGGGTAAAAATTAGTGGATTTGAAATATTGATGCTTATAACGACCGTTGGCAGTTGCGATATATAATCGATTGCGGCAGTTATATGTTTTTTTGAATAAATGTGATTTCGCGCCAGAGTATAAATGGGATTTTTTGCAATCTTTACAGTAATTGTAAATAGTTTTTATTCCAAACTATGGCCGTTTTGCCAAATTTTATTTCTCTTTACCCTTTTTTATCAGATGAAAGATAGTTCTCCGCCGCAGAGATTGTTGTCGCTGGATACGTTGCGTGGTTTTGACATGTTTTGGATTTCAGGTGGCGAAGAAATTTTCGCTGTGCTCGCAAAAGTGACTGGCTGGTCCTGGGCAATTTTCATGGCTCACCAGTTTACACACCCCGATTGGAACGGCTTCCGCGCCTACGATCTCATCTTCCCGACATTCCTTTTCATGGCGGGCGTTTCAACACCATTCTCGTTGGGAAGCAGGCTTGAAAAAGGCGTGCCGCCATCTGAACTGATCCGCAAAGTAATCCAGCGCGGTCTGATCCTGGTGTTGCTGGGAGTGATTTATAACAATGGTATTTTCCACACCGAATGGGATAATATGCGCTATCCAAGCGTCTTAGCGCGAATCGGACTAGCGGGAATGTTTGCCCAGATCATTTATCTATACACAGAGAAACGCACCCGATGGATCTGGTTTGTGAGCATTCTGATCGGTTATTTTTTGTTTATGAAATTCTTCCCGGTGCCGGGCTGCGGCGCGGGTTTGCTTACCATTGACTGCAATCCGGCGAGTTATATTGACAAAATGGTCATTCCCGGCCGGCTGCATTTGAAAATCCATGACCCCGAAGGATTGGTTTCGACCATTCCAGCCATTGCGACGGGCTTGATGGGGATTTTTGCAGGAGAGCTTTTGAGAACGAGTGAGGAAGTGTTGTCCAAAAACAGCAAAGTCGTTTATCTGGTCTTTGCAGGAATTGTCAGTTTGCTTCTTTGCGTGGTCTGGGATTACTTTTTCCCCATCAACAAGAATCTGTGGACCAGTTCGTTCGTGCTTTGCGCGGGTGGTTTCAGCACATTGCTGCTTGCCCTTTTCTATTGGATCGTCGATGTGCTGAATTATCGCAAATGGACCTTGTTTTTTGTCGTAATCGGCATGAATTCCATCGTGATTTACATGGTTGGCAGCTATATCGATTTCCATTATACGGCCGAGGCGATTTTCGGAGGCTTACTCAGCTATTTCCCCGAACCGGTCGAAGCAATTGGCGAAGTAATTGCCTTTATAATGGTTCAATGGGCATTTATGTATCTGCTATTCAGAAATAAGCTATTTTTGAAAGTTTAAAATATTCATTGATTCACACATCGAATGTCAATTCAGGTCACCAATCTTACGAAAGTTTACGGAACGCAGCGTGCGATCGATGGCATTTCATTCAGTTTGAAAAAAGGAGAAATTGTGGGTTTTCTCGGACCTAACGGAGCGGGAAAATCTACGACCATGAAGATATTGACCGGCTATCTGCAGGCTTCCGGCGGTTCGGCCAAAGTTGCGGATTTTGATGTGGCGGAACAGCCTATGCCGGCGCGGAGGACAATAGGATATTTGCCAGAGCATAACCCTTTGTATCTGGATATGTATGTCACTGAGTTCCTGCTGTTTTCGGGCAAATTGTATGGCATGAAATCAGCTGCATTGAAGTCCAGGGTCGACGAGGTGATTGCTCTTTGCGGACTGGAAGTGGAGAAGCGAAAAAAGATCGGTCAGCTTTCGAAAGGTTATCGCCAGCGGGTGGGGTTAGCGCAGTCATTTCTGCACGATCCTTCCGTCCTGATCCTGGATGAGCCTACTACTGGCCTGGATCCCAACCAGATACAGGAAATTCGTGATGTGATCCGCAATGCGGGAAAAAATAAAACAGTCCTTTTCTCAACGCACATTATGCAGGAAGTGGAAGCATTATGCGACCGGGTGATCATCATTAACAAAGGAAAAGTGGTGAGTGACAGCTCATTGGAAAAGCTGCGGGAAACGGGCAATTCTTTGGAAGAAATTTTTCGGAGCCTTACGAGCTAATGTTCGCTCAGGCATCAGAAAGCCGCTTTTCTTTGATGAGGTCAAATATTAGAATTGCATTAAAACAACTTTTTTTCGGATTTATTACGACCGAATTTTGTTATTATTGTAACCTTTGATAAACTCAATTTGAGCAGTGCAAAAGTCAGATAACCTAACAATCCCTCGTTAAAATCAGTGGTTCGGAGTATGAAAAATTGGTTGTTAAGCCGGTTTCGTTTAATTGCAGGTGTGATCTTACTGGTGGTGTTGACCTCAATGGCTTCCGTTGCCTGGAAGATGATTGGTGTCGTCAAAAAACCGGAAGTGCTTGCAACAAAGCCCGTAAAGCAGTCTGTTAAAAAAGCCAAAAAGCGGCTTGATCCGGTGCTCGTGCTGCCTGAGAACGAGTGGGTGGACAGCACTTTGAAAATGCTGACTATTGAACAAAAAATAGGTCAGCTGTTCATGGTGGCCACTTTTTCCAATCGCGACGAATCTCATTATAAATACATTGACCGGCTTGTCAACGAATTTAATATCGGCGGTCTGATCTTTTTCCAGGGCGGACCGGTTGGTCAGGCGCAGTTGACGAACCGCTATCAGGCTCAATCCAAAATTCCTCTTTTTATTGGCATTGATGGCGAATGGGGCCTTGGTATGCGGCTCGACAGCACGATTTCTTTCCCGAAACAAATGGTGCTGGGCTCAATCCAGGACGATGCGCTCATTTATAAAATGGGCAGCGACATTGCCAGACAATGCAGCCGGCTGGGCATTCAGATCAACTTTGCACCCGTTTCAGACATTAACAGCAATCCCGGCAATCCGGTGATCGGCATTCGTTCATTCGGCGAAGATCGTGATAACGTGACGCGCAAGGCGATTGCTTATATGAAAGGTTTGCAACATAATAAGATCATTGCAACAGCCAAGCATTTTCCAGGACACGGCGATACCGACGCAGATTCACACTTTACATTGCCAGTTCTGACACATTCACTTGACCAGCTCAGCGAAACGGATCTTTACCCTTATCGGGAAATGATCGCGGACAGCTTAATGGGCGTTTTGAACGGGCATTTATACATTCCTGCGCTCGATAGCACGCCGAATTTGGCCAGCTCACTTTCTGAGAAAGTGGTTACGGGCCTTTTACGTAAAGATCTTTGGCTTTCGTGGATTGGTTTTTACGGATGCCATGAATATGCGCGGTGTTTTGAAAACGGGCAAAGCGGCCGAGGTTAACCTCAAAGCACTCATCGCTGGAAACGATATCCTGCTTTATCCCGAAGCCCTTGCGGAAACAGTAGCGAAGATCAAAGATGCCATTGATCAGAAAAGAATCAGTGAAAAAATCATTGACGACAAGGTTAAGCGCATTCTGCAAGCCAAATATTGGTCAGGACTAAGTCAATATAAGCCGGTTGACACCAACAATCTTTACGCCGACCTGAATAGCGAAAACAGCAAGGAATTGTATCGCGAGCTTTGCGAAGCTTCGGTTACTGTTGTTAAAAATGATAATAATTTGCTGCCGATCGGATCTGTGATCGGTGATAAAATGGCTTCCGTGAGCATAGGCGAGGGGAGTAGCGTTGCATTTCAAAAAATGCTTTCGACTTACAAACCTATGCGCTCTTATACATTCTACGAAGGCCCGTCTTCGCAGGAGCAGATTTCCGAAATGCTCAATTATCTCGAACCTTACAACACGGTTATTGTAGATGTGCACGGCATTTCTTCCAATCCCCGCAGCAATTATGGCGTGAATGCAGGCATGGTGAGCTTTGTGAACCGGTTGAAGGAACAGAACAAAAAAGTGATCCTTTGCATTTTCGGAACGCCATACAGCATTCAGTTTTTTCCCGGAAACGGATGTGTTGATTTGCGCCAGTCAGGACGGAAAAGACCAGCAGGAAATTGTTCCGCAGATCATTTTCGGGGCCATTAAATCCGAAGGTCGTTTGCCGGTTTCAGTGGCAACATTCAAAGCTGGCAGTGGAGTAAGCACAATTCCCGTTAACCGCATTGCATTTGGCACGCCGGAAAGTGTGGGCATGGACGGGACTTCGCTTAAACGCATTGACGAGCTGGCAATGGCCGCTGTTAATGATCATGTATTTCCGGGATGTGAGATTCTTGTTTCCCGAAAAGGTAAAATCGTTTATGACAAACAATTCGGCGCGCTGACTTACCGCACGCCTGAACCCGTAACTTCTGAGACCATTTACGACCTGGCTTCGCTGACAAAAGTCTCGGCAACATTGCAGGCTGTTATGCTTTTATACGATCGCAAGCAAATCGATCTCGACCAGAAAGCTTCATTTTATTTGCCTGAGCTGGTTGGAACCAACAAGCAAAACTTCACGGTCAGGGACATTCTGCTGCATCGTTCGGGCATGGTGTCATTTTATCCGCCGCTTTGGGATCGCACCAAAACGACGGCCGGAGGTTTGCTTCCTGAATATTACAGCTCCAAAGCTGATACGGCCTATTATTTGCAGGTTGCACCAAAGCTTTTTACAAAAGGCGCCATGCGCGATTCTGTGTGGAAATGGGTGATTGAGTCGCCTATGAACAACCGGAAAGACCGCGCAGGCACTTATGGATATTTGTACAGCGACCTTGGTTTCCTGACTATGCAGAAAATCGTTGAACGAGTAACCGGTCAGCCTCTGGACATATTTGTTTCGGCCAACATTTATGAGCCGCTTGGACTTGCTTACCTAGGCTTTAACCCGCTTCGCCGGTTTTCTGAAAAACAAATTGCGCCAACCGAGCAGGATTATCGTTTCAGGAGCCAGCTTCTACAAGGCACCGTGCATGATCAGATGGCAGCCATAGTAGGAGGGGTTGCCGGCCATGCCGGACTTTTCGGAACCGCACGTGACCTTGCCGTTTTATTCCAAATGAACCTTTGGAAAGGCAGTTACGCAGGCAGAAGATATTATGAGAATGCAACGGTTCCACTGTTTTCTCGCTTATATGATGAGTCGCATCACCGTGGATTGGGCTGGGACAAAGCGCCTGCGGATGGGAACAGTTCCTACGTATCACCGCAAGCGTCTGTGAATTCTTTCGGGCATACGGGCTTTACGGGGACGATGGTTTGGGTGGATCCGGAAGAAGATCTGGTGTTTGTTTTTCTGTCAAATCGGGTCAATCCAGACGCTGAAAACACGGCAATTACGACGCATCGCACGCGCCGGAAAATTCAGGATGTCGTCTACAGTTCACTTATTGAAAGGAAAAGCGAGCTTCCTTAAAACAGGGGAAAGTGTATTTGAAAAATATCTCTAACTTTACCAGACAAACTGGTTAGCGGAAAGATATTAAGACAGATACATGAACAGAACATTTACAAGAAAGGGTATTTTTACAATTCTGGCCGCGATTTTCTGCGTGGCAAATTCATTTGCTCAGACAATTAAAACAGATGCTTTAGATCCAGCAGAAGTCTGTGCGGGAGGAAATGTTTCCGTTAAGTTTACGGCAAAAGACATCCTCTTAGCTCCCACAAATTTTACAGCCCAATTATCTGACGCCTCCGGTTCATTTGCTGCACCAACAGATTTGGGATCTTCGGCCACCTCTCCGATTTCAGTAACCATTCCTAACGGAACCGTTGCAGGTGCTGGATATAAAATACGCGTGATTGGATTCGTATTATTGGTTCCAGCTATTGCAACTTCTGAAAGTGCTGCATTGACAGTGAATGCGATTCCGGCAAAACCAGTCGTGATATCACCTGTCGCTTATGAAGTGGGAGCCAAAGCCGTGGCATTGACTGCAACTGGAACAGGCCTGAAATGGTATGACGCAGGAACGGCAGGCACGGCGTTAGCTGCGGCTCCCGTGCCCACAACCACCGCAGAAGGAACTCAAAACTTTTTCGTAAGCCAAACCGTTAGCGGATGCGAAAGTGCACGTTCTGAAATTGTGGTTAATGTTACCAAAGCTGCATGTACGCCTCCCGCGAAGCCCGTTGTAACGACGCCGGTTTCTTATACAAAAGGTCAGGCAGCCGTTGCTTTGGAAGCAACCGCATTGACCGGCGCAACATTGAACTGGTATGGAACCAATGCAACCGGCGGAACAGCATCGGCAACGAAGCCGATTCCTTCGACAGACGCAGTAGGAGCGGTAACCTATTATGTAAGCCAGACATTGAACGACTGCGAGAGCGAGCGTTCAGCCATTGTTGTAAATGTATCTGCCTGCACACCGCCAGCTAAACCCGTTGTAACAACACCTGTTTCATATACAAAAGACCAAGCCGCTGTCGCATTGCAAGCAACAGCATTGACCGGCGCAACATTAAATTGGTACGGAACCAACGCAACCGGCGGATCAGCATCGGCAACTGCGCCTACTCCTTCCACCGCGGCTGTTGGCGCTACAACCTATTATGTAAGCCAGACTTTAAACGACTGCGAAAGCACTCGTTCGGAAATCGTTGTAAATGTTAGCGCTTGTACACCGCCAGCGAAGCCAGTAGTAACGACTCCTGTTTCCTACACCAAAGATCAGGCAGCAGTGGCATTAAGCGCAACTGCATCAACGGGTGCGAAATTAAACTGGTACGGAACCAACGCAACAGGCGGAACCGCATCTGCAACCGCGCCGATCCCTTCAACATCAGCTGTCGGAACAACAACGTATTACGTAAGCCAGACTTTGAACAATTGCGAAAGTGTACGTTCGGAGATTGTTGTGACCATATCCGCTTGCGTGCCTCCGGCTGCACCTGTTGCGAGCGATGTAACTTACTGCCTTAATGAAGCCACTTCTACATTAACCGCGACAGGAACCGCGCTTAAATGGTTTGACGCTGCCGGAACTGCTTTGGGCGCTGCGCCTAAACCTTCCAGTGCATCTGCAGGAACGACATCCTATTTTGTGAGTCAAACAGTTGGTGGCTGTGAAAGTGCAAGGAAGGAAGTTAAAGTGACGATCAATCAGACAGTAGAGCCAACAGTAAAAGATTTTGTGTATTGTTTAAATGAATCAGCGCCTACTTTAACAGCGACTGGAAGCAATCTTAAATGGTATGCCGCTGCCACAGGAGGAACCGGTTCAGCAGCAGCCCCTACTCCAACTACAAACGCGATAGGAACAAAAAGCTATTATGTAACGCAAACAGTTGACAATTGCGAAAGCAAAAGAGCTGAGATTAAAGTTTCAATCAGAAATTTATCCCCATTACCAACTGTTACTTCGATAGTTAATTTATGCCAGAATTCGACAGCAAGTCCATTAACAGCTAATGGAACTGCATTGCAGTGGTATACTGCTGCAACTGGCGGAAATGGCTCATCCACGGCACCTTCACCAAATACATCGACTGTTGGCACAACGAGTTATTATGTGAGCCAAACAGCGTCCGGGCTTTGCGAAGGACCAAGAGCAAAAATCGATGTAGTAATCAAAGACACTCCTGTTGCGCCTACCGTAACTGCACTCGATTATTGCGTGGGCGTAAAAGCAGTTCCATTGACGCCCTCGGGAGGAACATACAAATGGTATAACACTGCATCGGGTGGCACCAATTACGCAACCACTCCGACGCCCGGAACAACCACGCCAGGCGTGAGTTCTTACTATTTGACACAATCCAATACATACGGAAGCCTGGTTTGCGAGAGTCCACGTGCTAAACTTGATGTAACAATTAATGCCACTCCGGCAGCATTGCCAACGGTATCCGAGGTTGTTTGCCAGGAGCGCACAGACAAAACTTACACATTTGCAGCGCAACCTGCGAACGGAAATACTGTAAACTGGTATACTGCTGCAACCGGTGGAACTCCTTCCAAGACTGCGCCGTCAGTAAACTTGAAAAATGCAGGCGAAACGACATACTACGCAACCCAGATATCCAAAAGTTGCGAAAGCTTGACAAGAGTTCCTCAAAAAATACCGCGTTAAACCACTTCCAGCGAAACCAGGTATTGACAAACCATTGATCGAAATTTGCCAGTTCGTTGCAGCGCAGCCTTTGACGGCAACTCCTGTAACAAACGGGATCCTTAAATGGTATGGAACGAGCGAAACGGGCGGTGATCCAAGTGACAATGCGCCGGTTCCATCCACAGCGGAAGGCGGCACAACATCTTATTTCGTAGGTCAATCTTTGGAAGGCTGTTTTGGAGATCGTGCTAAAATTGATGTAAAAATCAATACAACACCGAAACCGCAAACGACTACTGCATTGGCATATTGCCAAAATGAAGTGGCTCCAAGATTAGATGCAACCGGATCCGTTTTGAAATGGTATCGCAATGCGACCGACACAGAATTCCAGGGAGTGCCATTTACGCCATTTACCGAGAAAGTTCAGGATTACTCATTCTACGTAACGCAAACCGGACAAAACGGATGCGAAAGCCCAAAAGAGGAAATTAAGATCCATATCAAAGCATTGCCTTCGGCGACAATTTCCGGAACCTCAACCATTGATTTAGGCCAAACAGCAACGATCAGAATCAGATTTACGGGTGACGGTCCTTGGAGATACGCCTTGTCAAACGGCGACACGGCCACGACGAATGAGGGAGACCATCAAATACAGGTTAAACCCATTACAACAACATCCTACTCGCTTACTGAGGTTTCCAATGCATGCGGCAAAGGAACGCCGATCGGCAGCGCGCTGGTAACCGTGAAAGTGCCGACGATTAATTCAGGTAATCCTTCCGTGGCAGAAGCCTGTGCGGGTAAAAACTTCAATTTGCCCTTCCAGCAATCGGGTGATTTTCCTGCTGAAAACACATTTAAAGTGCAGATCGCAACTGAAAATACGGATGCCAAATTTGTAACAATTCCTTCTGTCGCCACCAGCAGCTCGGTAACGGCAACATTCCCGGACTCGACGCTTGCAGGCAGTTACTATGTGCGGGTGATCAGTTCAGGCCCGAACCCGGATTTCACGGTGAAAGGCAGTGTCAGCGCGATTACCATCACGGCAAGTCCGCTGCCCGTTGCAACGATCACAGGCACGCAGACGATCCTGGTAGGAGATAAGGCGGATATGCGCATTCAAACGACAGGAAAAGGACCGTGGACATTTACATTGAGCAATGGGGCCAAGGATTCGCTGATCACAACTTCGGTAACGCCTTACACATTCAAACTGGCACCGCGAGTAACCACGACTTACACGATTTCCAAAGTAACAAATAGCTGTGGAACGGGCAAAGGCGCTGGAAGTGCAAGGGTTCAGGTTGATCCGATTTTGGGCATTGAACCGCCAAAATCGGCTGATTGGGTGAAAGTTTATCCAACATTGGTAACATCGCAATGCACCGTTGAAATCACAGAAAATGTTGCAGCGAACAATGCCAATGCAGAAATAATCGATATGAACGGCCGTTCAAGAACATTGAAGCAAATCAGCCAGAAAATAACAGAAGTAGATTTTTCAGGTTACGCTTCCGGCCTATATTTATTGAGGGTTACCAATGGCAACAAGAATACAGTTATCCGTATTTTGAAACCATAAAATAGATCAGACATTATTTGCACGGGACATTTATTGCATAGCGATAGATGTCCCGTTTTTCTTTAAAAGACTATATGAAACTCGACATTCAAGCAGACATTCTCGATAATTTCTTCATGGCAGAAGCGATGCGGCAAGCAGAAATCGCCTATGACGAAGGTGAAATCCCCGTTGGCGCGGTCGTCGTCATTGGTGAAAGAATTATTGGCAAAGGTTATAATCAGACTGAAAAACTGAACGACGTTACGGCGCATGCAGAAATGATCGCCATCACGGCCGCATCGGATAATCTGGGTGCCAAATATTTACAGGATTGCACTTTGTACGTGACGCTCGAACCGTGTGTGATGTGTGCAGGGGCGCTTTATTGGAGTCAGATGAGCAGGGTTGTGTTTGGAGCAGCGGACGAAAAGAGGGGATTTTCGAGACTTGGAAAACCAATTTTGCATCCTAAAACGCGTTTGACGACTGGAATTTTAGGGAATGAATCGCAGGAGCTGTTACTCAAATTTTTTAGGCGATTAAGAACATAAAGGCTTTTTCTGCTGTTAGCCAACTGATACAGTACATTTTTTAATCATTAAACTACACTTAAAATGGCATTTACACTAGATCCCTTACCTTACGCAAACAATGCATTGGAGCCGCATATCGATGCATTGACCATGGAGATACACCACGACCGTCACCATCAGGCATATGTTACCAATTTGAATGCAGCGGTAGCAGGCACTGAACTGGAAGGCAAAAGCATAGAAGAAATTATCGCGAACATCAGCAAAGCACCAGCACCGGTTCGCAACAACGGCGGTGGTCACTGGAACCACGCATTTTTCTGGAAATCACTTTCTCCAAACGGAGGCGGCGAACCAACAGGTGAATTGGCCCAAGCAATCACAGCTAAGTTCGGATCATTCCAGGCATTCAAAGATGAGTTCAAAAAAGCAGCAACCGGCCGTTTCGGTTCAGGTTGGGCATGGTTGATCAAATCTGGTGACGGCGTAGCGATCACTTCAACACCAAACCAGGACAACCCATTGATGGACATTGCAGAGGCAAAAGGAACGCCTATCATCGGTTTGGACGTGTGGGAACACGCTTATTACTTGAAATATCAAAACAAGCGCCCTGATTACATCGACGCATACTGGAACGTAGTAGACTGGAAAGCTGCTGACGCTCTTTATGTTGACGCGAAATAAAGGTTGAAAGTATAGATTGAGGTTTGAAGGTTGAAAAAAAAGTGCACTGTTAGCCTTGCAACCTTCAAACCTTTTCCTAATTTTGTGTCCTCGAAAGGGGTTTTCCCCTCAGAACGGAGGTTGTAGCTCAGTCGGTTAGAGCGCTAGATTGTGGTTCTAGAGGTCGCGGGTTCGAGACCCGTCTCCCTCCCTTGAAATAAGTTCAAAGTCAAACAAAATGCCTGTAAATCAATGATTTGCGGGCATTTTTGTTTTTCAGATTATATCAAAAAATGCAAAAATTCCCATGTTTCCAGTGAGTCTTTCGTGTAGTTCACTCACTTTGAGAAAAAGACTCACTGGAAACGGCATAACAAATTGATAGCAAGATGTTTACGACGTAAACATCTTGATTGGCAAGCGTGGTAATTCGATATTTAACCACTTTTAAACGCTTGTGTTATGTTGGAGAAAACATTTGGCCTGCTTTTCTATTTAAAGCCCGCCAGAAATCAAAAAGGAACAGTTCGCTACATCTATCTGCGAATTACCGTCGACGGCAAGGTCGCCGAACTATCCACCAAGAAGTTATGGAATACCGAAAGATGGAATTCATCAGTCGGACGGCCAGCCGGAAACAAGGAAGACGCCAAGACGCTTAATGCGTACTTGGACATGCTCACGGCCAAAGTTTACCAGGCCAAGAAAATGCTTACCGAGGATGACAAAGAGATTTCCGCAGAAGGGCTGAAAAACATTCTCCTTGGCAAGAGCAATGAAACCCGCACCATTCTTGAAGTCTTTCATCACCACAACGAGCAAATGGAAGCACTCGTCGGTCAAGAGTTCGCGCCGCTCACTTTGAAGCGGTACAAGACCGCCAAAGAACATACTGCATCCTTCATCAAATGGAAGTACAAGAAGGATGACATGCCAATCAAAGACTTGAATTATGAATTCATTACTGAATTCAATTTCTGGCTGCGTAGTGCGCGAGGTTGTAACCATAATTCGGCGATCAAATACATGAGCAATCTGAAAAAGGTGGTGCTGATCTGCGTCAATAATAAGTGGTTGAAGAAGGATCCGTTCCAAGGCTTCAAGCTGACCAAAAAAGAAGTTGTGAAGAATCCGTTATCAAGGGATGAGTTGAAACGACTTACTGAGAAGGTGTTTGAAGTTGAACGGATCAGCCAAGTGCGGGACATCTTTCTTTTCTGCTGCTATACTGGGCTGGCTTATGTCGACGTGAAGCAGCTGAAGGCTACAGATATTGTTGTCGGAATGGATGGTGAACCGTGGATTGACACCACCCGCCAGAAAACGGATGCGCCTACACGCATTCCGCTGCTAGATACAGCGCTGGAAATCATCGAGAAGTATAAGGATCATCCGCAATGTTGTGCGGCTGGCGTTGTGCTGCCGGTTCTGAGTAATCAGAAGATGAATGCTTATTTAAAGGAGATTGCTAACCTGTGCGGGATTTCCAAAACGCTTACTTTTCACATTGCGCGGCATACGTTTGCTACTACCGTGACGCTGAGTAATAAGGTGCCGATTGAGACGGTTTCCAAAATGCTGGGGCATCGGTCTTTGAAGCAGACTATGATTTATGCTAAGATATTGGATGTGAAGATCAGTGAGGATATGAAGGGGTTGCGGGAGCGGTTGAAGGGGATGTGATAAGTTGTGTGAATCGCTAGACTCACGAGTTTGGCGATTCGCCGATTGCTATAAGCAGGTTTAATTTTTGATATTATTAATATTTTTGGACTATCAGGTTTCTTGACATTTACTACTTTTGAAGTAGTCCACAAAGCCGAAAAACACTGTTTACCATTTCATTGGAAGTATCAGTACGTGTTAAAGAAGCTGCATTATCATCCTCACTGATCCACTGGATGAGGTTTAATATAGCATATATTACCACGTAATTCCTTTGCTGAACCGTCAACTTAAGCGTTTCCATCAATACATTTGAATAAAGCCTTCCATTTGTTGAATTCTCCCAACAACCGAGTATTCTTCCAATCAAATCAAGAATATCTCCCCGCCGCATAAAGTCCAAATCCACCAAACCATTAAATTGCCCTTTTAGAAGCATTACATTTTTTGATACCATGTCATCAAAATACAGGCTGGGATTTACATTTTCAAAATAAACCAGGTTACTAGTAACAAGATTTTTATAGATGTCAGTAAGCCAGTTGGGTATTCGGTGAGTAATTCTATTTAGTTGAGCAAGTAAGACCTCCATTTGAGTATTATATCGCTCCTCTACACAACTAGTCCACGCTCCAAAAAAGCGATCACAAGGTAACAAGGAAAATCTACTGATTATGCATCCGATTTCACTGGCCAAATCATTTATCTGTAGTCTTTGTCAAGCCCTGCATGACACACTCTAGATCGATACCTTCAACTAATGTCTGTATTTGGTAATAGAAACCGCAAGAATCCAAATTGTAACACTCAGCAATTATTTCGGGTACATTAATACTTAAAGTCCTAAATATTGGCAGAAATAATGAAGTCCCGTAAATGTAATTGTCCCGTCTGTTCATTCTTAAAATAAACGAACATCCATGCCCATGAATCAGGTATACCTGATTGCATATCCCTACCTCCTTCCTATAGATAGAATCTGGGATAAAACCGAGCTCCCGCCTAAAGATCCAGTTTATAACTAACTCGTGCTCCATAATAGCTTTATAATACCCGCATCAACAGTTGTGAAGCTACATATTTAGTCGTTAACCGCTCCTTGGTACAATCGAAAACTTCATCAAGAATTTCATTGTATAAATCGATATCGAACTTGTTAGCATTAAGTAACAGCATTGCTTCGCTTACTAATTTTTTGGGAAAATCGACCATCGTTAAAGGTGGGCAACTTTCCAGATTGACAAAATATGGCATACAACGGTTAGCTAATATCTCATAATGACGCATACAATCCCATCCTCCTTTCTTCATAGTAAGTCCAAAGAATGCCCGCCTGTAATTTTCGTAGTAAGTAGGCTCGTCCTTGAAAGTGTAAGTATCTTCTACCCCCGGAAACACAGAGCCAAAGGCCTGCACCTTGACTGATTGCAATGATTCATCCACTATTTTTTTGGTCGGAATTGAAAATGATATTGGAAAGACCGTCTTTAATTTGGTGTTAAGTTCGCGCTTAAAATACGGATGCTTCAGAAACTGGTTCAAAATTTCCTGTTCATCACTACCGTCAATAATAATGACTTTATCCTTGGCATAAGATCTAGCTACTAATGGGTAAAAGTCCTGACAACGTCTAATCGCACCATAGATAACGATATCAAAATACCTATCCCGAATTTTATCTTCGATATAGGTGCGATCTGCAATGCTCTGATCAATTAGCCAAAAGGCAGAAAAGCCTCCCCGAAAGAGTTTCTTTGTCAACATGAGGCCTTTGATCTTTATACAAAGAAACAATAGGAGTACTATCGATAACATCTGCCCCTAAAATCTCGTAAAGTCCATAAAACAGCAGATCATTCATATAGTCACTGATATATCCCCCGCTGTGAGCAGCTATGCTTCTATGATTAGTTATAAAGAGTACTTTCATTTAGCCGTGTGTGATTTGCAAAATATTAAGTCGGCAGATTTGAAACGCCTCTACAAACGCTTCAACCTTGGCTGGATTGCAACTTGACAACTCTATATACGATGCTCCCCTGTCGGGAAAAGTATGCACAGCAAGATGACTCTCTCCTAGTAGCCAAATTGCTGTGTAACCATCCGGTTGGAAATAGTGCTCCATGAAATTAAGTATGCTATGAGCACTTGTTTTTAGACATGATGAGAGTGCTTGCTCCAGTAACTCAGGCTCTGTTTCGGTTACCCAGATTCTTATGCTAAAAATCGTCCTATTGAAAATCATCATACTCAGTTTCTGGCTGTTCATAATCATCCACTACTAAGCATTTTGGATATTTGATTTTAAAAAGTCTTAACTGCTCTTGGTCAATTTCTGTGCCACAGCAGTGTAGCTCTTCAAGACTTTGAAGGCCAAATAATGGTGAAATATCCTTAACTCTTGTAAAATTTATATTCAATTTCTTTAAATTCCTGAGCTGTGACAATGGGTCCAGGTTATAGATATCTGTCTTGTACAAGGCAAGCTTTTGTAAGTTTATAAGACCTCTTAGAGGATCGATCTGCGTAACCTTTGTTCTGGATAAACACAAGCGCGTCAGGCCTGTAAGCCGGGTCAACGGATCGATCTTCTCAATAGGCGCATTGTAGCAACAAAGCTTTGTCATTCTTGAAGTTGTTACAGATTGGATTAATATCAACAATGTTTGTGTCTCCCATATAAAATTCCAGTAAATCCTTGGTCTGCAACAAAGGTTCCAGAGAAGTCACCTCGGACCCGAAAATGTCAATTTTCAACGGGAACGATAAAAAAGAACTATACTGCTCATCAGCCTCCCCTATATCCAGTATCTCAAAATTTTTATTAATGCCGTTCCAAAAGGCTAACTCCGATAGCTTATTTAAATTTCTCTGAACGTGGATGTTTTTTAAAATTATCTGCTTCCATTGATCATCAAGAGAAGTCCAAAGCGTTGATGTATTATCCATAAAAATCAGTTAGGAGATTCGAAAATGTAAAAGAATACTTGTTGTTATAAATATGCTTTAAACTATAATCACGTGTGTCACTAAGCCACTTTCGGATCATCGACACCGCTTGTGGCACATTCTCGTACAGATAGTGTGGAGATATAAATTCTTCATAACAAAGCCCTTTTGGCAAGATAGGAATACAACCCGATAGGATACTTTTATGTACTGCGTATCCAAAGTTCTCTTGCTTCGCGCAACTTAAAACTAATTTAGCAGAGCTGAGAGTTTGTGCGTGTTCATTTGAATTTTCGTTAAAGATATAATTGAGGTTAGATAGCGAGGACAATCGCTCTCTATACCTAGATGCTATAAAGCCACTGTCCCTTTGTGGAACTGTAATGCAAAAGTTGATTTCGGGTAAGGCTATGCATATGTTAATTAGCTCATCAATTCCTTTATCCGGAGAAATTCTATGCGGAAATACAACGTCTATTTTCTCGTTACCAATTCGCCTCTGCGAAATCTCGAAAGAATCTAGTCCCCAAGGAAAAACCTTTATCTTCCTTTTGTATTGATCTGGACACTTAGTCATCAGGAATTGGGACGGGCAATAAACTATATCAAACATTTCGAAGTAACCAAACTCCGTACTCTTGAACCAGCTCATTCCTGCCTGTATGTCACCTTCTAGAAATACCCCTCCGTGAATCAAAGCACCCATTTTAACATTTAAACCACTTTTTTCGAAATAATATTTTACCAGGTCAAGGCCTGGGAAGAAGAAGTCCAAAAAAAGAATGTTTGAAGCCGTATTAACCTTATGAAGCAGTTCAGCGATAATTTGCTGTTGAATTGCAAAAAACCGATTATCCTCCAGGGTATCTGATGACAAATTATTTTTAAGAGCACAATGCAAACCTATAAATTCTACGTCTTTGCTATCTTTGCGGACACACTTGGCAATTGAACTAGCGATATCTTCGAAGGATGTACTCTCGTAATAGGCTGGAACTACAAGATAATTTTTCACTGAGTCGGATTAAAGTTCGTAATGCTTATAAAATAAATCGCTCACAATGTAATTTTTTAAAAAAAGACAGATCGGGAGAGATTGTTTCGAATATGTATAGACTGGATGTCGAGCTGAAAGACAGTCCACCTATTCCATTTATTTCATTAAATTCATCCGCCCTGACAGTTTCTTGATAGCCCTTGGGAAACGGATAACTATTGAAAGCATTTATAATGTCTTTTACGATAATCCCCGCTATACCAAGTACCCTGAGTAATTCATTTAATGATCTCCCAATAATTGAGGGGTTCATCACCATATAAAACTCCTTTTCCTGCCCGTTGAGATCCAGGATGCTCAAACCGGATAACAAGAATGATAACGCACCATGAAGTGTATAAGGGGGATCGGTTATGAATGTGTGAACCTTTGGCACATTTTTGATAGTTGATAGGAACTTGTCGGAATAAATTTCCAAAAGATCAAGCTCGATACAATAAACATTTTTGGAGTTTGCATAATGCCTTAATATTTCAGGATCCTTTTCAATTACAATCGGTTGTATCCAAAGGTCAGATTCCAGCCTATCTGCTAGAAAGTCATCATCACCTATTATTGCCAGACGAATAAATTCACAATAGGGATACCGGTTGCGAAATAGTTGTCTCCGACGTTCTATCGCAACAAAGTCACATGGAAACTGATTAAACTCCGAATTGGGCTCGAATACAGGAGCGGGATTTCTAACGACGCAAGATTTTAAACGATGTTTAAAGCTAAACTCTGTCTTAATGCTTCCATTTCTTGAAATTCTCAATACCCCAACAGATAACAGAGAATTCAGAATTGGCGCCAAATTGTCAAAATCGGTAATATTATTCATGACATAGGATTCAATACTATCGCAGCTTAGCAGGCGAGCGACTACTCGGCAGTACTCGTCCAATCTTAAACGCATATTCGTTTCCCAGAAGAGGAGCTGATCCGCGTTCATCTCCCAGCAATTGAGCGGCAAATTCGCTAAGTATTTGCCAAAGGCATTAGAAACTATTGTATCGTAATGAACACTGCCAAGAGGGACAATTATTTGACTCTCAGATCCTCCACAGATTAAACTTTCACTATCAAAATCAAACAATCCTCTATCAATCAAGTATTCGAAATAAAAAGCAAAGTCAATATCCTTCGAATCGGATAACGGATGATTGACGTGAACCACATACAACTTCGGGAAGAGTTTTGGCAATCCATACTCTTGAAAAAGTTTAACATTCAATACGTCGTCATCGAATGAATCGGCCTCTCCTGCATGCTCAAACCCTCCAACAGCGTCGAACGCAGACTTTTGACAATAACCGAAGTGTCCAATCATGCTCCTAGCTCTCAATTCTAATATCGTCCGACCCACGAATGAAATGATCCGGTATGCCAGAATTCTTTAACAAAGACTCATATTGCCCTAAAAAAATATCCTGCAACACCTGCTCAGCATTATGTAGGAACCAGTCCCCATTTGTCCATAACCGATTTGCCCCACAGCCCCACAATGCCTCGGTTGCGCACGCTTCTATCACATTTAAAGTTCCCTTGTTAATTAGAATCACATCCTCATCCATGAATATCAACAAGTTGCCCCTTGCATTACTAGCTCCCGCGTTCCGAGCTTGCCCTCTCGGTAGCGTTTTACCCATTGAGATACATCGCATGGATAGCTTTGTGAAATTCTTACTAAATTTATCTACGCATTCTTTGGTAATTTTATCTAAGCCGGAGCCGTTATCGATGACAATAATTTCAAAATTGGAATAATTTTGAATAATAAGGCTAGCCAAGCAATGACGAAGACATGATTCCTTATTTACATGAGAATCACAAGTTAGAACAATAACGGAAATCACGATATAGCATTATTTTGTAGTGATAGAATATGGCCAATGATACTTGCTGGTTCATTATGAAATTCTGTTAGCCGCAGCATTTATGATTTTAATATTAATGTGGAATTTATATTTTGCAACCTTAACCAAAATATTGTTGCCCTCGTACCCTTTTATTCTTGAATTCAAAGTCATCTAAAATTTGTTGTCGCCAATTACGAGGGTAATTTTTCTTATAGCGGCCTATATCTTCGTCATCTATAAGAGTTCCTCTATGAAATTCAACAAATTCCCTATCCATACCAAGTACGTCTGCCTCAAATACGTCTGGTATTTTTGAAGCGTTACTTTTGATGAATTTCATTTCTACAAGGCCCGTTTTTTCTACAAGATTCTTTTTATATCTAAATCTTCCAATAAATTGCTTATTATCAAATGCGTATGAGACATAATGACCTGGGGTTTCATCAATTTCTCCACTATTGAAATTAACTGATGACTCAACTAGAATGTTTGAATCTTCCCTATATTCGAAATGAGCTAACGCATTTCCACTATATGCTCGGTTATTAAGCATATCAAACCATTCCACGTAGAAATAGCCATTAATGTATTTCTCCTTTAACAATAACTTCCGAATTCGCTTACTCGAAAAAAATAGATCATTCACGTAGTCCGTGATGGGACCACTTACAATAAGCGGCAGAAAAACGGATAAAACACAGTATGTTATGGTTAATACCGGGGAACTGGATTTTATGTATTTCTTAAGAATAAACGTAATTGCAAATCCAATTTGAACAAGGGCTGTGGTGATAAATATCAATACTTTGCCATGTCTTTTATTTATCTCCGTCATAGTATACTATTTATTATAAAATTATGATTGACACGTACTAACAGAAAAGAGCATAGGATTTGATACTTACTAAATTTGCTTGATTATGCTGCGCGTAAATCGCCCATCCACAAAATATACCTCTTTAATTTGACGCGCCATAATGGGTTCTATATCCTAACTTTCTATATATATACTCAAATCGATAAAAATTGCCGTAAACAATTGAACATTAATTTGTCGCCTTTCTCAATATCTTAGACACGAAAACCTATTCACAATGGCTGGATTAGAGCCCGCAATTTGATCCCTCTTTAATTTAGCAAAGGATTGAGTCTTCCATATACCATATACTATACGGCCTTGTAAAAATGATAATGCTCTCAACCTAGACCGAAAATTATTATTTTGCCCTGATTTATCAGGTTTAATACCCTCCTGCCAAGGCGTTTGATTTGCCAGGCATCATTCAGCCGAACTGTCAAAGTTCCGAGATAATTCTGATTGACTTCGGCTCGCGACACAAGGTGCAAAAAATCCTCCCTGATATATTATTTCATATCCAGGACTTTAACAGAACTAAATCAAAATGTGAATTTGATCAGGCTTCGAAAAACCAATGGCTACAAAGCCAAGTCATAATATTGATTAGAGTGACATGAAATAGAACAAATTTTCTTCATTCCAGTATAAGGAAACACGAAACGGACATCTTAACTCCTTCACGAGGCCAATCAATCCGTCCTTGTGTCTAAAAATACTGCTTTTTTGTATTATCACTATTCTGATCTCTTAGCTACCTGCATGGACAGATACCGCTCAGGAGCACTGGATCCCACTTGCTCTGATCCTAACAAACCCACGTATTTTCGACGCTATTTGACGATTCTCAATCAAACATAAATACCTCTACGGTAGGCTCAGGAGTGATCTGAATTCAATCACCGTTCTTTGCGGATTTCTGGGTAAGACTTCTACTCCATCAGCTCTGAGTATTACTTTTGATCCTAGTTAGAATTTACATTAGATGCGAAATTCTCCTATTAAAAAATAGTATCGCAAATCCCTCGGCTGCCAAAGCCCTAGTGCGAAATAGTAAAAAATATTTGGCCATGTGCCGTAAGAAAGCGCTTCAACAAACTTATAGAAAACTTCTCGGTATGTTGGTTGCAGATTTGCTAAACGAATTCAAGATCGGACAAACTCAAACATTGTCAAAAATTCTCGAACAAAGACAAACATTTCCGACTGTTCTCGAACAAACACGAATATCTCCGAACAGGCAAGTATCAGCCAGAAACGCTTCCGACCCTAAGGCAAATTTACACAGGATAGGTAAATCCCATTTCAATGAACTAGATTCACAAATCGGCTCAGCACACGGTTTCAAAGACTTTGAAATCCGAATGAGCCGCCTGCTTTGTGCGTCTGGCCAGATGTACGATTTAATACAATCGCCGGTTGCTGCGCACCCGATCTGGCCTTCCCCTCCAAAGTCGGTCCAGGTTTGTGAAGGAGTTTTTAATGTTTGAAAGTGTAGATAGGATAGTGATGAAAGAAGAAAAATCGAACAAGACAAGGCATGTAATCTTCCGGTTGACACCCAAAGAATACGCCACATTGGAAGCCAAACGCAGCCGCACGACATGTCGTAAATTGAGTGAATTTTTACGGCTCTTAATCTTCAACCGACCGGTAACTGTCATCGAACGGAACGGTTCCGCAAGATCAGATGATTGGTGAATTGTCGGAGCTTCGGGAAGAACTAAACCGGCTTGGTAACAACTTTAACCAGCGACCAAACGCCTTAATGCAGTCAACCAAATTTCAGAGTTTAGGAACTGGATCGCCAGCTATGAAGCGGAAAAGACGTTCCTGTTTTCGATCATGGAAAAGATCAAATCGCAAACCGATAAACTGGCTGACCGATGGTTGCAGTGATCCACACCAGCAGCCGGCTTAGGTCAGTGCTGCAATACAATGAGAACAAACTGGAACAGGGACATGCGGAATGCATTTCAGCGATTAACTATCCCAAGGATGCGGATGCCCTGAGTTTTGATCAAAAGCTGAACCGGATTCAGCGACAGCTGGCTTTGAACAAAAGGACAAAGGTCAATACGGTTCACGTCTCCTTGAACTTTGATCCGTCGGAAAAGCTGTGCAAAGAACAGCTCGCGGAGATTTCGAAAGCCTATTTAAAAGGTATTGGATTTGAGAAACAACCCGCCCTCGTATACGAGCACCGGGATGCCGGTCACCCGCATGTGCATATCGTGACGACAAATATCAAAGCGGATGGCAGTCGGATCTCGCTGCACAACCTGGGCAAAAATCAATCGGAGAAAACTAGGAAGGAGATTGAGATAGATTTTGGATTGGTAAAGGCACAAGATCGAAAAGCGCAGGAGTTTAATTTGAAGCCAGTCAGCATCAAAGCGGAGTATGGAAAATCAGAAACCAAGAAGGCCATAGCCAATGTGCTCGACAAGGTTCTGAACGAATACAAATTCACCACGATGGGAGAATTGAATGCAGCCCTCAACCATTATAATGTTGCTGCGGACATTGGCTCAGAGAGTTCGAGGATCAGAAAGAACAATGGCATCTTATACCGCGTGCTGGATAAAGATGGCAACCGGGTTGGGGTGCCCATCAAGGCAAGCGACTTTCATTTCAAGCCAACACATAGATATCTGAAAGTGCGTTTTCTGTACAATGAGATGAATCCGAACCGTACGAAGGATTCGTTACGTGTTAAGAATAGTATAGATTTTACTTTATATGGCAAACAAAACGTATCATTGCCCAGGCTGATCAATATTCTTCAAAAAGACGGGATCGATACGATAACCCGGAAAAATGAAGAAGGCAAGCTTTACGGTATCACTTACTTAGACCATCGTACGAAATGTGTTTTCAATGGAAGTGCATTGGGCAAGAAGTATAGCGCGAAGGGAATTATCGAGCGATGCATCGAAGATCCTTTTTCTCTTCATCAGCAAAAGTCTCAAAGGATAGGGATGGATTTGGGCCAGGCTGCCAGTGCTGGTCATGTTTACCATGCCGGAAGTGGTAGTTCGTTGGAGAATGATAAATCTCTTGATTCTTTGTTGTCTCCCGTTAAGGATGGAGAGTACACGCCGCATCAGTTAAAGAAGCCGAAACGGAAGAAGCAGAAAGGGTTTTCGATGGGATTTTAAAAGTGAGATGCTATATTTAATATGTAACCTTTGTTTTATTATATTAAGGCATGAATTCTTGGTCGTTGTAAAAAGCATGTACGTAGATGGGCACGTTTCTGGTATTTCTAGTTGTCTTTCTTCCCATGGGTTGGCTATTGTGGCGAATGCTGCAATACACGCGTGACACCATCGGCACAAATTCCCCTTTAAAGGTTCAACGGATTTACCAGACAACGTTCCGTTCGTTTTTCGTAGGAATGGACTACCTGTTCGTGATGATGTGTGCGTTCATTGGTGTCTTGACTATATATGCTTTTCTTTTTTCAACATTCTCAGGTCCTGATCCACTGATTGGCCGGGCAATTCTATTTGTGATGTCATTTGTGTTTTTGTCACTGGCTGGAATCATTTTCGCTATTGACCTAAACCATTGGCCGTATGCCCGTGGCGTGGTGATTACCACATTTCCGGATGAGCACGAATTGGACGTGCAACTTCCTGATGCAAGTTTACGCATCAGAGAAGGAGACATTCGCAAAATCAGTATTTATCATAACAATGCAAAGCTACGACTGGGGTTCACTCAATTCCACCTTAATGACGGCGACAGCTTTATGCTTTCGTTTAGAACAGAAGGTTTGGAGGTTATAGAAGAGTATTTTAAAGGCATACCGGTCGAAGAATTTGTGCGGTATGTTCCTCTGATGAGGACGAATTTAGCCGTCAAAAATCCTGAGCATGAACTTCTGGTCAACGAAAATCGGCGTTATGGATTTGTTGCCTTTTTGATCACATTTCTGTTGGGTGTTTGCCTCGTTCTAATGACCTATATGATGTATAAGGACGCGAAATGGCAGGATGATATGTCAACGCGTGCACCCGTTGTCTGCATGAAGATCAAATACGGAACAAGGGGAGCAGGAACCGTAAAATATCCCGATAAGGTCTACGCCGAATACCTGGGAAAAACGTACCATTTTGATATGGGCAGAAAATACTACCGAAGCCTATTGGGTGTCGACACCATCGCAGTTTATTTTGACCAAGCCAGTGGCAGAGCATTTCTGCCCACATCCGGGCAAGTCAAACATTACACTGGTCTCTACCTGCTTATCGCAGGAGCTGGTCTGTTGTTCATCGGGGGAAGTACGTGGGAGATTATCAAGACTGTTAGGAAACGTAACCCGAAGACGAGCACGCACAGTAGCCAGGTATCCTAGACACAAAACTTAAAGGCAGATACGATTGTAGATGCGCTTTCACCACAGCGCAACGAAAGGTACAAAGCAAAAAGTGACGACTTCAAATCCATGCGGCTATTTACCGCGGCAAGGCGCCCCCGGCTCTCGCCGCTCCTTAAACCGCCTTATGGATTTGCAGCCTAGGGGTGAACCCCGTCACTTTTTGCTTTGAGTGAAATGTGCGATTACGCTGAGGTGAAAAATAGTAGTTATGATGGCTTAATTCGTGACCGCGTGGATCACTTAAAAACAATTGGAAGATTGTATTTCATACTTACCGGCACCTGATCTCGCTTCGCAGGTTTCCATTTGGGCATAGCTTCAATCATGTTAACGGCGACATCGACCAGCTCAGGAGCGGACCATTGAATTGTCTCAATGTTCGTAACCGATCCAGTAGTGTCCACGACAAACGAAACCACCACTCTTCCCGATGCGGCCCTTCTCGGCTTGCGCGTGTGCTTTTTAATAAATTTGTACATCTCCTGTTTGCCACCAGGAAATTCGGCCATTTCGCGTACGCTTTTGCTACCGTCCCTGGTGAAAAGATTGTCTTCCAGCAACTTGCCGCTGTCGTCGTATTTCTCATAAGTGTCCAGCTGTCCATTTTCATAATATAAAAAATGCTCACCCACTTGCCGGCCATTTGCGTACAAACCTTTTTGTTTCAATGTTCCGTCCGGATAGAACCACTCGAAAATTCCCTGGCTGCGCTGCATAGCCCGATTTAAAAAAGTGCCTGACATCTGCAATTGCCCGGCCTTATAAAAATCCCGCACATGCCACTTACCACTGTCGCCTGGATAGGCAATCCTGTAATAAACGGCCTTTTTAGGGCTTGAAATTTCGGCCCAGTCTGCGTCGTAATAAATGCGGAGCGTGTCCGTCTGTGCACAAGCAATGCTTGCACTTAATATGAAAAAAGAACGATAGCGTAATGTTTCGAGTCATGCGAGGATCGTTAAATGTATCATCGTTACCAAATTTTACTAACTATCACCAGACTTTTGCTTCTTACGTTTCGGCGGTTTACAAGTTTTACAAAAATCCGCTAATTCGCTGATTTCCTTTTTTACCTGCTTGTGTAGTGAATCCAGTTTTACCTGATCTCGTCCGAGATCTGTTTCCTGATGGGCAGTGGTGCTACGTTCAACATATTCTGTTTCCAACTTGGTATGAATGGGTTGGAAAAAGTTAGCGTCTGAAAAGGCTCCCTTATTTTCGTACATGCCCTGACGAAATTTTCGCGTGTATAATTCGCAAAGGTCGAAGTCATAACGAGCCAGCGCGAGAAGAGATATTGCTATCTCCTGATTTGGCGCGGTAATCATTGCTGCGCTTCGGTTGAAATCGCAAACGGCCTTTGAATTGAAATTCTTTGTGAACATGAATTCATATGAACTCATCTGAAATGAGAAATTGATATGTGCAGGCACCGACAGACTATATAAATCCCCTGATCCAATGCTTGTCCTTACAGATTGGAAATCGGACAGTTCCAACTGGTAATTTTCATCCCAATCGATGATGTTCTGGCAATTGGCGTAAAGTGAAGAGATTAACAAAGCGGCCAGGCAGATGTATTTCATTTAAATGTTATTGTTACGCATTGATGTTATTATCCTATAAAAAAGGACTGTCGCCAACAGTCCTCCAATCTCTACGCTTTCGCCCCCATTTGTTCGAGCCCTTCCCAAAGTACTTTCAGGTCAAACAGCGCTGACTTTTCAGCTTGATCAAACGGGATATCCGAGTGATAAAGAGCCAGATCGTGGATCATTTTGAGCGAATGGGATAATTCCCGACAGCCCTGACAATCGACGATATACAGAAAATCTGCCTGCGATTGCGTCAGCGGAGCGCCGACATCTAATGCGTGACGTGCATCATTCGTTGCGTTGACTGATTGTTTGTTCGAGTCAACACCTGGTCCATTTGAAGTTTGCATTGAAAAATGGTTTGGATGTGAACAAAATGGAGAGGTCACCGCAAACTTCAACGAAGAAACACTTCGGCCAGGTTTCGGGACTTGCACCCGTATGCCTCTCCAAGGCCATTTTGGCCTGGCTTTTCTAATAAAATTCATAAAGTGTTTCTAAAAAGTTTGCGGGGCAAATATAGGGGAATATTCTGATCTGCAACAGGTACTTTGGTAAGCGCTAAATCGAGGCGCAAATCTGCCATTGATCACAATGAGACTTCCAATGATCTACTAATTTCAACGGCAGACAATGCGATCCATCTATAGTCTGATTAATACACTAATGGATATTTATCTTTTAATTTGCGTAGTGGCTTTGCATCCATAGCGCTAGTCAAGATTGTTGAAAGTTGGATGTGCAATAATCAAAACAATTCATTCTAAGCTAATTTTAAACTTTCTGTGTATGGATCTAATGTCATTCGATGAGTGTTTAGCAACTGCAAAAGGTAAAAAGCATCTCCTTCTTGGAAATGGGTTTTCAATTTCTTGTAGACCTAACATCTTTACCTATGGAAATTTGTTTACTCAGGCACAGCCTAAATTTAATGCGCAATTAAGTGATGCATTTACAGCGATTGATACGAAAGATTTCGAGGTAGTCATGAGATCATTGAAAAACGCGGCAGCATTAAGTGAAATCTACGATAAAGGAAACGTATACAATAAGCAAATGATGGATGATTCTGCTTTGCTTAAAAGTATACTAGTAAGCACAATAGCATCATCCCATCCAACGCAACCCGGTGATATAACAGAAACAGAATTCAACATCTGCCGTAGATTCCTTTCCAATTTTGAGAACAAATACACTTTAAATTATGACTTGTTATTGTATTGGACATTAATGCATGAAGACCCATTTGACGATTTAAAAATCAAACACGATGACGGGTTTCGAACACCGAATGAGGGCAAAGCAGAATATGTCACTTGGGAGATTAACAACACAGATTTTCAGACTGTATTTTACCTACATGGTGCTCTGCATTTATTTGACGCTGGCGAGGAGCTACAAAAATTTACATGGGTAAATACAGGAGTGAAGTTAACAGAACAAATTACATCAGCCTTAGATAAAGACTTTTATCCATTATTTGTATCCGAAGGATCATCAAGTGAGAAGCGAGAAAAGATTAGCCACAGTGGCTATTTATCAAGAGGAATAAGAAGTTTTGCGAAAATAGGAGGTAGTCTATTTATCTACGGACACTCGTTAGCAGACAACGACGACCATATCACCAATTTGATACCAGAATCCAAGATTGAATACCTCTTTGTTAGTATTTATGGTGACACAACAAGCGCGGCAAATAAGAATATAATTTTGAAAGCAACAAAGTTGGTTCAAGACAGGAAAACGATTAATAGTAAGAAATCCAGAGGTGCCATAGATCTGCATCTCTACTTCTACGATGCTGCCACTACTTCCATTTGGAGGTAAACACCTGTTATACGGTTGCTTGCTCCCAAGTATATTGTAATTCGTTAACCCGGTAAAATTGTGTAGTCACACACGTCAGCTTATGGTCGTTGAAAACAGCTAGATTAAATCCTGATGGATTCATTGCGCTTCTATATTCCACCGCATCAAATCCAATCGACTTTATAAATTCACACAAAAACTGTGTAGGTAGGTAATCTAGATCACTATCCTGCTTTCTAACTGGCTTGGATAGCTCAGATCCTAGTTTTAGTAAATATGGCTTGACTCTTATAAACTCATCGATGGTGAAACCCTTATTTTCGATATCAAAAGGACCATACTCATCCACATTTTTTAGACTCACTACACTTACCGGTGCATTAGTGACAAAATCTCCAAGGGTAATGGTTTCATGTAAACTTATTCTCGTTTCATACAGTGTTGTTTCTGGATCACTTGAAATGTATAGATAGGGAATACCAACAGGGTTTGCTCTTCCCGCACCTGTCTTTTCCATAGGTGGTTTCCCCATTTTATTAACTGGAAGCAATGTATCCGAGATCCTGCCCCGATAAAAAGCGGTACCTGGTAAATATGTCTTGTTGAGTCGCTCAAACACAGCATCCCAGAGTATCAGTATCAATCTTTTCTGTAAGGAAGAATCGATTTTCACTTTTGATTTCATTAGCAAATACATCCCACTTCAAACCCAACACGAGGGCATCCTCATTGTAGATTGGATTAAAATAAACTTGTTCTACAAACAGATTACCACTATAATTTGCGGACTCTCTGGCGAGATTCTGCAGTAGCAGTTGACACTGTGCGACATTTAATAATTTCCTATTAAAGAGATTGGGCCAGTATGATAGTATATGGTCGAAAAGCAAGACTGGCTCACCATGCGGATCACCAGGATTAAAACTTGAAACCAATGCATATGTGGAGAGCAAGTTGTCAAACTTATCAGCAAGTTGGCCTAAATGAATCAATGGGACCGCAGTCGAGTTCGAAAACTGACACAGTCCCGTAGTGGTCGACATAGAACCGACAAAGTCCTTTAAGGCTTGGTCAGTGAAACAATTAGCACTGCAAAACATAATTAAAGCAGAGATTGCACCAACTCGATGTGGTGCATGATGGAGAGCTTTTTAATAATGCCCAAGCCGGGAAATGCTTGACGGTAGTAATAATCTTTAAACTGCCGAATGGCCAAAGAGTCGAATCGATGATGATCAACAAAATTTACCAACTTTGTTAACGCCTCGTAGAATTTACCCGCAGTATCTTCTATACCGTCATTGCTGTCGGACAGAAAGTGATGAATTCTAATATCCTCGCTGTCAGGATCTTTATATGTAAGGTGTATTGCGACTGCATACGGAAGCATTCCTCCTTCGATATATTCCCCGCCGATTGTAAGATAGTCTGCGTAGCCCTTGTAATTCTCTTCTTTGAAATAATAGTAATCATTTGAGAAATTCTCATCAGGGTAATGCTCGTAATCAGCATTTTTTTTCTGCTTTACAAATGGATCATTTAAGTAAGATACAACCTCTTTTTTGTATTTTCTTTTCAGTCCAAAAATGTGATTGATTTGAATAAAAATATTTTGTGCCGATGTATTATTTACAAGCTCTGCAAGTTGCGCCGTCGAAGATATTTGGTTCAATTGAACAACACTGTATCCCGACCGGTCATAGCCATTTTCAATGATTGTCGATTTTAAGAAACCAAAATCTTTTTCACTATTAATTAAAAAGGTAGGGACTATGTTCCTAAACCCTTGGGCTTGAAGTCTAGAAATGAAATCTAAAATTTCAGCGCTTTTATTTTTTAGATCTCCATGTTCCGGGTTGGCGATTAACTGAATTTGAATATTCAGTTTGTCTAGTGCAACTGCAACTGTTGATATTCCTTTCAAATCCTTTTTTACCGGCTCAATGATAGGCGATATCTTCGCTGGATCCAAAGGTAGTTTCACCAGTTCTCTTAATGCCAGAAGTTCAAATTGTTTTCCACGAAGAAAGGGAAAGTACATAGGTAGGTTTTAAAGTTTGCTGTTCAACCGCTTTATCAAAGTAAGGTAAGAACTAGAATCTAAATTATGATGATAACATGAAAACTTTATATAATCCGGTAAATCATCTGACAAAATCATTTCATTGGTGCTTTTGTTTATTCGCTTTTTTATGACCTCCAAATACCTTTTTTGAACTTCCTTCGGCTCACATAGTCTTAACAATTCTAAGCACGCGGTAAAAAGCATGACCGGAGACACATCAGGAATGTGGCCACAAGTGAGCATTGTCATCTCTAAATATTCCTGCTTGCGAAGCGATTTTAACATTGCGGCACAATCCAGCATACTTTCATTGATGATGGAGCTTCTGTATAAATCTATTTTCCCTTCGTTTGAAAAGGAAAGTATTCCAACTTCTGGTTGTAATATCTGCTTGTACTTTTCAACTTCACTACAATGCGTAATAAGATATACTTCCGAAAAAGCTTTGTAATAATCGGCAATCTGGGAGTTTAAGCGCTCTGGGGAATCCAATTCTGTCTTGATTTCAAATACCTTATTCGTACCGTTCACTAGAACAGCGTCAGCTTTGGACTTTCCGATTCTAAACTCATTCAGCAAGATTGTATCGTCCAGCGAATAATTTTTGAGAATAAAATCATTGAGCAGGGATGATTTGTAAAGGTATTCGTAGCGGTAACCATCTAATAAATGCTGGTAGGCATGCTGGATGAAGATCTTTAACTGTTTCCGGTTTACTTGCTCCCATGCTTTCCCATGAAAGTAATTTTTTCATTCTCTTCACGTACGCCCCCGCCATATCGTTTGTTACCAATGACTTAAAGCCAGAGTTATTTATGAGCCGAGAAAGTGGCCTTGGATTCAATGTGTTATGAGGTCTTTGTGTTTCCATAAGTTTTTCAATATCCCACAGCGGCAACTTATTACACACTACAAAACGAAAAAGTGATTTACACTACAAACCTAATGAAAAATCAGGTTGTAAAGTGACGCTTACAGGATGTCCTGAAAGTCATCGTTCTAATTTTGGGCAGGATCGTGTTCAAAGACAGAACGAGTTACCCCCAGACTTGTTTTAAATGTGCGTCGACTAAATTCTCAGCTCACCCAACCGCCATTTTCGCCATATTCTTCCAAATATAATGCGGAGCTGACTCGCGCAGTGCCCAATTGATACTCATCGGCTTCGCTCCGTAATGGTCGATATAATCCGCCAGGCCCAGGAAGACATAGGCAATCGTATTACTGAATTCATCATTGTTCTTCTCCCGCACAAAAAGAAGAATCGATTTCCCCGTTTGCTTTTGCTTTATATATGACTGCCCCTTGCCGGTTTCAGGCCGGGCCGTGTTCTGAGACTGCCAATGAAATATCTTCTCGCTGACTGCATAATCGTTATACAATGTGGTCGGAGAGTAATTTGCTTCTGTCTTTTCCAGCGTTATGAGCAGCAGCTCGGCATTCTTCGCTTCCAGATTTACGACCCCTTCCCGGTTGCTGGATTTCCTTTCAAATGTGCTTTCACCGAAAGCGGCCAAGATCTGTTCTCTCGAATATCGGCTATGTACTTTGAGTGGTTGAACGAAAGGCAGATCAGCGTCCATTTCGATGTGAGCAATTCCGTCAATCACTAGTTCGAGAAGCTCGACCATTTCATTCACTAGCTGTTCATTTCTTCCAATTTTTGCAATACTTGCCGATAGGTCTTCTGCTCCGCCCGGGCTTTTCCAGAAGTCGTAGTGAAGCATGGTAAGCATTAATTTTTCATGATCGGGCAATGCATTTACATCTACCTGAAACTTCTGCTTCGCTATCCTTAAAATGAATGACAAATAGCTAAATGAATTACAGCAGAGCCATTTTTTCAGTATCGTGCGCTTCGTCTCCTCCTCATTGATTGGCAATAGATCGTCCAACTGATTCGCCAACTGACAGAGTTTGCTCCAAGTTGCTCGCTTGTAAATCGCCTGCAGCGGAATATTATGGAACGTGACAAAGTTTTTAAGCGATAAAGGCAATGTGGTTTGATGCCGGAAATTGGAAATTTTGGTAACGAGCTGATTTGTATTGAGCTGAGTCGCCGACCTGATATTTTTTAGAATAATTTCCTTTGCCTTCTTTTCCAAAACAATGGAGCATCCCAATGGCAAATGTGGAAAATCACGTTCGAGCTCTTCCAGCGTGGAAGTATTGGTTTTACCTATGAGCGCCCTGAATTTGCCTTCAAAATCGTATTCCGGGCGGGCATTGCCAACAAAGTCAAGAACAGTCAAGCACTCCTTACCTTCTGACAGTCGCAAACCTCTACCAAGTTGTTGAAGAAAGACGGTCAAACTTTCGGTAGGTCGTAAAAACAGCACTGTGTCAATTTCTGGGATATCGACACCTTCATTGAAAATATCAACCACGAAGAGGTAATTGATATTCTTCCGCAACAATTTAGATTTAATGGTGGATCTCAGTTCGTCACGGTCGCCTCCGCTGATCAAGTAATCCGCTTTTAGCCCAGCCAATCAAAACTTTTCTGCCATGTAAATGGCGTGTTCACGAGTTACACAAAAGCCCAATGCCCTGACATCCTCATAGTCTGTAAGATAGTTTTTGCAATGATTAATGATTTCTCCTACCCGAAGATCATTGTGCGTGTAAATTCTTGTCAGCTCGCTTGGGAGATAGCGTCCATTCTGCCAGGTAGCATTAGATAAATCTGTACTGTCGCTAATTCCGAAATATTGAAATGGACAAAGCAGTTTTCTGTTCATCGCCTCAGGTAATCTGATTTCAGCTGCGATTGTATCGCAAAAATCCGCCAGAATATCAGCCCCGTCAGTACGCTCGGGAGTAGCGGTTAAGCCAAGAAGCACCTTCGGCTTAAATTTATTTAGAATCGGGCGGTAGCTATTTGCGGCAATGTGGTGCACTTCATCAACGATAATGAAGTCATAATAGCTTTCCGAAAGCGGCAGCTCCTCAATGCTATTTGCAAGAGTCATCACGGACGCAAACACAACATCGTAGTTGTCTGGCTCGATGCCGTCAACCCAAAGGTCACCAAAATTGTTATCACGTAGAATGACCGCAAAAGTTGCCCTTGCCTGCATCAGTATCTCCTTTCTATGTGCGACGAAAAGCAGTCTGGCGTGAGGCTGGGTTTTACGAAAGTTCTTGAAATCAAATGCCGAGACTACCGTTTTTCCTGTACCGGTCGCGGCGATAATCAAGTTCCTATTCCTATTATGAATTTGCCTTTCCGCCAGAAGCTTTTCTAAAATTTCCTCCTGGAACGGCAAAGGCTTTATATCAAAGAAAGAAGTCCCTTCGACCTGGCCTTTGTTCTTCTCTCTTCCAAGAGCCACTTTTAGTTTCTGAGAATGTTCCCCGACCGGAAAGATTCGAATTCTCCGTCTTGCCAATACGTTTCAAAAGTTTTTGCGAATTTGTCTATGATGTGACTAACCTCCTGAGTCGTCACTTTCAAGTTCCACTCCAATCCGCTGGTTAGCGCGCTTCTCGAAATGTTGGATGAGCCAATGTAGCCCGTATTGAAGCCAGTATTTCGGAAAAACAGATATGATTTAGCGTGCAGCCGCTCGTTTTCCGTATTATATGAGACCTTCACTTCACAATTGGGCAGGCCGGCTAAAAACTCTACCGCTTTCAGATCAGTTGCGCCCATGTAGGAGGTTGTGATGATTTTGAGGGAATTACCGCGACGGGTAAATTCTTCCAGTTCTTTCTGAAAAATTCTAATCCCAGACCATTTGATGAAGGAAACCAGGAAGTATATCTTATCAGAAGAGAGAATTTCCTTTTTCAACTCACTTTCAAGCGAAAGACCGACATTAGAACCCGTGAATAGCTCGCTTTGTCCTAAACCTGTAAATGGGGTTATTTCCTTGATATGTTTTTCAAAATCTGAGAAAGGCGCATCCATTTTCGCGAATACAGCATTCAGGATTTTTCCATTTATGGAGATTAAATCCTCGTCAAAATCAGCGTGCTCAAGCTCCGTTCGCAGCACGCTTATAATCTTGTTTGATACTTTAATTTGACGATCAATACTGTCATCTCCCGTAATCAAGCTCAGACCGTAGTTCAAAAGGTGACTTACATGCTGACTAAGCACGCGAGCGACCTCACTCTTTTCGATAGGTGTTTCCTTGACAAAGAATTGTTTTTTATCGAGGGAGCTGATTTTTGAATCGATAAGCTTGGTTATTAAATTCTCGTAAAGGCCTTGCTGCATGGGAGGGTTTAGTAATGGTATTTAGATAAAGTTGTAGAAAGGAATTAGTTACCCAAATATTAGTTATGTTAGTCATTCTTCAATACTCAACATATGTCAATAAAAATCCTAACCATTGTAACTCTACTAGCATCCACGCTCCCTGCTTTCTCTCAGGAAAAAATGGTGAGTGTAAACGGCATCAATTATCACGTTCTCACGATAAGCTTGGAGCAAAGAAAGCCAGGTCAGCCGGTCTTGGTTTTCGAAAATGGCATGGGTATGGGGCTTGGAAATTGGAATACCATAGCAGATTCGCTATCTATCAATGCTCCTGTTTTTCTCTATGACAGGCAGGGCGTGGAGAAATCAGGCAAGGTTTTTCAAATGCCTACTTCTCAGAAGATAGCAGCGAACCTCAAATCACTTTTGCAACAACTGAAAGTTGAACCGCCGTATATATTGGTCGGTCATTCCATGGGTGGTGTATATGTGAGGGCTTTTGCAGGATATTATCCAAATGATGTGGAGGGGCTTGTATTTGTTGATCCGGCAGATTTTACGGAAACAAAAGCGGACTGGAATCAGATTTTCAGGACGATTGGCGTTTCTGAAAAGCGGATTGACGAAATGCTTATAAAGCGGTTATACACTCCTTCGAAAGTAGATTCATCACACTACGCCGCATGGAGTGAGGGACAGGTTTTAACGGATCTCCGAAAAACCGACTTCGCTGAGCTTAGTAGCTTACCCATTCCTCAGGTGCCCATCCTGTTTTTCGTCGGCGGAAAGCTGGAAGTTCCAATGGAACGCCGGAGTAAGGAATATGATCATGAGCGGTTCTTTGAAGTAAAGAATAGCTCCAATATGCTAAGATGGCGGCGCTTTATTCACTCTTCTAGTAAAGGTGGCGCACTGATCTATTTAAGCAACAGTGGACATTTTGTGCATCGGGACGACGCAGCGGTGGTGATTGAGAATATCAGAATGATGTTGAAAGGTTTAGAAAAATAAATCCGAAAGACTCCAATGCCGAGTAGGAATATGAGAGATATGCAAATAACTTAATCCCGAACTAGACGAACTGAAAATCCCGCAGAAACCTCGGCATCGAAACGGAACGCTTTTTTCAAGTTTTGTTTATTGCTACTGGGAGGACCACCATAGTGAAAGTTCCATTCCCAGGCCTTATCAACCGAATTAACAAGTGTGGACGTCCAAAAGATACCGAGAACACCTTGGGCAAAATAGCTACCGTCAGGTTTGCGGTGACCTCCTGCAGGCGCGTCGAACCCACTGGTATTAGTACCATTACCGTCTTCATTCCAGCCTTTGGTGCTTTTTAACGCTTCACCGGCATTGTCCTTTCCGCCAAAATGGTTTACCAGCATTGCCCATTCGCTATCTGTTGACAAGTGCCAACCGCTGGGACAGGCTTTTTTTGCTGCCTCCCAAGTGTAGAGTAAGCCCAGCTCTTTTCTATTGTTTTCATTGTCTTCATAAGCATAGCTACCGTCAACTTTATGGTTCAGGTTCTGTGCCATCCAGGTAACAATCTTTCCTGTCGAATCTTTAAAGCTGATCGTTTGATACGTTTGACCGTCTCGCGAGTCGGTGAAGGTTCCGGTGGATTGGGCAATTCCTACTTGGGTAAAAACAAGGTAGCAACTACGGTAAAGATGAGTTGTTTCATCATTGTTATTTCAGGTTTGGTACCAACTAGCTTCATCTCTTTACGACCTTGAATGTGCTTTTTTTACCTTTTGAATCAATGTTTATAATATAGATCCCGACAGAAAGCATTTGAATGTCTACGGTTTCAGTCAATTGCTTTGTGGAGAAACTGCGAAGTATACGGCCATTCAGATCGATTAGCTGAATGCTCTTTTCTTCACCCGACTCAAATGCAAGTTGAAGGAAATCCTGTGTTGGATTCGGTGAAACGGTGACTTTTAGGTAGTTCGCAGGGGGTTCTGTGGCTGTGATTACTTCAATCCTGACAGTTGCCGGATTATCGATAATACCCGTACCGCAACTGTTGTGAACTTGAAACAACATGTAAACCTGATTTGCAGAGGCGCTATATAGCTCAATCTCATCGACAGGGTTGGATGTCTGACGATACAGATCATGAACGGAAGTTCCATAATGATAGGTCCAGGGCGAACCGCCTTCCAGTAATACCTTAACACGTGGATTGGTCTTGCCGTCATAAATAACGGATTCCGTGGCGAATTTCGCTCTCGCCTTTTTGCCCGCCGTAAGTGGATATTCGTAGGCGCCGCTGGCAGTGCCGCCGTCCGACGCTACAATGCGTAAGCTGTATTGTTTGTCTGGAAACAAGTCCAAAGGAAGTGTGGCTTTCAAAGGATTTCCCGCTCCCGTGGTCACAATGTTCCGCCAGTTGCGTCCTGTTGTATCCGAAATCTGGACTGTCATTTTGTTGTCGGCTGAAAATGTTCCGGTCGTTTTATATTCAACGCTGATCGTATCCTCGGTACAAAATCCGGCACTGGTTAGGGATGACCAGTTGGTCACGCTCACCGTCCTGGCCGCGGTTGGGTTCACTTCCACGACAGCCGAACCCCTCACCTGGCCTGCTCCACAGGCATTTGTCACGGATGTAAGCGTGTATGTGGTGGTTTGCTTAGGCGAAACCCGTACGTAAGTGACCGCCCCAAGTGCCCCCGCAGCGTTACCGGTCGTGCCGTCAGACAGTGTATATTGCACGCTTTCAAAATTTTGCCTGTTGGATTTCAGTGCCAGCTGTGCGCTTTCCCCGCTATTGATCGTTGTGCTTCCTTTTATCGTAAGATCTGCAAGAATGGCTACGTACACAGGTACCGGTTCGAAAAGAGAATACTTCCTGGCGGTAACACGCAGCTCATAAAAGCTTCCTGGCAGCACTTTTGGTATTTGCAGGTTAATTGTTCCTGAAACTGATTTAGCAGAATCAAGCGTCTGTATGGCTCCGGTACTTTGGTTAACAAGCAGAAAACGAATGTAGTCGTCAGCCATGTCCACTTCGCCCAGCAGTTCGTAATTTACCTTAAACTTAGTCCCTTCGCATACACTGCTCGATGAGGAAGACACGATAAGTTTTGGCTTCACCGAAACGGCCACGGAGCCCGATGTAGTACCATATCCGCATTCATTACTTACTGAGCTGATTGCGAACTCCTGCTTTCTGCTTGGGCGCACATCCACTATTTGCAGATTATCTGACGAAAAAAGGTTGAATCTGCCATCGGTCCAAGTAGTTTCCCATGGCGAAGTGCCGGTCAGGATCAGTTCCAGGCGCACCGGTTCGCCAGCATTGACCAGTATAGGCCCGCTTTGGTCTTGTGCCCGCAAGGTTGCAGTAGGTGGTGTTGTAATAGTAATGTGCAGCAAATCGGAAACACTTCCATCCGAAGAAATAATTCTGACGTAATAAGGGCCTGCCGGCGTTGCTGCCGGGATAACACCTTTCAAAATCCGGTCTTTCACTCCACTGACCAATGTTTGATAGTCCGAAGAACCTTCACTGCCCATTTGTAGTGAAAATGTGGCATCGGAAGCGGTACCTTCCAGGATGCCAAAAGGCATTTGAATCGGCGCGCCTGCGCAGAAAGTCAGCATGCTGTTAAATATCGAAATGGATATCCGGTAAGGCATTTTGGCAACGTAGGTTTTTAAATTTACATCCGCGGTTCCGCATACATTAGTTGCTGATTTGATTTCGTAAGTCGTAAGCTCGCCTAATTTTGGCGAAATAGGCATGTATACTGCAGTAGGAGTTGGATCAAGGTTGTTAAAAGTTTTTTCCACCCCGTTTTCAGTGTAAACAATTTTTGAGATAGAAGGAGAAGTCGATGAGAAAGTCAAACGGGGCTGAACATCCGTTTCCAGGATCCTATATGGGTCTTCTGGTTTGGACGGCGGGTAAACAGAAAAATTTGTAGGCTTCTCCTGAACGCTGAATGGACGTATTTCTGTAAATAGTACAGGGTTTGTTGAAGCGATCCGTATGCCTGCATTCGCTTCATAAAAGGATTGCGTAGTCATTTTTATTTTAAATTTTCCAGCATTGTCTACGGTAATGATGTTTTGAAGTTCAGAGTAATTAGTGTGTCCCTGAATCGTAAACTTATTGCCCGAATTGAATGTGCCTACGGTTCCAAAAACAATTTCGAGACTATCATTATTACAAATCGCCCTTTTCACAGGTTCGAGGTAAATGCCGGGATTTTGTGAAGGCGTAACTGTCAAACGGGCCGATCTCACATTCTCATTTTTGAAACAAGTATTGCTTATCGACTTGATTTTAAAGTCAGTAGTCTCTTTCAAAAACATTTCCTGCGTTATAATGTCGCCGTCATTGGGATATGTCACAACCGAACCATCCGCATATTCCACCGAATAAGGAGCACCGCCAGTGAGAATATAACTGAGTTTTTGCGTCGGAAGGAATGTCATAATTATATTTAAAATTATATCCCGAAAACTGTGCATCAGGAATTGTCTGGCCGGTGATAAAATGCGATTGCTGAGACTCCATAGCCGGATTATTAGTGATAATCTGGTAAGTATAACTTCTGTATCCCCGCGGGTTTTGTGGCAGGGTCACTTCCAGAAAATCACCCGATCGCGACGCAGGCAGGATCGAAGTTTCGCCCGTTACACCATTCGTCATTCTGATGGAAAATCGCGTCGCCTCGGTCAGCGATGCATTCGATGAAAACTTGATCTTGCCTTTCGCGGCAGCGCATAAGATTTGAGGTGTCTTATCTTCATCGATCCGGATGCCGGGCCGGACCTTAATCTCAACGGTCTGAATGTCCTTTATTTCTGTTTTCCCGCAGCCCGATGACATTGATTTCAATGTGTAAGATTCGTCTTTGAGCGGAAGCGAATAAAATTGAAGCGAGGAGTTTGGTGAGCTCACTGTGGCACCATTGGTTAGTTCAGCCGTAAATGGAGGTATACCTTTTACCCGAACATCCAGCTGCACCGGCTCTCCAAAATTAATAGTGCTGCTTTGCGTATTGAAATAAGCCGAGGGTGATGCCCAAATGAATAACCTTTCACTCGTACGCGAACTTACAGTGGCTGGATTGTCGGTAACAACCTGAATGTAAACTTCATTCAAAGTTTCAACTCCGAATTGGGCCGGAACTTTCGCGGTAAGTACATTATTGCTGAGCGTCGCTGCGACTTCTGCTACTTTGGGTTTGTCGTTGAAAATAGCCTCCGTAAATCGTAGCTTATATTTTGTCTGAGCGGTTAGGGGAGTTCCCGAAGTTGAAATCGTAACATTCACCTCCCCATTTTCACAGACCGATTGCGGTGCAAAGGAAATCGTCCTGACCGAAGTGCTGTTGATCTTTGCCAGATAACTTCCACTTACCCTCATGGCACCGCACACGTTTTCAGCATGCGCAATTTTGTAAGGCTCAGTTTTCGAAACTCGAAGCGGTTGTTCTGATACAAAGTTCAGCCCATTCGGATAAATGGAAAAGTGGCTGCTATCATCCAGCGTTACATTAATCTGACCAGCACCGTAACCGGTAAATTTGATGTTGACCTGGTCAAACTTATTCAATGTGTCGGAAATGGTCGCGTTGTTTAATGTAATGGTGCCTTTACTATTAATGGCAAGCCTGTTGGACCACGCGCTTTCCACTTTGGGAGCTGAGGATACTGCTTTCAGTTGTAAATCAGTATTTGCGAAAAGCAGTGAATCCGAAAATACAAATTCCAAAAAGCCATCATTCAGCACCGCTGCAATTTCTTTGACCACAGCCGGAGCAGAAGATTTGCGAACCTGAACAGAAAATTTATTTCCGGCGCCAAAAGTGCCGGTAGTTATTATCGGCAACCGATAAGTACTTCCCAGGCAACCCGACCATGAAAAGTTATCGTTATTGATGAGAATGTTGGGGGATTGGGCAGAAACGTTTGAGAAGGCTAATAAAATAATTAAGCTTAGGAATGCGTAAAGTTTCAACATGTAAGAGGTCGGTTACAATTTCCCATGAAAGTAATAATTTATCGGAATATTATCCAGCCTGAGCAGCCATCCACATTCAGGCTAATATCTTTCTACCTTTCAAATTCAAACCCTTTTTCTGTCGGCTTCAAACCAGGATAAGTTTGCAACCGCCAGGTGATGAAAGATAAAAGGTCATTGACAACTCTTGGCGTAGATGTGGATTTGGAGATATCTACGCTTACCATTGAAATAGACCATGAGCGTAATTTCAGGTGAGTCCTTGCACTTCTACGGTTCCGAATTTTAGACTTCTTATGCTGCTGTTTTGTAGTATGGTAACAAACTGTTTATAAGTGCTGTCATCCAGCACAGCCCTATATTGACCTGTTTCCAAATCCCTATTATGGCCGTAGAAGCCATTGTCGATTTCCAGGTAAAGATTTTTGTGACTATCAAGCAGCAAAGAAACAGTTGGGCTAAACCAGGCTTGTGTGGCGTGATAAACCAATTTTTCAAAGACGAATGTCGTATCGATAACCTGTTCCTTTCGTCTGAGTTTCAACAAAGGACGGTTCTGGAAATAGGCTTTTGACAATTTAGATACCGGCTTAACGACCAGGTTTGATTTATCGCTGCTAACGATCTTAAAGGTCATACCGGTCTACATATTCAATCTTAAATTGCGTTCGCGAGCTTGTATAGATCTGTTGAAAGCTCAGTGTGTCCCCGAAAATGAATAGGTGAAAATTATCCTCTTGCATTAACTGATTGGTCATTACGTTAACCGAGTCCGGTCCAAAATTCCTAATTTCTATTAGATCTTGTTCAGGTGTAACCCACGTTCCTTTCACCATAGGTCGCTGAGCAACAGTATTATGTCCAAAAATAAAAATAAGTAAGAGGCTCGCGGCAGCTCAAAGTTTTTGCATTTCATCCAGATAGTTACAAACAAATATATAACTAAATTATATATTAAGATGGGATTGTAGCTTCAATATATGATTGTACCTGATACAGTATGATATCGAAGTTGTCAGTATACTTATACCATAAAGGGTATAATATGTCTGAATTCTCAACATTATACTTTAAAGACAAATTCGCAGATGTTTTAACAGTAAACGATAAGGGTTATACGTTCAAGTACAACGATTCCTGTCTTCGGTTATCTGAGGGCTATGCCGTAAGTTCGACTTTGCATTGCATTTGGCGGATGACTCAAAATCAAAACCTGCCAACACGCACTGATCCCAACGAATGAAGGCAAGCTGACCGATATCGCCAAGCGTTTTGATCGCGAAAAAGGGACAGAAGATAGATGTGGAAGATTGCTGTCAAATTTCACGCTTTCTGACGGAGCAAAGATATAATGGACCCTATCGAGAAGAAGCTTATCCACCATTCTGATGGAGTACAGTATTGTTCGCGATTGCCGCCAACATCCTACTGGGTTCAAACTTCGTTTTGCCTGCGGTAATCTTGGACACTAATCTGCTTAGCGTATGTTCTCCGAATTTTATAATCTTTTACAATTGTTAACATACGTTTACTCTTTCACGGCCATGCCAAGCCTAAATTTGTTCTTAAATAACAGGCCAAGCAATATATAACAGGATAAGAGACAGGAAAACTTGCAAAGTGATCAGGAGAATGGTTTTTCCTCCTTGCGTATATAGTGATAGGTTATTATTTTATGATATAGTTGCACCCCGATTTTCCTACTGTAACGGGTCGTGTCAAAGAATTTTTCGAAACCCAATTTAATGCTGTCGCCGACGCGGCAGTATATAGTCTAAGTAGTATGTCCATCAGGCTATCAGAGCAATAAAAAATAAAACACTTTTTAAATCCATCTATTATTATGAAGAAAATTACAAGCATCCAATTCGTTATCATTCTACTCTTTATAGCCAGTCTTTACGTGGCTGCTATCAGCAAGGAGAACGCCACCCCCCGCAATTGATGACGCCAAAGAGCAGACACAAAGTTTGACAGCTGATCGACAAAGAGTCCAAAGCCTTCTGGGATAAGGAATATGACAAATGGGCATCTTGCTGGGTACATGCACCTTATATCCGTACAATGGGCTGGTGGAAAGATGGCGGGGTTACCGTAGTTAAAGGATGGGACGAAAGAGAGTAGAACCAAAGGGTACATGAAGGACTTTCCTAAGCCCAACCCACAGAATGTACGGCGGGAAAACATCAATGTCAGAATCTTTAAGGATGCCGCCGGGGATGAGTTTCCACCAGTATGGCACAGATACAGGAGAGCCGTTACTGGATATGCCTGGGTCAGCCGTGAAACCCGTTTTCTAGAAAAACACAACGGGCAGTGGAAAATTGCATACGCAGGCTGGCGACGAGGGGAACAAGCAATAAGACGCACAACAACTTCAAATCTCTGGGATTGGACAGCTAAAATCACCGCCAGGTCCATCCAACTTTTTCCTACTTCGCGTCGTAGTATTATCAGGAAAGCAGGATGATTTCTGCGGTTGTCGTAATTGGCTAATACGAGGGCATAAGAGCCCTAAGACCTGTGCTACATTGTCTCGTCATGCGCCCCGCCGTCGTGCGGACAATGTAGCACAGGGTATTTTGGAGACTGATGTTGAAAGCTTTGCAGAAATAGAACAAGAAATTGTCAAATCAGAGGTTCTTCTAGCAAGGGAATGCCCCAAACACCGAATTAAAATCGTTTACTTCTGATACAGCCTGGCGCTGAATTTAGCCGAGTCCTTAATGGTTCCAATCAAAAAAATTTCCACCATTACCCCAAGCCCGACACCGACGCTATAACAAAGCAAATCGCTCCGGACGATGTAAACCCGAAGTATCAATCCTCCCAGAGGCGTATTTCGGATAGCATCGATCCACTGTGCATGGTAAAGTTGACTAAACTCAATACATATTGAAATAGTAATGCAGCTAAACGTTTCCATGTCTTGACCACCTATGAAAAAGAAAAGCAAACCCAAAAAAACACCATCATCGCCCACAACGTGTCACCTACATAAAGTTTAATAAATGCATAATGCCCGAACAGATGCCTCGATAAAAAACCCGCGAGCATCACACCGGCTGTAAGTAAAACCCGTAAATCAGCCGGTTGCGGTAGAAAAATTGTGAAGTGAAATTGTTGTACCTCACAAAGAAAGAAATGCCTGCTTTATCAAACTCATAATATATTCAAGATTGGCGGTGTCATTGACTCTAATTTCGTAATCTCCATTACCCCAGGTTCCGACATTCGAAACATCCCTTGACAGCTGTTTTGGATCATCCAATTTTCCTATTTTCAGATTAATCCACAATTTGAGACTTGTTTTTAAGACGAGCACGTCAGCAAAAACCTTTCCTTTGACGGTAAATCCGATCACCATCTTTTGTGGCTTGATTTCAATATCCGCTCCGAGATTAAGAATCGCATTTCGAAACGTCTCATACAGTTCGACTGTCTCTGTCGCTCTTACCTAGCAAATGATCTTCTTTTTCTGAATAGACTTTGATTTCTTTCGCCAACTTAGAGATTTCGGAATCATCACCCTTTTGCATTTGCTTAATGCTCGGGGCAGACCGGGATTTTTTGATTTGGTCAATGGTAAGCAGGTCGTTCTCAAACTGCTTGATTTCCCAAAGTTCAATACCTAAATCCTTGAAATTAGTTGATTGTTTCTGAAAGTCGGTAAATGAGGGAGAAACAAATATGATCCGGCTCTGCGACCAATCCATATCGTTTTAAGGCTTTCGCTATACGCTTCTATCGTATTCCATGATGAGTCGGCTCGATAATCCAGCATGAGATTGAGATACGAAAACACCTTGATCCACAACGCTGTAATTTTGGCTGCGCTTGTATTCAATAATTACAAACGACTTGCTCTCAGGATCAAATGCTAAGTGTATCAATACGAAATTGCTTGATTATGAATTCTGACCTGATCAATTTTAATGAAGTGAGAACTTCAAGATTCTTCTCGAAAAGGCTTTGAATCTCCTTTTCCAGTTTGAAAGGAACTTCGTTTAGTAGGGAGATAGGCTGGCTTGGTTGGTTGTAAAAATTTGCATGAACGTTTTTCAATGATTCAATACATAAGGCACTTTTAGCCCCAATATATCGTAAAAATAAACCTCTTTTACAAACCTTGTACCTAGCTGAGGGGTTGGAGTCAAGTATTGGCTACCTTTAATAAATTTATCAAGATACCTACATCCGTAAGGCCTAGTTCCAGCGGGAGCTGATTTGTAATTAACATGAATTTGACTAGATATGTTTGGAGACTGATTGCTCTCATTCTCTTTTGCGGCTACAGTTGTAAACATCGAGAAACATCTCCGGTGGAAAACAAGGATTTATTAATAAGCCCAAAGACCGCGAGAATTGGCGACACAATTGTCATCAACGGACCAAGTACTAGCAAGGCACTACGCCTTTCTGTCAATGATAGGACCCTATATTGGAGGCTCAAATGATTTTAAGATTTTGCTGAAAAAATGAGGCCGACATAACTGCAATTTTACCCGAAGTACACACTGAGAAAGTCCTAATAACACTTCATGCTGACGATTATCCTACGTTCCCAAATGATCTTCCGCCATTAGATTCCATTTATTATGATATTGTTGGGTTAATACCCATAGACCCGGCTAGTCGGCGACGGCATAGATTATAGCCGTATTCAAAGTGTCAATGAAAAAATCTATATCAGCACCAATGGGTCCCAAGTTTTTAAATCTGTCGATGGAGGTTATAACTGGCAGGAGATTAAAAAACATGAAGGAAACATTCCTAATATGTTTTTTCTAAACAAAGATCAGGGTTGGATTTCGCTTTTTACCGATAATCTTTTTAATGGAGCTCCTGGTGGCGAGTTGATTTATACCAATGATTCTGGCGCTTCGTATATGAAGTTAACTGTTCCCGGCCTCTACGATCAATATATAACGGATATCTTTTTTTTAGATGAAAATGAAGGATATCTGTTATCTAACAAAGGGTCAATTTGGCGAACAAAAAACAATAAAAATTTTGACCTGATATATGCGTTCCCTGACAGGGATCTCAGCAATGCGAAACAATTCAGTAGATTCTTTATCAGTGGCAAGGACTTAATTGCTTATGGTAGAAGTGGGCTTTCAGGGGACCGTTACGTAATGGTTACTGGCAAGAATGATATATTCACTTACAAATATTATGACGAGCAGATCTGGAAAGTTCAAAAAACGATAGGGACGTCAATTTTTGCTATTTTGAACAGACGATTGTATCTATCCAACAATTTCGGAAGTTCCTGGACCAAGGTAAGTGATATGGATTTGTTAAATATTCATTTTTTCGATACAAAGTATGGAATTGGCTCAACGAGGGAAAATGTTTTCGGTGATGAAGTGATCGTCGAAACCAGAGATGGAGGGCTAACATGGCAAAAACTTAGAGACTTGGGCGACTTTGTCTTTTCTCTCGACATGGATTTCTCGGGAAAAAGCGGAATCATTGGTGGGCATCGAGGCCATATGTGGAAGTACGTATTGTATTAATTGTGTCACGGAGTGGTCACTGAGAACCAAATCTTTACTGCTAAAAAGCGTTTCAAATTTGTTTAAGAATTATTAAATCTAGTATTTTTACCCCAGCAAAATCGCAGTTACCACCGCCAAAAACAACAGGCATTTTCCAAACTTTGAACAACAAAAACCACCCAAAACTCAGCCAAAACAAGCGAAAATCCACCCTTAACTATTTTCTTAATTTGCTAAAAGAATTATACATAACAAATATACTGTTGTACTATGTGTAAAAAATAGTGAGTCTTTCTAGTTCACATCAAATAAAGGAGACAAAACCTTGATTACGAGCTGATTAAAGGCAAAGTTCGAGACCCGTCTCCCTCCGCGCTGCGGTGGCACAAGTTTTTTTCCCTTAATTCGCGTTGAATTTGGGAAGTGATTGCCACCAGGTGAGCACTTTCTCGCTGAGCTGCTTTTTAATTTTTGGCTCAGACTCAGCTAAATTCGTTGTCTCTGCGGTGTCTTTGGTGATATGGTAAAGTTCCACATTGCTGCTGGTGGCGTCCATCAGTAGCTTCCATTCCCCTGAGCGCACCGCGAGGCGCGGGCTTCGATTCGGCTGCTTTGGGATAAGCATAGGCAATGTCATTTCTTCCGTACTCCCAGAACATGTCCTTTTTGCGCAGCGAAGATTTACCCAACAGTACGGCAGAGCGATCGATCCCGTCGCTTTTATAATTTGCAGGCAGGCTCACTCCTGCTAATTTGGCCAGTGTTGGCAGCAAGTCCATCGCGTGGATTTCCGATTTTTCGTCGGTTTTTCCTTGCGGAACATCGCCGCAGGCCAGCTTACCAGAAAAGGCATCCGGATACCACCTTCGTAAAGCGAGAGTTTAGAGCCTCGCAAGCCGCCGCTTCTGACTTCCGCCTGACGTCAGGCACGGCGCCATTGTCACTGGTAAAAATCACGATCGTATTTTCTGCCATTTCCAACTTTTTCAAACCGTCCAACTTAGCCGACCTATTTGGTTATCATACTTTTTCATCAAACCGCTTTAAAATGCCGCTTCCTGTTCGCGTTTACCCTTTTCACCTCCATCCTCTCCCGGCACGCCAGGTGCGTACTGCGCATCGTCGGGCCACAGATTGATGAACGAAGCAAGGCTGATCTTTGTGTCGCTTCATAAAATCCAGCGTTTTATCGACAAAGTATTGCGTCCGTCGGTCCCATCGTTTGATACTATCCTTGTCCGACCAAATCCAGTCGGTAGCCGTCAACGCCGGGTCGGGCTCGGCACTTTCAGCAGGCACTCGCGTGCTCGTCTGTAACCATATTGTTCAAATTTCGGGCGCATTGATCACATCCCTTCCTCCGCCCGTTAAATGCCACTTGCCGAAATGCCCGGTCGCATAACCCGAATTCTTGAAAAATCGGGCGATGATGGAAGGCGCATCTGGTGTCAGAAAATCAACCTGTTCTGCTTCGCGGTTATGTTTTTTGTTGTGTAAAAATGTTGTACAGTTTCACTTTGCCCGGATACATGCCAGTCAGGATGGCCGCTGGCTCTGAATCAGGAGAAACGTAAATCCGGCGCGCCGCTGTAACATCGCGCGAGTTTCAAACCGCTGGCTGCCAGCTTGTCGAGTCCATCGGGTGTTGGCACAAACTTACCCCCGTAAGCGCCAGCTTCATCCCTCGTAACCCATATCGTCGGTGCGAGAGTAACGATGATGTTAGGTCTTCGGGAACTGAGCTTAGATTGTTGGCTGCGGACTGTCCCATAGCTGCTTACTGAGGATCCTAATCAGAATGAGGAATAATGGCGATTTAAGAGTCCACGGTCATTTACTGAATGTTCCAGTTTTAGTAGTCTATTGATCATATAGACTTATTGCGAAGATAGGATGATTGTGTTAAAACAAAAACGGGCTGTCGGCAAAACGCCGCAAAAGCGGTAGTTTCCGGAAGGGGTGGCTTAACCCCGGTTTTGTAATTGCTTGTATAGCAATAATTTGCTTATTGTACTTCGGATGACGGGGTGCGCTTTCTTTTGTATTTTATACAAACACTGCCATCATCAAGCCGGATGCAATTATGAGACGATCCTTTACGAATTCGCAGCTGTCCGAACAGCCTTTTTGTTACTGTTTGGTTCCTCATTTTTACGCTGTTCAGCCAATTTGCCACGAAGTTTCTGCGCAGTTACTGTCACTTACTCAACGGAGGCCGTGCCTGCAGGAGGGGTCCTTCAGACGACTACCAGCCTGATACACATTCTGACAGTGGTTGTACAGTCTCCGTCGCCTTCCGAGCCGGACGTGGTCAAACCAGGAGCATGGCTGTCATCGAACCTCCGGAACCTTTACCGGCTCCGATGTCAGTCAATTTATCCTGCTGAAGAGGAAGCGATGCCTCTGTTGAACGAAATGCGACCGTGATCATCAGGACGAAATATCAGACGGCTGGATGGCGATGTTAGGAGTGGTTGTGTCATGGGTCAGTGGAACAGACCTGGATTCTCGTCGATCGATCTTCCGGCCAACTCGACAACCTATTTTTTTATTCAGGCAACAACAACACTGGATGCCGCAAATCGACGAGGAAGGACGATAGCCATCAGCGGAATTAATAACGAATTACTCGATTTCAGCGACATTCGTCCAAATCCAGCTCCTACGCTGGTCAACAACCAAAGTGACAAGGCTGGCCTGCAAACGATTGTCGCGCCGACTGTAAACCTAACAGTACCGAAGCGTCTGCCGTGGCGGCCATGCTGTCAAGAGGTCCGTCCGAACACCTGATGTATGTGCTCAAAGTAACTGGCAGCGGCATTGGTACTGCATCTTTCAACAATGTTTCCATTCGGGACGACCGGAGATTATACGACCGGTGATATCAAACAATTCAGCATTTACCGGAATTCAAGTCCGGATATGTCGGGTGCCACCTATATCGGGTACGACGATAGGGTGGCGCGAATGCCGGGGAAACGCTGAACTTCGGAGTGGCTTTGGAAAGCATTGCCGAAAATGAGACCCGATACTACCTGATTACAGCCGAAATTGATCGGCGCGCCTACATTTCACACACATTTGGTATCAATGGCAACGACAATGGGCTCAACATTACTTATATCAACAATGCCACGATTATTAACAACCAGACGAACGTCGCGGGCCTGCGAACGATTTCCGGGCCTTCCATTACATATTCTACCGTACCACTTGATGCCGCCGGAATTGGTGTAGGATCATCGGATAATGTAGTGTATATCCTTAAAGCAGAGACCGGCAGCATACCTTTTACTTCCATTTCACAGATGAGTCTGAAAACCGCCGGTAACTATGCCGGCTCGGATTTTTACAGATTTGAAGTTTGGAGAAATACGACACCCACCATGACTGGGGCCACGAGGGAAAGCTTGGCCGAGCCGGTTCAAGGCAGCGGAGAAACGCTCTCATTCTTTTTCGAGGGCGGCTCGTCTAACATCACCGCTAACACCACCGTGTATTACATGATCACCTTGGACGTGGCTATAGACGCAACCAAAGGCAAAACCCTGTATATTGATGGTTCAGCTGATGCGCTCACCTTTTTTTACAGCGGCCTTACGCCTTTTGCCACAAACAACCAGACGAATGCTGCGGGCGAAAGGACCATTGTAGGTCCCACCGTTACGTACTCGACCGTGGCACTGCCTGCTGGGAATGTACCGCAAAAAACTTCAGATAACCTGTTCTACATTCTCAAAGTGGAAACCGGGGCAGGAACGGTGGCGATGAACGGGCTGTCTATTCAAACCAACGGAACATATACCAGCGAGGATATCGGCTCTTTTACCATCTGGAAGCATAGTGTTCCCAGTATGACTGGAAGAGGATTGGTGGCGTCAGATCCTTCCGTGGAGGGAAGTGGAGAGACACTTACTTTTTCATTTTCGGAAACCATCGAAGCCAACAGCACCGTTTATTTGCTGATATCAGCAAACGTCAATGTGCAGGCGACCATTGGTCGTACATTCGGCATCAACGGTTCGGGCAATGCCCTCAACATTACTTATGCTGACGCGCCCGGTATTACAGATAACCAGGAAAATATTTCTGAGTTACAAACCGTTTCCGGCCCTCTGGTGGTGTACACTTCATTCCGGTAAGTGGCGGACAGGCATTACGTGAAGCCATACATCATGTGCTATATGTGCTGCAGATATCAACAGGCGATGGTCCGGCCGTATATTTCAACAATCTGACTGTGCGTGCAACAGGGACGTATACCGATTCGGACATATCGGCTTTCAGACTATTTAGGAGCACTACTGCCACCTTGTCTCCAGGTTCGCTTGTATCGGCTACAACAGGCTCGCCTGTAACAGGGAACGGGGAGCTGGTTTCATTCCCCAGCTCGGAAATGATTCCGCCAAATACGACCGTGTTTTTCCTTGTTGTTGCGAATGTATCTCCGCAGGCGACACCCGGCCGCACATTCGGCATCAATGGGGCTGATAACGATCTGAACATCTCTTATCTTTCAAATACTCCCAAGCCTGAGATAGCGGACAAGCAAACAGACAATGCGGCATTGCAGACGATCGTTGGCTTCACTGTGACCTATACCACCGAACCTATGCAAGCATCAATTGTGCAAAAGGGCCAGAGGGACGTTCTTGTTTATATTGTGAAAGTTCAGGTGGGCATTGGCGACGTAGGGCTCAATACGATTAATATCCGCACAGCGGGTAGCTATTCCGGTTCGGATATATCCAGTTTCCAATTGGCCCGAAGCAGGAGCACGGATATGAATCGCGGAATCGAGATGTTTTCAAATGTAGTTGGGGCAACAGGTCACGGAGAAACACTTTCATTCTCTTTTCTTGCACCACAAACGCTGCAAAGTAACTCGACCTATTATTACGGGCTGTTTGCGACTGTCTCGCAAGGTGCCACCACAGGACATACATTCGGTGTCAACGGATCGAGTAATCCCATTGCTATGAATGTTTTCAATTCAACAACGAGCATTATCATCATTGACAACCAGACCAATGTGGCTGGTGGGAAATCGATCGAAAGCGCGCTGCCCGTTACGCTGGTGTCATTCAAGGCGACGTCCGAAGGCAGCGTGCGGCACTTGTCCTGGGAAACCAGCATGGAAAAAGACAATGACTATTTTGAGATTCAGAGGAGTACGGATGCGGAGCATTTCTCTGCGATCGGCCGGATCAAAGGAAGCGCGGCTGGGTTTCAAACGCAACGTTACAGCTACATTGACAATGAACTTTTCCCGGTATCGCAAACCGTGTATTACCGGCTGAAAATGGTCGACCTTGATGAGACTTTTGCTTATAGCCGCATCGCCAGTGTGCATTCCGAAGGTCTGGGCAACGCCCTTGTTTATCCGAACCCATCGTCCGACGTCATTCATTTGAATGTCGCTAATTGGGGAACTGTTTCCATGGTCAAAATTTTTGACCTTCATGGAAAAGTGGTTTATCAATCAGGCGAAAAACCAGTGAAAACCATTCTGGTCAACAAATTCCCGGCTGGGTCGTATGTCCTTTCAATCACTGACCAATCCGGCAGCACGGCAAGCCAAAGGGTTGTGATGGTAAGATAGCTCTGGTCTTTTCCTCAGGTCACGATGAAACAACATTAATCACATCGTCACCTTACCATTCAACAACACAACGCGACTGCTGAAAATATAATCAGCATCCCTGCGATCCGCATATGATTGTTGAATGAGCGCCTTACTGCGGACCACTTTTCCTTTGAACAGAACTTTGCCGTTTTGCTTGATCGTAATGGGCTTATTAAGGTTCATCATTTTATCATTCAGTTGAATGTACAATGTGTCGTTATCATTTCTCTGAATGTCGATTTCCTGACCTTGGGTAAGATGCAAAAACCGTGTGGCCTTTCACTGCCGAACGTTGCGGAACGGATAGCCAGTAAAAATGCTTCCGCACCACATCGTCCTGGGTCCAGTTTACCTTTTGAGGATATGGATTGCGTTTGAATTTGGCCATCCAGGCGACGCTGATCGTATCCTGTTGTTTCATCCAATGTGGCATCCCGGCCATTAAATGTGCATCGTGAACGAAACCGGCCTTATCGGTTGATTGCAGCGAGTCGAGCCTATTTGACCATTCGGTTAGCAATGCATTTCTATTATATGCTGCATCTTTTTCGCCCACAGCAATGAAAAACGGCAGGTTCCGGAGGTTCAGAATCGCCGCGTCGCCAGGGTGCCCGGCCATCATCGCTGCTGCTGCCCAATGATCGGCCATACGCGGGGCGAGCTGGTAAACGCCGTCACCACCTGCGGAATATCCCATGATGTAAATCTTGTTAGGGTTTACATCTTCCATCATTACCGCGTCCAAAATGGCTCTTTCAAGCAAACCATCTACCGGCTCCTGATGCCACATATTCCACGTGTTCGATGGCGAGCGCGGCACGAAATAGACGCCCTCAGCAGGTTTATATAGCCTTTGTTGATTTTTGTACTGCTGATCGTTCATCGTTGCAGGCCCACTGCCACCACCGTGCATCGAAATAAACATGCTGCGTCCATCACGTGGTTTTTCGCCAAAAACCTTAACCGTAAACAGCAGACTGTCGCTACCAATCTGAATCTTCCCATTTTCCCAATTTGCTTTGCTGGTTGGAAAAATCTTCTTTTGATAATCTGAAATCACCTTTTCGGCCTCAGCAACAGCCTCTTTTGCAGTAATACTTTTGATAGCGGGCTGCGCAAATGTGGGTGAAACGAGCAAACAGAACAGACAGGCGGCAGCAACTTTGGAAAAGAACATATAGAAGTGAAATGTTGGACTTTAATAGAAAATAAGCTCAAAAATATAAATTTCACCTATCAGAGCATTTTGTTATTTAAGTTAACGTCACCTAAAATGTCCGATACAATGAAAAAGCACATTTCCCTGATTAGCCTGTTGGTCGAGGATTATGACGATGCGATTTCCTTTTATGTGCAAAAGCTTGGGTTTGTATTGCTCGAAGATACACCGTTGAGCGAAACCAAACGGTGGGTGCGTATTGCGCCAAATGGTGCCGCCGAATGCTGTCTGCTACTTGCAAAGGCTGCTACGGAAGAGCAGCGGGCTTATATAGGTGATCAAACTGGCGGACGAGTCTTTCTTTTCCTGAACACCGATGACTTTTGGCGTGATTACCAGAATTTGATTTCAAATGGTGTTCTAATTGTCCGCGAGCCGTCGGAAGAGCCTTATGGTACGGTGGCAGTTTTCGCTGACCTTTATGGTAATTTGTGGGATCTGATTGAAACTAGGAATTAATCACCGCTATTTTCTTGCATCAGAGAAAACAAGGGAAGAGATTGAGATCAGTTTTGGTCTCTGGAATGCACAGGAAAGGAAATCTCAGGAGTTTAATCGCAGAATGTAAATGGACAAATCAAACGGATACGAGGACAATGCAGCGACATTCATTCGCTATCGCTCGGCGGGCATTAATGGCGTTGGCGTGGCATCGGTTCGGCATTGGGCAGGGCACTGCCTCCAAATGCAACGGTGCTGGATATAGGCTGCGGAACAGGCCTGCCCATTTCAAAGACATTGACGGAGGAAGGTTTGAGCATTTATGGAGTTGACGCCTCACTTTCAATGGTCCAAATCTTCAAGCAGAACTTCCCAAATGTACCCGTTGCCTGTGAAGCCGTGGAGGATTCCTCATTTTTCAACCGGCAATTCGATGCCATCATTGCCTGGGGCCTTATGTTTCTTCTGCCGGAAGAAACACAGGAAGTTGTGATTCAAAAAATGGCCAATGCGCTGTCGACTGGCGGAAAGCTTTTGTTTACGGCACCCGCCCAGAAAATGAGATGGAAGATGCCATTACAGGAATAGATTCCATATCGCTCGGAGCGGAGAAGTACAGAGCGTTGTTGGCTGCATCGGGACTTTCGGTCACTGAGGAGTTTGAGGATGAGGGTGGGAACCATTACTATCATGCGGTGAAGGGGTAAATACAAAAAAGGACTGTCGCCAACAGTCCCTCCCCATTCCTAGGCTTTCGCCTCCATCTTCTCAAAACCTTCCCAAAGAACCTTCACATCAAAAAGCGCCGATTTTTCAGCCGTATCGAACGGAATATCCGAATGATAAAGCGCCAGATCGTGGATCATTTTGAGCGAATTCGCCAGCTCCTTGCAGCCCTGACATTCTACGAGATACCAAAATTCGGCTTGTGATTGCGTCAGCGGATCGCCGACATTTGATGCGTGACGTGCATTGACCGCGGGGTTGACTGAATTTGCATTCGCGCCAGCTCCTGAACCATCTAGAGTTTGCATTTGGCAATGGTTTTGAAAAGTGAAAAAAAGGAGAGGTCACCGCAAACTCTAACGAAGAATACTTCGGCCAGGTCTCGGGACTTGCACCCGTATGCCTCTCCAAGGCCGTTTAGGCCTGGCTTTCCTTAAATTAATCATACGTATTCTACTAAGAGTTTGCGGGGGTAAATATAGGGGAAAATTTTGATGGGTAGTGAGGGAATGAACTAACGGTAATTATGTCGATCTTCGAATGCCAGTGTGGATGAAGAAGCTATAAGACATCAAGATGCTTGTTGTGCTAATCTCAGCGCTTACTGCTGTTTTACCGGAGAGGAATGAGGTGGATATCATGATAATCATAAAGATATCAAAATACCTATTTCTAAATCGGAAAAGAAAAAAGGCCTGAAAATCAAGCCTTTAAGTAACATAAGGGAGAGCCAAAGATAGCGGATTTTGTGTCTCTGACCTATTAAGGCGATCTCCCTTTTCTTTATCTTTATAGCTGGGATCAGCTTGTCATAGCACATTCTCTTAACGACACAAAACTATAAATAGTTTTTATGATTGCAAACTTTACACCCCAAAATGCCCTTACTGTCTCGGAGCTCTCTATGCCCAAAAAGCCATGGAGCTCGTTTACTTCGAGACTATAGATACATATCGGGCGAGGCTTCATACACCGTTATCGATCCTGAGAGAATTAAACCAGGTACTAAAAGATTTTACTAACAATAAAATAAAAAGCTTCGATATCACTGTCGAGCCTGTAAGGTTAGAGGCGCTTGAAACCTTGAAATCTGAATTCGAATTGATTTTTGAACAAGTAGACAAGAAGCACTTTTTGACGATGCTTGAAAAAGCTAAAAAGGACGACTATCGATCTCTACATTTTGCAATACAAATTGTTGTTTCAGAGAATAAAAACTACGGCAAAAAGTTGTTCGATATCGTTGCAATTCAGATACAACAAATCAATGAGGCGCTTGCACCTACTTCGCCAGCCGCATTTATTCAGTTAACAAGATTAATAAATCACCAATTTAGTCATTTGCTAACGCTGGGATATTCAAAGAACTATTTATATAAGCTGGTTTATAAAATATTCAAACAAGGTTCACAGCATACTTTTGTCGAAGCCTATACATTTTTATCTTCATTAACCACAAGGGAGACAGAAGATTATACTGTTGTATTTTGCCTATGGTCATCAAAGTCTGTAGAGATAGATGTGCAAACTCGTTTCAAATTGAGTGAAGATCAAATAAACGAATTTACTCAAATCAATGCGGCATCACGGACATTCTTTGAAGGATCCAAAAGAGTATCCAGTCAAGGAAAAGGTTTCTACTTGGGAGTACCATGTAAGGGGATAGACTACGTTTCGGTTATCAGGGAGGCAAAGAAAGTTCATGGAAGTGTAGTCGATCTTTTGCATTTAGGATTTCCCTTGGCAAAAATTGATACTTTTAGAAATGCACTTGTGGTAGGTTCGGTGGAAAGAGCGAAAACTAGCGAAAGAACATCTGAGTATTTTCTAGACGGGCATTTCAAAAATAATCAAGATCTATATGACAAATTCGCGTCAAAAATGATTGCCGTCGTCGTTAGTGAGCGTGTTTCAAGCGAGACAAAAAACAAGATTATTTCAGCAATACGCTATTTGAGACTAGGATGGGAAGCTTCTGAATTAGAACAAAAGTTTGTGAATTTTTGGATTGGATTAGAATATATTTTCTCGAATTATGATGTGGGAGAGAATACCATCAAAAGAATGAAGAGTTTTTTTGTCTCTGCTCACAGCCTAATTTATATAAAAAGAAATATGCATGAGTTCCATAGAGATATAAATAGATTACGGATCTCCAATTTAATCCAAGGGTATAATGACGATATGAGCTATCTCAAACTTCCTGAAACTTATGATTCAATAATTGCTACTTTTTCAGAGTCAAATCCCTTACTAGCCTTTCGGGCTTATAAATACAAAGAGTGGGTCACGGATGTAAGAGTCAGAACAGAAAGAATTGGCAGACATGAGAAAAATTTAGAAAGGCACTTAATGCGACTGTATAGAATAAGGAACGAGATAGTTCATGATGCCGCAATTCATGCCAATATTGAAGTTCTAACTGGAAATCTAAGATATTATCTTTCATTTGTATTGAACAGTCTCCTAGAATATTTCAATAATGCAGCAGAAGATATAAATCAAGACGGAGTTATAACTATTGATGACTTTTTCATTCATCAAGAGATAAAATTAGAGAGTGTTAGGCATCGATCCTTTTCCATTGATGATCTTTTCAATGTGAAATCAGTAACTGAAATATTTAGTTAATGAACCAGTCATCAAAATGTAAAAGCATTCAGGCGTTGAAGTCTTCCTCAAAACCTGCTGAACCATCATTTGCAAAAGACGGTGGCGCGTCATGATAGCTTTGAGCTTCTATTAGGTCGTTGAGACAGCAGTATATTAAAGCTAAAGGCAGGTATATGAACCGTGAAAGACTTTATTAAACCCGAAACGCCGCACTCATCAACATCTGCTCACCGCGACTGATTCCAATACACCTGCCCCCTTCTTCCATTCCATTACAGCTGATTCAACTGATCCAGTATTTCATCCATTTGCCGAAATAAAAAATAGCTACTGAGAAAGAATCCTATGTAATTCAAGATTGACAAAATAATGATTACCCCCAATGCTCTTCATTTCAACTATGCCCATATCGGTCAATTTTTTAAGATATTGACGAGCGGTGTTTTCTGCAAAAATGCTTTTTTCGGTAAAATGCCTCACCTTGGTGAAAGGGTTGGTAAATATTACTTCAATGAGCGCTTCGGGACGTGCTATGCTCGTTTCTGTCCTTACCGCATCAAGTATTGCATCTCTTGTTGAGATGATATCATTGATTTTATAATAGGTGTCGTTGGATGTAACCTCGACAGCTTTAAGCATATAGATGATCCAGTCTTTCCAGGAAGCTCTTTGTGTAACGCCTGCCAGCGCATCATAATAGCCCTGCTTATGATCCAAGATATACTTGCTCGAAGAAGAGAATTGGCAGGTCGAGTAATCCTTTTTCGACCAGATAGTGGATGTTGAGAATTCGACCAGTTCTGCCGTTTCCATCCCTGAATGGATGAATGGCTTCAAACTGCATGTGCCCAATGGCCATTTTGATCAGAGGATCCGCTTTGAATTGATGGTCGTCATTCAGGAATGTCAACAGATTATCAATTTTTGCTTCAACAATGCCAGCTCCGCGAGGAGGCGTATAAATGGCTGTCCCGGCATTTGGTCCTGTTCCGCCCTGCCGGATATATGTTTGCGCAAAGGGTTTGCGGATGCCATCCGTCTCCCCGGTAATTTTTTTGTATACTAGCTCAATATACTCTCTGCTGAACGTGTGGTTTTGTTTCAAATAGGTATACCCTTCCCATAATGATTCGCGATAGATGCAGGATTTCTTTGGATGGGCTTTGCTGAACCTGGTTGGGATTATCACTAAATGCCCATATACAGCTCGTCGTCTGTTGTAAAAATATTTTCTACTGCACTTGATGCTTTTGCTTCTTGTAGACTGATCGTATTGATCAACATGCCCTGATTGGGTATCGCGGAGCTTCTTCCTTGTAACCGTGCAATTGCAGCCTTAGCGTTTACTAATTGTTCATAGATTTCTAACGTCCGGTAATGCTCTTCTCCGATAGGAAGTTCGGGCAAGACTGTTCCAGGGCTGACTCCTGTCTGGATTAATAGTGTATGGCATTGTTTCCGGAAGATAATTGTGCAAGCGAATGTCTTTGGTCAAAGATAAAAGAATTAACTTACCTAGCATTAAAAATCGTCTATTTTAATGCTAGGTAGCGGCTATGACCCTTAAAAACATGTTTAGACCTACACCTTACCTTAAAAACTTGCAATTTTGATGTGAGGGCACGATCTTCATATTAGATAGCGACGAAAAATCCTATCTAACATTAAAAAGCGTACGTTTTAATGCTAACTAGGGCAGATTAAGGAGATCGAAAACAGTGCCAAATCCTCCTACTTCGCCAACTGCAAATCCGCAATACTCTTAATCCGGTTCCTTTCCAAAAACGCATCAATCGTCTCAAAATGCTCGATCACACGCTTATCCTTAAACTCAAAAACCTTCTGAAGACAAGCCTTGTAAAAAGTCACGATCGTGGGACACCAGCACCAATGTTCCGTCAAAGTTCCTCAGTGCTTCTTTCAAAACATCCTTCGATTTCAAATCCAAATGGTTCGTAGGTTCATCGAGGATCAGCAGGTTTACAGGTTCCAGGAGCAGCTTCACCATGGCGAGGCGGGTTTTTTCTCCGCCTGATAATACGCTTACTTTCTTGTCGATGTCTTCGCCCTGGAACATGAATGCACCCAGAATATTCTTGATCTGAGTCCTTACATCTCCTTCTGCGACTTCGTCCACCGTTTGAAAAATCGTTAGATTGGGATCCAGTAACGATGCCTGGTTTTGGGCGAAATAGCCGACCTTCACATTGTGCCCCAGCTGGCAGGTTCCGTCCACATTGATCTGGCCCATGATAGCTTTGATCATTGTTGATTTTCCCTCACCATTCCGGCCGACGAATGAGACTTTTTCGCCTCTGGAAATGGTCATGCTCGCATTTTTGAACACAACCTGATCGCCGTAGGATTTTGACACATCCTTCACAGTCACTGGATAGTCGCCTGACCTTGGCGAAGGTGGGAAACGGAGTTTCAGGGCTGAGTTATCGATTTCGTCGATTTCAATGATTTCCAGTTTTTCCAACATGCGCTCGCGGGAAGAAACCTGGTTAGTTTTGGAGTATGTGCCGCGGAAGCGTTCGATGAATTGCATGTTGTCTGCAATCATTTTTTGCTGTTCCTGATATGCCTTAATCTGGTGTGACCTGCGTTCCTCGCGCAACACCAAATAATGTGAATAGTTGGCTTTGTAGTCAAAAATCCGTCCCATGGTCACTTCAATGGTTCGGTTAGTAATGTTGTCGATGAAGGCCCGGTCGTGGGAAATGACCATTACGGCATTGGCCTTATTTACCAGAAAATCTTCCAGCCACATCACAGATTCAATGTCAATGTGGTTAGTAGGCTCATCGAGCAAGATAAGATCTGGCTTTTGTAAAAGGATTTTGGCCAACTCAATGCGCATGCGCCACCCGCCGCTGAATTCCTTGGTTTGACGCTGAAAATCTTCCGGCCTGAATCCTAATCCTTTCAATGCTTTCTCAACTTCTGCGTCGTAATTAACTTCTTCGAGCTGGTAATATTTTTCACCTATTTCAGTAACCTGCTCGATGATCGCCATATATTCATCGCTCTCGTAATCCGTGCGGGTTTCGAGCGCGAGATTCAGCTTCTCCATTTCAGCGCGCATTTCAAAAGCCTGCTTGAATGCTTTGGCGGCTTCTTCGAAAACGGTGCAGCTATCTTCGGTCAATAAATGTTGCGGCAAATAGGCAATTACGGCATCTTTGGGTGCACGTACATGGCCGCGATTGGCTTTTTGTTCCCCCGCAATAATTTTCATCATGGTGGATTTCCCCGCTCCATTTTTACCCATCAGGGCAATTTTATCTGTAGGATTTATCACGAAGGAAACTTCGCTAAAAAGGACAGAACCGCTAAATTCAACGGCTAAATTCTCAACTGTAATCATCGTCTCATTTTTTGAAGCCGCAAAGGTACGATGATACATTCATTGATCAACAGCATTGAATTAATTGTTAATCACAAGCGTTTTTCAAGTGAAGATATTACTTCTCATTTTAAATAATTTAAAGAAAAAACGACTTAAAAATATGGACTTACGCACGACATTATCAGTGAATGAGAGCTTTTTGGAAATGCTGGTTGATATCAAAAACCGCGGAGCAAAAGCCGAAATGATCCTGGACATTAACGGACTGGAACGGGCCGAGGGAGTTATCAAGGAAGTTCATGCTGACGATCAAAACCCTTACATTGAACTACAGGACGGGACGAAGATTGTTGAAAAAACGATTGCTGCGCTGAATGGACTTTTCAGGCCTGAATATGCTGGATGTTAAACGCTATGGTTGCACCGAATTCAAGATTAAAATTTGATCGCTCCACCAAAAATACCGAACAATGTGATATGTCACCGCGCAGACAAATTTCGATCGAATTTCATCGAGCTTCCGATTTTGCTGCAATGGAAATCAAGGATAGGAAAATTTGAGGGCATTGTTTCTCTTGGACCAGAACTTCGCTACCGGATCGGCGATATGAAACTAAAATACACGTCCCGAACTTTCGTACGACGGGGTTACAACGAAGGACTAGTCGGGGGAGGTGAGTCTGGACGGTGGCTTCGGGTATAGAAAATTCGATTATGGCCTTGCAGGTGGCGCAGGCATTGCTTATCCCACAAAATCTTTAAAAATATTCGGTGAAGCACGTTATCATCTCGGGCTCCGGCCTTTGGTTGACGAGTTGAAAATGTACAACCGCGGCCTGTCATTCCATTTGGGCGTGCTGTTTCCGATGGGAAACTAAACCAGTAAAAATTTCGCCTCGCCAACAGTCCTCGCATGCCTAAACTCCCGCCCCCATCATCTCGACCAGAAAACCGTAAAAAGTATACAACAACCCTGAATTCGTATTCATACCAGCCCGGTTTTCACCCCGACCTTCTGACGCATCAATTTAACAATCAGAGATCATGAAAACCATTTTAATTACAGGAGCAAGCAGCGGTATTGGTAAAGAAACTGCTAAATTATTTCAAGCCCAAGGCTGGAACGTTATCGCTACCATGCGCAATCCGGAAACCGAAACTGAATTAGGGGAATTAGAAAATATATTGGTTGCCAAACTGGACGTGCTCGATCCTTCCTCCATTGATCAGGCAGTAAAAGAAGGCATTGCCAGGTTCGGGCAGATTGACGTTTTGTTAAATAATGCCGGTTATGGCGCTTATGGCGTGCTCGAATCTTTTTCGAGAGAGCAGATCATCCGTCAGTTTGATACAAATGTGATCGGTTTACTGGATGTGACAAAAGCTGTACTGCCGCATTTCCGAAGCAACAAAAGCGGTATCATTATCAATGTTTCGTCGATCGGTGGCAAGATGAGCTTTCCGCTCGGAACCTTGTATCACGGTACTAAATTCGCGGTCGAAGGCATTTCCGAATCGCTGCGCTACGAGGTGGAGGAGTTTGGCGGACAAGTCAAAATCGTAGAACCAGGCGCGATTGCTACTGATTTCACAGGCCGCTCGCTCGATTTCAGCAATGATGAAAGCATGACGGAATACCAGCCGATCGTCGGCAAACTGCTGGCAGCCACGCAGGCGATGTTTGGGCAAGCGTCGCCAGCCAGTGTTGTGGCCGATGTGATTTACGAAGCTGCAACAGACGGCACAGATCAATTACGGTACGCGGCGGGCGAAGACGCCAAAGCCATTATCGCGCAGCACCAGCAGACCGACGATGCTTCTTTTACGGGCGTCATTAAGTCTATGTTTGGTTTATAATTTAAAGATCATTATGCCTCATTGTCAGCACAATGAGGCTATATTTGTTTTTATGAGCACAAATATTCACCTGCACACCGTTGAGGAATTGTTCAAATTTTTCGGGCTGGACCAGCCTGTGCACCACCCGCTCGTGGCTATCATCGATTTCGGCCAGGTTCGCGAGGCGGACATTGGGAATACCAAAATTTCGACGGATTTCTACACGCTGATTTACAAGACTTACAACCGGAATCACGTGAAATACGGGCGGAAGCTGGTCGATTTTACAAATGGAAGTTTGATCTGTCTGGCACCCAATCAGGTGCTGGAAATGGACGACGATACCGATGGATCATCCCAGCCATTGGGTTGGGGCCTGGGCTTTCATCCCGATCTGATCCGGGGCACGCCGCTGGGTGACAAAATGAAGAGTTACAGCTTTTTCTCCTACGAGGTTTCAGAAGCATTGCATTTGTCGGAAAAGGAAAAACAGATTTTGACAGACTGTGTTCAGAAAATCGAAGCTGAACTAAACGAAAATATTGATGTGCACAGTCAGTCGATCCTCGTATCGGGGATTGAAATGTTGTTAAACTATTGCTCCCGGTTTTACGGCAGACAGTTTATCACCAGAAAAACCTCCAATAACGCGGTGATCGTGCAGGTGGAGAAGCTCCTGAACGAATATTTCGGGCTGGGCGACCTCAGCGAACGCGGCCTGCCGACGGTCAGATACCTTGCAGAACAGGTCAATTTATCACCCAATTACCTGAGTGACCTCCTGAAAAAGGAAACCGGCAAAAACGCGCAGGACCACATCCACTATCACCTGATCGAAGAAGCCAAAAACATTCTTTTAAGCAGCAGCCGCTCAGTCGGCGAAATCGCCTACGGTCTCGGCTTCGAATATCCCCAGTATTTCAATAAGCTTTTTAAACAGAAGACCGGGAAAACGCCGGTGGCGTTTAGGAATATGAATTAGTGGCTTCGTACGGCATCACATTTCGTTGTGGATCAGTATAAAAAAAGGACTGTCACCAACACTTAATGCGTGAAGTGCATCATTCGTTGGGGCTAAAACTGCGCTCGTATATTCCTGTCAGTGAGGTCCGATAGAGATCAGTATATCAACTCAAAACAGCCTTATTACTACATTCAAACCTGTTTAATCGTAAATCCTTCAAAAAATGACACTGGAAGAGAGATAAGAAGTTCATGAGCAACTTCATTGAAGAAGTAATTAATAAAAAGAATCTGGATGCGGCTGATGACCTGGCAGCAGCGGATTTTATTGAGCATCTGCCATTCCCGGGCCAGGGACCCGGGAGAGAAGGGCTAAAATTTGCGATCAACGCAATGCTTACCGGATTTCCTGATATGAACTGGACGGTGCAGGAGCAAATCGCAGAAGGCGAAACGGTTGTCACCCGGTTTACCTGGACCGGAACCCACGACGGCGCATTTATGGGAATCCCGCCAACGAATAAAAAAGTGGAAGTTTGGGGTGTCGTAATCGATGTGGTCAGAGACGGGTTATTTGCTGAAAGCCGGATCATTATGGACACAGTGGGGTTATTGCAGCAAGTCGGTGTAATGGGTTAACAATGAAATAGGGTGCCTCTCGATTTGAGACACCCTATTTCATTTCTAAACCTTGCCCGCCATCCTTTGAAATCCCTCTACAAGTAAATTGACATCAAAAAGCGCCGACTTTTCGGCCGTATCACACGGAACATCCGAATGATAAAGCGCCAGATCGTGGACCATTTTGAGCGAATGCGCCAGCTCCTTACAGCCCTGACATTCTACGAGATACCAAAACTCGGCTTGTGATTCTGTCAGCGGATCGCCGACGTTTGACGCGTGACGTGCATCATTCGTTGGGTTGACTGAATTTGCATTCGAGTCGACACCGGGACCATTTGGAGTTTGCATTTAAAATGGATTGGGATGAATGAAAAGGAGAGGTCACCGCAAACTCCATCAATGGAAACCATCGATCAGGTCTCGGGACTTGCACCCGTATGCCTCTCCAAGGCCATTTTGGCCTGATTTTAACTAATGATTTCATAAACATTTAATGGAATTTGCGGCGCAAATATAGGGGAAAGTTTTGATGGGTGGTGAGGGAATGAATGAACGGTAAGCAATACTGCACTTCATTGAACACTGACAATGAGAGCTTCTTTGAACAGTTTCCTTTGACTTTTTGTACTACATTCGTATCTTTCATTACTTACAATGACCGAAAGACTATGAACCAGTCAGCCAAATACAAAAGCATTCAGGAATTGAAGTCTTCTTCAAAGCCCGCTGACCTATCTTCTGCAAAGTCAATGGAGCGTCATAACAGTTTCGAGCGTTCTTTGAAGTCCTTAAAGCAAGAGTACGTTAAAGCTGTTTCCAGCAAGAAATAGTGACTAAATGGATTATACTGGCATCATTCGTTATATCTGCGACATCTTCAATAAACATTCAGTAGAATACATGATTGTTGGCGGCACCGCCGTCGCACTTCATGGGCATTTTAGGAAATCCACCACATTGAAAGGCGAAGTTGTAGACAAGCCTGACTTGGATTTTTGGTACAATCCAACCTACGAAAACTATTACAACCTTCTTTAAGGCCTTAGAATTTCTTGGAATAGATGTAACAGCATTTAAGGAAGAGCAGACTCCGGATCCCAGAAATTCATTTTTCAGATTTGAATTTGAGGATTATACGCTCGATCTGCTTCCAAACATTAAAGCCCCTTTGAAATTCAGAATATCATTCGCCAAAAAGGAAGTTGTTCAGTCCGAGGGCGTTGAAATTTCCTTCATTAGCTTCGACGACCTGATCGAAGACAAAGAAAGCCTGGGTAGGGCAAAGGATTTTGAGGACGTTCAACACTTGAAACAGATCAATGAATCTTAAGAGGTTAATGTAAATGCATGAATAGCATCCATTATCTACAATTAAGCAAAAATTTAAAAGACGAACTAAACCTGCGACTTTCTAACGTTAGTCCAACCCCCAAACCTCACCGATTCTCCATCCACCCCAGAAAAGCTCCCGCTTTTTCCTTATTAATCAATAACTGCTCAGGCGTTTCTATAACCAGCTTGACGTACAACTTTCGCATAAAGTAATGCTCAATTTCCTTGATTGCGGAGAAGTTGACGAGATATTGACGGTTTACGCGGAAAAATTGCTTTTGGCTAACGGATGAGGCGATTTGATCGAGGGATTGGGTGAGGGAAAATTCTTGTCCGTCGAAACACATGATCGTTGAAGTTTCGTTTTTAATGTAGAAAAAGGCGATCTGGGCGGTTTGGACTGTCGTGTATTTCTGATGCTTGAACACCAAAAAACTGGTTTTCTCGGCTTGCGGAGCCATCCTGTTCAGTAACTCGCTCAGGTCGGGAATTGCTTTTTGCTGGAAAAAGTTTTTCAGGTCGTCGACTTTACTGAGTGCGGCTGCAATGTGTTCTTTTGAGAATGGTTTCAGCACGTAATCCACGCCGTTTCGCTTGAATGCTTCCAGGGAATATTCATCGAAAGCCGTACAAAAAACGACGGGACAAACGATTTCCACCGACTTGAAAATGTCAAAACTCAGCCCGTCGGCCAGCTGAATGTCCATGAAAATCAGGTCTGGCTCTGGTCCTGTCGAAAGCGCTTCAACTGATTCTTCGATGCTCTGGTATGGACCCGTGATCTTGGCTTGCGGACGTAATTCTCGAAGGATATTTTCAAGGGACCGGGCTGTTTTTAGCTCGTCTTCAATGATTACGATGTTCATAAATGATCGGAAGTCTGACCTGAAATAGGTTTTGGCCGTTAATTACCTCCACCTTTTTGTTTAGTAAATGACTGTATTTAAGCTCGATATTCTTTAACCCCACACCCAGGGAATCTTCCTGATTCTTCCTTAACTGAACCTGGTTTTCAACAACAATGCTTTCATCGTCGCTGAAAATGCAGATTTGTAATGGTCGGTTCAATGATACGATGTTGTGTTTAAGGCAATTTTCGATTAGTAATTGTAATGTAAAGGGCGGTATTAATGTATCCAAAACGGCTTTATCCAGCTTGTTTTGGAAAATAAACCCATCCTCAAACCTGGCCTTTTGCAAAAAAAGATACGCATTCATAATCTCCATCTCTTCTTTCAAAGGGATCAGATCCAGCTTGCGGCTTTCAAGCGTATAGCGGTAAAAGTTGGCGAGTTTTAATATAAAATCCACCGACTGCTCATCGTTGGTTTCGACCATTGCTTTAAGCGTATTCAGACTATTGAACAGAAAATGTGGATTCACCTGCTGTTTCAAAAGATCATATTGCGCGCTCAGATTATCATTCCGAAAGCGTTCCAGTTCCATGCTCACATGCTGGTTTTCATAGTTCTGTTGCAGCATGTTCAGGAACATATAAAACACCAGATTGATCAAAATCCCGCGCACTTCCACCATCAGCATGGCCGGGCCAAAATCAATGTGAGAAAGGATAAGCTGCTGAATGTAAGCGAGTCCGAGCATAAGGACCAGGCCAAAAGCAAGCGAGTTCAATAATTTGCCGTACGATATCTGCTGTCCCTGCGCACGGTTGTTTTTGCGCGAAAGCATGTAAATATTAAAATACCACATGATCACCGCAAAAGCAGCCGTAATGCCCGCATTCACAGCCGCTTCCAAAGGCACAAACTTGTGCGAAGCCAGCTGCGGCACCGAAGAAAGCAAGCCGATCACGATGGCACTCGTCCAGATAATTGTATTCGAAACTTTCAATGTTGCTGGTGTCATCTAAATCAATCGGTCAATGTGCGATGTTGGCTTTATCATGGAAAAACGGCCGCGCGCTGTGAAGTTATAAATGCAATCCGCTGATCCTTTTCAGGCCTGCCGTCGCCAGGTTGGTAACTTTTCCCGGCCCGAAAATCATACTCAAAAGTAAGCGCTGAATCGTTTCTCTTCACAATTTCCAATGTTTCAACAGAATAAATCTCGCCATTCATACTCGTTCCATACCATTGCGGCATCGGCTTTTGCTTCCAGGTTACCAATGTATAATGTGCGCCAATGTTGGGCTTATGCAGCGAATCAGACGCAATTTCCAATGCAAGATCATTTCCATAAAGCATTGAAATGGTGCCTTTTTTGTTATTAAGGATGGATTTGATCACCTTTTGATTTCCGGCATCATACAAATATTCCGGTGCAAGTTGAGCGGTGTTGCGATCGTCGCAGGACAGCATTAAAAGTGCCAGCGAAATGATATATAGTGAAATGGTGGCTTTCATTTTTGATAAAATTAGTTGGTCGGAATGTTGAATACAAAGTCATTTTCAGGAGCTAGCAAGCGATGACAATTCGCGCAAGTTTGTTCGAACAGCACCGTTTTTCCTGTTGGTTTCAGTGCAAGACCATCGAATCTGGCAAATCCCCAACCTTCGGTTGCGCTGTACTTCTTGTTGTCTTTGATCATGAATTGCGCATTTTGAAAGTTGCCCGGCAGCACATTGCCTTCTGCATCCTCCGTCTGTTTTCCCCAAACAACCTTCACAATCCTGGCGCCGTCGGGAAAAGGAAGCTGCCGATCCTTAATGGCCTTCACCATAATATCGTTTCCGTAAACGATCCGCATGCTGCCGCCGTCGAATTTGTCCGTGACACTGATGATCTTCCAGTTTTTGTAATCCGAAGAATGAGGGATTCCGTTTAAAGAAACGGGTGTTTTCGGCGTTGCAACTTGTTGGTTTGAAGAAGCTTGCGACACAATCCGCGCTGTATCTACTTTGTGCCTTCCGGGAAGTGTGTTTACATATTTTTTCAAAACGGCCAGCTCGGATCCGGACACTTTGCCGCCTGAATGTGCCAGCTGATAACGTTTCAAAGGCATCTTTTTCTGTTCAATTGCATTTACGATTTCCCAAAGCAGCAATTCCTGCACGGCCGGCGGATTTTTATCCCATTCAGAAAAATTCAACCGCGATCGCGCCTCATTAATGTCGTGTCCAACCAGGAAAGATGCCGGAGCGATTTTATCAAACCATTCCACTTTCGATTCATTCGAATGGCAATCATAACAAGCCCGTTCCAATATCTGCTTCACCTCGGTCGGAACCACAATTTCACTGGTTACAGGTGGATTTTGAATGTCAGGAGAAATAATTTGCGCTCCCACAAAGATCAGGACGACCACAATTGCCGCAACTCTGTAAAATGTTAACCCGGGCTTTTTCATTTTTAATAATTGTCTGATTACCAATGTCTAAAAGTAGGGTAATACGCAAATATTTACCATTCAAAAAGCATTGATTTAGACAAACCTTGCCGGGAAGCAGACATTCGCGGAGCTGAATTAGACACATCAATTTTTTCGGAAACAAGTAACTTGGTGCTTATTAAATGTATAACTTGTTCTACGGCATCAATTGCCTGTAAAGCCTAAGCCAAAATCTGCATTTATGAAAGTCACAGACGGCACCAAGCCACTACAAAAAATATTGGAAGCACCAGGTTTTATCCTGTCCGAAGCGGTGAAAACGCGGTTTCAGGACAGTATGAAGCGATTTATGATTCCAAAAGGCCGTGTATTGGTGGATATCGGGCAGGTGAGTAAGTGTCTTTATATCATTGAAAAAGGCGCAATGCGGACCTATTATCTGAGAGGTTCCGAGGACATTACTTCGCTTCTTGTATCTGATGGAGACCTTGTGTGCATTGCTGAAAGTTTTCTGATGCAAAAAGCATCGAGTGACGTGCTGGAAACATTGGAAGACACCACGGGCATTTCTATTTTGTATGACGCTTACAGACAGCTGGTTGAAGAGGATGCTTATATGGCGGGCCTGGCTGTGCAGTTATTAGAACAGCATCTGATCAATTTTACAGATCGCGTAAAAGTGTTCAAATATCTGTCGGTAGAGCAAAGAATCGCACATTACATCAGTCAGCCATCATCCCTTTTTCGCCGCATTCCGGATCATTACATTGCCACATATCTGGGCACCACCCCAGCCACTTTTAGCCGGTGTTTGAAGACGATTAATGTGCAAAATTGAGGGGTTAGTTGTCAAAATCTTGCGCTCATTCCCAAATTAACAATCCCTTTATATCCATAACCCAGCTCGGCAAAGCCGCCAAACTTCTTGCCAATGCGCATGCCCAGCAGAGTTAGCTGGCACGTCGGCCATCCGTAAGTTTTGGTTTCACTGGAAATGATTCGATGTTTCGTCCGCACCAGCAAAATCCCGACACCTGTAACGCCATAAAACTGAACATACTGCCCGTCGGAATAGGTAAATCTTGTTTCAAAAGCATTGAAGAAGCTTCTGCTTTTGTACAAATCGGGTGATTCAGTATAATAAGTGCTGTAAGTTGTGTGCCTCGTAAAACCGGATACGAGTGCCAACGCGAGCCGCCGGTGCACCTGATAGCGATAGGTCACCGTATAAGCGTTCGAGAAATCCAATTTTGGCAATGACTGACCAAAAAATGCATTTGAATAGCCTGTAACGGCATCGTCAACGAGCTGTTCTCTTGCTAAGGGTCCATAGCCAAGCTGAATTTCGTGCTGACCGTGTCTTTGCGCGGCACATGGCACATTACCGGCAAAAAATAGGGTAATGCCAATTAAAATGATGTTGATAAAAATGGGTTTTTGCATGGCGAACGGGGTTAGAGCTAATTTTCGACCACACAAAGTAACGTAGCTGATATAATTGTATATCTTGTCTTATGACACGGATTCAACTTGTTCTACGGCATAAATTTGCGTTGTCGTGCGACAAGATTTCCGTGTTTTATTCCTAAACACCAAAAACTTTAAAACATGTTATCAAAGGATCAATCCGACGCGCTCCTGTCGCGGCGCGAAATGTTGGGCATTACCGGAATGGCCGGTTTGGCAGCATTAACAGGCAGTGCAGCATCTGCCATTCCGCAAACTCCGCAAGCAAAACCGCGTATCGCATGCCTCGTCACCTATTGGGGCGCTACGCGATCTCACGCCGACTGGATCATTTCCAAACTTATGGACGGTTACTGGTGGGAGGGAGCCCACACGCCATCGCGCGTGGAAGTGGGTTCCGTTTACATTCATCAGTTTGACACGAGTATTTTGGCTCAAAAAATATGCAAGTCCAAGAACATTCCGATCTTCAAAACCGTCGGTGAAGCCGTTATGCTTGGGGGAAAGGAGCTGGCGGTGGATGGCGTTGTGATCGTAGGCGAGCACGGAGAGTATCCGACAAATCTCAAAGGTCAATGGCTCCTGCCACGCTGGTGGATATACGAAAAGGTGATCCGGGTTTTTGAGGAAAGCAAACGTTCCGTTCCTATTTTTAATGATAAGCATCTTTCATACAATTGGGATGAAGCCAAATGGATGTTTGACAAATCCCGTGAGCTCAATTTCCCGCTGACCGGCGGCTCTTCTATTCCCACTTATTTTCGCAAACCTGAGATCGAACTGGATATGGATACGCCTTTGAAGCATTCGGTTGTCCTTGGCGGCGCGCCGGATGAGGGCGCTTTGTTCCATTGCGTGGATGTTTTGCAAGCATTTGTAGAGCGGCGCAAAGGTGGAGAAACGGGCGTGAAATCGGTGCAAAGCATTCGCGGAGCCGACACCTGGAAATGGACAGAGGAAAATCTCTGGGCTGGCAAGCTGCTTGAAGCGGCAAGAATCAGTTTTGATCTGAAACCAGGCCATTTTCAGGAGATTAGCAAACCAAATGTGTGCATTATCGAATACAATGATGGAACAAAAGCGGCCATTTACAACACCCAGGACGTAGGCTGGACTTACGCTGCCGAAATCGAAGGGAAAAAAGAATCGACCATTATATCGATGCTCGGCTGGCCCGGACCATTTGACCAATATCACGCCTCCAATTCCCAGCCGCACTGGATCACAGAGATGATGGTAACCAAAAAAGAGCCATTCAACGCAGAACGGCTGCTTTTGTCCACCGGCATCACGGATTACTATATGGAATCCAACTGGGAAAACGGCAAATATTCACCCGTTGGCCGCCGCCTCGAAACGCCATTCATGAACATGAAATACCGCTCCACCCGCGGCCCACAATTCAGCAAAGGCGAACGCCCTCCCAAAAAGCCTTATGTGAGGGGATTTGATGAATGATAAAAAATCCAGATTTTACTTGCCTGAATTTAAATTAGCTGACTGCTATCCCGTAAATTACTTTTCTAAAATCAATCATTGACCTCCGCATGAAACGCAGAGACGTTATAAAATCCCTGACCCTTTTGCCGGTGACTGGCAGTATTCTTTCAAAACAATCGATCTTAAATATTCCCGCTGCGGGCGGAAAACCCATGCCTGATCTCCATCGGGATGCGTTTGTAATGGATGGACATACGCACGTGATGAGTCGTGAGCTGATATTCAAAACCGACATTGGGCAGCGTTATAAGGATGGAACGGTGGATCTTCCCAGAGCGAAAGAGGGCGGATTGGATGCGATGTTCTTCTCGGTTTACACGCCTGAAAACTATTATCCCGGCCGATTTGAGACAAAAAACACGTTGCGCGTTGTAAACCTTGCACTCGATCAGATTAAGAAAAACAATGCGGTGATCGAGCTAGCATTGACTGCTTCCGACATTGAACGCATTAATAAAAAAGGCAAAATGGCCGCTTTCCTCGATCTGGAAGGCGGTTATGACCTTTATGGCGACCTCGATATGCTGCGAGCACTTTACAAGCTGGGCCTGCGCGCAATGCAGCTGACGGCTCACAGCACGACAAATGCCTTCATAGATGCCTGCAATGATGTTTACACCTGGGGCGGCATCAATGCGCACGGAAAAGCGGTGATTAAAGAAATGAATGATCTCGGAATGGTCATTAATGTCGCTCACGCATCCAATGACGCCATTATTCAGTCTGTCGCGGCCAGCCGTCACCCGGTTATTTACAGCCACGGCGGCTTTCACAAAATCGTGGACCACCCGCGCTGCATTACCGACGAAGCTGCAAAAGCCATTGCCTCGAAAGGCGGTGTGATCGGTGTACATTTCGGAAGTCTTTTTAATAATCCAAAATACTGGGCTTGGCAAAAACCGAACAATCCCATTAGGGTGCAGCCCAATCCACAACCCAAAACGCCGCGCATCCTGGCCTCACAGGTTACAACGCAAACCATTGAGGATGTGGACAAAGAGTTTGCACGTGAGCTTCCGTTCACTTTCAAAGGCACGATCCCCGACGAATACTGGATGCATGTGGACCAGCTTGCAAAAGTGATCGATTATGGTGTGAATCTTGTCGGTGAAGACCACATTGCGCTCGGCTCCGACTTGGATGGCGGGCCGGAATTGCCTCGCGAAATCAAAGACATCAGTGATTTTCCGCAGATTACCATTGCGATGCAAAAGCTCGGTTATACGGATCAGCGGATTAAAAAGATCCTGGGCTTGAACTGGCTCCGCGTTATCCGGCAGGTGACCGAGGGTAAATGACATTTATTCATTAAAATATTTAGCAGCGCCTTATGCCCATTCACGTAGCAATCACCCGAAAAGTGCTTCCCGGAAAAGAAGATGAGTTTAAAGAAGCTTTGCGGCACTTTTTGGGCGATTCATTTTTGCACGGTGGTGTGCATGGCGCGGCAATGATCACGGCGCTTCCGGGGAGCGACAATCGTGAGATCGGGATTCTACGCACGTTTGCAGACCAGGCGGAGCGTGATGCGTTTTATAATTCGCAGCTTTTCAAAGACTGGGAAGCTTATGCGTCCACTTTAACAGAAGAACCCGTTTATCGCGAGCTCACCGGTTTGGAAGCATTCTTTCGCTCGCCGGGTGCTCCGCCGAAGTGGAAAATGGCCATTGCAACGCTTTGCGGCGTTTTTCCCACCAGCATGTTCTTGTCATTTGTGCTTGGCCCTCACATTCAGGAACTGCATCCGGCGTTGCGGACATTGCTTGTTGCAGCCTGCATGGTTGGCATGCTAACATGGGTTGTAATGCCGCAGGTTACTAAGCTGCTCCGGCCGTGGTTAACGCGCAAATCGCATCATAATCCAACCCAATAATGCTGCATCGTTGCTATTGCAATGTTTTCTTCATCATAATGTCCGTCTGCTCATCTTCGCCAAACTTGAAAATGTGCTTGCCGAATGCTACAAAGCCGTTTTTCTCATAAAACCGGATCGCTTTCGGATTTTCTTCCCACACGCCAAGCCAGATGTAAAAGCGCCGCTGAGCCTGCGCAATTTCAAGTGCTTTGTCATACAAAAGCTGCCCAACTTTTTTGCCATGAAAAGCGCTTTTGACATAAATCCGCTCAATTTCCAGGGAAGTAGGATCTTGAAGCTCCGTCTGTGCGCGGCCAGCATTAAGCTTCATATAACCGACCGGATTTTCGTCTTGATAAGCAACAAAAAACTGTGATTCAGGATCGCTGAGTTCAGCCGTCATTTTTGCGTCACTGAAATTTTCTGACAAATATTTTTGCATATCTTCCTTCGTGTTGGAAGCTTCAAATGTTTCAAAAAAAGTGTCCCGCGCAATCTGCTGCACGGTTGCCAGATCGGCGAGGGTGGCCTGGACTATTGTAATCTGATCCATGATAAACGTTTTTTGAAGGCTAAGAAATTTTCATGAGCACGATACCGGCCAAAATCAGCAATGCTGCTGTGATCCGCATGGCATTAGCAGGTTCGCCGAGGACAAATGTGCCCAGAATGAATGCGCCAACTGCTCCGATTCCGGTCCAGACTGTGTAGGCGGTGCTTAATGGCAACGCGCGCATCGCCAAAGCAAGTAAGGCAAAGCTTGCGATCATGGCAACAATGGTAATGGAGGTGGGGACGAGCCGGGTAAAGCCTTCCGACTGCTTCATAAAGTAAGACCAAACGACCTCTAAAAGGCCTGCGAAAACCAAATAAATCCAAGACATGACATTGACCTTTAAGGCCGGGCCGTCCCGAATCGGTTCCCACTATGGGGGAGGTCGTCCTCCTGCTTTGCGCCGGTTTGTAATAACCCGGCACCGTTACAAAAATACTATTTTCTGCCTGATCCGGCAAAGCTTCTTACTGCTTTAACATTTACTTTTTGACTATCTGTTTCATATCTGGCTCATAAAAAAGGCCTATAATCTGCTGATTACAGGCCTTTTTCGTCAATATTAACAAATCTATTTCTTTGCTTCCTTCACAGCTTTTATCGGAAAATCACCGTATTGCGACGACACGATGCCGGTTAGCGTATCGCCCTTTTGCATAAAGCTGTATTTGAAAACACCCGCCTGAGAATCCGTGGTAAAAGTTACTTTTCCCTGGTCAACGGTCAGTTCTTTCATTTCCTGCTTTTCCGTGTCCCCGACATAACCGGTTGTTTTATTGTCTTTTTGCTCGAAAGTCATAAAGCCCGATTCATATTCAGGCGGAACGTCGCTGATAAGATATTTCCAGGTGCCTACAATGTCATCGGCTGTGACGGCCTTTTGTGCGGCAATTGATAAAAAGCCAACTGCGATAATCATCAGGAAGTAATGCTTTGTTTTCATCTTGAATCAATGTTTTGAATGTAGAAAGGCAATTGACCTATGTCCGACAAATTAACATAAATTCAGCTGGCGTGCAAAAAATGCAATGAAAAGTCCTATCGCGTCGTGTTTTCCAGCACAATAATGGACGGACTTTCGGAAAGCCACTTTTTCCCTAATCCTGTTTTATCACCTTGCGGAAGGAAATAAACGAACGAGCCGAGCACCAGATCCACATCGCCATCCGCATCCATGTCGCCCGCGTCCATCACCACCCATCTTCCTTTTGATGACTCCGGAAATGTATGGTCTTCAAATTTAAGGTTGCCCTTATTATGGAGGTAAATGAAGCTTTCTTCCGGGTAACGCGCGTAATCCGGGAAAAACGAAATCGCCGCAATGTCCATGTCGCCGTCCAGGTCATAATCGCGCACCATGGCCTTGTAAGCGCCATTTAAATGATAAAAATACGACTGGCTGAAATTGCCTTTTCCATCATTTTGAAAAATATAAATACCATGATATTGCTTCAAAACAGGCGTTTTATCCGCATTGTCGCCGCACACATACACAATGTCATCAAAACCATCCTTATTGAAATCGGCCAGTTCAATGTATTGCGATCCGTTGAGTGGCAGAAAGGTTAGCAACCGCTTTTCCTCGAAATTTCCCGATCCTTTATTTACATACAAAAAAACACCTTCATCGCCCTGCGCCATCAGCACGTAAATGTCCGGCAGGCCATCGTTGTTGGCATCTTTTATGACAGCGGAAATCGCACCCGGCTTCTCCCGCAAAATCCTTTTCTCATAACCGCCGCGACCATTGTTTTCATACCAGGCCAATTGACCCGTTTCGTTACCAAATTCGCAGGCTAGGACATCGTCAAATCCATCTTTATTCAAATCTCCGTATGCCATCGAAACCGGGCGTCGTAAATTCGGGATTCCAATTGCTCCCAGCGTTAGCTTTGAATCAGCATGGTTTTTGACTAATCGCTGCATGGCGCCGTAAGGTGCGTCGGTTGGGAAAATGCCTTTTCCAGCCGTTGTGAGATATATTTCTTTTGATTTTTCGTAAAACTGGACGGGCGTGGCTTCCAGCGGAAGGCTGTATATTTTCTTTGAGATCGGGGGTTAGCAATGTTAATATATGCTGCCTTGGTTTTGAATCGCTGAACAAAATGCCACGCTTATCCGGAAGGATTTTCACCATGGTTGTCAATGCAGGGCGGTGCGAAAAAGCAGTTTCACGATATTTGAAATGCTCTAATCCCATGTGGATTTTGCTTTTGCGAACGGGGTCCGGAATGCTGTCGGGAGCGAGGCCGAGATAGTATTTTCGGATTTTGTCCCAATCTGCTTTTGCCAAAATGGGCGTTTCGGGAAAGACATTTGCTTTGCGAACAAAGTCGCCGCTAACGCCGGGGTCAAACAATGTATCCGGCCTGAACCCACCTTCATATACGCCCATGCGATTGCCCATTGCGGCAAGCACATCTTTCCAATTGTGTTTGGTTAAAAGCGCCGGTGTGACAAATGCGTGACAGCGGCTGCAATGTGCAACAGCAAGCTCCTCCCCGGAAAGCCCCGAAGCCGGCGGCTCGTGCAATGCAACTTGCTCATTCTGCTTTTTCGCTTTACAGCCAATCAGGAGGTAAAATGCTATGCTAAGGAGGAGGATTGGTCTCATATACGAAGAACCGAAAAATTTTTCAATCCCTGTAAATTTCATGATCTCTGTCCAGCCAAACCAGAAAAAATGCAGACGCAAGCCTGAAACCATGCACCCGCGCTCGCTGGCTCACCCTGAGTTCAATAAAGTTAATGTCTTCGCTAATCTTCTGAAGCACCGCACTATTGGGGAGTAATTGCCGATTTTTGTGATGCGTGCAGCCCAAGCCGGTTTTGTTCCCGGCCGTTCCTCCCGACCGCAATATTTCTGGCCAAGGCGTTTGAGCGAGCTTTTTTAAAAAGCCGCTGAATAATTTCAACTCGCTTTGATCCCAATCGGAAAAGCATTGGTGCTCAGTGTCAATGTATTTGAGGCTAACGTATGGATTCTCGTCTCTGCCTGTATGAAAGCCAAATAGTGCTCTTTCGACGGAGGTTAAGGCAGTCTCTTTTGGCTCCGCTTTGGATCTGCCTGCACTGTCTGGGATTAAATATTTCGCTGTCTTTTTGTCTCGTTTATCCTTCATTTTAAGAAAGCAATGATTGATAATATTGCATCATGCTTTCTTTTGAAATGATTTGGTTGCAGCGAGCTTCCAAAGGCAGGTTTCCTCTGGCGCTTAACCATGGCGATTCTTCATGTGTCAGTTGTTCGAGCGAACGCGCACTTTTTTCACCGTAAACTCGCTGCACCTCAAAAAGTATTTCTTCCAATTCAGCTGAAATCGGATTTTCACACGCGCAGGTTGGCAAGCTTTCAAAACCATAAAGTTTGAAGCGATCGTAAATTGAGGGCAACACAGGTCCGTGCGTCCAGGCCTCGAAATCTTCCTGAAAAAGAGACGATCGTTTTAAGGCAAGTGCCCAGGCTTGGGCATAATAAATCAGTTTTTGAAGTTTCAGGTGTGTTATTGAATCTCCCGCTTCTCTGTCTATCTGGCATACAAACCAGTTGGCAACATCAAGTGGGCTCAAATTATACGAGGCAATTTCGGTCATGATAAGTGTGTTAAAGTGAATGCCTTATGTACATTAATATTTACAGTCGACGCTGGTAAAAGTAAGAAGATGATTTGAAACACACTAATCGCCTTTTTACAATCAAACCCAAACTCCTTCCTCCACCAAACATTGCTTCAAAAATCCGGTTGCGGATGATTCGGAATAATCGGTGATGAATGACTGGGCGGAGGGGGTGTCCATGAAGCGGACTACGTTTTCGAGCATTGGTTCCTTGCCGGCGGCGCTGATGATGAATGCGGTTATGCGGACGATTTCTTCGCCGGATTCGTTGCGGTCGCGGTGCAGGCAGATTTCGGTCTGCGTTTGCGGAAGAATGATGATTTTGAAGTTCATGTGTGTAAATGGTTTGTTAGAGATGAAGCCAAGCATCTTGTATTCTTAGATTGCTATCTTTACAAATCTTAATTTAGAGCATAATAATAGTTCAAATGTATAATTTTTGTTGATAAAAATTAACAATAGTAAAATATATTTTATAGAAGTTAATAAAAGTAATACTTGTTAGATGACCGAAAGGATTATTGCTGTTTTTAAGGCACAACATTTAAACCAGAAATCAGCGGCTCAGCTGCTCAATCTTTCGGGCGCAAAGATGAGCAAAGTAATGTCTGGTGAGCAGACATTGCCCGGTGAGGCATTTGGCATTCTAATCAAAGAATTTGACATTCATCCGAACTGGCTGTTTGGCTACATTGGCAATGCCGATGAGGTTATTTATATGAAGGACCTCGTGCCGAAAAGCGAGATTGAACTGCGCGATAAGCAGATTCAGGAATTAAAAAATGAGCTGGGGGACGTTTACAAGCAACTCGCTGAGGAACGGCGGGTTAAGTAATTCAAATCGTAATCTACATTACCAAAACTTCGGCTTTTCCGTTGTTCCGCCCTGCAAGCGGCAATCCGCACAACTTGGTGGCGTGCCGAGCACAAATTCACTGCGCAAGCCCGCATATCCGATCAGTAATGCAGTGGTTTCCAGGCCGCAATTGTAATTGCTGATTGGTTTACAAGCTACATCAAATGTATCCGCAGGCATGCAAGTCGCATATTTTCCAAGCCGCGGCGCTATCGTAAGCCGCTTTGTTTCTTCCGTAGAAGCGCTGAAATAGCCGAAAACAAGATCTTTGGCATTCGCTGTATTTTTAATGTTGCCCGTCACCTGCGAAGGCTGCGGGTCGAAACAGTGTTCCCGTTCCCTGCGTGGTCTTTGAAAGTGTGGTCCAATATTCAAAAGCGGGGCGGGTTAAGCCATATTGTCGCACCAAAACGCTGTATTTGATAAAAAGCTTGTTAGTAGAAACCGGCACTTTAAAAATCGGCAGATCCTTGATCACATCGCTCGACAGCTTCACCGTGGTTCCGAGCAAAATGCTGCCCGATCGCTGATTTCCCCAGCATTGGTTAATGTCTTTGGTGCGGGTAACATACTTCTTATCAACGACTTCAAGGTAAGAATTAAAGGCTGCGCGATATTCCCAGGTTTCTTCGAATTTCCATCTGTAAAACTGCGTTTTGCCCTGCGCGTCATGTGCATTAACGTAAAAAACCATGGCGTCCTGAAAGCTGTCAAACTTCGTGGTAACACTGTCGATCGGAGGCGTGACACTAACGGTTACATATTCTGACAAATATTCTTTTCCGTCCTGGGTTTTTACACGAAGGCGATATTTTCCGGCGCGGTCGTAAATTTTTGGAGGCAGCGTATAAAGGCCTGTGCGGGATTCTGCGAAATCATATTGTTCACCGGATTCCGCTTCAACCGAAACGGAAGCGCCCGATTCAAAAGTCGGCCCGGCGCTTTCATTTACATTTTGCGTTCTGCTCAGTTCAATCCGGCTCGTATCCTGGCCCACATTCAAAAAACCATCGATAACAAGGTAATTTTCAGGTGAATTGACCTCAGGCGGTGAGAACGGCTCGATACAGCTGTCCATAAAAAACAGCAAAGCGCAGGCAACAAGCTTCAAGTAAACGATGTGTCATCTAATCTTTTCTTACTAAGGTCTGAAATTGCAACTAAATCACGAAGCAATCCCACGAAATTATCATCAGATGGTTACATAAATTCGTAAGGGGTCAAATTGAAGTCGAATAAAGTTTCTAAATTTGGAAACTTTTGGTAGTTTGAGAGATACTGATGATTTGCAACGACTTGAAACTTCCCTTGTTATTGCAACGCACGGTTTTGTGAAAAAGACTAACAAAACTCCGCAAAACGAAATAGAGCGGGCTTTGCAGATCAGGACAAAATATTTTCAACGTAAATCTTAACACAATGGAAAAAGCAATGAAGTCTTATACGCTTGCCGAGCTGAAAGACAAATATGTAGGCAACGTTGGCACCACTGAGCGGGAAGCATACGAATATGAGCTTAGTATGGACGTTTTGGGCAGACTTATCAGGGCTGCACGGAAAGAGCGAAATCTTACGCAGGAACAATTGGGCAAGTTAATCGGAGTCCAAAAAGCACAGATTTCGAAGATTGAAAGCAGCAGTAATAGCGCCACTATTGACACCATTATTAAAGTTTTTCGGGCATTAAAGGCAGAACTCCATTTCAATGTCCGGTTCGATAACAGCTATATTCAGCTTCAATAATCCAACCTTATTTCCCCATCCATTTCTTAAAATCATTCGTTTTTTCCCTGCTTACGATTGCTTCTTTGTCGAATGTTGGTTTTAGTGCCAGGGCGAGGCGGTTGTTGTAGTAGGGCTGGATTTGGGTTACGGATTGGTGGGTGATGATGAGGCCGCGGTTGATCCTGAAAAAGCGATCAGGATCAAGGAATAGCTCCATTTCATCCATGCGGTAATCGACGACAAACTTTTGTCCCTGGTGATTTTTGAAAAAACTGACGCCGTCTTCAATGAAAAAATAGGCGATTTCTGAAATCTCAATGGACAGCATTCTTGCACCTTGTTTTACCAAAAACCGCTTGCGATAATCGGCCACGGGCTGCTGCAATTGCAGGTTTTTCAAAATGCTTTCAAGATTGGCGGGCAGGGAAGGAGCGTCTGCATGGCGGTTGCTGCCGGTGAGATCGTAAAACTTGCGTATGCTGCGCTGCAAATCTTCCTGCTGAACGGGTTTTAGTAAATAATCAATGCTATTAACCTTGAAAGCCTGTAATGCATATTCATCATACGAAGTGGTGAAAATGACCGTGCTGCGGATATCAATGCGATTGAAAATTTCAAAGCTTTGACCATCAGCCAGTTCTATGTCCAAAAATATAATGTCGGGTTCGGCTTCGCCATTTGCGCGATTTTCTGAAATCCACTCCACAGTTGCTGCTATGCTGGGTGTGATGCCTTTGATCACAAATTCAGGCGCGGTTTCTTCGAGTAATTTGGTCAGCTTGCGAACGGCCAGCTTTTCGTCTTCGACGATTAAAATGTTCATTGGTTTTCAGATTTTTGTGTCAGCAGCGGCAGTAAAACGGTAAAATATTCAGCATTAAGGTCAATCACAGGCTGGCGGTCGGAGAGCAGCTTATATTTAGCCTCAATGTTGGCCAGTCCGAGCTTGGTCGATTTTACGCGCGTGGATTTTTCAAGTAAGTTGTTGCGCACCTCCAATTGATCGTTTCCAATGGACCGGATCTCGATCAGCAGCGGATTTTTCTCCAAAATCGTGTTATGCTTCACGGCATTTTCCACCAGCAATTGCAATGTAAGCGGCGGAACAAAGCTGTTCAGGGCCGTCTCGTTCACATCAATCACCAGTTCCAGACCCGTGTCGTAGCGTGTGCGGAGCAGGTGATAATATGATTTGATAAATTTAATTTCTGTCGATAAAGTCGTGAGCTCGTGCTGATTGGTTTGCAAAAGATAGCGATACACTTTGGCCATTTCATCTACAAATTGCTCAGCCCGGGTCGGTTCGTCATGAATAAGTGCCGAAAGTGTGTTCAGACTATTGAACAAAAAATGCGGGTTAACCTGGCTTTTCAAACTTTGCAGCTGGCCCTGTAATCCGGCCTTTTTGATAGCCTCTTTGTTGGTTTTGATCTCCTTCCACTTACCCAGCGAGTAATTGACCTCGTACAAACAAGTCAAGAGCAATATGGCCAGCAGCTCAAAAAGATACACATTAATCATTTTGCCAAAATCCAATTGCGCATTCAACGGCCGGAAATGAATGATGATCAACCCATAAACCGTGACGTAAATGCCGGTAAGGACACAAAATGACAAAGCTGTAAACACGGCCCTTTTCACCGATGAATGGATCGAAGGATATTTCTGGGCAATGTATTGAGCCGCCCAGTCGTGCGGAATGAACGCCAGAACGGTCATCAGCAAAACCATGGATGTCCCCAAAACGAAATTGGAAATACTGGCAAAATAAGGGTCGCCGATCAGCAGATAACTGATCGTAGGCACAAACCAGGGCACCAGCAGGACAAACATCCACCTGCCAAAAAGGCTAAGCCAGATCAACTGGCCGATCGACTGGAATTTGTGATGCGGGATCATGTGTAAATTAATGGCAATAGCACGATAAACTCTGAATTTTCCTGTTTGATCTGAATCGTCCCCGCCTGATTAAAAAGCATTTTGTATCTCGACATGAGCGTTGCCAGGCCGCCATTGCTGGTTAAGGGAGTTCTGATGGTTCGTTTTTGTAAGTTGTTCCGCACTTCAAGCTGGCCTGTGGCGGTGGTTCGGATGTGGATCTGCAACGGATGATCGGAGGAGACAATGTTGTGGCGGATCGCATTATCAATGAGTGTCTGGAGCGTCAGCGGCACCATTTGACCCGTCAGGTAAAGGTCTGCGATGTGGATGGAAATGTTAATGCCGTTTTCAAAACGCGTTTCGAGCAAATAAATGTAAGAGCGAATGTAACGCAGCTCGGCATCTAATGTCACCATGCTCGTCTCCCGATCAGGCCCGTTTACACTGAGCAGATAGCGGTAAACTTTCGACATTTCGTCCACAAATTTTTCTGCAATGGCGGGTGATTCCGAGATGAGGACAGACAAAGAATTGAGGCAATTGAACAAAAAATGAGGGTTAACCTGTTGTTTGACAACTTCCAGCTCGGATAGCAGCTGCTTTTGTTCCATTTGCTGCAACTCATCCTGATTGGTTTTCCATTGCATAAATGCATAAGCAAGTTCCGTCAATCCCGCGCCGATGAGCGAAGCCGCAAGCAATGTAAACACCGACCATAACACGCGTTCGCGTTCCATTGCAAATCCAAAAAGGCGGATGTGATCGTAAGCAAAAAGTACGGCAAACAAAATGGACACATTGACAATGGCATACAACACAAACCAGAACACAACGCGCAGCACGGACTGGTGTGTGTCGGGGTAAATCCGGGCAATGAATATCGCGATGAGCTGATTGATATGATTGGCTATCAAACAGAGAATGAGGTTGATAAAACTTCCGCCCAGGAACACGTTGAGATCTGAATAATAAGTGCTGCCCCAAAACAGATAACCCACCATCGGAATGAGCCACGGAAGGACCAGCACAAGGATGAAGAAGTTGAGACGGTTTTTCCGCATCGCATCAAAATACTTCTCAAAATAGCTGAACCGGACCTGCATCATAGAAGGCAAAAATAGCAATGTGTCATTCGTTGCTGAAACGCTTCGGCAGCGAATTGTAATAAATAGCCTTTGAAATGTTGGATTTACCCGCTTAACCTGCTTATGCTGACATTAATATACGATTTTACGGCTCGTTGAAAGCGAATTACAAGTCATCCCCCAAAAAGTGTGATACAGATACCAAAACTGACAGTACGGATAAAATTTGTTTTCAATAGCAACGATTCGGAGACAAATTTGTGTCGTCCAATTTGAGGGCGTTACCCTTACATTTTAATACATCCTTTTATCTATTAAGCCATGAAAACAACATTAATGAACCCATTCTCCTGGGCAGTGAACCCCTTAAACGATGGAAATGTCAATCTGATCGCCGTGCACAACAATGGAAAGATCACGTGGGTTGAGGCGCGCGAGATCACACATTTGGAAGGCGAGGGGAATTACACGTACATCCATACGCGGAACGGCAAGAAACATCTCGTTTCAAAGACCTTGAAAGTGGTGATGGAGATTCTGCGGGCCGATTTTATCCGCATTCACAAATCTTATATTGTTAATCCAATGCATGTTACCGCGCAATTGGAGCCGGATAAGCTTTTGCTGAGCTGCGGCAGAAAAGTGCCCATTGCCCGCCGCAGGATCAGGGAAATCCAGGATTTGGTGTCAGGAGAATATCTTGCAGCAAGTTAGTTTCAACTGATTGCTTACAGCGGGGTCGGATCGTCAAGATCTGATCCCATTTTTTTGTTCAAACCACCGGGCATGAATATTTATAAACTTTGTAAAAATCAGCAAAGAACTCACGTCAAGATGGCTAAGAAAAAAAGAAAGGCACCACTAAGCAAGGCAGCAGCAAGACCAGCAGCAAAAAGAAAAACAAACTGGGCGTCAAAAACTTCCCTCGTCAACAACATCAACGCCCGCAAGAAAAAAGGCACATCCCGGCCGAAGAGCAAGAAAACCGTGAGTAAGAAGTCGTATACGAAGATGAAGAAGAACTGGGGGAAAGGGAAGAAGACCAGGAAGTAATTTCATGAAACCACATTCTTCGCCTCTCCATTCTGAAAACTTTCCAGATTATCAGCCACCATTTGTAGCAATCGCTTCCTGGCTTCGAATGTGGCCCAGGCTATGTGGGGGGTGATGATGCAGTTGGGGGCAGAGAGTAGGGGGTTATCGGCTTTGGGTGGTTCCGTTGAGAGGACATCCAGTCCGGCTCCTGCTATGATGCCGGTTTTTAATGCTTCGGCGAGATCTGCTTCGTTTATTAATGGGCCGCGGCCTGTGTTGAGGACGATCGCATTGGGCTTCATGCGAGCCAGGCGTTCTTTGTTGACGATCTCTTTTGTTTCGTCGGTTAACGGGCAATGCAGACTTACGACGTCACTTTTTTCAAAAACTTCTTCCAAAGAAACCATTTCTACGCCATCAGTAGGAGTCGGATGTTTACGGTAAGCGATCACATTCATGCCGAATGCCAGCGCAATTTTCGCGACCTGCGATCCAATGTCACCCAAGCCGATCAGGCCCATCGTTTTTCCTGCCAGCTCGGTTAACGGTGTTTTCCAATAGCAAAAATCTGGTGAAGCAACCCATTCACCAGCAAAAACGCTTTGGCTATGCAATTCCGCATGGTTAACAACCGCCAGCAACAATGCAAATGTCTGCTGCGCGACAGAAGCCGGGCCGTAAGCCTTCACATTAGTAACTGTAATGTTGTGTTTTCGGGCAGCATCAATGTCAATGTTATTAAAACCCGTTGCCATCACGCCGATGTATTTCACTTTTGGCAACTGATCCAGAATCGCTTCTGTCAGCACCACTTTATTCACAAGCAGAACTTCCGCATCTTTTGCGCGCTCAACGATTTCATCATTTGCAGAGCGATCAAAAATGGTCACATTGCCAAGTTGCTGGATCGGTAACCAGTCCAGATCACCCGGATTTAATGTGTAGCCGTCGAGGAGTGTGATGTTCATGTAATGTGCTTATTAGTAAATGATTACAATCTGAATTTTGAAATTACATAACTTCTATTTTGAAATTACATAGAATCTATTTTGAAATAACATAAAAAATCCTCCCCAAAACAAGGCTTGGGGAGGATTGATTTGAATGTTGCTGGTTTCCTAATTCTTCGGATCCGTGCTGATTTTTCCAGCGCCGGCTCCCTGCATTTGCATAGGGTTAGGGGCTCTTTTTTGTTGCTGCTGCTTGAAGATCTGGAATCTTGTGGGCGCTGCAATGCGTGGGAATGCGTTGTTTTCTGTGTCGATGTCTGCAATTTGCTGGTAAGGATCCAATGTCCATTGCACGACTTTCTTTTTGGTCGAAATCACTTTATTGATCTGTGCATCGTTGAAGCGCCAGATTTCAGCCGGGAAAACGGCTACGGAATCAGTGCCGTCTTCGAAGCCCATTTTGACGATCACAGGCATGGGCAAACCGCCTTTGTTTTTAATGGATAAGGTGTAAAAATTGCTGTTTTCCTGGATCAGCGCTTTTTCGTTATCTGTAAGCGATGCCATGTATTGGTCATATTTCTGCTTATCCGCTTCGGTTACTTTGAATGGGTCATAGCGGTTGTAGAAATCGGCCATGGTTGAATCTTGTGCAACAACGGTCTCGCCTTTTGTTTTGGCATCCTGCATTTTGCTCATTGTTTGCTGCTTGCGGGCTGCTTCCTTGCGCGCAATTTCCTTTTCAATTTCCGGGTTCTGCGTATCAATGTTAAACCAATCCACACTCACCAGATCCTGATCCACAGGCTCGGTTCCGTAAAACCAGCCTTTCCAGAACCAATCCAGGTCCACACCGGAAGCATCTTCCATAGTCCGGAAAAAGTCGGCTGGGGATGGGCTTTTCGAATCTCCATCTGGTTGCATATTCTTTGAATGCATGATCGAACAATTCACGGCCCATAACGGTTTCGCGGAGAATGTTCAGCGCAGTTGCTGGTTTGGCGTAAGCATTTGGTCCCAGGCCAATTACGTTTTCGGCGGAAGCCATAATTGGTGTCAAAACAGATTTGTCAGACGACATATAATCCGTGATCTGGTTTGGTTCGCCGCGGCGGGTCGGGAAGTTGAAATCCCACTCTTTTTCAGCCAGATATTGGCAGAATGTGTTCAAACCTTCATCCATCCAAGCCCATTGGCGCTCGTCTGAATTGACGATCATCGGGAAGAAATTGTGTCCAACTTCGTGGATAATCACCCCGATCATGCCATATTTTACAGCCTCGCTGTAAGTCCCATCTTCTTCCGGGCGACCGCCGTTGAAGCTGATCATCGGATACTCCATTCCGCCGCCAGCCACGGAGTGACAAGAGATGGCAACCGGATAAGGATATTCAAATGTGCGCGCTCCGTAAGATTTCAATGTGTGGGCAACTGCGCGGGTTGAATATTGTTCCCAAAGCGGATTGCCTTCTTTTGGATAAATAGACATGCACCAAATCTTGCGGCCGCTTTTGTAAACATCACTTTGCATTGCATCCCAGATGAATTTCCGGCTGCTAGCAAATGCGAAGTCACGCACATTATCTGCTTTGTAAATCCATGTTTTCTTGCCTGGGTTTTTGTTCTCGCGTTTCTCCGCTTTTTCTGCTTCGGCCTGCGTAACGATCAAAACGGGGGTCTTGGAAGTTTCAGCTTGCTTCAAACGTTGCTTTTGGGTTGCAGTAAGCACTTGTGCATAATTTTGGCATTCGCCGCTGGCTGCCACCACGTGGTCGGCGGGAGCGGTGATGGCCACTTTATAATTTCCGAAAATCAATGCAAACTCACCTTGTCCTAAAAATTGCTTGTGGTTCCAGCCATTAATATCGTCGTAAGGCGCCAGGCGTGGGAACCAGTGGGCGATGAAATAATTGGCATTGCCGTCTTTCGGGAAAAACTCGTAACCGCTGCGTCCGTAATATTCGGTAACATTATAAGTCCAGTCCACACCAAAAACATAGCTTGTGCCTGACTTCAATGTCACCGGCAAATCAATGCGCATCATGGTTCCGTTGATCGTGTAAGGCAACACTTTTCCAGCTTTGTCCTTCACCGAACCGATTTGATAACCATATTCAACATTCGGGTCTAGCGATGAGCCGCGGCCGTTGTTCAATGCGGCCAACTGAGCCGTAGACATTCCTTTTTCGCTCACCGAGCCCGTTCTGGAAGTTGCGCCTATGCCATCTCTTTTGAAAAGATTTTGGTCCAGTTGCAGCCAGATGTATTTCAGATCGTCCGGGGAATTGTTGAAAAATGTAATGGTTTCCGAGCCAATGATCTTTCTTTTATCATCATCCAGTTCCACTTTAATGTCATAATCAGCGCGGTTTTGCCAGTATTCACGTCCCGGCGCACCGGATGCCGCCCGCGTAGAATTTGGTGTCGGAAGCATTGTGCCCAATTGTTCAAAACGGTCATTCGCTTTGTAATTGGGATTTGGAGGAAGTTGCTGCGCCATGGCAGAAACCGTAATAAGCAGAATCAGTAACGGGAGAAGTGCTCTTTTCATATTAGTTGGTTATTGAGAATAATGCAGGTTATTTAGGCTAAAAGGCTGTGCAGGAATTCGTTATTAATGATCAGTGAAAGCGACATGCCGACGATAATGCCGGATAAAATATGGATCCAGCTCAGTCGCTGTACCGCGTAGGATCTCGATCATGAAAAATGCAATGGACAAAATGACAAAAACAATGATCAGCTGACCCAGTTCGAGCCCAACATTAAAACCCAGCAACGGACTTACAATGTCTGCTTCTTTGCCTAATAATGACCTCAGATAATTGGAAAAGCCCAATCCGTGGATCAGTCCAAAAAACAATGCGAGCGGATAACGGACCTTTGAAGCTTTCTCATGATGGCTGAAAGACACTTTTGGAACAACATAAAAGAAATTAAGGACGGCCGTAATAACAATGGTAACCGGAATCAGCAGCTCAATCCAGTCCGGGTTCACATTCACAAAACCCAATGTGGAAAGCGCGAGCGTAATGGAATGACCGATGGTAAAAGCAGTAACCAAAACGATCACTTTTTTCCAGTCGATGAGCGTGTATACTGTGCAAAGCGCCATAATGAAAAGAATATGGTCGTAGCCAAGGGAATCGGTAATGTGGGTGAAACCTAGTTGTAGGTAAGCCTGGAATTCGGACATTAAATCGTATTAAAATGTATTCGTATTTGAAAAAATACTTGTCAAGACAAAAAAGCGAATTCGAATATATTCTATTCGTGTCATTATTACAAGATGAAAGCTAATTACGAGTGCCTTAGCGACCTTTGCCAAAACATCGGGCACAAAAAAAAGACCGGAAGCATTTGCCTCCGGCCTTTCTAAATTCTGACACCAATTATATAAGACTATTAATTATTTTACGATTTCGTAGTTGGCATTCTGTGGATCCCAGTTAGCCCATTTGTCAGTCCAGTCGGTTGTTCCGAATGCACCAACCACTGTGTTTGCTTCAAATCCTGCTGGCAATGTTGCGCCGCCAGTCAATAGAGCAGATCCTGTTGTTGGCAAAAGACCTGGCTTAGCAGTGATTGAGTTGTAACCAGTTGCCAATTTAAGATCAGCAACAGCAGCCACTTTGTTTTTGCTAGCAGCAGGAGCGAAAAGCGCCAATGTTGTGCCTTCGATCACACCTTGTGCAGGCGTTCCAGTGATAGCCACTGTGTTTCCGTCCATTTTGATTTTACCAGATGTGAAGTTTCCAATTGTACTCTCATCCTGAATCCTTACAGCCGAACGAGGCCATTCACCCGTTACCAATGTGTTATAAACAGAGATTGCAGAGTTTCTTCTGATACGCATCGCAGAAGCAAATTTCGCATTAGGCGTTCCGCTAGCCATTGCAATCGTAACGTTTGCAAATTTAGCCGAAGTCTGAGGCGTTGCACCTGTTCCCGTACCATCGTTATCAGACTCAAAACCATTTGAATCACCAGCCTGATCAGCTACTGCCGGATCACGAAGGATGAAACCATATTGAATGTTTCCTGAAAATCCATTGTCTGTATCGAAATCATCGTCCAGACCACGGTAAGCGATCAAGTGCTTTGCATTAACAGCTCCACCAAACCATTCGTAAGAATCGTCGCCTGAATAAGAAACCTGTACATAATCAACCTCTGTTCCTGAACCTACGCCGCCGAATGTAAGACCATTGATCTCCTTATCTGTTTCGTAAGCGATACCAGCAAACTCGATACGAACATATTTAAGCTGTCCTGAATTGTCAGCTGCGTCTGTTCCGCCAAATTTTGACTGGTTTTCTCCTTCAATTACCGCGTCTGGCTTGTTAACCGGCGCTTTTCCAAGGATGATCAATCCACCCCAGTCACCTGCTTTACGTTGTCCGGCTGGTTTGTTTGAAGTAAAAATGATAGGCTTGTCTGGTGTTCCTACTGCTACGATTTTCCCGCCTGGCAAAACGATCAGAGAGCCTTTTTGTACGCCGTCCCCTTTGATAATGGTTCCTGGCTCGATCGTCAATGTTACGCCGGATTCTACATAAACAAATCCTGAAAGCAGATATTGGTTGGAAGCAGACCACGTCGTGTTTGCGGTAATTTTTCCTGTAATGGTTTTCATTTCTCCTACCGGAGTTACAATGATATCATCGTCATCATCTTCGTCATCGTTTGTACAAGAGATCGATCCGAACATTGTAAGCCCTAACATCAGCAAGCTCAAAAGTTTACCTGTGTTTTTCATAAATTCAATTGTTTGTTTTTCTGTTTTAAAGTACTCTGGTGATAAAAAGAGCCGGTTTACGACTTGTGGTTATTAGAATTTGTAATTGATTCCGATGGTTGAGTAGCTGCCTCTGCGGTAACTTTGATACGACTCATCCACGCTGGTGATTTTTTGATCCTGGTTGCTATCCTGGATCAGGCGGAAGCGCTGGTTAAGCAGATCCTGGATCCCCAATTTGATTTCAAGATGTTCTCCCAAAGCCTTCACAATGTTCAAATCGATCACGTTTCTTGCCATTTCATAAACGGTTGGCTGCAAATCGCGGTCACCCACGAGGAAGATCCTGCGTCCTACGACATTGTAAAGTGCATTCACCTGCCAGCCGCGGTTCACATCGTTGTAATAAACTCCCGCATTGATCAGGTATGGTGATTGTCCTTGAAGCTGGCGGTCGTTTTCTTGTCCTGCAAAGCCTGTCAATACATTACTGTTGATCACAGATGCATTCAAAAGCACGCTCAGGTTATCCACGAATGGAGAGACAGTCAGGTTTTTAAGTGATTTGCGCATTTCGATTTCAGCACCATAAGTGTAAGCCGATTTTGCATTATCCACATAGAATGAAACACCTGAACCTGCGTAGCGGATACGTGTTTCGATCGGGTTAACAAAGTGCTTGTAGAATGCCGCAACCGATATCATTTCGCCTTCTTTTGGGTAGAACTCGTAACGCAGGTCGACGTTCTGGATCGAAGGCGTTTTCAAATTCGGGTTACCAACGCGGGACACGTCGAAGTTGAAGTCATAGTAAGTAAATGGCGCCAGCTCGCGGAACTCAGGACGGTTTACAGAAACCGAGTAAGCCAATCTTACCAGCGATTTTTCAGTGAAGTTGTAAGCCAGGTTAGCCGATGGCAAGAAGCGGAAAATCGGGTTGTTCACGCGGATACGTTCGCCGCTACCACGCTGTCTGCTTTGCAGTTTCTGAATGTTGTTTTCAACACGCAGACCAATCGAAACATTGAATTTTTTGGTAAAAGGAATGTAAGAACCTACGTAACCTGCCATTAATGTGTTTTGGGCAGTGTATTTATCATCTGTGTTGGTTCTTTCTGCGTAGTAAAGCAGGTCTCTTCCAATATTTTGTGAGTCAAAAAGCTGTGCTGGTGCCTGTCCAAGCAATTCTTGTGAAGCATTGCCTGAGTTGGTCAGGTTGAACCATCTTGCTTTGAATGCTCTGTCCTTCATTTCACCGTAAGCACCTGCACGAAGTTTGATCTGCATGCTTTCGTCATCTTCGTAAGCGCTGCGTTCGAAACGGTGTTCAAGATCGGCGCGGAAAGAGCTCGTGTATTCGGTTAGTTCAGAGTAAAATCTCGCTCCTCTTGTTAAGCTGGCGTTGCTTCCCGGAACAAGTTCCACCTGGAAAGGGCCGTTAGAGCCTATCGGACGGGTTGAGATAAAGCGGCGGTAATCCGGTTCGCTGCGAATGGTCGTTCCCAACGCGCCAAGCCATTTCAATGTTGTATGTGCGCCCAGCTCGTGCGTTCCGCCTAACTGGCCTGAGTAAATGCTTTTGGACTCGTAACGGAATGCGTAGTTCTGCACTTCAACGTCATTGTCTGTATTGTAACCCTGACGGAAGTTGGTCTCCTTGTTAGAAAGCTGGTTGAACAGGTTTCTGAATTCGATCTTGTGATTCGGGTTAATGATCAATGCCCAGTTAGACATCACGCCCAGGCGGACATTGTTTTGATACAATTCATCCTGATACGAGCTTTGAATGTCTGATTTCTGTTTTTCAGTATTAAAGCTCAGATAACGGAATTGTGTTGTTGGTAAAAACTGGTGTGTAGATGAATAGTTGACATTGTTGAATGTAGTCAGCTTCATATTCCCAAGCTCGAACTTGTGGTTGTAACCCAATGAAGCGCGAAGGTCAGGCGTAACCGACTTTGATTTCAAATCATAAAACTCCGGCAGGTTTCGGAATGCATTCAATGTTGCGTCCGAAGGCCCGTTTTCGTTTTGCAATCTTTTTGTCGAAGGGAAACCGTTTGGAAGTGCTCTGTCCGGTGCACCGAAACCTGTCCAGTCCAATGATGAGCCTTTGTAATCAAGCACATTTTGGAATGTTGTGTTTCCGCGGTAACCACCCGTTAAGCTGAATGTAAATCCGTTGTCGTCAGGGATTGTTTTTGTATAAATCTTGATAATTCCACCTGCAAATTCACCTGGCAATTCAGGAGCACCTGATTTGTAGATCATCATCCGGTCAATAGCCGTGCTTGGAATTAAGTCAAATGAGAAAGATTTTACGTCAACCTCTGTTGAAGGCGTGATCGCATCATTCAACATTACGGTGTTGTAACGCTCGTTCGAACCCGCGGATAATGACGAAGCGGTCGTCTTGGATGGAAACGCCCGGCACGCGGCGAACCACTTGTGAAGCGTCACGATCCTGGGATTTCTGGATCTGCTGGGCAGAAATACCAACAGCGATTTGCTCGGCCTGCTTGATTTCGGTGATAACGGAAACGTCGGTGAAGGATTGACGTTGTCCTACGATCTTAACCTCTTCCAGGTTCGCCACATCTTCCTCAATGGTTGTGTTGATGAGGACGGCCTGATTTGGATAAACTTCAATCGCAATTTCTTTCGGCTTGTAAGAAACGTAGCTTACGATAACCGTTTGCTTTCCTGTGGGGATATTCTGAATGTCGAAATTTCCTTCAACATCTGTTGCTGTTCCTATGGGGGGAGTGGAGCCTTTTAAAACAACGCTGGCCCCGATGACAGCTTCTTTGGTCTTGTAATCAACAATGTTCCCCTTAATCGAACCCGTTTGGGCGTACACCAATGTGGTGGTCAGGAGGAAAAATAAGAGAGAGGTAATTTTTAAGTTCATGTCTTGTGTCAGAATTATTTTCTGATACAAAAGTAGACTGCCAATATTACCCCAATGTTACCCCCATGTTATGGCTCAGTTATTTCAAAATGTGGTTTTTTGTTTAAAATCAAGCACTTACTCAATAATCCCGTTTCCTTTTCCGGCTTCATAGTCTTCCAGGTCGTAAACGAAGCCATTGATCACTGCATACTTCACAACGCTGCCTTTTTTGAGGATAAATGTGGCTGTGTTGCCTAGTCCCGGCGTGCCGGAAGGGGCTGCTTGTCCGCTTCTCAGCACGTGTAACGGGGTTGTTGTAAAGTAAAGGCCGAGTGCGCGGGTGTTGGAATCCGAGGCAAGACGCACGTAGGTGTAACCTTGTTTGAGCAGGCTTACTGCATTGAGTTTGCTGACCTCGCTTACATTCTTATACGTTGTCGGGTAAACCTTTCCTTTTTCAATGGTCAGTCCTTTTGCATCAATTTCTTCACTTCCGAATTGCGGATGCAGGTCGCCGAAGTCTTCGATTTTGCTGTAATAGAAAAATTTGGTTGCATTGGAATAGCTTACTTCGTTCCTATTAATTCCCAAATCAGCCAAAAACGATTTGCCTGACTGCTTTACCGTCGCATTACGGACCACGAGATCATAAACCCATTTGCCGTTTTCAGGGATTTTGTAATAATCGTCGCGTTTTTCTTTGGTCAGGGAGTTGTCAGCGATTTTATCCAAAGCCGAAAGGATCGCCATGAAATTAAGCTTCCTAATGTATTGTTTTTCAGGATCGCCCACATAACCACCCGATTCGATGAGGACCAATGTTGTTCCCCATTTCTGAACATTATCACCAAATCCACGTGGCTCATGATCATCGGAATAGCGTGCAACCTGACCGGGAATGTATTTTTGCAAAACCTTATTCATGCCCACGATCAGCTGCATGGAACGCTCGCGAACAGGGTTAATCGAAAGTTCGTAATCATAAGATGTTGCCAGGAAGGAAATCGTCGCCACCTTGGCACTTCTGCCAGCCGAGTAGCGCGGGCTTTGGTCGTGCAAGTTAAAGCCGTAATCGGGTTTCAGTCTGTCGACCAATCCTTTCAAAATCACTGCTTCGGGCGTTTGGCGGGAAGCGGCGTCGCGGTTCATATCAATGCCTTGCATGGTTCGACGCTGGTAACGTTCGGCGCCGTCGGGATTTAGCATGGGAACGAAATACAATGTTGTGTTTTCGAGCAATTCTTTGCGGAAATCGTCGAAGCCGTCGTTTTTGCCTTCCAGGAAATTGAAAATATCAAAGCTCGCCATGGTTGCAGTGGGCTCGTCGCCATGCATTTGGGTCCATAGGAGCACTTTTTTCTTGCCATTCCCGATTTTAAGCATTTGAATATCTCTTCCTTCGAATGATTCACCGACGCTTTCAATCTTGTAAAGCGGATTGCCCTGGCGTTTGGCGATGAGGGGAAGAATGTCTTTTTGTTTGAAGCGGCGCTGCGTTAATGTGCTCTCGCGGAAGGTGTCGTGTATTTTGAAAAGCCGGTTTGGCAGCTCATCAGACTGCGCCTGGGAAGTAACGGTGGTCAAGGTAATTAGAAAGAATAATAGTTGTGAAATGATAATGCGCATGGTCGTACAGGCCGTTTTATAATCGCAATGTACAAGAAATTTCTAAGCAAATTTTAATGTAATATTTGCTTTCAGGCTTTCCGGTTCTAGCATTTATTACTTACATTTGTGCATGTTTAAAGCTGAAACAAATCATCATTTTCATCAAGGCCATCTGGCTTTCGGACGTCTTGGGTGATGTGTTTTTGCAAGTAGTGTTGTAATAAGGTTGAATACATAGTATCCCAGAAGCCCGATTTTCAAAAATCGGGCTTTTTTTGTTTTGCCTCAAACCACATTGGATGAAAACAGTCATTATAAAATACAACGCGGGTAACGTGCAGTCGGTTATGTACGCGCTCGACCGCATTGGGGCGGGTTACCTGTACACGGACGATGTTGAAGAAATCCGTTCGGCGGACAAAGTGATTTTCCCGGGCGTGGGAGAGGCGAGCACGACGATGAATTATTTGCGCAAAGTTGGTCTCGATAAGATCATTCCGACATTAAAACAGCCCTTTTTTGGAACGTGTATCGGCATGCAGCTCATGTGCCGTTTTTCAGAAGAAAATAACACAGAATGTATGGGCATTTTTGATGTGGACGTAAAACGATTCCCTGCAACGCCGGACATTAAAGTCCCGCATATGGGTTGGAACAACATTACGGATTACAAAACGCCGCTCACAACCGGTTTGCCTGACAATGCGTATGTTTACTTCGTGCATAGTTATGCCGCACCCGTTTGCGAATACACCGTGGCGAGCTGCGAATATGTGCGGCCGTTCAGCGCAATGCTGCACAGGGATAATTTTTACGCGGCCCAATTCCATTGCGAAATCAGCGGCGACGCGGGACAACAGATCCTCAAAAACTTTTTAGACATTGTTTAAACCCTTTGAAATGATTGAAATAATACCAGCCATTGACCTGATCGAAGGAAAGTGCGTGCGCTTAACCCAGGGAGATTACGGACAAAAAACCATTTATAATGAAAACCCGCTCGAAGTAGCGATGCAATTTCAGGATGCGGGATTGAGACGTTTACACCTCGTGGATCTGGACGGGGCGAAAGCGAAGAAAGTTGTGAACTGGAAAGTTTTGGAAAAAATCGCTTCAAAAACTTCGTTGCACGTTGATTTTGGCGGAGGCGTTCAGTCGGATGAAGATTTAAAAGCAGTGTTTGAAAGTGGCGCAAAACAAGCGACCGGCGGCAGCATTGCAGTAAAAAATCCGGAGGTTTTCTTGAATTGGCTTTCGGTTTATGGCGGTGAAAAGATCATTTTGGGAGCCGATGCGAAGAAGGAAAAAGTGGCGGTAAGCGGCTGGGAAGAGGGGACGGCGATCTGGGTTTATGATTTTGTAGAAGAATATGTTGCAAAAGGTGTAAAATATACGATCAGCACGGATGTGGCGAAAGACGGTTTGTTGCAAGGTCCTTCATTTGACCTTTATAAAAATTTGCAGGACAAATGTCCTGACCTGAAAATCATCGCCAGCGGCGGAATCAGTGGTTTGGCAGATGTTGAAAAGCTGGCTGAAATGAACATTTACGGTGTCATTATCGGAAAAGCGATTTACGAAAACCGGATCAAGCTAAGCGAGTTACAGCGTTTTTTGAATTAAAATATGCTAACAAAACGAATTATTCCATGCCTGGATGTAAAAGACGGGCGGACGGTCAAAGGCGTTAATTTCGTTAATCTGCGTGATGCAGGCGACGCAGTGGAACTAGGCGCATTATACGCAGCACACGGTGCAGACGAGCTTGTTTATCTGGACATTACGGCCACGGTTGACGGCCGTTCTACGTTCATTGACTTGGTTAGAAAAGTTGCGCACACCATTAACATTCCTTTTACCGTAGGCGGCGGCATTTCTTCTATTGCGGACGTTTCCGCCTTGCTGCATGCCGGGGCTGATAAGGTTTCGATCAATTCGGCGGCTGTGAAAAATCCGGATCTGATCAATGAGCTTTCTCTGGAATCGGCAGTCAGTGCATTGTGGTGGCCATTGACACGCCGTTACATTGAAACTGCTCGGGAGCACATTGTGCACACGCATGGCGGCCGCAAGCCGACCGAACTGCGCACCATTCCATGGGCGAAAGAAGTGGAAGATCGTGGCGCAGGTGAAATATTGCTGACTTCCATGGATACAGACGGCACCAAAGCAGGTTTTGCATTAGAATTAACAGCGACAATTAGCGGCAATGCTAACATTCCCGTGATTGCTTCGGGCGGTGCAGGAAATATGGAACACTTTTACGATGTCTTTACAACCGGAAAAGCTGACGCGGGCCTTGCAGCAAGCATTTTCCACTTCCGGGAGATCGATATTCCTGATTTGAAACAATATCTTCACGACAAAAATCTGCCGATGCGGATGACGCGTTAAGGTTGGTTTTGACAACAAATGCTGGCCCGATAAATTGAATTAGCCGGAAACAATGCAACTTTGTTCAAATGATTATTTAAAATGAGCGAGACTTTTTCAAGAATTGATTTCAATAAATCCCCGGACGGACTCGTGCCGGCCATTATCCAGGACGTGCACAGCAATAAGGTGCTGATGCTCGGTTATATGAGCGAGGAAGCACTGGAAAAAACCAAGCAGCTGGGCACAGTGACCTTTTTCAGCCGCAGCAAACAGCGCCTCTGGACGAAGGGAGAAACTTCCGGTAACTTTCTTTTTGTGAACGACATAACCGCAGATTGCGACGGTGACACCATCCTCATTAAGGCAACGCCAGCCGGTCCAACCTGCCATACGGGAGCGGATACATGCTTTGGGGAAAAAAATAGTCAGGATACACGAATCGGGGAAGCGTCGTTTCTCAATTACCTTCAAAAAGAAGTAATCCGGGAAAGAAAATTAAACCCGCTGGACGAGTCATACACGAGCAGTCTGTTCAAAAAAGGCATCAATAAAATTGCGCAAAAGGTAGGAGAGGAAGCGGTTGAAGTTGTGATAGAAGCGAAGGATGCTGACGACGATCTTTTTAAGAATGAGGTGTCCGATTTGCTTTTCCATTTGCTCGTGCTGCTGGAACAAAAAAACATTGACTTAGATGACGTAATTGGCGTACTTCGCAGCCGTCACCAATAAAAACAGATTGTTTATGAAATTAATAATACGTCTGCTTATCAGCACATTAGCTATTCTTGTTGCTGCTCATTTAATTCCTGGTGTCGTCGTAGCAAGCACTACAACTGCGATAATTGTGGCCATTGTGCTGGGAATTCTCAATACTTTTTTAAAGCCCATTCTGCAAATTCTTGCATTGCCGATCACCATCATGACGCTCGGGTTATTCTATTTTGTTGTCAATGTATTCATCATTTACCTGGCGACTTATCTGGTCGATGGTTTCTCTATAAGCGGATTCATTCCCGCACTGCTTTTTGGTCTTGTCGTTTCGCTTGTCTCCGGAATTCTTGGTATGTTTTTGGATTAGTGTTGAAGTTCTAGCTCCATAAGAGCCTTAATTTGATACACATGATTGAAAACTACTGCTTATGCTTAGTCAACTAGAAGAAATCAAGGACACGCTCTTTAAGTATTTCGAAACAAGGATCGATCTATTTAAAATTGAAACGAGAGATAAGATTGAACGTGCAGTCGTAATGGGCCTTTATGGCGCAATTCTGCTCTGCATCGCACTCACCGTGCTTATCTTACTGGTTATTCTGCTTGGGACTTTCCTGAATAAGTGGCTGGACAGCGACTATTTGGGCTTCCTGATTTTGCTGGGTGTTTTCGTTTTGAAACTGGTAATATGGATTGTTTTCAGAGAAAAGCTGATCAAATTTATCCGTGGAATCCTGGTTCGTTTTATTAAGATAAAAGAGGATTAACACTTTTGAAATAGTATTTTGGGAAAATTTGACTCAAATTGCTATTTTTGGGTTCCTTTTGAAAATTTCTCAGGTCATCATTAAACTAAAAAATGAAATGAGTTCTTCAATAGATTCTTCCGTAAAGATCACCAAACCGTTTTCTTCCGATACGGATAAAGAGAAAAAAGACTTGTTGCTTGATGCAGATCTTTACAGAGATAAGCTCGAATTGCAATGGAGCGGGTTGAAAAGTGACGCATCGACATACGGAAAGCAAGCATTGATTATCGGCGGCGTTGTAGTGACAACTTTTGTGGTTTTAAACGCATTCCTGCCGAAAAGTAAAAGGAAAAACAAGCTGAGGCAGAAGCCGAAGCGCGTGAGGCTTACAAGGCGATTGAGTCAAAACAAGACAAAAAATTTGCGGTTGGAGCAGCCGTTCAAAGTTTAGCCTGGACATTGGCTGTGGGATGGGCGCGCCAGAAGCTAAAACATATAATTGCAGATGATAGAAAAATCGAATGAAAACAGCGAATCATAAGATTGCAGACCTCCTTTCAACAAGAAGAATAGAGAAAAGGAAATCGTTTGCTGTTCTCTTGGATCCTGATAAAGTTAATTTTTCCACTTTTCCGAAATTCCTGGAATATGCGGTTGCGCATGGCGTTGACTTTTTTTTTGTAGGAGGCAGCCTCATTACCAATTACGCAATCGACGAACTCGTTGCTGCGATTCATCAGCACACCAACATTCCTGCGATCCTGTTTCCGGGAAGCAGCCTGCACATTGATCCTTCCGCGGACGCTGTGCTTTTCCTCTCATTAATATCCGGACGTAATCCCGAACTGCTCATTGGTCAGCACGTTATCGCTGCGCCTTTGTTGAAAAAAAGTGGGATTGAAGTTTTGCCGACAGGTTATCTGTTAATTGAAAGTGGCAAGCTGACAACCGTTTCATACATTAGCAACACCACGCCTCTTCCGCGTGACAAGCCGGGCATCGTTGCATGCACAGCTCTTGCGGAGAATTTCTGAGGTCTAAGACATATCTTTCTTGACGCGGGCAGCGGCGCGCAGTTTCCTGTAACCGGTGAAACTATTGCTGCCGTTCGTGCTACGGTAGACACGCCGATCATCGTTGGCGGCGGAATCGATTTCCGACGAAAAAGCCCGACATTGCGTTGAATGCCGGAGCCGACGTAATTGTAGTCGGTAACGGAATAGAACAAAACCCGGATCTCCTTCCTGAAATTGCAGCGTGCGTAAAGGCATTCAATAGAAAAACAGAAAGCGTTTAGAGCAACAATAGAGGATTTTATTGTACAAAATAAAGGGATTTGGGTGTTTTCTAAGGAAATTTTAAGTTCTTGGAAAAATACAATAGCAAACGTTAGGAACATTCGATTTAATCCTGCTACATTTGTATCGAACCTTAATTACACCCAAGAAATGAAAAAAATATTTGCACTTCTGCGTTCGTTGCCGGGATGGTAACTTTCGCTGCTTGTACTAGCAAACCAGCTGACGAATCTGCTGATACTACTGCTGTAACTGTTGAAACTCCTGCTGTTGATACATACTGCAGTCGACACAATGGTTACTGATTCAGCTGCTGCTGATTCAGTTAAGTAATTAGACGTACAAGTCGAAATTCGTGAAAAGCGCTATGAAAATAGCGCTTTTCTTTTTTTATTTAAGGAATGAAAAACATATCATTCGGCCTGCATGTCCCCCCGGCCGCCATTGCATATTGCGAGGCTTTACACCAACATTATAAGTTCGATTTCTTTCTCTCACGGCCACGACGCACACGTTCGGGCGACTTTACGGTAAAACCCGGTTTTGTACCAAGAGAATCACTGTAAATGTCAACCTCAATTCCTATAATTTTCTGATCACTTACCTGCATGAAGTGGCGCATTGCGTGGTGCATGCACATTATAAAGTTCGTTTGCGTAAGCGCGTTGCCCCGCACGGCATCGAGTGGAAACGGGAGTTTTCAAAACTTTTGCAACCTGTGCTGGACGAAAATCATTTTCCGGCAGAGAGACACCTGGAGGCATTAATTCGTTATTCCAAAAACCCAAAAGCCCTCGACGGGAGCTGACCAGGTTCTTTTTAATGCAATCCGTAAATACGACGAAAACGGGATAACAATTCATCCAGAATTGCACTTGTCCAACTGCATGAAGGAAGCAGCTTCGTATTTCAAGACAGGTTATTCGTCCTGCGGCTCGCTCAGAAGGACCCGCGTGCTCTGCACCGACAAAGCTTCCCAGCGCCTTTACACCATTCCAGCCCATGCATTGGTTGAAGCATGTTGATTTGAAAAATTGCCTTTTCCATTCGGTGTTATACTGCTTGGGGTTACTGACTAGTTTTTCAGCCATAGCGCAGGAAAAATCTGTGTTAGCAACCGGACATTGGTTTAAACTGGCCACAAATCAAACCGGCATTCATAAGATTGATGTTGCACTATTACGCAAAATCGGCATCAATCCCGGCGAGATCAATCCCAAACAATTACAGATTTACGGACATTCGGGTGGTATGCTGCCGCAGCCGGTAATAATGCATTGGTTTCCAATGCATTAAAGGAAAGCGCGATCTGGGTTTCAGGTGAAGAAGACGGGAAATTTGATGGAAATGATGCCATTTACTTCTATGCTGAATCTCCACATGCGATCACTTACGATTCTGTTAAAGCCGAACTCAGGCACGATATCAACATTTATTCCGATTCCAGCTTTTACTTCCTGACATTTGGACAGAAAAACGGACTTCGTATAAAAGAGCAACAAGCCGTTTTAGCGCAACAAGCCAAGGTTACAGACCAGTTTGACGATTATTGGTTTCATGAATCCGAAGAGCATAATCTGCTGAAATCGGGGCGGGATTGGTGGGGAGAATATCTTGAAAATTCAGCATTGAACATTACAGCTGACATTCCGGGCATTGTGCCTTCCTCCACGATTAAAGTGCGCACGTCTGCAATCGGAGCAGCCCAGGTTCCGACCAAATTCCGCTGGCAATTGAACGGTGCGCAGATAGGAGAGTCTGCTATCGGGGACAATCAGCGCCGGGACTTACGATATTAAAGCGCTGCGCGCCGATGCAACATTTGCAGTTTCTGCGGGCAATGTATCTTCATCGACATTATCTGTGGGCGTAACGTATGACCGGAGCGGTCAGAGCGCGGCACAGGGTTATTTGAATTATATCGCATTACAAACGAAGCGCACATTGCGTGCTTACGATAGCCAGCAGGTTTATCGCTTTTTACCAGAAAAAACAGATACAATCACTTACCGCATTGCCAACGTTCCTGCCAATTGGATGCTCTGGAATGTTTCAGATGCAGCTGTTCCGACATATGTGCCGCAGAATTTAAAAGACGGAATGCTGACTTTCAGCGCGACAGGAGGAATAAAAGGAGGACAATATGTAGGGTTAAAAACCGAGCAAGCGATTGAGCCAATATTTATACAAAATATTATTAATCAGGATATTGCTGCTAACGCGACGCCTGAATTGCTCATTGTAACACCTGCTGCCTGGAAACATGAAGCGGAACGGCTGGCTGCTTTCCGGGAAAGTAATGACGGGCTGGAAGCGCTCGTGGTAACAACCACCCAGATTTACAATGAGTATGCCGCCGGAAAACCTGATTTGACCGCCATAAGGGACTTTGCAAAACATCTTTACGACAAAACGCCAGGTAAATTAAAGTATCTGCTGCTGTTCGGTGATGCCGCATTTGATTACAAAAATCTGCTTAAAAATCAGTCGGATGCGCAGCGTAATAATTGGCTGCCTGTGTATGAAAGCCGCGAGTCGCTGAATCCGGTATATACTTATTCGTCAGACGATTATTATGGATTTATGGAGGATGGCGAAGGTGCCTGGGCGGAGTCCAATGCTGGCGATGCGACGGTTGACATTGGCATTGGCAGGCTTCCAGTAAAATCGGCTGAGGAGGCGAAGGTGATTGTGGACAAGCTGATCCGTTACGGTTCGTCTGAGCGTGTTTTTGGCAATTGGCGCAATGCGATTCAATTTGTAGCGGATGATGGCGACGGCAACATTCATCAGCGGCATGCGGACGAGCTGGCCAGGCTGGTGCAAAGTCAGTTTATGCCATCGCGCGTATTTATAGATGCGTTTCCGCAAACCACTGGCGCGACGGGTCAAAAGGCCTTTGATGTAAATCAGATTATCGACAAAAAGATTGATGAAGGAACATTAATCCTAAATTATACAGGCCATGGCGGTGTAAGTGGCTGGGCAGAAGAACAGGTCCTTACATTGGCGGATATGCAGGCCGCGCGCGGAATGGATAATTTGCCTCTTTTATTTACTGCAACTTGTGATTTTGGTCGTTATGACGATCCTGGCTTGGTTTCTGGCGCTGAATTAATGGTCCTTAGCCCAAGAGGCGCAGCCATTGGTGCGATCAGCACAACCCGGCCAGTGTATTCCAGCACAAACTTTACGCTTAGCAAGGCATTTTACGAAGCGCTTACCAAGAAGCAGCCGGGACGCAGATTAGGAGACATTTTCAGGGAAACCAAAAATAAAGCGCTTGTAGGCAGCTTAAACCGCAATTTTACATTGCTGGCCGATCCGTCTATAAAATTAGCCGAAGCGCAGAAAGGCATTCGCTGGGCACAAAAGCCGGACACTTTGCGTGCTTTGCAGAAAGTATCTTTGGCAGGTGAGATTTTTGATTCGGGCAAAAATAAACGAGACAGTCTTTTCGACGGAACTGCACGCATTGTATTATATGATAAGGAAGTGACATTCAAAACGCTTGGTAATGAGGGTGAACCTGAAAATTATACTGAGTATCGCAGCAAACTGTTCGATGGAAGTGTAAAGGTTGTGAAGGGAAGGTTTAGTTGTGATTTTGTAATGCCCAAAGACATTGATTATCGTATGGGAATTGGCAGGGCGAATTTATATGCCGTTCAGAGCGACAGTGCTGCGGATGCGAGTGCGCAGCTGGCTGTAATGATTGGCGGAAGCGCACGGCCGGGCACTGATAATACGCCGCCGGTGCTCACTGCATATATGAATGACGCCTCGTTTAAAGATGGCGATGTGATCGGCCCGTCGTCGAGTCATGTACATTAAGGCCAGTGATGAGAGTGGGATCACCATTTCGAATGCCGGAATTGGCCACCAGATCACGATGGTGATGAACGACACAATGACAATTGCATTGAACGAATACTACACGGCCGACCTTGACGATTACCGGAAAGGAACGATCACATTTCCGTTTAAAAACTTACCGACCGGTAAATATCTTATTCGCGTAAAAGTATGGGATACTTATACTAACTTTTCAGAAATTGCGTTCGGTTTTCAAGTAGGTGCAGTCAAAGGCATAAAACTCAACGCGCTTAAAGTCTATCCAAACCCATTCGATAAGGATCTCTTCATTTGAACTGAATCATGACAGAGTAAATGAAGATGTAGAAATAGTTTTTAATATATTTTTGAACAATGGGAAGTCTCTGGGTGGATTCCCGCAAGCAGTATTATAACAGCGAGTCAGTTATCAAAGAGTCACTCAGCGCTATGCAGATCGGGCAATGGATACCATATCATATTTCACTTGTGTATCAGTTAAGCATCAGGTCGTTAAAAGACAACTCAACAAACCAGCAATCAGGAAAGCTTATCCGTTCTCCATAGTTTAATAAAACTTAGCATTTTTTTAGTAATAACTATCTTTCATTGTATTTTTGACCCTTTAAAGAAGCTGATTCAAAGCACTTCCTATCGCAAATCCAATTTCTATGAGACTTTTTTTTGTTAGTTTATCTTCTCTTTTCATTTTTTCAACGGGAGTAATTTCAGCCCAAACCACACTACCAAGTTCACAAAGAATACCACATTCACCGCTTTCATTTTTAACATTTGCACCTGACGCCAGAAGCGCGGCCATGGGTGAAGCGGGGGTATGCTACTTAGCCCCGATGCAAACTCGACATATTGGAATGCAGCCAAATTGCCATATAATACGAAAGACCTTGGAGTTTCAGCTTCTTACACGCCTTGGTTGAGAAACCTTGTAGACGATATGTGGCTTGGTTACTTAACAGCTTACAAGAAATTGGGCGATAAGCAGGCCGTTGCTGTTTCGGTTAACTATTTTAACAATGGTGAACTGGATTTGAGAACTTCAACCGGTGCACAAAACGGATACTTTACATCCCGCGAACTTGCTATCAGCGGAACATATTCGCGCCAGCTGGCAAAGAACTTCTCGATGGGATTGACATTAAAATACATTTCTTCCAACCTTGCGGGAACTGCGCTTATTAATGGAGCCTCAATTAGTCCGGCACGTGTTGCAGCAGGTGATATCAGCGCATTTTATAGAAAAGCAATGCGTAACGAGGAAACAGGCGGCGAATTCATTTGGTCGCTTGGTGCAGTTCTTTCGAACCTGGGTGGTAAAGTAAACTACGGTTCCGGAACTGACTCTGAGAACTTTATTCCAACAAACCTGAAACTGGGTGGCGGGATTTCATTCTCGGCAGACGGTCGTAACCGGTTCAATTTTATCGTTGATGCGCGAAAGTTAATGGTGCCAACGCCGGACGGAGTTACAAATGTCAACACGCTTCCTGTTCTTAAAGGTGTATTTGGTTCATTCTCAGATGCTCCGGATGGTTTCAAAGAAGAATTGCAGGAGGTTGGACTGGCAGTGGGTGGTGAATATTGGTACAATGATATCTTCGCATTACGCGCCGGATACAACACAGAAAACAAGAATAAAGGCGGTCAGAAATACTTCACAGCCGGTGCTGGCGCACATTTCCTTAATAAATATTCAGTTGATTTTGCTTATCTGTTCCCGGTTACACAAGGAAGCCCATTGGCTCAAACGCTGAGAATTACGCTTTCTCTTGGCTTGAACAAATCGGAGAAGCTGGACGTGAACGACACAGAAAACTAAGAACATACATAAATTTACTTTTTCGAAACGAATGGCGTTATTGTAACGTCATTCGTTTTTTTATTACTCAACCATTGCCCATGATCCTTGACCGCACCATTGCCCCTGAATTCCGGGTTATAAAATCTGTAAACTTACCAGATCCGCAAACATACACGCTTGACAACGGCACAAAAGTGCATGTGATCAATATCGGAGATCAGCCTGTGATCCGGCTGGAATGCATATTCGAGGCTGGCAACTGGTATGAAAGCCAAACAGGAACTTCCTTTTTTGCAATAAAAATGCTTTCCGAAGGCACGCATAGCAAAACATCTGCCGAGATCAGTGAGGCCTTTGACAAGATCGGTGCTTTTACAGAAATGACACACACGGCTGATCGTATAGGAATCGTCGTTTACGCGCTTTCCCGGTTTTTGCCGGAAGTGTTGCAACTGGTCAGTGAATTAATCCACGAAGCGAGTTTTCCTGAAAAAGAATTAGAGGACCTGCGTAACATTAACATTCAAAACCTGCGGGTTAACAAGGAAAAGAATGCATATCTTGCTACAACTGCATTTCGCGCAAAGTTGTTTGGCAGCGATCATCCTTACGGACAAAGCCAGGAAGAGGAAAAAATTGCTTCACTTCCACTTGCCGAGATAAAATCGCATTACGAACGATTTATTAAAAATGGCAAGTTTACGGTTGTGCTAGCCGGCCAGGTTGAGGAAAAGGACATTCAGGTTGTTAATGAGCACTTAGGCAAAGATCAGGTTAATGAGCCGGTTTTCGCTGGAAAAGAGGTTTCGGAGCCTGTTTATGCTAATCAGGAAGTGTTGGTCGAAAGACCGGAAAGTGTTCAGTCATCCATCCGGATGGGACAGAGAATGTTCAATCGCCATCATCCGGATTACTTCAAAATGCTGGTTACGAATGAAATCCTGGGTGGTTATTTTGGCTCGCGATTGATGAAAAACATTCGTGAAGAAAAAGGCCTTACTTACGGAATTTCATCTCACCTGGTTACGCTTCGAAAAGAGGGTTATTATATGATCGGGACGGACGTGAAGAAAGAATTTACCCAGCAGACGATTGATGAAATAAAAAAGAAATTGCACGCCTGCAAAATGAGCTTGTCGGAGATGAGGAATTGCAGACCGTCAAAAATTTCATGGCCGGAGAGTTTGCCGGATCGTTGAACACCGCATTTGAAGTTGCGGATCGCCAGAAAATATTGCTTCTGGACGGCCTGCCAACCGATTTCTTCAAACATTATATTGACCAGATCCACGCCACAACAAGCGAAGATGTGCTTGCTATGGCGAATCAATATTTGCAACCGGAAGACATGCTTACGGTTGTTGCTGGCGGGAAATAACAGTTCATTATGACCTATCCAGGGCCTTTTTGTATTCCCTGAGGCATCTTTCACGGGCCATTTTGTGGTCAACCATGGGTTCCGGATAGTCGGCTGTTCCGATTTCCGGAACCCATTTTTTAATGTATTCTCCTTTTGGATCAAACTTTTTGGCTTGCGCTTCAGGATTGAAAATTCTGAAATAGGGAGCAGCATCTGTGCCTGATCCTACGGCCCACTGCCAGCCGCCATTGTTTGCGGCAAGGTCATAATCCAGCAATTTTTCTGCAAAATAAGCTTCTCCTAGCCGCCAGTTAATGAGTAAATGTTTGGCTAAAAAGCTCGCTACAACCATTCTAACCCGGTTATGCATGAAGCCAATCGCATTCATCTGCCGCATGCCTGCATCGACCAACGGATAGCCCGTTTTGCCATCGCACCATTTCTGAAACGCTTCTTTGTCATAGCCCCAGTTAATGTCATCGTAAGGCGCACGGAATGCTTTGCCTTTGCCTACATGCGGAAAATTATACAGGATTTGCTGATAGAACTCCCGCCAGATCAGCTCATTTAAATATAAATTGCTGTGTTGCTGCGCATACCTCGCCAGCTCACGAATGCTCACCGTTCCGAACCGAAGGTGAATTCCAATGCGGCTCGTGGCTTCCATAGCGGGGAAATCTCTTGCTTTTTCGTAATTGTCGAGCAATTCTTCTGGGATATTGCTGGATGGGAAATCGGTGTCCGTAGGCTGAAAACCCATTTCCTGCAGCATAGGAATTTCATCCCCGTTCCATTTAAGGAAGTTTTTAAAATACTTTTCAGTCGGATAGGAAGACAAATAAAAGTCATTGCATTTCTGCCTCCACATACGGCTATAAGGCGTAAAAACGGTGTAAGGCGTGTCTTGCCCGGAAAGAATCTCCTTTTTTTCAAAGATCACCTGGTCTTTATATGCTTTGAGCTCAGCTTTTTTGGTGTGCAGGATTTTAGCGACTGCCGAGTCCCTGTCAGTTGCATAAGGCTCATAATCCGTGTTGGTAATCACCTCTGCAATTTCATATTTTTCACTCAACTCTTTCCAAATGTCAAGCGGACGGCCGTAAAAAACCAGAATGTCTGAGCCGAGCTTGCGCAGCTCTTTTTGAATCGCAAGAATGTTTTGATGTATGAACATCAGCCGCTTATCTTCCTTATTTGGAAGATCATCCAGGATATTTTTGTCAAAAATAAAGACCGGAACAACCGGCTTACCTGATTTGAGCGCGTAATAAAGTCCCGCATTATCATGCAATCTCAGGTCACGGCGAAACCAGAAAAGTGTTATTTTATCTTTTGTTTTTAAGCTCATAAGTCGCATTAGCCAATGTCCGCATACAAACGAAATTGCTTTCTTAAATACGGATCAAAGTTTTTGGATGTCTGATGTTTGTACCCGCGGTATATTTACTTTGTGGTACAATTAACCTTTAATTCATGAAATTACAACTTACACTACTTTTCAGTATCATCAGCTTCGTTGTTTTTGGTCAGAAAAGTGCAGAAAAGCAGGATTGGAAACAGCTTTTTAATGGCAAAAACCTGGACGGCTGGGACATTAAAATCCGCGGTTATGAGCTTAATGACAATTATCTGAACACATTTCGGGTAGAAGACGGTAAAATGGTCGTGCGATATGACAAGTATGACGACTTCAAGCAAAAATATGGTCACATCTTCTACAAAGGTGATTTTTCATATTATCGCGTTGTTGTAGAATATCGGTTTGTAGGCGAGCAAGCGCCGAAAGGAGAGGGATGGGCCTGGCGGAATAGCGGCGTCATGGTGCATGGGCAGCCGGCTGCGACCATGGGCAAGGATCAGGATTTTCCTGCGTCTATTGAAGTTCAGTTGTTGGGTGGAAATGGCAAAACCAGAACCACTTGCAACCTTTGTACGCCGGGAACCAATGTGGTAATGAACGGCAAACTGATTACACAGCATTGCATTAATTCCAAATCACAGACTTACAATGGCGACCAATGGGTGCGGGCAGAAGTGCTTGTGCTGGGCGATTCGCTAATTCAGCATTTTGCGAATGGTGAAATGGTGCTGGAATATAACAAACCGCAACTGGGCGGTGGCAATGTGAGCGGCAATGATCCGTCATTAATCGTAGACGGAAAGCTGCTGGATCACGGATCAATTTCGCTCCAAAGTGAAAGCCATCCGGTGGAGTTCAGGAAGGTTGAAATCCTGGATCTAAAAGGCTGCATGGATCCGAAGGCTACGAATTACAAGTCTTACTACGTGAAGGCGGATAATAGCAAATGCAGTTATAAGAAAAAGTAAGAAGTTGCGTAGATGCTTGCCGCAAGCCAATCGCGGAGCGATGTGACATTGGTAGTCAAAGCCACATTGGCAACAAATAAAAATCCCGGAGGCATGTAACGACGTTCACGCTGTTACATGCCTCCGGGATTTTTATTTATAACGGAATCCATTTTCTACCAAGATTGCATCGCGCTGCGATTTGGCGTTATAGCCTTACAATTTCGGCTCCGATTGCATTCAGCCTGCCGTCGATATTTTGGTAACCACGGTCAATTTGTTCAATATTATCAATGATGCTGACACCTTTGGCAGATAATGCTGCGATCAGCAAGGCAACTCCTGCGCGGATATCGGGCGAAGTCATGCGGATGCCGCGTAATTGTGTTTCACGGTTGTGTCCGATTACCGTTGCGCGGTGCGGGTCACAAAGAATGATTTGCGCACCCATTTCAATTAATTTATCGACAAAAAACAGACGGCTTTCAAACATTTTCTGGTGGATCAGCACGGTGCCTTGCGCTTGCGTGGCTGTCACCAAAATAATGCTCAGCAAGTCGGGCGTGAAACCAGGCCATGGCGCATCCGCTACCGACATTGTGGAACCGTCAAGGAAGTTTTCAATGCGGTAATGTTCCTGAGCGGGAATGAAAATGTCATCGCCCTGGAATTCCATTTTGATGCCTAATCTTTGAAAAACATCCGGAATAATGCCTAGCTGCGGAATCTGACAGTCTTTAATGGTTATTTCTGACTGCGTCATAGCCGCCAAACCAATGAAGCTGCCGATCTCGATCATATCCGGAAGCATTGTGTGTTCCGTTCCTTGCAACTGGCTTACGCCTTCCACAACGAGCAGATTTGTAGGCAATTCCGGAAATTTTGGCGCCCATTCTATTGAGCATTTTACACAATTGCTGAAGATACGGCTCGCAGGCAGCATTGTAAATCGTTGTCGTTCCTTCGGCCATCACCGCAGCCATTAAAACATTCGCTGTTCCGGTTACCGAAGCTTCGTCAAGCAGCATGTAAGCGCCTTTAAGGTTCGTCGCATCGACTTTGTAAAAACCACCGTCTTCCTCGTCATAACTGAATTTCGCGCCCAATTTTTCAAAACCTAAAAAGTGCGTATCCAATCTTCTACGGCCAATTTTATCGCCACCCGGTCTTGGAATCCTGCCTTTTCTGAAACGTGCAAGCATTGGTCCAAGTAACATAACCGAACCGCGTAATGCAGCCGCTTTTTGTTTGTAAGATTCTGATTCCAGGTAATCCAGATTAATGTCGCTTGCCTCGAAGCGGATCGATGTTGCGCTTAACCGAGTCAGCCGAACACCGAGATCTCCCAAAAGGTTGATAAGCTGATTGACGTCGCGGATGTCAGGAATGTTATGAATTGTTACCGGTTCCTTGGTTAAAAGTACGGCGCAGATAATCTGTAACGCCTCGTTTTTTGCGCCTTGGGGAATAATAGACCCCTTAAGACGTTTATCTCCGGTTATTTTAAATGAAGCCATAAGTGAATTTGGGCAATTGACTGGATAAAATTAAACCTGGATTAGATTCCAGGTTTTTTGCGGTTATTCCGGTTATTATTGTTGTTGTTACCGTTGTTGTTTCGGCCCGAGAACTTGTTGTTGGGCCGGTTTCGGTTGGCATTGCCCTGGTTATTGTTGCCTCCCTGCCGTTCCGAATTGTGATTGGGCTGCGCTTTGAATCCGCCTCCACCGCCACCCTGATGGCTGTTTCCACGGTTGCGTTCCTGGCTGCTGTTGTTACGATCTTTGGGAGCCGCTTCCACAGGGCCGTTGGCGCGGATATAATCGATTTCTTCCTGCAACTGGCCTTTGCTAAGCTGTTCCAGCTGGCCTAGAAGTACATGGTCTTCCGGATTGTCCTTGTTCCAGGTGTTGAAGAATGAGCGCATGAGCCGGAAAATGTATGAAACAAAAGCCAGCTTATCCTCCTTATTCTCAGTGTTAATTGCTTTTTCGAGAAGCAAATCAATGTTGCGGCCGTAATGGCGATACATTAGATTTTGCTGGTTGTAACCTACTTTAAGTGGTTTTTTTCCGAGCGCTTCAGGCGAAGGCGGGGGGAAAGGGCTGTCAACATCCAGTTCAAATCCCGAGATAATGTACAGGTCATCCCACAATTTGTTCGTGTAATCCTGGTTATCCCGCATGTTCGGATGGATCTGACGCATAAGCTCAACCAGAATGTGCGCGTAGAGGTTGCGCTTTGCCTTATCTTCCATCTTAACGATGTGATCAGCAAGTTTTTGTACGTTACTACCGTATTCTTTCAAGTGGATAAGTCATTTTTATAATCAACAAAAATAAGAAGTTTTTACGGAAACAAAAGGATGGGCATCCTTAATGAAGCCAAATCAATCTTCCCTGCAATGCCTTTTGTGCAGCTGGTGCGACAGCCCGTTTTTCTTGTTCTATTTCAAGTCTATATAAATAAACGCCGGAAGGAAGGTTTTCGGGATTCCATAGCCACTCGTTTTTTCCGGAATGTGCCTCAAATGTTGTCTCTTTCACTTTTTGACCCCACAGATTGTGAACGGTCAGTTTTACTTTTTCAGGAGAATCCGGCGATTGAAATGCAACCACAAACCGGAACCAGTGTCCGGATGGGTTTGGCGAAACATTTACCTCGGTTATGTCCGGTAAGTTGCTCGACATTGAAACTGATTGCATAATGCGGCGCTAAGTTACCGCTTAAATCACTAGCCTGAATAAAAAGCGCATACTCGCCTGGTTTTAATGGTTCGGGAAGTTTTAACGTGATGGAGCAGCTGTTAGGTGAAAGCATTTTCCAAAAAGCATTTTCCAAATAAATGCGCTTTTGCACGCAGCCAGCGCATTTTTGTTTCAGCCAAACGCTGATTTCTGAACTGTCTTCAAATGTAACCAGTGGCTTATCATCCATGAGCTGAATGTCGATAACAGGTTGTTTGTTAAGCCAGTCGCCGTTTTGCAAAATCCGTCCGTTTATTTTTACAATTAAAACTGGCGGGATATTATCATGCTGATTGTCATTCGAATTTGAAACAGAATCTGATGAGCTGGCTGGAAAAACGCGGATCGCCGGATCGCCGTGGAGCACCATTTGTTGCGCTGTAATGATCACGGTTATGCTTTTGTGTTTGCTTAAATTCCTTCGGATTGCTTCATTTTGGATTATTCCAAATGGCGCATTGGTAAATTCCGGATCAGCCAAAACTTCATAAAAGCTTTCTGTGTAATATTTCAAATCTGTGGATAAGCCATTGAAAGTGTGCGCGAGGAACAGGACCGCTCCATTATTAGGAGTCAAAATCCAATCATTACTAAGCGTTTTTGCGGAATAAAAAATGCTTCCCACCGCGCATCCGTTCACGATGATGGCCGGATAACGAGGGTGATTATTAATTTGCGCTTCGGGATCACTTGCCCAGGCCAATATCAATGTCAGTCACGTCCAGGCTCGAATGTCCGAACAATGTGACCAGCGCTGCGCCTTTGTTAATCGGAATGTGCACGGGTAAATTTTTCAACAGGACTTGTAGCTTTTTTTCGAGATGGTTTCAATGTTGGCGGAGCCAGGTTGAATGCACAAGTTTTTGTTCAAAAGACTTCATGTAACCCGAAAAAGTCAGAAGCTCATCTTGGGAGCGGCCACCGCTGAGATGCAGAATGTTCTTACGCCAGGGAGCTGATGCTGGCTCGGATTCCAAAGCTTTCACCTTCAGCAAGTAATCGCGGACATGCTGCGGATTTGATGCATTCAGGCGACCGATGGCGCAATCGGCGTTAGGTTTGAAATAGAATCAGTTTGCATCACCAATGCAATGTCCGAACCGGGCCAGCCCGGCGTTCGGGACCATATCCAAAGTTCTTGTGCATCCGCTGATTTTCTGACTGTTTGCGGATCAACAGACCGGCCAATGAGGAAGACGAATTTCAAATTACCCGTTTTCGAAAGCCATGCGATAATATTCCGGATTGCAGAAGGCCCGGGCTCACCATAATTAAACTGATCAAAAACGTCCTGACTGTTGATGACAAATGGCTTATAGCCGCCTCCAATGTTCGAAGCTCTGTATGCTGCATATTGTAAAACCGGGTCTACGAAATTTGTCGTTGCACGGACTTGCTCATGCGTAATGATCAGATAATCAACTGACTTTGGCTGGATATCTTTGAATGTGACCAAACGTGGAGTCAAGATCTGCTTTGGTTGGGCGATGCTTTTTATGGCTTTTGTCGTGTAACGCAATTTGATATAGGAAACGGAAGCGGTGCCCTTATTGCCATTTGGAATCAGCATTAAACCAACAGTCTGTCCGTTGCCAAAAGCGGATAATGCCAGATCAGTTTTGATGGTGACCGGACTAAAATCCAGCAAATTTATATTTTGAATAAAAGTTTTTTCCTTCCCGTTTTCTGATGTCCACAGTGCAAATGAATGCTCGCCAGCCGACCGCCCAACCATGACCATTTCAAGCGTCGCATAACCGGATTGGTTATCAATGATATCTCCAAGTTTCAAGTCAATGTTGCTTGACTCATTTTCAGGAATCTCTGGTCCGGTCCAGCCTTCACCAACATCGTAAGTTGACAAAACAGAGCCGTTGGTGAAATTGCTTTCCCGCGGGTAAAAGTTGCCCGGTGCGTAATGGGATGTGAAAATCTTTTCTATTTCACGATAATCTAGTTTTGCTGAATCTGCATTTGCAATAGGCAAAGCCACATTTTTTAATGGATTCCAGGTCAGGAAGTAGGCGCTTGTGTCCGTGTAAAGGCTGTAATGCTTATGCGGCATCGCGGACGGATTTGTATATAGCACGCTGTCCAACGCGGCGTCATTCTTTTGCCCATAAAAGACAATGTCGCTTACATCGCCTCCATCAGCTTCTACGAGAATAGCAACTTCCTGACCTCGTCTGAACATTTGAAATCCAACAGATTTACTCGAATCAGTTGGGAAATTTGCCTATGAAGGTCAGTCGCCGAAATCGTAAACCAGCCATTTTCAATGACCGGAATGCGCAGATATTTTTGGGAGGCAACAATCCATTCGTTTCCAAAAACCTGTTGCGCGGCAGTTGGCAATGATAGAAAAGCGACCAGAAGGCCAAGGAGAAAAATCCGGAAAGATAGTGTGTGCATGCATAGCGTGTTAATGGAAATAGGTGGCTCAACCTGTGTTTTCCTTTCGTAAACATTCATCGAAAAAGAGTAAGCATGTGCCTCGTCCTTTCATGGAATAGAGAACTTTTCAGGTCCCAGTCTTCCTGGTTTACAATCGGAAAAAATGCGTCGCCCTCCACTTCCGCGTGAACAATCGTCAGATAAAGTTTTTGCGCGAGCGGAAGCATTTCCAAAAAAACAGATGCACCACCCAAAACGAATACGGCGTCTTCATCAGAAAGTAACGCAAGTGCGGCAGGAATATCTTTCGCGTATAGCGTGTTGGGGTCGTCGGGCGTTGACGTGTCGGAAGAGAGGATGACATTCATCTTAGTCGAATGCAACGCATCGGGCGCCTCAAAGCTTTCTCCGGCCCATAATGAATGATTTTCCGTCCGTCACTTCACGAAAATGTTTCCGATTCATCGGGCAAATGCCAGGGCAGGCTATTCTTTTTTCCAATGACCCGATTTTCGCTCATAGCGGCGATTATATAAAGTGCAGGCTGATTTTTCAAGACAGTCAGGTTATGATGAATTTTATAAAATATTAACTAAAATAATAGCGCCAGCAAGCTGATACTAATTATAAACCGGTCAACCTGTAAAACTTGCCACTCATCCATACACCAGAATCTTTTTAGCCTAGTACCTTGCATCGCAAAGTACCTGTGTATACCTTTGTAATACCAGAAGGTAAAATCCTATCTGTTAGCCATGAACTTTTACATTTAATTAACACATGAAAGCACATGAATATTGAAAATGCCCAAGTGCAGATGCGGAAGGGAATTTTCGAATCTGCATTCTGCACATCATATCACGGGGCGAAGTTTACGCCTCTGATATGCTGGATGAGCTGACTTCTGCACGTATAATGGTTGTAGAAGGCACATTGTACCCTCTTCTTACCAGGTTAAAAAATTCTGGCTGGCTGGATTATAAATGGGTGGAGTCGTCTTCCGGACCTCCAAGGAAATATTATGTTTTGACTGATGAGGGGAAAATATTCCTGGATGCAATGCAAGCCACCTGGTTTGAACTGGCGGATTCTGTGCAAACGGTCATTCACCGCACAGAGGAACTGAGTAAGTCAGCTCCGTCCAACCTTCCTGAACCTAACTGATCATTTAGAGACATTCGATTACTTCAATCATGAAAAAGACAATCAGCATTAATATAGGTGGCATTATCTTCCACATCGAGGAAGATGGTTACGAAAAGCTTAAAGGCTACCTTTCTTCCATCCAGCGATACTTTTCGTCTTTTGCCGACAGCAAAGAGATTTTATCTGACATTGAAGGAAGGATCGCGGAGCGCTTTTTGAACAAGCAAAAAATAGAAGCAAAGCAGGTTATTTCACTTTCTGATGTGGATGAACTGATTGCCGCAATGGGAACAGTTGCTGATTTTGAGGCAATTGAGCAAGCGGAGGACATTCTTGCAGATCCATTGGAATCTGTTGCTTCAAAAGGCCACACGCCAAAGAGGAAGCATATGCTTCAACAAACGCTTCGTCATCATCTTCGTCTTCCTATCAAGCACCAAAAACCGAGCCTGTTCAACCATCTGCGCCGCGTAAACTTTACCGGGATTTGAAACGGAAATTACTGGGCGGCGTTGCAGCGGGACTTGCCAATCATTTCACTATTGATCCGATTTGGGTAAGACTGGCTTTCTTGTTTCTCGTAGTGGGTTTGCCAGCTGGTTCAGGCATGATGGATTTGAATATGGAAGATGAATTTGGTCCTGTCTCCGGGTTCGTTGTGCTGGTTTACATTGCGATGTGGGTTGCGTTTCCAGGATCTACAACATTGGAAGAAGATACGAAAATCAAGAAATTCTATCGTGATCCGGACCGTAAAGTAGTGGGTGGCGTTGCTGCCGGTGTTGCATCTTATTTTGGTGTGGATCTGGGTGTTGTGCGGTTTCTTTGGGTGTTATCCATCTTACTTTTCGGAACAGGCGTTTTCGTCTACATTGTCCTTTGGGTGATTGCCCCCGTTGCGCACACACTTACAGAAAAAATGGAAATGCAAGGCGAGCCCATTACGCTTTCCAACATTGAATCGAATATCAAGCAAGGTCTTAATCTGGATGATAAAGGAGGAGAGGAACATGGCGTAACGAAACTTTTACTTTTCCCTTTTCGTGCCATTGCGGCCATTATTGGAGCATTAGGCCGATTATTAAAAGGCTTAGGGCCAATTTTACGAATCCTGATCGGCGCTTCATTAGTTGCTATGGCAGTGTTGGGTTTGCTGGGTTTGATCATTGCTGGCGGCGTAGCATTGGGTTTGACCAATTCAGCTTCATTTGACAATCTGCCGATCCCATTCCTGATTTTTCAAGAATTACCAGGTGTGCTGATCTTATCAGGAATATTGGTTTCAGCGATTCCATTGGTAACATTCCTTTTACTAGGCTTAACCCTTATTTCTAACAAAAGAATTGTAGGCGGCTCAGTTTGGCTGACATTGCTCGGTCTTTGGATCGTGGGTGTGATCGGCACGACGATCGGTGGTATTTCGTATCAAAGAAATTTTGCGAAAAGAGGTGAAGTCATTCAATCCGTTTCCTATCCACAACCAGCTGGAATGCTTACCCTGGATTACGATTATATAGACGACGAGGAGAATGTGGATGTTGACATTAGATTGGTGGGCTATGCCCCAACTTCGGACAGCATTAAACTGGATAAGACCTTATATGCAAGAGGCCGCACCCGCGAGGATGCAGAAAAAAATGCGAGCAGCCTGGTTTATAACATTGATATCAAAGACTCAGTGTTTTTATTCCGCGAAGGCCCGTCGCTCGTAGGCCATGGCCCGTTCCGCGATCAGCGCATTGATCTGGCATTGCACATTCCTTATAACAAGCCATTTGTGATGAAGCGCGATTTTTACTTCTTAATGAATCGCTGGTCACAAAAAAGCACGGAGCTTTATGATCTGGATGGCGACGATGTGAATTTCAATGAACTGACCTGGGAAATGCGTCGCGATTCGGGATTGATTTGTATAAATGTGCCTGCGAAATTCCTGAGAAGCAACACAGAAGATGAAAATGGCGAAAACTCAGGCTACTCATTCGAATATGACGACAATAACGATCTTGAACTGGGCGAGCGCGGCAATTACAGCAAGCAATTTCCAGTAGGAGAATTTAATAAAGTGGATATCGGCGGCGCTTATTCTATTATTATCCGTCAGGGAACAGATTATACAGTTACTGCGGACAGCGAAGAGCAAACGGAAGTGGACGACCTGAAAGTGTCTGTTGAAAACGGAACATTACCGCGTAAAAAGAGACAGAGAGTTCAGCCTTTTTGATTCGGAAAAGTGGAAAAGAATTGGACTTGTGATCACGATGCCGAAAATCAAGATCTTCTCTGTCAGGCGCTAACAAAACTTTGGTAACCGGTTTCACAGGCCTTACCAAATTGCAGGTTGACATTTCGGGTGCTTCTAAATCTGAAATCAATGTGGAAGCGGATCAGCTGGATGTAAGTATTTCCGGTGCTTCGAAAGCCACATTGAAAGGATCTGCACGGGCGGTTAATCTGGGACGCGTCCGGAGCATGCAAGCTGGAAGCCACGGAATTGAACGTTCAAACGGCCGAAGTTGATGCTTCCGGTGCTTCAAAAGTTGAGCTGGGAAGGGTTGGCAGCATCAGACGTCATGCAAGTGGTGCCAGCAAAATTAATGTGCAAGAATAATTAGCAGGATGCAACTTTTATAAGCAGACGTACATCTTTCAAAAAAATCCAATCTAATTAATTTAAGACCATGAAAAAGATCACCGCCTTCTCCATTGCAGCAATGCTGATGCTCGTATGCTCCATTGCAGCGATTGCTCAGGACACTAAAAATTTCAACCTTTCGGGTTTCAGCAAGCTTGCGATGGGCAGTGCATTCAGGATAGAAGTGAAGCAAGGAAGCAAATACAGCATTTCAACCAGCGGACGTCCTGAGGATCTGGCCGATTTGGAAGCTTCGGTTAAAGGAGATGAACTTCATTTGGGCTATAAAGGCAATAATTGGAATAAAAACAGAAAAACAGTGCTTGTCAATATCACAATGCCTTCCCTGGACGGTGTTGATTTCTCAGGCGCTTGCAAAGCCAATGTTGCCGCATTCACAGGCGTGAAAAACATGGACATTGAAGTTTCCGGTGCGTCGCAGGTCAACATGGAATTCTCAGCTCCGAAAGTGAGCTTCGATTTATCGGGCGCCTCTTCACTGATTTTGGTGGGCCAGGGTGAGGTTCTGAGCGGCGAAGTTTCTGGCGCATCTTCTTTTAAAGGAAGGGATTTTTCAGCCAAAACAGTCAATATTGATGCTTCGGGAGCGAGCAGTGCAGCTGTGGTTGCCAGCAATACAGTGCATGCCGAAGCCAGCGGCGCAAGCAGCATTCGTTATTCCGGAGCTGCAAAAGACATTCATTCAAGCACTTCCGGTGCAAGCTCGGTTAAAAGAGACTAGCATAACGATTCCTACATACAATGAACTAAGAGCCGGCATCGACCGGCTTTTTTGTTTGTAAAAACCGCCGGAAAGGCAACATATTAGGTTAATGTAATATATTTACACACTTTACCTTCTCTAAAATTCTTCATAAGTGTGTTTATGTTTTTGGAATAAAACGGCAAATCAACAGATCAAAAACTTTTACCTCGAGGAAAATGAGAAGTGCGCGTTCCCCGAAATATGCTGTTTTTAAAGCATTTATTCTGATCATTCCATTTCTGGCTTCATGGAATGTTTCTGCCCAAAACAAATCCGGAAAATACGTTAATCCATTCGGCGTCATGAGCGTAACTGCGGGTGTGGGCGTTGCCTATTATATGGGCGATTTGACGGATGGCGTTAATATGAAGCATTTGGGATTGGGGCCTTCCATTTCGCTAGGCGAGACTTTACAGGCTAACGGAGCATGTAAGTGCACGTGGGGAAATCAGGTTTTACAAGGTTTCAGCCGATCAGAAATATTCCAAAAACGCCCAGAATAACCTTTCTTTCAAGACATTCAATCCCGACATTAACCTGGGAATCCAGGCCGATCTGTTCTCTTTCAATAGTCAGGCGCGGGTTAATCCTTATCTTTTCGGCGGCATTGGTTTTACATTATTAACTCCAAAGGCGAAGATCGACGGTGAATGGCATAGTCTGGCACCATTGACTACGGAGGGTGTCAAATACAAGCGCTTACCACTGGTTTTTACAGCCGGAATTGGTGTTTCAATTAAAACAACAGAAAGACTGAGTCTGGGTTTAGAGCTTTGCAACAACTTCCTGAATTCCGATTATCTCGACGATGTCAGCACAGTTTATCCTAATCCCGATCTGCTTCCAAGCGATTTAGCCAGAAGATTATCCGACCGCTCGCCGGAAATCGGTTTGGAGCCGAGACAACCCGGCTGGAACCGCGGAAGTGCCAAAAGCAAAGACAGTTATTTATTTTTCCAGGTGCGCGGCACTTATTCAATTGGCAACAGAATGCAGGCCCGAGAGCGCAGGAAAACCCGTTGTCCTAAATTTTAATAAAAATCAATTGCTTAATATGTTAAAGCCCAAACACCCTCATCAGTCGGAGGTTACCATGACCGAAATGGTGCTTCCTAACGATACAAATACTTTGAATAATCTGATGGGAGGCAGGCTTTTACATTGGATGGACATTTGCGCCGCCATCGCCGCACAGAAACATTCCAACCGCATTGTTGTGACCGCTTCTGTGGATAATGTGTCTTTTACGGAGCCCATTAAGCTTGGCAACATTGTCACCATGCAGGCCAAAGTTACCCGCGCTTTCAACTCTTCGATGGAAGTTTTTCTGGAAGTGTGGGCTGAGGACATTCCTGCGGGAAACCGCGTGAGCACAAACCGCGCCTTTTACACATTCGTGGCCGTGGATCAAAACGGCCGCCCTGATCGAGGTGCCACATCTGGAACCTGAGACGCCGGAAGAAAATGAATTATATCTGAGCGCACTTCGCCGCCGCCAACTTCGCCTTGTGCTTGCCGGTCGCATGAGCCCTGGCGATGCCACCGAATTGAAAGCACTTTTTCAGGTAACATAAGTCAGGCTTCCTACTATATTTTTGGTATTTTTACGGCATAAATACATTCAACTTATGCCAAAAGAGATCATTTTTTCAGATAAAGCGCCGGCTCCGATCGGACCTTACAGCCAGGCCGTTAAAATCAACGGAACCCTCTATGTATCAGGCCAGATTGCCGCTGAGCTTGCACAGTCCGGCGACATCAAAGCAGAGACGGGCATTGTAATGCAAAACATCGGGCAACATTCTCGGCGCCGCAAAGTTGGGCTTCCAGCATGTGGTAAAATCGACGATTTTCCTGAAAGATATGAACGACTTTGCGGCTGTAAATGAGGTTTATGGCAGCTTTTTTACCAAAGAACCGCCTGCAAGGGAAACGGTTCAGGTTGCACGCCTGCCTAAGGACGTGAATGTTGAAATATCAGTCGTTGCGGTCGAGTAGGACGCAAGAAATCATCCAGTACATTTTAGTTTTAGATCAATGAATAATAAACCTGTCCGGGTAAGATTTGCCCCCAGCCCGACCGGCGCGCTGCACGCAGGCGGCGTCCGCACTGCCTTGTATAACTATTTGTTTGCACGCCAGCAGGGTGGCCAAATGTTGCTTCGCATTGAAGATACAGACCAAAACCGCTTCGTTCCCGGCGCGGAAGAATATATATTGGAAGCATTGCAGTGGCTCGGAATCACTATTGACGAAGGTCCGCAGCAAGGCGGTCCGCATGCGCCTTACCGCCAGTCGGAAAGGAAAGAAATGTATCGCGAATACGCAGAAAGGCTTGTTGCTGAGGGAAAAGCATATTACGCATTCGATACATCCGAAGAACTGGACGCGATGCGCAAGCGCCTCGAAGCTGCCAAAGTCGCGGCTGCACAATACAATGCGATCACACGCATGGAAATGACAAATTCGCTGACATTATCAGCCGAAGAAACCAAGTCCAGACTTGATAGCGGTGAAGCGTATGTGATCCGGATGAAGATCATGCCGAAAGAAGACATTCGTTTCAATGACCTCATCCGCGGCTGGGTCGTTGTGCATTCATCACAAATTGATGATAAAGTGCTTCTGAAATCCGATGGCATGCCGACTTACCATTTGGCCAACATTGTAGATGACCATTTGATGGGCATTACGCACGTAATCCGTGGTGAAGAATGGCTTCCATCGGCGCCATTGCACGTTTTGCTTTACAGATATTTGGGTTGGGAAAGCACTATGCCGCAGTTTGCGCACCTTCCGCTTTTGCTAAAACCAGACGGAAACGGCAAGTTATCCAAGCGCGATGCAGATCTGGGCGGCTTCCCGATTTTCCCGTTAGAATGGACTGATCCGAACACAGGCGATAAAGCCAAAGGTTTTCGGGAAGAAGGTTATTTCGCAGACGCAACGGCCAATTTCCTGGCATTACTAGGCTGGAACGCCGGAACTGAGCAGGAACTTTTCAATATGGAAGAGCTGATCGCCGCATTCAGTTTTGACCGCGTTCATAAAGCCGGGGCAAGATTTGACATTCAAAAAGCGAACTGGTTCAATCAGCAATATCTTAAAAACCTGGACGATGCAACGCTTATCGAGCAGGCAAAACCGCTTTTTGAGGCTCAAAACATTCATGTTGATGATCATCAAATTTCGCAGATTGTCTTTTTGCTGAAAGACCGCGTGCATTTTGTGAAGGAGATTGTAAGCGAATCCAGCTTTTTGTTCAACACCCCTGAAACTTACGATCAGGAATTGGTTTTGAAAAAATGGGATGAGCAAGCTGTGAATGCGATTTCTGGCTTCAAAGATTCCCTGGTGGCGTTTGAAGGTGATTTCACAGCACATAACATTAAAGAAAACTTGTCCGCAACGATGGAAACCCTTGGTATAAAAATGGGCAAAATCATGCAGGCACTGCGCCTCGCGCTTACCGGCGAAGGACACGGGCCGGACTTAATGGTAACAATGGAAATTTTAGGAAAAGAAGAAGTTGTAAAACGACTGGATAATGCCCTTACCCGCTTACCAGCCCAGATTCGCCTGGCATAATTGTGATACGACCGCTGGATTAAAATTGATTTGCGATCCGAATACCGTTCCCTAATTTAGTAATCATTCGAAATGACCGCTTTGCGGCGAATTTTCAGACACATGGCTAAGAAAAAACCAACCGATACGACCAAACCAGCTGCGGAAAAGCCACGGGTTCATAAGGACCTCGACGGTTTTGATATTCAGATCAATTCATTCGGTGAGATCACCACGAGCTTTGATATGGACCGTATCAATGAATTTTTGAACAAAAATGTGGATGACAAAAAGCTTCGGGACCGTGAGGACATTCCGGGCCGTAAAACCCGCAAAAAGAAGAAAACAAGCGAGGAAGAGGAGGAAGAAGAGGAGTAGCAAACGGTCATTACAGTTCAGCTAACTATCAAATAAACCTTTTACGCAGAGATGATCTCACACGAAATCGATTACAAAATTATTGGCGACGATATCCAGGTCGTAGAAATTGAGCTGGATCCGAACGAAACCGTGATTGCAGAAGCCGGTGCAATGCTTTTCATGGAAGACGGCATCGAGTATCAAACCAAAATGGGCGATGGCTCGGAAGCGAACCAGAGCATTATGGGCAAGATTTTCCAGGCAGGAACGCGCCTGATCACGGGCGAATCGCTTTTCATGACGCACTTTACGAACCGGGGTTATGGCAAGAAAAAAGTAGCGTTTGCAGCTCCTTACCCGGGAACCGTAATGCCCATTGATCTTTCCAAAATCTATGGAAATGAGTTAATCGTTCAGAAAGATGGTTTCTTGTGCGCCGCTATGGGAACGAGCATGAAAATCCACTTTAACCAGCGGTTTGGTTCAGGCTTATTCGGTGGTGAAGGTTTTATCTTGCAAAAACTGAAAGGTGATGGAATGGCGTTCGTGCACGCAGGTGGCGTGGTGATCGAGCGTCAGTTGAACAATGAAACATTACGCGTGGATACGGGCTGCGTGGTTGCATTCGAGCAATCATTAAGCTTCGACATTCAACGTTCCGGCGGACTGAAATCGATGGTTTTTGGCGGCGAAGGCATGTTCCTGGCCACATTACGCGGAAGCGGACGGTGCTGGATCCAGTCGATGCCAATTTCCAAACTGATTCAACGCTTGTCCGTTGGCGGCCCAAATGCCAATAAGGAAAGCGGGTCGGTGATTGGTGGGTTAGGACGGTTGTTTGAAGACTAGTAAATCCAGAAGTCATATGAAAAGGCAAGCGCGAAAGTGCTTGCCTTTTTTAGTTAAAAACCATTCGCTGCGTAGTCGTGCCCGCGTCTGTCGTGATTCGCAAAATGTAAATGCCTGCTGGCAATGGATAAATTGGGCGGATCGCTAATAAGCCGATAATTTCGCGGTCTGAAACAAAAACGGGATGAGCTTGTCCGGCTATGTCGAAAAGTGCAAGCTGTGGGGCGGGTTTGCTGTTATCGGTTTCGAGGTAAAATGCTTGCTTTGTGACCGGATTCGGAAATGCAATCAGCCGGGGCAGTGCGCCGGGCTCCACAACGGTTGCAATGGGTGAGTAAGCGGTTTTTCCATCCGCGTATTCCATTCTGACCCGGTAAAAAATCACATTAAAATCAATGTTAACGTCTTCAAAAGCATAAACTCCTGAATTTTCACCATTGTCGGGCACATCAAATTGTTGTAAATCTGTGTAAGTGTCGCCGTTTGTGGTTTTTTCCAAAATCATCATTTGTATGCCTGGGTTAGCAGCGACTGTCCAGGTTACATTGATAATTTGATTTGTTTTTGCAGCGTTAATGGAGTTCACCACCTGCACAGATCTGTACGCATTGTTTACGTAAAACTGGGAAGAAGTGCTGCCAGCGAGATTCGGTGAGATGCCGGCTAATCGAATGCTATAATGACCATTTGCAAGATTGGCAGGCAGCTTAAATGAGCATCGGATTTTCACTTCCCGTCCCAACTGTATCGACAAATTTTCCACTTTCATCAAAAAGTTCCGCACGTAATGTTAACCCATTAGGACTTTCTCCCATAACCCGATAACCAAGATAAAATGCAGCTCCGGGAAATGCAGCAGAAGGCACAATGCCCGTGTGAATGGAGTTTGCGGGCTGGATCGGGATAATTTTCTTGAAAAGTGAATCTGTTAATGCCCGGTTCCACGCTCTGGCGGCTAATGTTAGTCCCTGAATGCCGCCGGAAACATTTTCGAAATGCTCGGAAACGGGTCTCGGAATTTGAATGGTGTCCAGGTTTGGGCCGGGAAATGTGTTGAAGTTCCTTAGCGTTGCAAGCCTGTTTTGTGCATTGATAATTGGCAAATAGGGATCTTTGATAATGTTGCTGGCTGAATTCCGGGCAATAACCCAGGGAACATTATAACCGGCATCAGCACGCACATTTGTGATTAATGTCTGAATGTTGGAAAAGTAATCTTGCTCGGTAAACTTCAATTGGGCATCGTTTTCTCCGTGTGACCAAAGCACAGCACGCATCCCAAGCCACGAATTCAAGTGGCGAATCGTGTTGACAATGTTCGAATAAGGTTGTCTGTTTGGCCAAAATTTTCCGACGTAAGGGTTAAAAGCATCTTTCCCCGAAGCAGCATCACGATAACTGTCAGAATTCGCAGCAGCCCAGGCTGCATTTAAAAAGAGGACCGGCGTTTTGAACCGCTTGGAAAGTGAATCACCCAGTTCTCCCCAATACCAGGCCGTTTCACCCGTCGGAAAAATGAAATTGTCTTTTCCCAAAACACTGAAAGTCGGCTGTCGCATGGGTTCGTCGGGCGCAACCGTAATGTTCTCCGCATTAAGCTCTTTGTTAACTGCATTAAAAGAAATCACCTGATCGGAAGCAGCTTTTGCCCCCAGTCCGGGCAAGCCCATTGCATTTGAATTTCCCGCCACCAAAAAAACTTCTCCTACGCCTACTCTTGCAATCACTACGGAATCAATACTGCCATTGGATGCAACCGCCGATATTTTTAACCGATACCAGCCCGTTTTCACCTCAATTGAAGTTGTAAGGAAGCCCTGGCGGAGCTGTTCGGCATCAAAAGTCCAGATTTTCCCCTGATTTACATTCCCGGCAACGGGTGTGAGTTGTCCTTGAATGCTTGTGTATGGTTTGAGAGCATATGCTGTGATAGCGATGGCGGCTGAGCCTGCTGTGTCTCGTTGAACTATCTGATTGCTTGTTGGCGCGGTGACAATGAGTTGTGCTTTTGCAGCAAATGCAATCAGGAAAAGTGCGGCAAGCATTATGCGGGAAACAACCGAGCAGCTTTTGAACCAGGAATGTGTCTGTATATTTTCTGCCATAAGCCTCGTCCGGGAATCGATTAGATCTTCAATTTAGCTTTAATTACGTTGCTGCGGCTCTGCTTATTGCATAAAAAAAGAGCCAGCCCAAAACTGGACTGGCTCCCGCAAATGAAAATTCAGATCTTAATTATAACCTGGGTTCTGAGGTGTCAGGCCAGGGTTGTTTTTCATTTCCTGGATTCCTAATGGGAACAGCAAATGTTTTTCCTGTAATGCAACGCCAGATCCTACGTTCAGGTTAAGGTGACCAACGAAATTGTCAAATCCTTTTGTTTTTTCGTTGAACACTTTACGCAAACGCACCATGTCAAACCATGTGATGCCTTCGTAAGCGAATTCATACCAGCGCTCTCTCCAAACCGCCTCGCGGAACGATGCCTGTGTGAATGTGCCCAATGCAGGCGTAGTCAACTTAGCACGGTCGCGGATTCTTTTGTAAGCTGCATATGCTTCGGCAGTAGGGCCGCCAACTTCGTTTTGTGCTTCTGCATAAATCAGCAAAACTTACAGCATAGCGGATCAGGTTCACATTCAGGTTGTTGTTACGTGTTGCTGTAACGCCAGGAGCTCCTAATGCAGCTTGGTTGAAATGCTTGAACACATAAGGTGCACCCAGGTCAAACTTCGCTCCGTCACCATTGGTATAATACGTTGTGTAGAACCAGCCTTCCTGATCAACTGTACGCAAATCACCTTTTTCGTAAGAATTGTAGAATGAAAGCGTAGGGATTGTGCTTCCTGTTCCACCAGGACCAGCGTATGTTACAGCCTTGAAGTTCGGGAAGTAATCATTCAATGGGAACGCAGCAACAGTTACGTTGTATTGGATTTGGAACAAATGCTCCAATCTGTTTTTCAACGATTCTGTGTGGATCTCCTTGTAAGTAGGGAACAAGTTCACTGTTGAAGGATTTGCTTTTGAGTAAGTGATTACTTCAAAAGCCTTGTCAGCAGCAAGCTTGTAATGCGAAGCACCTTTGCTTAATGGAAAACCAGCCATTGTCAGATACACTTTTGAAAGCAAAGCTTTAACCGACATTTGCGTAGCACGACCGCTTGTTTCGAAAACAGGAAGTCCGGCAGCCTCAGCAGCTAACAAGTCTTCTACGATCAATTTGTAAACTTCCTCTTGCGGCGCTCTTTTGGCCAGGAAGTCTTCCGAAGTCGCAGTTTGTGGTTTTGTTACCAAAGGCACATCACCCCAAAGACGAACTGCATTGAAATAAGCCCATGCGCGCAAGAAACGTGCTTCACCGATCAGTTTTGTTTGCTGAGCAGGCGTTGCAGGAGCAAGGAAAGGAATCGTCGGGATTTTTTCCAGAGCAAGGTTCGCATTTGCGATAATGCGATACAATCCGTTCCACCAGTTGTTGATATGCGCCGTGTTACCGTCGTAAGTCAACGAATAAAGGTTGTTTAAATCGGAGTTCTGTCCCGTTTCAGTCGTCGCAGTTCCTGTTACTGCTTCCAGCAATTGCCAGTTAGCAGAGAAGATCCCGGCGCCGTCTCCATAAAATCTGAGACCAGCATATGTTGCCGCAACAGCAGCTTCCGCGTGATCAGGGATTGTATAAAAACTCTCCGGTGTAAGGTTGGATGGATCCTGTTCGTCCAGGAAGTCTGAGCAGCTCGTCGGTCCCAGCAGAATTGCGCCGAAAAGAAGTGCTGTTCCTAAATTTTTCAAATTATATAACTTCATATTAAATGTCTGTTTATTAAAATAAGTTTAACCTGTTCATTAAAACGCGATCTGCAGACCAGCCATGTAAGTGGTTGGTTTTGGATAGCTGTGCCAGATCATACCTTGTGAGAATACGTTGTCAGAATCTCCACCGCGGATTGGTGTTTGCTCAGGGTCGCCATGTGGGTATTTAGACAGCAAGAAGAAGTTTTGAGCTGAAACATAAATTCTCAGTCTGCTCAATTTGATTTTGCTGATCATATCCGATGGGAAAGCATAACCCAAAAGCAAGTTTCTGCCGCGAAGGAATGAACCGTCAAAGATCCAGCGTGTGTCTACGTTTGTTACGTAACCCGCACGTGTTTCACGAATTTCAGCAATTTGTGAATTCTGGTTTTCAGGAGTCCATGCGCCTAATACAGTTGCGTAGCTGTTTGCAATAGAAACACGGTCTTCACTTGCGTGCAGGTTCATGTCCATTACATCATTTCCGTAAGAGAACTGCATGTCAAAAGTCAGGTCAAAGTTTCCGTAACGAACAGTGTTCGCCAAAGTTCCCCAGCCTTTTGGGCTACCGTTACCAATAATGCTGCGATCCGCATCTGTAATTGCATTGTCACCATTGAAATCTTTGTATTTGATATCACCAGGCAACATTTTAAGGTTGTTACGATAGCTGGTAAATTTAGCAGCCTCATCTCTTTCAGCCTCGCTCCATACACCCAGACGAGTCAAGCCCCAGAACGCTCCAACAGGCTCTCCGATACGGATAATGCTTGTTTGGTTTGTAATACCAGGTCCACCCACACCGAAGATGTCAGAAGGCGTTGCCAATGACAATACTTTGCTTCTGTTAAACGAGATATTGAAGTTGGTATTCCATGAGAAATTTGCTCTTTCGATGTTAGTCGTATTCAAAGCAAGCTCAACTCCTTTGTTCTCCATTGAACCAATGTTCTTTCTGATAACCGCGTAACCGCTTGTACGTGGAACCGGCGCATCCAGAAGCATGTCTGTGGTTTTTCTGTAATAGTAATCCGCTTCAAGAGAGATTCTGCCTTTCAGGAAGCTAATTTCAAGACCTGCGTCAGTTTGAGCTGTTTTTTCCCATTTCAAATCAGGGTTAGCAAGTCTGTTGATACCCGTTCCGTTGAAACGTGCGTCGTTGTAGATTGTTGCGTAGTTTGAGCTCAACAAAGACAAAGAAGAGTAAGAAGGAATTTCTGAGTTACCAGTCAAACCGTAGCTTGTTCTCAATTTCAAGTTTGAGATCAGCGTGTTTCCTTTCAGGAATTCTTCATCAGACACTTTCCATGCCAATGCAGCAGATGGGAATACAGCATATTTGTGGTTATCACCGAATTTAGATGAACCATCGATACGGCCTGTTACAGTCAAAAGATATTTCTCTTTCAATGCGTAGTTAATACGTCCGAAATAAGAGTTGAACGCAAAACGACCCGCACCAGAACCAACACCCGGCAATGTTGCACCAGCTCCTAAGTTATTGAAACCAAAGTAATCCGTTGAGAAGTTACGAACGCTCGCACCAGTTGTCGAAATGTTCGTTTCCTGCCATGAAATACCCAAAAGTGCATTGATCGAGTGGATCGCGTTGAAAGTTTTGTTGTAAGTCAGGTAGTTTTCAAAAGACCAGAAAGTTTCTTTTCTGTTGTTTTTGCCAGCCGTACCAGATTCACCGATCGCCAATGTACGTGTTTGTGATTCGTTGATTTCTTGAGTCAAAACGTTCACACCCAATACAGAACGCATTTCCAGGCCAGGAGCCAATGTAATGTTAGAATACAAGCTACCCAATGTAGTTTGTGTATTCTGGTTGTACTTACGACCGTTCAATCTGTGTACAGAACTGAAAGCACCTTCTGCCTGTGGATAATCACGGTTGTTGGCATAAGTTCCGTCTGGATATTTAACAGGAAGGAAAGGAAAATCTTCCACCATCTGACGAGGAACAGCATCATTGATATCGACAAGGTTTTCAGCCTGGTTGTTGTAGCTCAATGTAGCTCCGATTTTCAACCATTTTTTAACCTGGTCATCAATGCTGAAACGAGTTGAATAACGTTTCAGGAAAGATGTCTTGATCAAACCCTGATCGTCACGATAGTTCAACGACAGCGAATAAGTTGTTTTGTTGTTACCGCCGCTGAAACCCAGCTGGTGATTTTGAGAAACAGTATGTTGCGTAGCTTCTTTGAACCAGTCAGTATCATAGTTTGGAATGAAATTACCGGCAGCATCAACTGTGAAAATGTCAGGATGCGCAGCGTTCAAAGCAGCACGACGTACTTTCGGGTTTTGCGGAGCGTATTTTCCGGCAGCCCATCCAGCAGGGTCATACTTTGCAATGTTGGCATAAGCAAGATCTTCAACCGCAAGATATTCTCTCGCGTTCAAAACTTTCGCTCTCTTTGGTCCCGCAGTCGGAACGCTAAGGTCCAGGTTGTAAGTCACAACGCCTTCACCCGCTTTTCCTTTTTTGGTAGTAACCAAGATAACCCCGTTCGCTCCCCTTGCACCATAAATAGCAGTAGAAGAAGCATCTTTCAAAACCTCAACAGACACGATGTCGTTAGGGTTGATGAAGTCGATCGCCTGGCTTTGCTGGTTTTGGTTTCCTTGCGGAAGCATTACACCATCCACCACGTACAATGGGTTGTTTGAAGAGTTAATTGAGCTAAATCCACGGATACGAACGTTAGCACGACCACCCGGACGTCCTGAGTTCACATTCACCTGTACACCGGAAACCTTACCCTGAAGAGCCTGGTTCAAAGACGGTGCCGGACGCTCTTTCAACTGATCTTCTTTAACGGATCCAACAGAACCTGTTAAGTCAGATTTTTTAGCGGTACCGTAACCGATAACGACTACTTCGCTAAGCGCTTTTGAATCTGATTCCAAAGCCAGGTCAAGTGTGGTGCGGTTTCCCGCTTCAACCTCCTGGCCGATGTAACCTACAAAGCTGAAAACAAGCGTCGCGCCCGCGTCAGGCACTTGTAATGTGTAATTTCCGCTTCCGTCAGTTGTTGTTCCAGTGCTGGATCCTTTTATAACGACGTTCACGCCAGGAAGTCCGTCACCGTTTTCTTTATCGGTTACTTTTCCTTTAAGTGTTTTATCAATCTTAATATTTGCAATGGTTCCTGTGGCAATGTTCGTATTGGCAACTGCCAGCATCGGGCTCGAGAGAGCGGGTAGTAGAAATAAGGCATTTCGGATATTCCGCATCCGGAAGACCCATTGATTGGTATCGGTATTTTTCATGTAGTTAAAATTTTGTTAAACGTTTTTCATATAATCTTGGCAATGGATAATGTTTCTATTCGAGTTCTAGCAAACGGGTTTTGTGTTCATCATAAATTAGTAGTTTAAAGGTGAGCAATCTGCTTGTTACATATTTATTAAGTTATGGTTATTATTTAATTAATTCAATTTTAGAAAGCGCGCAATTTTGGCTTTGACAGTTTCAAGGTCCGGTTAAATACTCGTTAGTGAACTTGGATTTGCAAAACGCAATGCAACAATTCTATTTTAATGGGAGGTGTCAGAGTGTAATTATCTCAGTTTTTTGCGTGACTTCTAATCGTTGAAAACGTGCACTACATAAGCGAGTCGACTGGGGATTTTTAAAAGTCTTAAAAACACGTTGCAATATTATAATAAATAACAATAAATTTCGAATAACGATCAGATAAAAAATTGAATTTTCTGTGCAAACGTTTGCATAAATTCAGCTAGGTTTGATCAATATTTGCTCGGAATCAATTAGTTAATCACTTGTTTACTAAAAAAAAGCCTTGTTACTTTTCAGTTATAAAACCGAAGCGTAACAAGGCTTTTGTGGAGATTTAAGTATTTAAACCAGATCTACGGTACGTCCTGTCTTCACAGACTCGTCACAAGCGAACGCGATTTGTAAACTTGTAACCGCATCCTGTAAGTGGTCAGTTAGGTCAAAGTCGTCTTTGATCGCATTTAGGAAATAACGCTGCTCGCGGTTGCAAAGCTCCTGATGATCCGGCTCGTCTTCGAGGTTGATCCAGGAATCTTGTTTTGTAAATTCATCCTGATCATTCAGGTCCGCATGGTGCACGCGAATGGATTCCGTCTTCGTATGTGCTTCCACGGAAGATGATTTTCCAGTGCCGCCCGCATCTTTCGCCACGATAGAAACGCTTCCTTTCGGTCCGATCACATCTTTTACAAAAAACGCAGTTTCACTGATCATAGGTCCCCAGCCGGCTTCATACCAGCCCACAGAACCATCTTCAAACCAAATTTGAAGCTGACCATAATTGTAATTTCCAGCAGGAATGTCTTCCGTCAATCGCGCACCGATGGCATTCACGCGCAAAGGTTTCGAACGTGTCATCTGGCACATTACATCTATATAATGTACGCCGCAATCCACAATCGGGCTCAGGCTTTTCATCAGATTCCGGTGAACGCCCCACATGTAACCGTGGCTTTGCTGATTCAGGTTCATACGCATTACGAGCGGCTTGCCCAGGTTTTGCGCTTCGGCAACAAACCGCTCCCAGGAAGGATGCACGCGCAGAATGTAGCCTACAACCACTTTTTTGCCAGCCGTTTTCGCAGCTTCCACCACGCGCTTAGCACCAGCAACGGTGTCAGCAAGTGGTTTTTCGATGAAAACATGCGCGCCGTGCTCCAATGCTTTTACAGCAAAATCCTCATGCGTGTCCGGGTAAGTTGAAATGCAGACCGCATCCGGTTTGGTTTCCTTCAATGCCGTTTCATAATCGCTGAAAAGGGCATATCCGCCGCCGAGTTTTTCATTCAAAACCTCCTTGCTTTTACCGGTTGAAACGATTCCGCAGATCTCAAAACCGTCCAGCGAATGATACGCAAATGCATGGGAAGCGCCCATATTGCCACAACCGACCACGAGGACGCAGAAGTGGACTTCCATTTTCGAAAGATGACATAATAATGTTAAATGTTAATGTTCCGGGTTAGCAGGAATAGGTAATTATTGAACAAAGCAAAGCTTCATTTTGGTGCAAAAATAGGCATTAAAATCTGTTTTCGCATTTGGGCCGATTTGAGTGAAAAAAAATCTACGAACAGTTACAAATTTTTTGCTAAAATCAAATTAATGCTGCAATTATGCATATTAATTCTACCTCTTTCTCTATTCGTTGCATGACTCATTTTTTACTTCAGTGCAGGCTGTCCTGCGTTGTCTTGTGGAGGGTTTGCGTCCTATCCATGCTCACTTTTCTATCTTTTAATGTCGCTGCCCAAGATGATTTTAAGCCGAAGTTTGGCACAATAGAAAAGGCGGATCTGGGCATGCAGGTTGAGTTAATTGACAGCACTGCAGAGGCGGTTTATCTCTATGACTACGGCGAAGTTACATTTGGCTACGACTCGTTCAGAGGTCTTGTCATGAAGAAAAAGATCTGGATCCGAGTCAGGATATTGAAAGAGTCAGCATTAAGTCGCGCCACAGTGTCAATACCATATTATGAAGGATCAAAATTGCCGGAAAAGAGAAAGTAGAGGACTTAGTTGGCAACACATATAATCTTGAAAATAATGAAATTATAGTAAGCAGTTTGGACAAGAAGTCAGTCCGGAATGAAAAGCTTGCTGACGCCATGTGGGTGAAAAAATTCAATTTGCCTAATGTTAAAAAGGGTTCTGTGTTCGAGTATGCTTACACCCTGACCACCCCGCTATCCGTTCGCAATACACCTGAGCCATGGGCATTCCAGGGCTCAGTGCCAACCAAGTGGAGTGAATATAAACTGACTATCCCGCATTTTCTCGAATATCACATAACAATGGGCGGCTATCTGCCATTGTACATTAATGAGTCGAAGAAAGTTGATCTATTATTTAATAACACGGCATTTAACGGGACTGGAAATGCATATCGCTTCGTTGTTAGAAATGCCCCCGCCTTCCTTGATGAGCCCTACATCACCACCGCTATGGATTATGTTTCGAAAGTTAGCTTTGAACTTTTTGGTTACAGAATTCCAGGTCTTTTTAAAGAAAGTTTTGCGGAAACCTGGGATGAGGTGGATGACTTGCTAAAAAGTGCACCCTGGTTTGGCAAAGAAATGAGTCTTAAAATCTTTGACAAACAGACTTTGGATTCACTAATGTCTGATAAGATCAATGCAGCCGAAAAAATGAATCTTGCCTTTTCTCATGTTCAAAAGACTATGAAATGGGATAAAACAAGCAGCCTTTCGACAGCACCAAGCGTAAAAAGTGCCTACGAAAATAAAAAGGGTGGCGCGGCAGAAATTAATCTTTTACTAATTAACCTAATGAGGGAAATTGGTCTTGAATCGCATCCGGTCATTTTGAGCACGCGATCAAATGGGCGGGTTATTAAGGAATTCCCCTCATTCCAGGGCTTTAACTACGTAATTTGTCTGGTCAAAATAGATAGCGTAGATTATTTGCTCGACGCAACTCAAAAATACACCCGGGCTGGCACGATTCCCGAAGATGCGCTAAATGGATTTGGCCGGGTAATTCCTAAATCAAAACCTGGCTATTTTTTGGACTTAGTTCCCAAAGATTCACGAAGCGAGCTGCAAATCATTGATGCTGAGATCGAACCTGAGGAAGGAATAGTCAAAGGTCAATATAATGTTTCCATGGGCGGGTACAATGCGCTTGACTGGCGAGATAAGTATTTACAAGAATCTGAACAAACGTATACAGACGATTTCAAGACCAACTTTCCAGAGTGGAAAATTCAAAATCTGATCGTTTCAAATAAATCAGAAAAGCTGGAAGCGGCAGTTAATGCGAAATGCGATTTCGAGGCAGAAAACGAAAGTTTGACTCCTGGAACGCTGTATTTCAACCCTATGATGGCGGCTGGGATGCGGGAAAACCCCTTGAAATCATCAGAGAGAATTTATCCGCTCGACTTTGCAACAAGCCTTACCACTTCGTTTTTAGGGAAATACAAGCTTCCCGATGGCTACACTGTTGAGGAGATTCCCAAAGCAGAGTCGATAACATTACCGGGTAATGCCGCTAAATTTCTGTTTCAGATAAAGCAGGATGGAAATGTTATTCAGGTAAGTAGCAAAGTCATGCTCAACAAGTATAAATTTTCGCGAGAAGAATATGCTGATCTGCGAGAGTTCTTCGAGCGCATCGTAAAGAAGCATTCGCAACAATTGGTTATCAAAAAGAAAGTAAATGGTTGAGTTGATGAAGACAAATCGAATCCGGATTCTGGGCTTTTTGGTTTTACTCAATTTGCTGGCTGCTAATGTCTTTGCACAGAGCGATTTTGACATTGCCAGGGTCGACGCCGAAATGCTCAAAAAAGCAGATGCCGTTGTCAGATTAGATGAAACTTTTTGGGATTTGGAATCAAAAGGGGAAGCGCGTTATTCCAGAAACAAAGTGATCACGATCCTGAATGAAAAAGGGGAGGATGCACTGGCGCACATGGTTGTCGCCTATGACAAGTTCACTAAAATCATTGATTTTGAAGCAAAAATATTTGACTCCAAGGGTGTTCAGCTAAAAAAGATGAAGACATCAGAAATGGTTGACTATGGTTACGGAGTGGCGGAAGACATTATTTCCGATTCAAGGCTGAAACTTGCTGATTTTGGTAAAAAAAATTATTCATATCCCTACACCGTCCAGTTTGTTTTTGAAACGAGAGATAGAAATTTAATGTCATTTCCTGCCTGGGCGCCTGTTAGCGATGTGAATGTTGCGGTGGAGCAGGCGCAATACACAATAAAAAAGCCTGCGGGTTATAACCTTCGTTATCGTGAATACAATAACATTCCGCCTGTTGTAAAGTCCAAAACTGCGAAAGGAGCAGACGTTTATCAATGGACCGTCAAAAATTATTTCAGGCCAAAAGAAGTCGATTTTTATCCTCTGCCATTGGAGGAATCCACTCCAATGGTCATGGCGGCGCCATCCGAATTCGAAGTGCAGGACTACACAGGAAATTTCGACACCTGGCAAGATTTAGGTAAATTCTACTACACCTTAAATTCAGGACGCGACGTGCTTCCGCCTGCTACCATTGCCGAGATTATGTCGCTTGTAGCAAACGCAAAGTCTGATCGGGAGAAAGTTGAAAAAATATACAAATGGATGCAGACGAGGTCCCGTTATGTAAGCATTCAGCTTGGAATCGGCGGCTGGCAGACAATAGATGCGAAGACTGTTGCTAGCAAAGGTTTTGGAGATTGCAAAGCATTGAGCAACTTTACTGTCGCAGCGTTGCGGCAAGTTGGAATTGCTTCCTATACGGCACTGATAAAAGCTGGGGACGACCTAACAATCAAATCAGACTTCCCAAGCAGCCAATTCAACCACGTCATCGCCTGCGCCGTAGTTGCAAAAGACACGATGTGGCTCGAATGCACCAGCCAGACCACGACGCCCAACTTCATGGGCACATTCACAGGCAGCCGCTATGCATTGCTCGTCACGCCCGAAGGCGGGAAGCTGGTGCAAACGCCTGTTTACAAATCACATCAAAACACACGGAAAAGTCGCGCGAATGTGAATCTGGACGAAGGCGGAAACGGACAAGTGGAAGTGCATACATTATATGCAGGCTTGCAGCAGGAATCGCGCAACAGTGTTTTTCACAACGGGAATAAAGAAGAGCAAAAGAAATGGCTCATGAACCAGATCAATTTACCAAGTCTGGATTTACAGCGTTTCGAACTTCTCGAAGGCCGGGAAGCAGAACCGACTATTACCGAGAAATTATCCCTGAATGTGCGCAACTGCGCCACCAAAACGGGCTCACGACTTTTTATCAAACCCACATTATTAAGCCGCGGATTTGAATTGCCTGCAACTTCGGAGCGGACTACGGACTTTTATCTGCCCGGCTCTGTCTACGACTTTACCGATTCTGACACGGTGTCTTACGTCATTCCCGCGAATTATAAACTGGAAACCACATTGCCTTCTTTTCAGATCAATTCGGTTTTCGGAACTTATGAATCCAAAACGATTTTGGAAAACAACAAGCTCCTGTGCTCCCGGAAGGTCGTTATGAACGGCGGTCGCTACAATGCCAAGGATTTTCCTGCCTGGATCGACTTCCTGAAAAAGGTGAGAAAAGCCGATCGAGCGCAAGTCGTATTCGTAGAAAACAAACCTTGAAGCCGGATTCGGTTTTATGTTAAAATTCGTATATTATTGATTAATACCTGAAATGTTTAGCGGGTGACCAACAATTAACTTTGACAAAAAATCAGATCTTTCATAGTTAACACAATCAATATATGAACAAGGAATCCTGGCAAGGTGTATTTCCGGCGTTGCTAACGCCTTTCAAATCAGACGACAGCATTGATTTTGATCTTTTCCGTAAAAATCTGGAAGTGCAGATCGAAGCAGGCGTGACCGGCGCGATCGTTTCTGGCTCACTGGGCGAAGCAAGCACATTGACCAAAGCGGAAAAAGTGGAATTGGTAAAATATGCAAAAAGCATTGTTGCCCAGGATTTCCCGATCGTTGTGTGTATCGCCGAGCAGTCGACTGCCGAAGCGGTAAGTCTTGCCAAAGAAGCCGAAGCTGCTGGTGCAGACGGTCTGATGGTGTTGCCTCCGATGCGTTACAAAGCAGACGACCACGAAACGGTTGTTTATTTCAAAACCATCGCGCAAAGCACCTCATTGCCATTGATGATCTACAACAATCCGGTGGATTACAAAATTGAAGTGACGCTGGCCATGTTTGAAGAGCTTGCAAAGGTTCCGAATGTGCATGCCATCAAAGAATCAACGCGCGACGTAAGCAATGTTACCCGCCTTTATAACCGTTTCGGAGACCGTTTCAAGGTTTTCTGCGGTGTGGATACATTGATTATGGAAGAAGTAATGCTAGGCTGCGACGGCGTTGTAGGCGGTTTGGTGGATGCATTCCCGAAAGAAACCGTTGCGATTTTCAACCTGGTAAAAGCCGGATTATACAAAGAAGCATTGGCCGTTTACCGTTGGTATTTGCCTTTGCTTGAACTGGACATTCATCCAAAACTGGTTCAAAACATCAAACTTGCCGCTACAAAAGCAGGCATAGGCTCAGAATTCGTTCGCGCACCAAGATTGGTTCTGGAAGGCGCAGAGCGTGAAAAAGTGCTTGCGATCATTGATCAAGCCATTGCAACTCAGCCTGCTTTGCCGGATTATTTGAATTTGTCTTCGGAAGTTTCTGTTGCATAACATTGTCGCATTGCGCAATCCGGCTTTACTTTAAAGCTGGATTCGCATTCGTTTTGCGACTTTTACAAACAGAAATTATCCTAACCAGCCCATGACAACTTCAAAAGAACAACTGGAAGCCATCTTGCAAAAGTCTCTTGAGGCTTTTGTGATCATAAAAAAACATTCGATCCAACAGCGCGTGGCATTAATGCGGACGATTGCAGACGAGATAGAAGCCATTGGTCCTGAACTCATTGCAACCGCAAAAGCAGAGTCAAACCTGCCCGAAGCACGCTTAACCGGCGAAAAAGCACGGACTATTTTTCAATGGAGAAGTTATGCCGATGCATTGGAAAAAGGTGCTCCGCTTGATGCCAGCATTGACACGGCGAACGCAGAGAGAACGCCTCCTAAGCCTGATATTCGTAAAACGAGCATTGCATTAGGGCCCGTAGCTGTTTTTGGTGCGAGCAATTTCCCATTTGCATTCTCAACGGCGGGCGGTGACACGGCCAGCGCCATGGCGGCAGGTTGTCCGGTTGTGGTAAAAGCGCATCCCGGCCATCCCGAAACTTCGTGGATCATGGCTGAGGCCATCGCGAGAGGTGTTGAGAAAAGCGGTTTCCCGGAAGGCACTTTTTCGCATGTTTATTTCGAAACCAATGAGGAATCGCAGTTTCTGGTAAGCCACCCGATCATTAAGGCGGTTGGATTTACAGGTTCTTACCGCGCCGGAACTGCATTGGCTGAGATTTCTGCAAAAAGGCCTGATCCAATTCCGGTTTTTGCCGAAATGGGCAGTGTTAACCCTGTGTTTTTATTGCCAAATAAATTGGAAGCTTCGGCGGCTGAATTGGCAAAACAATATGCAGGATCATTAACATTGGGCGTAGGCCAGTTTTGCACCAATCCGGGCATTGTCATTGCCATCGAAAGTCCTGCATTGGAAACATTTGAAAATGCATTGGAAGAAGAAATTATAAAGATTGCCCCTTCCCATATGCTGCACGCAGGCATTGCAGAAAGCTATGAAAAAGGATGCAAAAAACTAACCACACAACCCGGCGTTGAAATTCTTGCGGTCACCGAAACGGAAGTCTTGGAAGGACAAGGCGGCGCGACGGTTGCCACGGTAAGCGCGCAAACATTCCTGAACAATGATGCATTGCAGGAAGAAGTTTTCGGCCCGTTTGCATTGATCATTAAATGTGAGAACATCGATGAAGTGATTTCCGTCGGCGGAAAACTGCACGGACAATTGACAGCCACATTGCTGGCAACCAACGAAGATTTGGCTGAAAATGAAGAGCTGATCGGCTTGGTGACCGACAAATGCGGCCGGATTTTGTTCAACAACTTCCCGACCGGCGTTGAAGTTTGCAAATCCATGCACCACGGCGGACCATTTCCGTCATCAAGCAACAGTCAGTTTACATCAGTTGGCTCGGACGCGATCAAGCGTTTCGTACGTCCCATGAGCTTTCAAAACTGGCCGGATGAGTTTTTACCCGAAGAATTAAAAAATGCCAACCCACTCGGAATCTGGCGGACGGTTAATAATGAGCTAACGAAGGAGGCTTTGTAATGAGAAAAACGTTTTTCTGCATCGACGCGCACACTTGTGGGAATCCCGTTCGGGTGGTGGCCGGTGGCGGCCCGCTTTTGCAGGGCAATAGTATGATGGAGCGCAGGCTTCACTTTTTGAAAGAATTTGACTGGATCAGAAAAGGGTTAATGTTCGAGCCACGCGGCCACGACATGATGAGCGGCAGCATTCTGTATCCGCCCGTCGATCCCGAAAATGACATTGGCGTGCTTTACATTGAAACCAGCGGCTGCCTCCCAATGTGCGGCCACGGGACCATTGGAACCGTCACCATTGCCATTCAGGAAGGGTTAGTAACCCCAAAAGTGCCCGGTAAGCTGCGCCTTGAAACGCCGGCCGGTTTGGTTTTAGTGGAATATGTGGAGGAAGGCAAAAGGGTGAAATCTGTTAAATTGATCAATATAAAATCATTTTTGGCAGCTGAAAATCTGGAAGTGGAATGTCCTGAACTAGGCGCATTGAAAGTGGATGTGTCCTACGGCGGCAACTTTTACGCCATCGTAGACCCGCAGGAAAATTTCAAAGGCATCGAACATTACACGGCCGATCAGCTGATTAGTTGGAGCCGCGTTTGCCGTCAGCGGATGAATGAAAAATACAAATTCGTCCATCCGGAAAACGAGCATATCAATGGATTAAGCCATTTCCTTTGGGCTGGTGCCGTTTTGGACGAAACTTCCACTGCCCGCAATGCCGTGTTCTACGGGGATAAAGCTATTGACAGATCTCCCTGCGGAACCGGAACTTCGGCGCGGATGGCGCAATGGCATGCCAAAAGGAAAGCTCAAAAAAGGCGACAAATTCATTCACGAAAGCATTATCGGTTCCAAATTCACCGGAACCGTTGAAGACGAAGTGACCATAGGAGATAAGCCCGCAATCATTCCCGGCATCGAAGGCTGGGCGGTTGTGACGGGTTACAATACAATCATCATCGACGACGAGGAAGATCCATATGCATTTGGATTCCAGGTTATTTAGGGCAGTTTTATCAATATGGATGTGACGAATAAGGGAAAAGCCACGATAATCGGCGGCGGGATTATGGGGTTGACCTCGGCTTACTATTTGTTAAAAAGTGGCTGGAAAGTGACGTTGATCGATAAGGGCGATCTGGCGGATAATTGCTCGCAAGGCAATGCTGGAATGATCGTTCCAAGTCATTTTATTCCGCTGGCTGCTCCCGGCATGATCTCCAAAGGCATCAAATGGATGTTCGACAGCCGCAGTCCGTTTTATGTAAAACCTTCGCTCGACTGGTCGCTGGTTTCATGGGGTTTGAAATTCATGAAAAGCGCCACGCCTGCCAATGTGGAACGCGCCGCGCCTTATCTGCGTGATTATCATTTGCTGAGTAAGCAGCTTTACGAAGATCTGGCCAAAGAGGAAGGTTTTGATTTTGGACTGGAAGAAAAAGGCATTCTCATGCTTTACAAAACGGAGAAAGCCGGAGAAGAAGAAATCCATGTGGCCAAGGACGGTCAAAAGCTCGGTTTGGACATTGAAATGCTTACTAAGGAGCAAGTTCAGGCCATCGAACCCAACATTCAGCTGGACGTGATAGGCGCAGTGCATTATCATTGCGACGCACATTTATACCCGACCGCATTGTTTTCGCAGCTTTTGAAATACATTAAAGCACAAGGCGCGGAGTTGATTTTGAATGCGAAGGTTAAGGGTTTTGATATAAAAAACGGAGAAATAAAAGGCGTTCAAACCGAAACCAAAACGGTGGAAGGCGACCTGGTTATTATGACCGGCGGAACCTGGCTTCCTGAGCTTTCGAAGTTGGCAGGTTTGTCAATTCCCGTCATGCCTGGGAAGGGTTATTCCTTCATGGAGCCTAATGCTGAGCATAAAATCGAACATCCTGCATTGCTGATCGAAGCCCGCGTTGCGGTTACGCCGATGAATGGACAAGTGCGGTTCGGCGGCACGATGGAACTTGCGGCGGTGAACGACAACATTAATATGAATCGCGTGGAAGGGATCGTAAACTCCATTCCGCAATATTATCCGGAGCTGAATGTGGCTGTTCCCGGCAAAGAAAGAATCTGGTATGGTTTCCGGCCTTGCTCGCCGGATGGGCTGCCTTATCTGGGTTACAGCAAAAAACTGAAAAACCTCATCGTCGCCGGTGGTCATGGCATGATGGGCATCAGCCTCGGACCGGCAACTGGCAAAATGGTGGCGGAACTGGCCAACGAATCTGCATTGTCGGCCGACATCAAACTTTACAATCCTGAACGATATAATTAACCCGGAACTGTCCGGGTTTTTTGTTTAAAAGACTTTTTCTAAACCTTAATCAGACCTGGATGAAACTTTTCAACCACAGAACTTTCTTGTGCCTTATTTTCCTGATAAGCGCAGCGATTTTTAGTCCAAAAACTTTTGCCCAAAGCAAATTTAACCTCTACGAACAAACCAGCGAAACAGCCGGCCTCATCATTCAATACGGGCAGGACACCCGAGCGATCCGCTCTTTTTACTCGCCTATGGAGCGCGGACGAGGCGGTTTCGGCGCGCCTAGCAGTGTCCTGAATTCACCCGAACAACGGAAGCGCCTTCGCGAAGTCGATCAAAGTTATCTGGATAAGCTCACCAAGCTCGATTTCAATACGATGAGCATTTATGGAAAAGTGGATTATATCTTGCTAAAAAGAAGCATTGAGGATGATTTGCTGACATTATCCAAAGAAGAGAAAGAATACAGTGCGGTAAAAACCTATTTTCCTTTTGCGGATAAAATCTACGCATTGGAAAAAGGCCGGAGACGCGGCGCAACCGTTGACGGACAAGCAGTTGCGGGTCAGCTGAATGATATTTTGAAAGAAGTAAAAACAGCATCCGACGCATTCAAAAAAACAGAAAGCATTGATATGCCGCTGGCAGAACGCGGCCAAGAGGCGGTAACTGGATTAAAATCCAGGTTAAAGAGCACTTACGATTTTTACAAAGGTTATGATCCGATGTTTTCATGGTGGGTTCCAGAGCCTTACGAAGCCTTGGACAGCGCTTTGAATGCTTATGCCAAAACAATCAAAAGCAAAGGCAAGCTTACCACAACGCAAAAGGACGACAACAGCGGCATTAAGGGCGTTCCCATCGGCCGCGATGAGCTGATCCGCCAGCTGGATGCAGAAATGATCAGTTATACGCCGGATGAATTGATCGATTTGGCCAACAAAGAATTTGCATGGTGTGACAAGGAATTACTGAAAGCATCGCAGGAAATGGGTTTTGGGAATGATTGGAAAAAGGCGCAGGAAAAGGTTAAAAACAGTTACGTAAAAGCTGGAACCCAGCCAGAACTGATCCTGAAACTCTACGACGACGCTAAAACATTCATCACCGCCAACAACCTGATCGATTATCCAGAAATCGCTGACGAAACCTGGGGAATGCAAATGATGACGCCTGAACGACAGCTCATTAACCCGTTTTTCCTGGGCGGTCGCGACATTATCATTTCCTATCCCACCAACACCATGCAGCACGAGGATAAGCTCATGAGCATGCGCGGTAACAACCCTTATTTTTCAAGAGCCACTGTGCATCACGAACTCGTGCCGGGGCATCATTTGCAATATTATATGAACAGCCGTTACAAGGCTTACCGCAGCGAATTCAGGACGCCGTTTTGGACGGAAGGCTGGTCGCTTTACTGGGAATTGCTGCTGTATGACAAAGGTTTTGCCAAAACGCCTGAGGAGCGGATCGGGATGTTATTCTGGCGGATGCACCGTTGTGCACGGATTATTTTCTCGCTCAATTATCATTTAGGCAAATGGAGCCCGCAGCAATGCATTGATTTTCTGGTGGATCGGGTGGGTCACGAACGCGCGAATGCAGAAGGCGAAGTGCGCCGGTCGTTCGAAGGCAGTTACAGTCCGCTTTACCAGGTGGCTTATCTCATCGGCGGCTTGCAGATCCTGAGCCTCAAAAATGAACTCGTCGACAGCGGAAAAATGACATACAAGGATTTCCACGACGCCATTATGAAGGAAAATAATATGCCCATTGAGATGGTAAGGGCCACATTAATCAATCAGCCCGTGACGCGCGACTTCAAAACAAAGTGGAAATTTTATAGTTTCAAATAAAAGCGTACTTTAAGAGTTGAAACCTGCCTTTTTTAACCTAAAAATCTTTTATGTCAGTAGAATCCGTCCCGGAAAAAACCGCATTTAAACCCTCATTAGGTCTTGTAGACGCAACCATGCTCGTTGCCGGCAGTATGATCGGATCGGGTATTTTCATCGTAAGCGCGGACATTACGCGCAACACCGGGAGCGTGGGCTGGCTCATGTTTGTGTGGTTAATCACCGGTTTTATGACGCTCACGGCGGCACTGAGTTACGGCGAGTTAAGCGCCATGTTTCCCAAAGCCGGCGGCCAGTATATTTATCTCAAAGAAGCCTATAATCCGCTGATCAGCTTCCTGTATGGTTGGAGTTTTTTCACCGTTATACAAACCGCTACAATTGCAGCCGTTGCCGTGGCTTTTGCCAAATTCACAGCTTACTTATTGCCCCAGTTCAGCGAAGACATTGTGGCCGTCGATCTCGGATTTTTACAAATAACGCCCGCCCAGTTACTGTCCATTGTCGTCATTGTGTTGTTAACGTTCATCAATACACGCGGCGTCAACAGCGGCAAAATTATCCAGACTACATTCACGTTAACTAAGCTTTTAAGCTTATTGGGATTGATCGTTTTCGGCTTACTATTTATGAAACCTGAGATCTGGGCTGCCAACTGGGACTCAGCCACCATGTGGGACATGCATAAACTGAACGTCGACGGAAGCATTGCATCCTACACCACGATCGCAGCTTTCGGAGCCATAGCCGCATCCATGGTGGGCTCGATTTTCAGCAGTGATTCCTGGAATAATGTAACTTTCATTGCTGGCGAAATCAAGAATCCGCAGCGTAATATCGGACTCAGCCTTGCGCTGGGAACCATCATTGTGACGGTGATTTATTTGCTAACCAATGTCATGTACACTGGCGTTTTGTCCTTGCAGGAAATCGCAGCCTCGGACAAGGACCGCGTCGCCGTAACCGCTTCCCACGTCATTTTTGGCACTTCGGGAACGATCATTATTGCAGTAATGATTATGATTTCAACATTTGGCTGTAACAACGGTCTGATCATGTCAGGCGCTCGGGTTTACTATTCAATGGCCAAAGACGGACTGTTTTTCAGCAAAGTAGGACAGCTTAACAAGAACTCCGTTCCTGAATTCGGCCTTTGGATTCAATGTGTGATCGCATCGCTCTGGGCCTTGAGCGGAAAATATGGTAATCTGCTGGATATGATTTCGTTCGTAGTGGTTGTATTTTACATGCTAACCATCGTCGGGATTTTCATCCTAAGAAAAAAGAGACCCGATGCGGAGAGGCCTTACAAAGCATTTGGCTATCCATTTCTGCCAATCATTTACATTATAATGGGCCTCGCATTCTGCATTCTGCTCATCATTTACAAGCCAGAATATACATGGCCAGGATTGATTATAGTGCTGCTGGGGATTCCAGTTTATTATATCATTGCTAAAAAAGAGATTAAAGCTTAGAATTTAAGATTGCCAGAATTAAAAGCAATCTAAGCTCTGTATTCTAATTCTTATAGCTTGCCGGGGGCTTAAGCCCCCGGCAAAAGAGAAATGAAGAATTGAAAAAATAAATTAAAGAAATCTATCTCAATTGATTGCCGGGGGCTTAGGCCCCCGGCAAAAATATAATCAGCTCCTATGAAAAAGATATTTTATTCATTGCTATTCTGTCCTGGGCTTCTTCTTGCTCAGGAAATGGATCAGGCTGCCATCGCCAAAATCCGAAAGGAGGGCATGGAAAATTCCAAAGTGAAAGAAATTGCACATCAGCTGACTGATGTTTCCGGCCCGCGCCTTACCAATTCTCCCGGCTTTCAAAGAGCTGCGGAATGGTCGGTGAGTGAGTTGAAAAAGTGGGGTTTGCAAAACTCGCGCATTGAAGATTGGGGCGAATTTGGAAAAGGCTGGCAGGTTGAAAAAAGCTATCTGGCGATGACCAAGCCTTATTATATGCCCTTTATAGCTATTCCAAAAGCCTGGACTTCCGGCACAAAAGGGACGATAACAGGCGAGGTTGTGGTCGTGAACATTCAGAATGAAGAAGATCTCAAAAAATATGCGGACGGAAAACTGACGGGAAAGATCGTTTTGGTAAAAGGCAATGCCGACACCGATCCATCTTTCAAGCCTGACGCAGTGCGCTATACAACGGAAGATTTGGATAAAATGACCAACTCACAGCCGTTCGGTCAAAGCAACTTCACACCCGAACAAGCCGAACGCATGCGCACCATGCGCAGTTTCCGCAGCCGGGTAGTCAGCACCATGAAAGCCCAAAATATCAGCCTCGAACTCGCAGGGAGATCAGGAAAGCACGGCACATTCTTCACCAGCAACGGCGCATCCTACAAAGGGGATGCACCCTTAGCCGGGCCCGCATTTGAAATGGCACCTGAGCATGCAGGACTGGTGGCAAGACTCATTGAAAGTGGCGTTCCGGTAACATTAGAAGCGGAATCAAAGACTTCATTTTTTGACAAAAAACTTACAACCGGCAATGTAATCGCCGAAATTCCCGGCACTGATCCCAAACTAAAAGACGAGGTGGTTATGCTCGGCGGTCACCTGGATTCATGGCATTCAGCAACCGGCGCGACGGATAATGCTGCGGGTTGCACGGTCATGCTCGAAGCCGTGCGGATTTTGCAGGCATCCGGCTTGAAACCCAAAAGAACCATTCGCATTGCGCTTTGGTCGGGTGAGGAGCAGGGATTACACGGCTCACGTGCTTATGTCAAAAACACGTTTGGCGATCCGCAGACCATGAAATTTTTGCCGGCACACGAAAAGCTTTCGGCTTACTATAACATTGATAATGGCACGGGACGAATCCGCGGAATTTATCTGCAAGGAAACGAAGGCCCAAGAGCGATTTTTGAAAAATGGCTGGCACCGTTTTCCGACATTATCGATCATCCGACCGTCACTTTCCGCAACACCGGCGGAACGGATCACCAGAGTTTCGACGCCTTGGGATTGCCCGGTTTCCAATTCATTCAGGATGGCATTGAATACGGTTCTCGAACGCACCACACCAATATGGACACGTACGAGCGACTTGTCATGGATGATTTGAAGCAAATGGCCGTCGTTGTTGCCGCATTCGTCTATAACACTGCACAACTGGATCAGAAAATTCCAAGAAAAGATCTTCCCAAAGCAAAGACAGCAGCGGGAGTCGGCCGATAACCTCAAAAAACACCGATGAAATTACTAATCTGCTATCTCTCCATAGCAACCAGCCTCGCTTTTGCCCAGAAGCCGATGAAATACGCCGTGTCAATGGATAACCCATCCAGCCACACGTTTCACGTAACTTTAAACTACGAGCCGGAAAAGGCAGATAGTCTGGTTTTAAAATTGCCCGATTGGACGCCAGGGTATTATCAGTTAATGGATTACGCATCTAATGTCAATGAGTTCAAAGTTAAAGATTCCAATGGCAATGCCATAGATTGGAAGCGTTCGGGCAAAACCGGCTGGGTGATTTACACCAAAAAAGCAAGCACATTAACCATCGATTACGACGTAAAAACCACCCGGAAATTCGTCGCCACCAGCTATCTCGACAGCGCACATGCTTACATTACGCCTGCGAGCATGTTTATGTATCCGGATCAAAAGATTGATACGCGGGCAGAAGTGGCGATCATTCCTTATAAGGATTGGCACAATGTAGCAACTGGCCTGGATTCCATTCCTGAAAAAGCAATTCACCTATTCCGCACCGGATCTTCGACATTCTATACGACAGCCCGTTCCTGATCGGAAACCTCGAAGAACTGCCTGCATTCAAAGTGAAGGGCATTCCACACCGGTTTATTGGCTATAAATTAGGTGATTTTGATAAAGCCAAATTCATGACCGACATCAAGAAAGTCGTCGAAAAGGCTTCCGCTTTAATCGGCGATATTCCCTACAAACATTACACATTCATCGCCATCGGCCCCGGGCAGGGCGGCATTGAGCATTTGAATTCTACCACAATCAGTTTCAGCGGAGATCAGTTGAATTCGCGGGGTTGGGAAGGAATGTTGGGCTTCATTACGCACGAATATTTTCATCATTATAACGTAAAAAGAATCCGTCCGATAGAGCTCGGACCATTTGATTATGAAAACGGAAGTCGCACGAATATGCTCTGGGTTTCGGAAGGCTTAACGGTTTACTATGAGCCTATTATCATGAAAGAAGCCGGCCTCATCACCACCGAAAAAATGCTGGAATCTTACAGAAGCCACATTGCCGAAGTAGAAAACAAACCCGGCCGCCTGCACCAATCCCTGTCCCAGGCCAGTGCCCAAACCTGGTCCGACGGCCCATTCGGCCGAACCGGCGAAGGAGCCGATCAAACCATTTCCGTTTACCGAAAAGGCCCCATCGTCGGCCTCCTCTTCGACTTCGCCATCCGCCACGAAACCCAAAACAAAAAGTCCCTCGACGACGTCATGCGGAAACTTTACAAAGATTTCTACAAATCCAAAAAACGAGGCTTCACCGAAAACGAACTCCGAGAAACGATCACAAAAGTAGCAGGGAAGCCGCTGGACGAGCTATTCACTTACATTTACACAACCGCTGAACCGGATTATAAGAAGTATTTTGGCTATGCGGGATTGGACATTGAAACAGAGCCTAAACAAGTTGCAGGAAGTGATAAGACGGTGAAGTTGTTCACCATTATGCCGATGAAGAATCCTACGAAGTTTCAAAAGAAGGTGTTTGAAGGGTGGAGTAGAGCAGGATTTTAGAGTAGATAAAAAACCTAATTTATGTAGGAGGATTTGATTGTTTTCATTGGTAGCAACATTTTGCCAGTGCCTGAAAGCAGGATAAATCCGTATCGCTTATAAAAACTTTTTGATTGATCGTCAATCGGATCTACAACCAAGGCCAGTGAACCGACTGATTCGGAGGTTTCAACACTTCTTCTAAGCGCATTCATCAACAGAGCTTCACCATAACCCTGACCCTTGATACTATTATCGCAAGCTAATCGTCCCAGTACAGATTGTCGGCAGCGTTTCTGGTAAGATGGAGGTAGCTTTTTTGCTAACTCTACGGGGAGCATTTCTTTATTTACTGCACTTGCTGAAAGTGTATAAAAACCTTTAACCACATTGTTATCATCAATCAGAACAAAACACGCAGACAAATCCCTATTTACATCTTGCTTTGCTTGCGTTTTTAGATAGTTATTGAAGCAGCGAATTTCCACAGTCAAAATCTTTCTTTATATGCTCATTCAGCAACCTGGTGATCAGATATCTCATTATCATTTATGAATTTTTGATAATTCTGCATCGTCTTTTATCAGGTTTGCATTGGGGGCCGGAGGATTCAGTATGGCATTGACAAAAATCTTCGTATCTCTCAATAGTTCGAAGAATGTTGTTGTTTTCCATAATAATTTTGTTCGCTTCTGTCTTCACACAAAATACGATAAACTCAGACAAGCTTTTAAATCCGCTTAATTCAGAAGCGTATTTGATCAATTCCTTATGTTCTTTACTAATTCGCACATCAATTCGATCTTTAAATGGGAGTTTTCATTTGCGTGAGGTCATTTAGTATGGTGCTGTAAATGTACGGGAATTGTACGTACACATGCAAGTTTTATCGCAATGATCCGAATCTCTCGATAAGCGAAAAGAAGCACTCTTTTTGCTTTTTCCACCAAACCCAGTAAGTTTACAGCGTCCAATTTCCCGAGTAAGCTGTTAATGCGTCGTCAACATTCGTCGGCACTTATAATGCTGCGTACACCAATGAACGGTGTCGTAACTACCGTAATGGTTTGAACACCATTGCCTTACTCGGGTTGGACAACGGCAAGTGCGGCACTGTTTTTTGCAACACAAAACGTCCAATAAAGAGTAAGATGCACACATCAAAAATCGAAAAATCCGCCAGAGTGCAGCCGAGGAGCCGCCGAGCAACTATCTTAACCAAGATGTTGACCTGATCGAAATCGAACGGATGCTCAATGAAATGCTCCGACATTATCTCCGCCCAACAGATGAATGGAATCTTAGCCGTAAGTATGCGTTGCTCGCACTGGATACGAGCGAGGTGCTTACGCGGTTGTTGAAGGAGATTGGGGATTATGGGAAGAGGAGTAAGCTAGGGTAATCAAAAAAGACGCATCAATGTGGTGCGTCTTTTTGATTTACTTTATTATTTGTTTTTAAGCTTTTTAAAAATCTGGTACACCCGCTTGGGCTAAAATCTCGTTTGCCCTTTTTAGCTTTTCTGGGAAGAAATTCTGCCCCTTGAATTTTTTCAATGAGTTGTCTATAATGACAGTTACCCCCTTACTTGTTGTATGTGTTTTCATAATGTGTCGTCGTTTTCTTTTCTCGTTATCATAAATGCTTCATATGTCTTTCCAACTACAAAATATTCCCAGTTTCCTTGATAGTTATAACCAAATATAGCAAAATGCTCAGAGATTTCTGATAGGTTATTGGTGATTCCCATTCTATATAGCCTTGTTCTGGCAGCGGTACTTCCAGAAGCCATGATCCATGCTGCTGGATGTATTTCCGTAAACGTGTATACTGTGGCAGCAACAGTCGCTAAAATTTTGGCACTATCTCCATTATTTGTTACAGATATGTCGTTCATGCTGCCAGTTTCAGGATCATAATCGCCGAACCCTAGATTGTAAACATTTTCGGAACCAGTTTCTGTATACAGGACAATTTTTTGAACTAAACCTTTCGACCCTTCACTTTTAAACTTAAAAACCCAGAAGGAATCTTCTGTTTTGCAGACATATTTAGAATGTTTCATTTTAATAGTGTGTTATAATTATTCCGCAAAGCTATCAGGTTTCCGGAATAATTATAACATCTTGATCACCCCCGCAAAGCCTCAATCCCTTTCACATCCTTCACCAATTCCTTCCCCAACACCCGATTGCCACCTTCCGTAATCACCAAATTGTCCTCCACCCTAATCCCCGTAAAATCCCTGAACTGCTCCAACTTCCCATAATCAATAAAGTCAGAAAGCTTATTCTCAGCCTTCCAGCGATCAATTAGTGTAGGGATAAAATATAGCCCTGGCTCGACGGTGATTACAAAACCAGGTTCTAACGCGCGGCCTAGGCGAAGGGATTTCCAGCCGAAGGTGGTGCCTTTGATGAGGTCTTCGGTGTAGCCTACGTATTGTTCGCCGAGGTTTTCCATGTCGTGGACGTCGAGGCCCATCATGTGGCCGAGGCCGCATTGGAAGAATAGTGTGTGGACGTCGTTGGCAAGGGCTTCTTGTGGGTCGCCTTTGATGATGTCTACGGATTTCAGGCCTTCCAACAATTTCATTGATGCTAGTGCGTGGACGTCTTTGAACAAAACGCCTGGTTTGCAGGCTTCAATCGCTGAAACCTGTGCATGGAGCACGATTTCGTACATTTCTTTTTGAATGCTGCTGAATTGCTTTCCGGCCGGAATGGTGCGCGTGAGGTCGCCGCAGTAATGCATGGCAGTTTCGGCTCCGGCGTCGCATAATGCCATTTGTCCGTCGTTGATAATGCGGTCACGGGCGTGTGTGTGCAACGTTTCTCCGTTAACTGTCAGGATGATCGGGTAGGAGATGTCGCCGCCTTGGGCAATGGCGATGCTTTGTAATCTTCCTGCAATGGCTTTTTCGGTCATGCCCGGACGCGTGGTGCGGATGAATTCCAGGTGCATGTCAATGGACGTGTTGACGGCTTTTTCGATCTCGGCAATTTCCTCAGGCGATTTGTAAGAACGCATTGAAACAATGGCTTTGATCAGCTTCCCGGAAGCGCGTTGCGGCGCCTCGGCAGGGTTAATTTGCAACCATTCCTGCAACTGCAATGTATGCTCACCGCGGTAGGGAGGCAGAAAATGCACTTCCTGTTTCCGGTTCTGAACATCACGCAAATAGCTAGAAATCGACGAAAGTGGTTTCACTTGCGTCACGCCAATTTTGGCAGCCTTTTCAACAAGCGGTTCCTGGTAACCGGTCCAGACAATGTCATCAATCGTCAGTTCATCGCCAAAAATGATTTCCTGATCATTATCAATGTCAATAACCGCATGAATGGAAGCCGTATCCAGCCCGAAATAATAAAGAAAAGTGCTATCCTGGCGAAATGGATAAACATTATCCTTGTAATTCATCCCCGACTCATCATTGCCGAGCAGAAGAATAAGGCCGCTCCCCACTTTCTGTTTCAAAGTCTGGCGGCGTTGTATGTAGGTTTCTTTTGAGAACATGGTCATAATGTTAAACAAAAAAATCCTGCTCACCAACAGTGTCGGGAGCAGGAGCTTATTACCTAACCTTGTTTAAAGTTTTTGTTAATAGCCTGGGTTTTGTTTCAGGTTTGTGTTTTTGTCCAGCTCTGTTTGCGGGATCGGGAACAGGGCGCGTTGCTGGGCGTTGGGGCGATGGTTGAACCATTTTTTGGTTTCGTATATACCAAACCGTATCAAGTCCTGGCGGCGGTGCGCTTCTGCTGCGAATTCCCAGCCGAGCTCATCCAAAAAGCGTCCGAATTTCACATCGTCTCCGCCCTGGCGCTCTGTAATCGTGCCGTCTGTGGCTTGGTAACCGTAATTATAACGACTGCCTTTTGCCAGATCTGCCGCAGTTACGGTTGCTTTTGCAGGGTTGGCTTTGAATGCGCGTTTGCGGACTTCGGTTACGATGGTCGCTGCTTCGGCGGCTTTGCCGGTGCGCAAAAGTGCTTCTGCTTTGATCATCATGACATCGGCATAGCGAAGCAATGGGAAGTCGTTGTCCAGACTGCCGGTTGCATTAGGCTTGATTTTGTATTTTCCAATGCGGTAACCGTCTGTTGAAGCCGTTTTTTCAATGCTTGGGACAGTTTTGGAATAAGTGATGACGACTGCGCCGGTTGTTGCGTTCTTTTGCGGGCCCATTACCCAGGTGTCGGCCAGGCGGCTGTCTTCGGCGTCGTAAGTATCGATAAATTGTGGCACGGCGCAGTTTCCGCCCCATGGACCTGCATTCATCGGATACACAGTGCGGCTCAGTGGGTCGAGCGTTTTCATGTGGATCTGGTTGCCGGTTCCGTAAATTTCATCGTAAGGAATCGCGAAAATGATCTCTTTGGAATTGAAATTAGTCCACGTGAAAACATCCGAATAATTCGCATCCAGCACATATTTACCGCTTTTGATCACATCATCCGCTTGCTGAATGGCTTTTTCCCATTCCGGCGTGCCGGTGTAAACTTGCGCGTTCAAATATATTTTTGCCAAAAGCGCTTTCGCACCCCAGCGGTTGAGCTGACCGTAAGTCGTCGACGCATTTTCACTCAGGTTAGGCATCACTTCAAGCAATTCTTTTACCACAAAATCATACACTTCCTTACGTGTGTTTTGTTTTGGTAAATTAATGTCCTTGAAATCAGTCACAATGGGCACATTGCCGTGGTTATCGAGTAAAAGATAGTAAGCCAATGCGCGCACGGCTCTCAACTCAGCTTCCACTTCCACTTTGCCTGCGGTCAAAGGAATTTCGCCTTCTGCAATTTGAGATAAAACCCTGTTTGCCGTGGTAATGCTGCGGAATGAGCTTTGCCATGCGTTTTCGGGTTGCCATTGCAGGGAAGTCCAGGTGTGCTGGTGCATCCGGCGATAGGTTCCGCCGTCGTCCCAGCCATTCGGGCGAACGGGCGTAACGATGGCATCGGCTGCTTCTTCCTGCAAGTCAAAATAGCCCTGCCAGCCCAGCATTAACCCGCGAAGGGACGAATATACGGGCGCTACGATCGCTGGAAGGTCTTTTTCGGTTGGCTGGTAAGTGCTCGACAACACTTCTGAATAAACCTGTTCTTCGAGGTCGGTGCAGGAGTAGAGCGTGGCCGCACCCATCATGGATGCGAGGACGATGTATATTTTACTTTTATTGATCATTTTTTCAAAAAGTTTGCTGTGGATCAGAATGTTACACTAAGGCCTGCTGTGAATGTCCGGGTCGTCGGATATTTGTCGCGCTGGTCACTTCCCGGGGCAAAACCCGTCATGTCTACGCCTTCCGGGTCAACGCCGGTGTAGCCGGTGATCGTCGCCAGGTTAAGGCCCGAAACGAAGATGCGGGCGTTTTTCAAGCCTTTCAAAGTGGGCAGCGTGTAGCCAAATGTGACGTTGTCGATTTTCCAGTAATCGCCTTTTTCAATGTAATTGGAAACATAAACAAGCTCATTATTAAGCACTTTGCCGTCGATCGGATCGTACGCCGTTTTCAGCATATTATAAGCCTTGTTTCTTGTGTTGTTATAAAACATGCTCTGAAAGTTCAGAATGTCGAATCCAAACGCGCCGCGCATGTTTACAGCCAGGTCAAAGTTTTTGTAACGAACCGAGTTGTTCCAGCCTACATTGTGCTTTGGAATTCCATTTCCATAATACTGGCGGTCTTCCGGTGTCGCATTAGCAATAGGAATCACCTCGCCATCTTTGTTTTCAACCAGCCAGGCACCTTTTTCATCAATGCCTACACTTTTCCAAACAAAAAACCGTCCGATAGGCTCGCCCACTTTCACGCGGTGCGTCGAAACCTGGATTGGCTCGCCTGTGTAACCTGCGTCAAAAAAGTCATTATCCGCTTCAAACTGGTCGTTGGAAAGACTTACGAGCTTGTTCCGGTTTGTAGAATAAGTGAATCCGGTGTTCCATTGGAAATTAGCAGTCTGAACAGGCACAATGTTCAAAAGCACTTCCATACCCTCGTTTTTCATCGTTCCTGCATTGATTAACATCGAACCGATCAGGTAAGGAGGCACGGGAACGGGGAAATTGTAAAGCAAATCCTTCACTTTACGACTGTAAAAATCGACCGAACCATTGATCCTGTTTTTCAGGAAACCAAAGTCCACACCCGCATTAACCTCTTCTTTTTTCTCCCAACGCAAGTCCGGGTTGAAGTTACGCGCCGGCACGAATCCCGGAACCCATTTTCCACCGATAAATGCACCTTCTGTACGCGTAAAATTGTAGCTGATCTGTGACAAATAAGGATCACCCGCAATGGTTCCCGTCACACCGATTCCCGCTCTCAACTTAATTTCAGAAACGCCTGAAAGTCCTTCCATAAAGCGCTCTTTGCTGATTCTCCAACCCACAGAAGCGGCCGGGAATGTTCCCCATTGATTGTTAATCCCAAAACGCGAAGAACCTTCGCGACGCACGCTGGCCATGAACAGATATTTCTCATCCATGCTGTAAGTCAACCGGCCGAAGAAACCGGCAAGCTGCCACTTGTTCTTCGTGCTCGACATGCCTGCTTGTCCTTTTTGCAAAGCGCCGCCCGCGCCGAGGTTATTCCAATCGTAAGCATCCGTTGGGAAATCCCAGTTGCTGGCGCTGAAATCCTCATAAGTTGCGTCCTGCCAGCTATATCCGCCGAGTAATGTAAAACGGTGTTTGCCAAATGATTTAGCATAATTTCCGGTAAATTCCAGCAGGTTTTCGTTGTTCGCACTCGTGCTTCTGAATGCAGTTGCATTTTGGTTGCTAAGGCGTGTTGCCGTGTGGTTGAACGTCGTAGAGCCGCCTTCCAGATTGCTGTTTTGAACATTAGAAACCAATAATTTGAAATTCAAATCGGTAATCGGCGCGTAATCCAGACTTCCGCTCATCCGCATTTCTTTAAACTTCGCTTCATAGTTGGATTCATTCAAAAGGGAAACCGGGTTTTCATAAAAATAACCGTCCCTTTCCTGCCAAGCGCCTGTTTCGGTTCTCACATTGTCCGTCGGGTTGCGGATCATGGCCTGCCGGTAAGCGTAACCATAAGCGGCATCATTATCGGCTGGCGAAACGGCTCCGTTGGACGACGTAATGCGGTTAATGATCTGAATGTTGGTTTTCAACTTATTATCAAACATTGCGTGATTCAAATCGGCACGGCCTGTAAAACGGTTTTGACCTGATCTCAAAAAGATCCCTTCCCAGTTCCTGTAATTCACAGAACCCGTGAAGTTTGTCGTGCTGTTGCCACCGAAGAATGTCAGATTATGGTTATGGCTGACGGGTTTTTGCATGATTTCGTCCAGCCAGTCGGTGTTGCCGCCGTAATCCGTGTAATCAATGCCTTCGCTGATTTTCTGACGGTAATCGTCACCGGTCAGCAACTTTGGTCTGCGCGCAATGGTCTGAATGTTCACGTAATTGGAATATTCCACCGTCGAGCGCGTGTTGTTGCCGCGGTTCTTCCGGGTTGTGATCAGGATTACACCGCCGGTTGCGCGTGTTCCATAAATCGCAGCAGCAGAACCATCTTTCAAAACGTCCACAGATTCAATGTCTTCGGGCGCAACCGTGTTCAGGCCGCCGGGAATTCCATCGATTAAAATCAACGGGTTTGAAGTTCCGTTGATTGAGTTGATTCCTCTCAGGTTGATCTGGGTGTTGGAAGTTGGCGAGCCGCTCGGCGTGGTGATGCGCAAGCCGGCCACTTTTCCCTGGATCAACTGTGCAGCATCGCGAACCGTTCCTTTGATAAAATCCTCGCGCTTAATGCTCGCAACCGAACTCGTAATGTCGCCCTTTTTCTGGGTTCCATAACCGATCACGACCACTTCCGTAAGCTGCTTCTGGTCCGAAGCCATTTCAATGTTGAAATCGTTTTGGGTGCCCACCACAACTTCTTGGCTGGTGTAGCCAATGTAGCTCAAAATCAGCGTTGCATCCTCAGGAACGGTCATTTTGAATTTTCCTTCGGCGTCCGTTGCAGTTCCTATCGTGTTATTTCCTTTTACAATAATGGTCACACCCGGGAGCGGATTTTTGTCTTCCGCTGAAACCACTTTTCCGGTAATCTGGCGATCGGCTGCCTGTGCATGGGCCGGCAGGACGAGCAGCATCGCTACGCTGCAAAGCAGGTAACAGGCCACTTCCTGAATAAGTCTAGATAATTGTTTATTCATGTGTCAAAAGTTAGATGGTGATAAAATTTTAGTTAGCTGGGTTACTTGGCTTCTTTATTGGACGGGGTCAACGTGACCCGTTCGACTCAACTTTCATAATTCCATTCATAATCCGCCAATGGCCCGGGACGGTGCATAAAAAAGGATAATCGCCGGGTTTTTCGGGGGCAATGAAAACAAGCGTCGTGCTTCCTTCCGGACTGATCAATTCAGTGGAATGAAGGATTTCGGGCATTTTTGGAATGTAATTCAGTTCAATGGCATTGCTCTCACGCGCCAGCAAATCCGCAGCCGCGCCCACTTTTTCCAGACTTCCCGGAGCAGCAATAAGCAGGTTATGCTGCATAAAATCAGGATTAGTGAAGCGTATGGAGACTTTTTGGCCGGGTTTTACGGTAAATATCTTTTTATCAAATTTCATTTCATGCTCAATCACTTTCAGGTTGATCGTCACGGGCGTGCCTTTGCCTTTTCCAATCGTTTCCGGCTTGCTAACCGGCGCTGTTGCGGCCACTTTTTTCTCTGATTTATCTTTCGAAACCTGGTTCAGCTGCATTGTGCTTTTCACATCCAGCCAGCCTCTTAACCTGAAATTTTCTGGATAATCGCCCACACGGTTTTCGTCGCGCAAGTCGCGGCCGAGGCGGATGTCATCGGGGTTGAATGGTTTGGTAAAAAGCGATGCTGCTTTGCCCTTAACTGGCGTTTCATCTTCAATGGCCAATGTCATTTCACCGCCTTCGGACAATGTTGCAACGGCATTGAAGCGCTCAGCAGGCAATGTTTGGTTGGAATGAATGTCATAAGCTTTGCCGTCCTGTTTGATCAGCCAATGCAATTTTCCCTCATTCATATAAAGACTGTAACCGTTCTCCTTGTTGCCTTGCGAGGCCACAACGCCCGATAATGCTTCGTCGGCTTTGGTAATAATGGCCTTAATGGTGATTTCTTTGTTGGTAATGTCCGGTGGGAAAATCGGTGGCGACCAGAGATTGAGCACATAAGTTTCCTGCACCAATCCGCGCTCAATGCGGGCGGTTAATGTGGAGTCTTTCAGCTTAGCAGCTGCATTTTTAAACCCTGCTTCGTGCTTAATGACACCTGAGAAAATCGCCTGCTGCAAATATTCATCCGCCGCATTTTCCGAATCCTGACCGGCCAGATAGAGCATTTTGCCAATTTCCTCGGAAGCCGGCAAATCAGTTAATGCTTGAATCGCTGCGAGGCGCACTTTCAGATCCGGATCGTTCAAAGAATTCGTCCATTTCAATGCAGAAAGCGTTTTATCGTTTCTTGGCAAGAGCTTCACCGCATTCTTGCGAACGCCCGCAGCCGGATGCCGCACCGCACGAACCAGCGTGTGATATGCCTCCTCGTTTGAACCATCCAGCGCGCCCAATCCCTGCAATGTCCAAAGCGCATGCACGGCAGGACTGTTCAAGCCAATTTCATCCACAGACTGATCATTAACCAGCTTAATCAGCTCAGGAACCAGTGTTTTGTGCTTCGCTTCTACGATCAATCGCTGTGCCGTGGTGCGCCAGAACATGTTGTCGTTTTTCAATGCTGCTAAAAGCCCCGCGGGATCATTTTTATCCAGTTTTACCGGTTGATAAGGTTTTGCATTTTTATAAACGACCCTGTATATACGTCCATGCTTGTTATCCCGCAACGGATTAATGTAAGCATTGCCTTTTCCATTTTCAAAACCACGCGGCGTAGGGTTATGCTGAATGATGAAACTATACCAATCCGCCACCCAAACTGCCCCATCCGGGCCCACTTCCGCATGAACGGGCGAAAACCATTCGTCCGAGCTGGCCAGCAAATTGAAACCGTTTTTCTCCTTATAACCCGCGCCATTTGGTTTTAACATGGCCTGGTAAAGCAAGCGGCCCGTCGGTTCGCAGACAAATGCGGTTGCATTCCAATATTGTTTCGGGAAATTCCTAGCCGTGTAAAGATTATGTCCCGCCGCCGCCGTGAAGCCGCCGTGAAAATCCACCTGACGCAATGCAGGCGTCATATAATTCATATCATAATGCGAATCCAGCTTGTAAACGGTGTTGCCCGAGCCGTCGGCAACGGAGCGTTTGACATATTCCAATGGCATCGCGAAATGTCCGCTGTAATTGCCGTTAGCCGTTGAAACAAATACTTCAAAATCCTCCGAAAAGCCCAATCCCCACGTGTTATTGGATGTCCGGCCAATGTATTCCAGGTTTTTGCCATCGACATCAAATGTATAAATGCCCTGACTGAAATTCACCGGCTTGTCGTTCACCGTCCCGCGATAACCCGCATAACCCAGCACGCCCCAAATCTTGTTATCGAGGCCATATTTCAAATTGGACGGTCCGGCGTGCGTATCGCTTTTGCCCCAGCCGCTGATAATGTTTTCGCGAATGTCGGCTTTGTCGTCGCCGTTGGTGTCTTTGAGGAAAATGAAATGTGGTGCTTGGGCTACGATCACGCCGCCGTTGGCAAATGTAATGCTGGTCGGAATGTTCAGCCCGTCTGCAAAAACGGTAAACTTATCTGCCTTGCCATCGCCGTTGGTGTCTTCGCAAATCTTGATCCGGTCCTTTCCGGTTCCGTCTTCCGTTCTGATCTCGTTGGGATAATCTTCTGTTTCAATGATCCATAAGCGGCCTTTTTCGTCCCAGGCCATGGCGATAGGTTTCACAATGTCGGGTTCGGAAGCGAATAATTGTAAATCAAAATCAACCGGAACCTGGATCAATTTTGCAGATTCCGCAGGGGAAAGCGGCAGCTGGAACTTTGGGGCAGGATCGCGTTTTTCGTAATTCGGAACGTCGGCATCTTTGAATTCTGGTGTGGGCAGTTTTAAGCTCGCATAGGCAGCTTTTGCATCATCATTGACAGCCCATAACACACCATTCAGCACCAGATCGTGAAATCCTTTTTGCTTCCAGGTGCGTTCGTCGTGGCCATATGCGGTGTAAAACACGCGGCCTTTTCCCTGCGTCCGCACCCAGGTCCAAGGCTCGCGGTGCGTCCCTTCCACACGTTCCTGCAAAATGTTAATGTCCGGATTAATCTTCGCATGAACATAAGTTTCATCCCAGGTCTCAAACTCCTTCAAACCCGCCATCACCGGATGGTTTGGCTGCGTAATTGGCGCTGTGAATGTGCCGTATTTATGCGTGCTGAACTGCGCACCGACTGCTTTGATATACCAATCAGAATTTTGAAAACAAAAAGAAGCTGCATGCAAAGGGATCAATGCTTTCCCACCTTCCACAAAATCTTTCATTGCCGTTTCCTGCGCCGGTGAGATCACATTATGGTTCGCATAGATCATTAAGCCATCGTATTTTGCCAGATTCTCTGCATTCAAAGCATTCAAGTCCGAAGTGTAGGTCAGGTTAATGCCTTTTTGGAACAGCGGATGCGCCAGCATCGAGAAGAATTTTTCCGAATAATGGTGCTTGCTGTCATGCCCCAGAAACAGGATTTCAATGCGCCGCCCTTCGCTGGACTTTACTTGAACGGCCGTTCCAGATTTCAGTGTACAGCTGTTGATGAAGATGAAGCAGGTTAGTAAAAGCAGTAATTTTCTCATTATAAAAGGGCAAAGTTTTCCTGTTTGGATTATTGCAATTTTTGCAATCCATTACACCGTTTCCGGGCTGACGTCTGTTATGTGTTACTGTGGCGTTAGGTCTGTTTTATTCCTGCTCGGAGGCGTTACCCCCAATAATTTGTTCACAAAAAAGTCCCTCTTTTTCCTTCTTCCGTAAGTTCCGCCGTCGCTGTGGCCCATGCCCGGCACCACCAGCAATTCAAAATCTTTATTTGATTTAATCAATGCATCCGCCACGCGGTAAGTCGATTCCGGCGGCACATTCGTGTCGGCTTCACCCACTATCAGCAGCAAGTCGCCCTGTAATTTTGCGGCATTGGTAATGTTGGATTGCTCGTCGTAATGCTTGCCAACCGGGTAACCCATCCATTGCTCGTTCCACCATTGTTTGTCCACTCGGTTGTCATGACAGCCACAAGCTGAAACCGCTGCATCGTAAAAACTAGGGTGAAAAAGCAATGCACCGAGTGAATTCTGGCCACCCGCTGATGTGCCATAAACGCCCACGCGAGACGAATCCACATAAGCATATTGTGCCGCTAATGCCTTCATCCACGCAATGCGGTCAGGAAAACCGGCGTCTGCAAGGTTTTTCCAGCACATATCGTGGAATGCTTTCGAGCGGTTAGCCGTGCCCATGCCGTCCATTTGCACGACGATAAATCCAAGCTCGGCAAGGCTCTGCATTTCACCATAATAACGGAATGCTTTGGGCACAAACGAATCCTGCGGACCCGCATAAATGTTCTCGATGATCGGATATTTCTTCGTCGGATCAAACTTGCTCGGGCGATACACGATGCCCCAAATATCGGTTTGACCATCGCGGCCTTTTGCCTTAAAAATCTCCGGTAACTTGAAGCCCAGCGACAAATATTGCGAAATGTCGGCCTCTTCCAGTTTGGTAACCAATGAGCCGTCCGCCGTTTTCCGCAGCTCGGAAACCGGCGGGCTCATCATCGTTGAGTATGTATCAATGTAGTAAGTGCGGTCAGGCGAAAATGTGAGTTGATGCGTTGCTTTGGCATGATCGGTCAATTTTACAAGGCCGCTGCCGTCGAATTTGATTCTGTAATAATGAATGTGATAAGGATCTTCATCCGCATTCATGCCGCTCGCCCGAAACCAGACTTCGCGTTTTTGTGTATCAATGCTGTCAATGTCGCGAACCACCCAATTGCCCTTTGTAATCGGGTTTTTGATCTTGCCCGAAAGCTCGTCCACCAGATACAAATGCCGCCAGCCGTCTTTTTCCGATGACCAGATAATTTCGTGCTTTTCAGGTTGGTAATGCGTGTAAATGAGGTTTTGGTAAATAAATGTCTCCGTTTTTTCATCAATCACATTCCGCGTTTCACCCGTCGCCACATCCACATCAATCACCCGGAAACGCTGGTGCCCGCGGTCCACTTTTTCGTAAGTAAAATGCGTGTTATCGCCATGTCGCCAGCGAATAACCGGCGCTTCGAAAAAGTCGATAATGTCTGATTTTACTTTCGTAACCTGTTTGTTCTCAACATTCACCACAAACATTTCGTAAGACGTAAATTCATCGCCGGGTTGCGCATAACCGCGCGTTTTAACCTCGCCACGCGTCGTGTTTGGCAAGGACGACATAATGATGCTGATCTGCCGCTCTTCATGCGGCGTAATGCGGTAAGCAACCAGATATTTTCCATCCGGCGACCAGCTCAGTTCGCCAAAAGGTTTCAGCGGATTTTCCTCGAATGTGAGCTGCTGAGCGTCTTTTTCTTCTTTTTTGGTTAAATAAATATTCCCGTTTCTAATGATAGCGGTCAATTTTTTATCCGGCGAAATGCTGTCCGCCCGGAATGGCCTCCAACGACTTCTTGCCCGCGTCCAGCCTATTTCTTTGGGACGTTCGAGAGGCAGTTTTTCAAGCTTTTTTGCGGTTTTTGTTTTGGTATTAAATGCAAACCATTTGCCCGTTGTCTGTACAAAAAGCGTCTGGTTTTTTGGATCTGAATAAATTTCGCTGAGCAGCAATTTGTCAGCCGATAAGGTAGAATCCAGTGCTTTTGAAAGTGCGCCTGCGAGTTCTTTTTTATCGAGCGGACTCGTCTTTTTACCCGTTAACGTATTGACAAAAATGTACTCGGTAAGGCTGTCTTTTAATACATTTCTATACCAAAATGAATGTCCGTCGGCCTGCCATGTTGGCTGGATCGAGGCTTTCAAAACTGTGCCTTTCGTCACCGAGTCCATGCGCTCCATGTGCTTGTATGAAGCACTGATTTCAGAAGCATCAGGATGATAAGGTGCCAATGCAGGCTGCTGAGCCATACTTTTGTGAGAAAGTAAGGAAAGCAGGGAGCCGGCAAAGACGGTCAGCAGTTGAAGCTTTTGACTGGTAAATTGCGCCATACTAGGAATGATTATCTTCAATTTCGTATGGGTAAAATTACCTTTATGGCAAGCAATAAACTTCGTGGTATTTAGCTCCTTTTTTACCGATATTAACTTATTTCGATGTTAGATTTTGCTTTTGGGTTAAAACAGCAGATTTAATTCGGGATATGTGCAGAAGTGTAAAATAAACGACGGTAGGCCCACCGGCTCGCTAGGTTAATAGATTCCGATTGCTAAGGCCGTCATGGCCGCAACCACAAGCCAGCCCATCACGAGCAGCGCGCGCGAATGTTTATACGTTCCCATCAGGCGCGATTTTCCGCTTGCAATCAGCAGGATAGCCAGCGCAACGGGAAGCACAAAGCCATTCAGCGTGCCGACAAAGACGAGCACTTTCACCGGTTTGCCAATAACTGTAAATACAGCAGTGGACGTGGCAATGAAAATAATGGTCAGTGGAGCGTGGTGTTTTTCCAAAAACGGATGAAACGAACGGACAAAAGAAATGGAAGTGTAAGCAGCGCCAACCACAGAAGTGACGGCCGCGCTCCAAATCACGAGACCAAAAATCTGCCGTCCGGCTGACCCAGCGGCTTGTTCGAAGATGGAAGCGGTGGGATTATCGGGATTAATGGTCGCGCCGGACATCACCACGCCCAAAGATGCCAGGAAGAGCAAATAACGAATCACCGTTGTAATCAGAATGCCCGTTGCGGCGCTTCTGTTCACTTCCGGCAGCGACGCTTCGCCCCTGATCCCGCTATCGAGCAACCTATGCGCTCCCGCAAACGAAATGTATCCGCCAACCGTCCCGCCGACCAATGTTACTGCGGCCATCGCATCAAATTTTTCGGGCAAAATCGTGTGATGCAGAGCCGCAACCAGCGGTGGATGCGACGTAAAAGCAACATATAAGATCAAAACGATCATTAATGTGCCGAGTACGCGGCTGAAAATATCCATCGCTTTTCCCGCTTCTTTGAACAGGAAAATCCCGATCGCCATGCCTGCGCTCAGCACCGCGCCAACTTTTACGTTCAAACCTGTCATTGCTTCCAGGCCCAAACCGGCTCCGGCGACATTGCCAATGTTGAATGCAAATCCGCCGAGGACGATCAGAAACGCTAATAGGAAGCCTAATCCCGGAAACAATGCATTGGCCAGTTCCTGAGCGCGCTTGCCTGAAACGGTGATGATTTGCCAGATATTGAATTGCGCACAAAGGTCGATAATGACCGTGAGGAGAATGATGAAGCCAAAACTCGTGGCGAGCTGCTGTGTAAAAACCGTCGTTTGCGTCAGAAAACCCGGGCCGACTGCCGAGGTCGCCATCAGGAATGCTGCGCCTAAGAGCGCTTTGGAGGATTTTGAACTCGCCATTTTATATTAATTTTTAACCAAATCCTCCGCCACCGGGCGTTTCTATTATTAAAATATCACCCTTCTGAGCTTCCAGGCTGCATATTCCGGGTAACAATGAAGTTTCACCATTGCTTATCAGTGTGTGCACACCGCATTTTCCGTCTTCGCCGCCATTCAGTCCGTAAGGTGCGTATTTTCTGTGTTGTCCCAATAATGTGAGCTGCAATGGTTTGACAAATTCGAATTTTCGCACGATGCCATCGCCGCCGTTGAATGTTCCTTTTCCACCGGAATTTATTCGGATGCCGAATTCCAGCAAACGCACCGGATACTTGCGTTCCAGCTGCTCAGGGTCGGTAATGCGCGTGTTGGTCATGTGCTGGTGCACGGCAGAACGACCGTGGAAGCCCGGCCCGGCGCCGGTTCCACCGCCTATGGTCTCGTAATAGCCAAATTGTTCGTCGCCAAAAAGGAAATTATTCATCGTTCCTTGGCTGCAAGCCGCCAATCCGAATGCTTTAAGCAATGTATCCACCAGCCGCTGGCTCACTTCCGTGTTCCCGCCAACCACGGCCGGACATTGGAAGGGATCATCGGAAAAATTGGGATGCAGGAAGCTGTTATCCGGCAAAATAATGTCCACATGCTTCATCAGGCCATCATTCAGCGGAATTTCTTTGTTTACCAAAAGCCTTAACACATACAAAATCGCGCTGTACAGGATCGAAATGTTTGCATTCAGGTTGTTGGGATGCACATCCGAAGTGCCTGTAAAGTCAAAAACCTGCTTTTCGACGGTTATAGAGACTTTCACCTGAATGCGATGGCCGTCATCGAGAAATTCGGTTGCTTCGAAAGTTTTGTCTTGCAACGGAATTAATGCGGTTTGCAGCTGCGCCACGGCATTTTCTTTCAGTAACCGCATGTATTTGCGGACGGTTTCCAATCCGTGCAAGTCCACGAGCCGTAACATTTGCTCGCTGCCTTTTCTTAAAGCAGACAATGCGGCGATAATGTCGGCTTCATTGGACAGGAAATGCCGCGTAGGATAGGCGCCTTCCGTGAAAAGTGCGCGGATGGTTCCCCATTGAAATACATTGTTTTTAATCAAATATTGAGGCAAAATAACGACGCCTTCCTCAGCCAGACAAGTGGCATCCGGCGGCATGGAACCAGGCGTTTTTCCTCCAACTTCGGCATGATGCGCACGGTTAATGACGTAACCAATGCAAGCTTTATCATCCGTAAAAATGCCCGAAATCAATGTAATATCAGGCAAATGCGAGCCGCCATATTTGGGATGATTCGTAATAATCACATCGCCGGGACCGATCTCAATCGCTTCTTTCACCAATCTCCCGCAAATGCCCATGCTGCCCAAATGCACCGGAATATGCTGCGCATTCACCAGCAACTCGCCATCCTGGTCCAGCAAAGCACATGAAAAATCGAGCCGTTCTTTCACATTCACCGAAAACGCAGTCCGCTGCAATTGCACGCCCATTTCGTCCGCAATGGATTTGAAACGATTGGTGAAAAGCTGCAATGCAACTTCCTCGCTTTGTTTTTCGGCAGTAACGTTGGTTTCCGAAATTTTAAAAGCAATCGCGTCTTTGCTGCTTTGAATGATCAGTTTCCAGTTTCTCGGGATGTAGGCGGTGGAAGTGTCGTTTAATAAAATCGCTGGGCCGGTGAGTTGGTCGCCCGCTGCAAGTTTGTCCCATTCAAAGAGGCTAGCAGCATTATTAGCGTCAGGTTTTTCCGTTTTAAAAGATTTTGTTTCAAATAAAGGCGTTACACTTCTTATTGCATCCGCTGAATTTCCGTCCTTAATGATCATTTCCAGCGCAATAGGAGCCATTTTCTCCTGAATCATCAGTTTCAAACTTTCCAATTCAATGATCAGGTTTGCTGGAAAATAGCCGAATTGCGCCGTGTAAAGTTTCTCGAAAACATTCAATGTTTCAGCGCCTTCATAGCTGACTTCAATTGTATTTTCCTGTCCGGCAAAACGGAGAAAAACGTAGCAAAAGGCAGTTTCGAATACATTAACGCCCTGATTTTGCAGTTTTGCAACGCCTTCCTGCAACAATTCGTTTTTCCAATCTTCGATTTTCTCCGCCGAGTCTTTCCAGGGAAGCAGGATTTGTTTGGAAACAATGGTGCTGATCAGCGCCTCGCCCATGCCCACGGCGCTGAAAAGTCCGGCGTCGTAAGGAATGATAACCGTTTGAATATCCAGCAATTCGGCCAGCTGGCAACTGTGCAATCCGCCGGCGCCGCCAAACGTAATTAATGCAAAATCAGCCGGATTAATGCCTTTTTCAACTGAGATTTTTCGGATCGCATCAGCCATTTTCTCATTTGCAATTCTTTCCAGCCCGGTTAGCAGTTCCGAAAACGAAAGCACATTGCCTGTATGCGATTTAATGCTTTTTTGCAAATCATGAAGCGCCGCCAGCGCTGCATCCGCACGAACGGGAATGCCAAATTTCGAAGCATCCAGTTTGCCCAAGAGCAGATTCACATCCGTAATCGTAAGCGGCCCGCCCACGCCATAACACGCCGGCCCCGGCGAAGCCCCCGCACTTTCCGGCCCGACTTGCAACGAAAATCCATCAAACCAGCAAACCGAACCGCCACCCGCGGCAACAGTTTCAATCGCCAATGTCGGGTTGTGGAATTCAATGCCATCAATTTCGGTAATGTATTTCAGCTCCGGGCGCCCATCGATCAGCGCCGTATCCGTGCTCGTTCCGCCCATATCGAATGTGATCAATTTGGGGAATCCAAGGCGTTTCCCAGCATTGGCTGCCGCCACCATGCCACCAGCCGGGCCACTTAATAAGCTGTCTTTGGCCCGGAAACCGCTGACTTCGGAAAGGCTGCCCGTGCTGGTCATAACTTTTAGGCCGCTAGGGCCGAGCGGATTGCCGCCCAACGAGTTATCGCCCAACGAATTGCCGCCCAGCGAATTGCCACCCAGCGGAGTGCCGCCCAACGAATTTTTAATGTTAGTCAAATATTGATCTAAAACGGGATCGAGATAAGCATTCACTACGGCCGTTTGCGTGCGGCGGAGATAATGGGAGAAGGGGAAAAGCTTGGAAGAAACGGAAATGTATTTAGCCCCGTTCTCTATAAATGCTTTTTCAGCCAGGAGCTCGTGTGCATTGTTTTGGTACGAATGCAGCAGCGAAATGGCAATGGAATCTGCGTTTGCCGCAGATGCTAATGTTGTTAAATCTGCCGCGTTCAAATCCCGGATCACATTTCCCGAAGCATCCAATCGCTCATCAATTTCCAAAACTTCTGAATAAAGTAATCTTGGTTCAGGAATATCTAGTTGAAATAGGGAAGGGCGTTGCTGGTTGCCAATGTAAAGCAGGTCTTTAAAACCTTTGGTGACTACTAATAGCGTCTTGGCTCCTTTTCTTTCTAGTAATGCATTGGTTCCTCTCGTGGTGCCGAGGCGCATTTCGAGCGGTGGCAGAGTTTCGGTCAGTTTGGTTTGGGTCAGTAATCGCGCTGCCAGAACAGGCGCTTCTTCGCCACTGAATATTTCAAAATCGGTGCTTTGAGCAAATGGAAGATCATTTTCGAGCGTAAATGTTTGATTGGAAGAATCAAAAGAAATGACTTTGCTGATCAAACCATTTTCCAGCAACCGCAATGTATAACCTTCTAGCAAACCAGCGTCAAACGCCCAGGAAGCTGCATATTGAAAAGTGTTATCGGCCAACTTCCCAACAATCCGTCCCCGCACGCAGCCAGAGCTCAGCACTTTCAACCTCGTTTTATTTCCCACCAGATCAACAGCCAGACAATCCGTAAAAGTCCCGCCCGTATCCACCCAAATCTTCCAAAAAGAACCACCCATTTTTCCCAATCCAGCCAAACCAAAAAAGAAATGTTAAGCTCCAAAATAGGGGAGATTTGAAATAAAACCTATGGTTACGAGAAAAATGGCTTCGCTTTGATTTTTATGTAAGTTTGGAGGAGGAATACACGAGTGAATGGTTTGAGAAAATGAAGTAAGCAAGGGAAAATCCCAAAGGGATTTAAGATCAGTAGCAAAGTCAACATGCGCGCAAAAACGCCAATCCCGGAGGGATGCAAGATTGGTAGAAAAAGAGAAATCAACGTAAAACGCCAATCCCGGAGGGATGCAACGTCGTGTACAATATTACATCCCTCCGGGATTTGATGCGATTGCGAACGGTTTTTGTTACCGATATTACATCCCTCCGGGATTGTTTTTGCACTGATTTCAAATTTGCTACCAATATTATATCCCTCTGGGATTGGCGTTTTACACGCACGTGAAATTTGCTACCAATATTATATCCCTCTTCAAAGCTCCAATCTGGTTGCCCATGAAATCATGAAATATGGGATAGAAATTGGGAAAGTGGCCGCCTAGCGTCTCTTTCAACAAATTTACCCAACCCGCTCGCGAAAGTCCTTATGAAATTCCCGCGGGCTTTTTCCCATGATCTTTTTAAAAACGCGGTTGAAATTGGTCACATTATCGAAGCCGGTCTGGTAACTGACGTCTGAAAAACTGTCGAATTTGCCGGAAATGATGATTTTGCAGGCTTCGTTGACGCGGACTTCGTTGAGGAAGCTGATGAAAGTTTTGTCGGTGTGTTTTTTGAAATAACGGCAGAATGCTTGGGGTGTAAGGTTGGAGATTTCTGAGATTTCGGCTAGTGAAATGTGCCTTTTGTAATTGCTGACCAGATATTGGAAAATCTGGTCCATGCGGATTCCTTCGACTTCGGAAATGATCTGCTCGCTGTTGTTGGTGGCCAGCGGCTTAATGTCGCGGATGGTGGAGAACAAATGCAGCAGCGAAATGAATGACGCCACCCGCATGCTGTCTTTGTTCTGTTTTAATTCTGAAATCGTTTTCTGGACAAGGGGCAATGCGGATTCGGGAATCTGGTAACCGTTGTGCAGGCCGTCGACAAATTTGCGGATACTTGCCATTTCGGGCAGGCTTAGAATGTTCTGGTGGAGCTGCATCGGGTTGAAGAAAATGGAAACGGAATGGACTTGCTTTTTCTCTTCGGGATTGAAATAGGCTTCGTCGTTTTTGAAAATATGCGACTGATTGGCACCAATAATGTAAACCTCGCCCGACTCAAAACGCTGCATATAATTCCCGGCGATGAGAATTCCCGAACCTTCCACAACCCATTCAATCTGAACCTCCCGATGCCGGTGCAAATGATTGTAATAATGCGGCAACAAGTCTTCCTGCACCACAATGGTATGCTCCTTGGAAACCGGAATGGTGAATTGGACGACTTTCATTTGCGTTTTTTAAACATATTATAACAATGGCCAGCCGTCTTCCCAGCGCAACTTCTCAACCCGCAGCTTCGAGCGGCCCTTGTCTTTGGCGTCGTATCCATGAAATATCAGATAATCCGTGCTGTCGAAGGTGCAAACCGCATTGTGGCCTACGCCGTGCCAATCTTTATCGCCTTCAAGCAGCAATGTTCCGCCCCCATTTTTCATCGGCGTTCCGGCCTTGTCCATGTAAGGACCGGTCAGTTTTTCCGAGCGGCCTACGCGCATTTTGTAAGTGCTTTTTTCGCCGCGGCAGCAATAGTCGTAAGAGGCGAAAAGGTAATAATAGTTATTTTTTTTGAAGATAAAAGGCGCTTCAATGGCTCCATTGCCAGATTCTGAATTGGAAACGGTCTTTGGAACACTTGCTAATGTATGCCATTGCTGCGGATCGGTCGCAATGGACATTGCATCCTGATTGAGCTTAACCAGCTTAATGCCATTCCAAAATGAGCCGAATGATAACCAGGGCTGCTGGTTTTCGTCTAAAATAAAATTGGGATCAATCGCATTCCATTCATCCCGGCCAGGCACAGATTCAATGACTTGCTGGTGGTCGCTCCAGCGGTAATCCGGACTTTTCGGATCCAGTGTTTTATTGGTTGCCAGGCCGATGCACGAGCGGTTTTTACCAAAAGTTGAAATAGAATAATAGAGATAATACAGGCCATTATGAAACGCAATGTCCGGTGCCCAAATGTGCCCTTTGAAACCGGGAACTGCTTTTACCGCCCACTCGGGCGGGGACGCAAAAACGGGCTTTTCCTTCTTCCAGTTTTCCATATCCTTTGACGACCAGACTGTTATGCCCCGTCCTGTAAGTAAAAACGTAGTAAGTTCCATCCTGGCGGATCATGACGGGATCGTGCGCAGGAATGTTTTTAAACAAAGAATCCTGGGCGCAGGATATTTTAGCGCCCAGGATTAGTATCAGAAAAGCAATGTGCTTCATTGATTTCAGGTTATTTACTCAAAACCGCCTGCTCTTTGATGACTTTCATGTTGCCTTTCATCAATCTCCAGTGACCGGGGAATGTGCAGACGTAAGGATAGTCGCCAACCACGTCAGGCACTACGAATTTCAGGCGGAAAGTTTGTCCCGGGTTCACAAGCGGCGTTGCGGCCAAAACTTGCGGAATGTTCGGAACGTAGTTTTTCTCTGCGCCGTCTTTCGCAGTGATCATTTTGTCAGCGGCTGCGCCGATTATTTCAGTCGATTTTGGTTTTCCAACGACCACATTATGCTGCATTGCATCCGGGTTTTCAAAAACAAGCTCAATCGTTTTTCCCGCAACGGCAGTGAATTCGGTTAAGCTAAACTTCATTTCCTCACGGATCGCTTTGATCTGAACCACCTGCACATTCGGGTCAACTGCGACATCTTCCTTAATGCCGTAAGATTCCATCAACGTGGTGAAACGCGTGCTCAAATCGTCCGGAAGGTCTCCCTTGATCGAAGCAAGCAATGTTTTGCCATCTTCATTTGCGGTTTCTTTGCGTTTTGGATTCCAAGCGCCAACGATTCCTTTCATGATGGCATTTCGTCCTTGCGGATCAAGCGTTTGTGCTGTTTTGATCATTTTCAAAACATCGTCACCGCTTGCATAGGAAGTGTAACCGCGTGTCGCGCGCTCCAAAGCAAAGTCAGAAAGCTTATCCATACGCTTCACTTCGAAGCTTTTGCTCATGGTGTTGTTTTTGTTCTCATCTTTTTCTGGAACAACATTGTCCACGTCCACCGTCGCTGTAATGTTCACTTTTCCCGACTCGTCCGATGTAAATCCGAAACCTGATTTCCAGGGGCCATTATTTCCCTCCGTCAGTTTCACAGTTTCACCCGGCGCTATGCCGCTGTTAAGCTGGCGGCTAATGTAATTCGTGTTCAATGAGCGACTTCTGATGCCCACATTCACAACCGGAACAAGCTCTTTTGGAACTGCAACTGAACCTTGGTTTGTAATTTCAATCACCACACGCGCATATTCACGAACGTAAGGTGTTTTTGGCTCAATCGTAATGTTCGTAATAGCCAGTTCAGCTGAGCCTTCCACGGTTGGTTTCGCAGTGGCCGTGTGCCCGCTGTGATCCATGTTGCTGTGGTCCATGGCTTTATCTGCACTTGTTTTCTGCGTTGAAGCGGCAGTTGCAGATGATTTGCTTACACGTTGTGCAAGATATTTCTCACGCAATTTGCCATTTTGAGCATTCAAAACTGCTGCAAAAGCATCCGGCATCCAGCGATCTTCCGGCATAGCATAGGTGTCCATCAATCCCAAAACCGCAGTCTCAACTTCCGGCGTGTAAGGAATTTCGGAGAATGCAAGCAGCGAGTTTAAAACCACAAGCGGCGCTTTGTCGTGCAATGCATCGGCTGTCAGCAATGTCTGCGCGGTGGCAGGATTGCGTGGCAACACCTGAACGGCTGTTTTGCGCACGTCAGCAGATGGGTGTTTCAATGCTTCCGTTACGGCAGCCAAAACCGCCGGATCTTCGATCGCTTTCAGACCGTGCAATGTCCATAATGCGTGGATCGCAGCCGTGTTAAGGCCAACTTCGTCAACGGTTTTGTCCTTAACCAGCTCAACCAATTTACCAGCAACATCTTTGTTTCCGCGTTCCACCAAAAGGCGTTGCGCGTGACGACGCCATAGCATGTTGGTGTTTTTCAATGTCGCAACCAGCTCGTCCGGACGGTCTTTGCTCAAAACGATCGGTGTATATTTTGGTGCATCTTTCCAGGCAATGCGATACAAACGACCGTGTGTAAAATCACGCAAATCAGTCTCATATGCATTTCCTTTTCCGTTTTCAGATCCTTTCGGCGTCGGGTTATGCTGGATAATGTAGCTATACCAGTCAGCCACCCAAACAGCGCCATCCGGGCCAACTTCTGCAAACACAGGGGCAACCCATTCGTCTGCTCCGGCAAGCAAGTTGAAGCCTAATGCATCCTCAAAATCTGTTCCTTTCGGTTTCATGATGTTTTGGTGCAAAATGTGTCCCGTAGGCTCAGAAACGAAGGCAACATTGTTCCAATATTTTTTTGGAAATGCTCTTGCCGTGTAAAAGTTATGTCCGGCTGCGGCAGTAAATCCGCCAAAAACGTCCACCTGACGCACTTTCGGCGTGATCGGCTGCATGTCTTTATGCGTATCCGTGCTGCGGCTTCCGTTATCCACTTTGCTTTGACCAAAATAACGGTTTGGAATGGCGCTATACCAGCCGTGCGAGTTATTAGCCGTTGAGCCAAAAAGGTCGCCTGCTTCGTTGAAACCAAGTCCCCACGTGTTATTAGAGGTTTTTGCAACAATTTCCATATCTGTTCCGTCCGGTTTGAAGCGGAAAAGTGCTTGGCCAAAGTTCAAAGAATCGGCGTTTCCGAATTTGCCTTTGAAGCCTGAGTAACCAACCGATCCGTAAACCCAGTTATCGAATCCATAATGCAGGTTAGAAGGTCCGGCGTGCGTATCACCCGTTCCAAAGCCTGAGAACAAGATTTTCTTCACATCAGCTTTATCATCGCCATTTGTATCTTGCAAAAACAGCATATGCGGTGCCTGCGAAACAATGATTCCGCCGTTCGCAAAAACAAGGCCTGTCGGAATGCTTAGATCGTCCGAGAATTTCGTGAATTTGTCAGCCTTACCATCTTTATTCGTGTCTTCGCAGATCAGAATGTAGTCGCTTCCGCCCGTGTCTTTGCGCTCGTTTGGATAATCTTTTGTGATCAAAACAAACAATCTGCCACGCTCATCCCAAGTCATCGCGATCGGGTGCATTACGTCTGGCTCGTGCGCGAAAACGTCCAATGTGAAGTCAACCGGGATTTGAATGTGCTTTACAGATTCCTCAGGCGACAAAGGCAATTGCTGCATTTGCGGGCCAGGGCGCTGCTCGTAATTAGGAAGTTTGGCTGCACGATATTCAAAAGGTTTTGGCGCCAAAGCTGCCAAAGATTTTCTTGCATCATCGTTAACCGCCCAAAGAATCCCTTTTTCCAACATATCCTGGAATCCAGGAACCGACCAGGTGCGTTCGTCGTGGCCATAAGCCGTATAGAAAATGCGGCCTTTTCCGTGTGTTCTCACCCATGTGTAAGGCTCTTTTTGCTGTCCCGGTCTGTCTTTTTCCTGATCTTTTTGGATCAAACGCTCCGTCAGAACAATGTTATCAGGCTGTAATTTTTCGTGCAAATAGGTTTCATCCACCGTTTTGAACTCCTTCACACCAGCAATTGCAGGGTGATCGGGTTTTGTCCAAACAGGCTGGATCGTGTCCCACGTATGTCTCCAGAACTGGCCGCCGATCAGCTTCACCACTTCCGGATTGTTGCGGAAACAATACGAAGCGCAGTGGATGGGGATAAAGCCTTTTCCGCTCGCCACGTAATCCAGCAATGCTTTCGCTTGCTGCGGTGCGATGGAATCCCAGTTTGCATAAAGCATCAGGGCATCGTATTTGTTAAGTGTCTCAGAATTAAGGTCATTCAGGTTATCCGTGTAGGTAAAGTTGAAACCTTTCGGGCCTAATGCAGCCATGATCTGCGGCACACGTTCAGCAGGCTTATGGTGTCCGTTATCTCCCAAAAACAGGATTTCCAGACGCCGCGCCTTTCCGGCCTCGCTCTTGGCCGAGGAGCTCTTCACCGACGCGTTCTGCGATGAAGGCTGAGAGGCACAGCCCAGCAGGACAATACCAAGGATAAAGGATAACGCTTTGGTTTTCATTGAGTTGTTTTGTGTCTTGATTGTTGTCTTACGATAACTCCTTAAAATCAGGCAGCTGAATTAACGCGCCTCCCTGTAATGCCGACTCATGCGCCAGAATCCCAACGCTCGTCCAGTTAGCCGATTGCCATGCATTCGGGAAAGGCTCGCGGTCTTCAATTAATGCAGTGATGAACTCGTGGGCCAAATGCGGGTGTGAGCCGCCGTGGCCGCCTCCTTGTACAAATGACAAATGCGCGTTTTCGTCCAGGTTATAAACGCCTTTTCCGGTGAAATGACGGATTTCTTCTGGCAGATAATGTGCGTAATCTGGTGTTGCCACTTTCTCAGCGATTTCGTGTTCCGGTTTTTTCGCCGTGTGGATCACAGGATCTTCGCCTTCGATCAATGGCCATTCGAATGATTTTTTGCTTCCGTAAACCTCAAAACTTTCTCTGTATTGACGCGCCACGTCAAATAACGAGCGATATACATAAGCAGATAAGTCGCTGTCCTTAAATTTAATATGCGCGGATTCAACTGCAAAAGGAGAGTTGTGGATTTTGGCCAGATCTTCGCTGATCGTGCCTGAACCGAAGCAGGAAACATATTCCGCTTCCAGCTTCAAAAGTCCCGCAACCGGGCCTACGCAATGCGTTGCGTAATGCATAGGAGGCAATCCAGGCCAGTAATCAGGCCAGCCTTCCATATCCTGCTGGTGACTTGCTTTCAGGAACTGCACTTTTCCCAATTCACCTTTTTCATACAATTCTTTTACAAACAGGAATTCTCGCGCATAAACCACGGTTTCCATCATCATGTATTTTTTGCCCGATTCTTTGGTCGCTTTCACGATCTCGATGCAATCCTCCACGCTCGTCGCCATCGGCACGGTGCAGGCCACGTGTTTTCCGGCGCGCAATGCCTTCAAAGTCTGCTCGGCGTGGTTGGGAATAGGGGAGTTAATGTGTACGGCGTCTACATTCGGATCATTCAAAAGGTCGTCGTAACTTGTGTAGCGCACGTCGATGCCATATTGGTCACCAATTTCATTCAGTTTGGACTCTGTACGCTGGCAAATTGCGTACATATTTGCATTGGGATGTTGCTGGTAAATGGGGATAAATTCGGCTCCGAAGCCAAGACCAACGATTGCAACATTAATTTTTTGAGACATATTTATTTTGGTAGGTTAATGATCCGGTTTTAGGCAATACAATTTTAAAACAAAATAGTGCTAAAAACTTTACGTCTTTTGATTAGTACTGACTCGATTTTGACCTGCTTTTTGGCGCAGCGACAAATTCTTGCAAAATATAGATAGAAATTATTAAATTTTATGATCCGACCAGCCACATCCGAAGACGCTCCAAAGCTCGCTCCCCTCATTATTCTTGCCCTGGGCCACATTGCCTGCCTCTTCGCAAAATCCGACGATCCAACTGACGCAATTCCGCTGATGAAAAAGTTTATTGCAGACAAAGGCAATCAATATAGTTATGAAAATACATTGGTTTACGAAGATGAAAACGGCGTAATCGGCTCTATAGTCGGCTACGATGGCGCCCGCTTGCACGAACTCCGCGGGCCCGTTCTGAAAGTCCTCCGAGCATCCGATCCCGATTTTTCACCAGGTGACGAAACGGAGGCTGGCGAGTATTATGTCGATTGTGTCAATGTCGATCCGGCGCATCAGGGAAAGGGAATTGGCAAAAAGCTGCTGAACGCATTTTGTGAATTGGCCGCTGCAAAGCATTTTAATCGCGTTGGATTGATCGTGGATAAGGTGAATCCGGATGCCAGGAAGATCTATGAAAAAGTAGGTTTTCAGGTGGCTGGCGAAAAGGAATTTCTGGGGCACACGTACGATCATATGGTGCGGGAGGTGTGAAAGGATATTTTTGCCTAAATTGCTTCTTTAAAATATTTTAATAAATCATTTTTCCTAAATCCATGTCTCAACCGAGCAGTTCTCACCGGAGAACATTTATAAAAGCCAGCGCGATGGCTGTGGCCGGGATGGCCGTTTCCAATTGGTCATTTGCCAAAAATGCTGCTGATTTTCCCGTCGTTCGCATTCCTGCCGACAAGCGGAGTTTTACCAGTCCAGCCGTGGAAGCGACGATTACCCGCATGAAAAAGGTAATTAAGGACCCCGAATTGGCATGGCTTTTCGAAAATTGCTTTCCTAACACCATTGATACAACCGTTCATTACAAACCCATCGACGGCAAGCCCGACACGTTCGTCATCACCGGCGACATCGACGCCATGTGGCTCCGAGACAGCACAGCGCAGGTTTGGCCGTATTTGCCGTTGCTCAAAGAAGACAACAAGTTAAAGGATATGGTCGCCGGCCTCATCAACCGCCAGACCAAATGCATCATTATTGACCCTTACGCCAACGCATTTTACGACCGACCGAAAGAAAGCGAATGGACCAAGGATGTGACCGACATGAAACCCATGCTCCACGAACGCAAATGGGAGCTGGATTCACTTTGTTACACCATTCGCCTTGCTTATAATTACTGGAAAATAACCGGGGACACCAAGCCTTTCGACGCCGACTGGACAAAGGCAATGGGGTTAATCCTCAAAACCTGCAAAGAGCAGCAACGCAAAGACGGCCCCGGCCCATACAAATTTGGTCGCGTAACATCGTGGTCTACGGACACGGTCCCAGGCAACGGTTATGGTAATCCCATTAAGCCAAACGGCCTGATAGCAAGCACATTCCGTCCTTCTGATGACGCGGCGATGTATCCATTCTTCGTCCCTTCCAATTTCTTCGCAGTCGTTTCCTTCCGTGAAGTGGCTGAAATGCTGGAAAAAGTAGGCGGCGAAGGCGCGAAAATGGCAGGTGATTTCAAAGCGTTGGCAACAGAAGTCGAAACTGCATTGAAGAAATACGCCGTTTATCCACATCCGGAATTTGGCAAGATCTATGCATTTGAAGTGGATGGTTTTGGAAACTATCTGCTTATGGACGACGCAGGCATTCCTGGCTTGATTAGCATGCCATATTTAGGTGCCATGTCAGTTAAAGATCCGATCTACATTAACACAAGAAAATTCGTTCTAAGCGATTCCAATCCTTATTTCTTCAAAGGAAAAGCAGGCGAAGGCTTAGGCAGCCCGCACACATTGGTAAACCAGATCTGGCCCATGGGAATCATCGCGAGAGCCATCACATCCACCGACGACAAAGAAATTGAAGCCCAACTAAAACTTCTGAAAACCACGCACAATAACACCGGCTTCATGCACGAATCCTTTGATAAAGATGATCAAAGCAAGTTTACGAGGAAGTGGTTTGCCTGGGTTAATACGTTGTTTGGGGAGTTGATTTTAAAGTTAGAGAAGGAGCGGCCGCATTTGCTGGCGAAGGTTTATTGAGCGACCAGCGGGTTGAAACCCGCTGTTAAAAATGGTTCGAGCCTCTGGCTCTTGTTAGGTGGCGAACCATCGACTGAAAGAGCCGTAGGCTCGACCGATTTTCCAGACCGGGTTTCAACCCGGGATGATTGGGTTACCAGCGGGTTGAAACCCGCTGGTAAAAAATGGTCCGAGCCTCTGGCTCTTGTTAGGTAAGCGAACGATCGACGAGAAAGAGCCGTAGGCTCGACCGATTTTCCAGACCGGGTTTCAACCCGGCATGATTGCGTGAACAGTGGGTTGAAACGCGCTGTTGATGAGGTTTGATCCGAGTCGGTAACGTCACACGTTTTGTTACATCCCTCTGGGATTTGCGTCTGGGTCGTTGGCTTTTTACCGCGTTGCGGCTACCAATATTTCATGCCTCTGGCATTTTTGCGGTGGCAGGAAAGAGCTTGCTGGGAATGCTAAATGTTAAATCGCGGAGCGATGGAATTTTGGCGCCCGACGCGCATAAGAAAAGCAACGATGGGCAAATTTTTAAATGCCGGAGGCATGCAATACTGGTAGAAAAGAGGAATTGGACAAGTCTGGAAATGCCGGAGGCATGTAACAACCTGCACGACGCATTTTTTCCGTCAATCAATTCGCAATCACCGGTTTTGTCGTTGATTTGTTACTTCCAAGCGTGGCCGCCTGGTTTTTCACTTTCTTACTCTTAAATTTCCTCCCCAACCAAATCACAACCCCCGTAACCGGCAAACTAGCGGCAATGAGCGCTGTCAAAAACGCAATAATCTTAGTCGGCCAGCCGAGCAGGCTTCCAGTGTGAATCGGGTAAATGAGCCTCCTGACTTGCATGCCTTTGGTTTCTTCGGCATACAGGCGGGTTTTGACGAGGTTGCCGTTGTTTTTGTCGAAATACAGGAAGTTGACGATGTTGGCGATGGGGGCGTTGTCGTCGGCTTTGGATATGGTGATGGATAGGCTGTCGGACGCGGGGAGGGTTACGAGGATCTTGCCGGGGTTGGGTAATGTTTGGTTTGTTGCGTTGTATATTTTTTCGAGGGTGCCGGAAATTGGTGTTTTGAATGTGGATAGGTTGGCTGGTGCTTCGCGTTTTTGCTGGGGCTTGCCGTCGAAGGTCATGAAAATGATGTTGTTGACCCATTTGTAGCTCCATACTAAGCCGGTGAGGGCGATTATGAAGACGAAAGGCAGCACGTAAAAGCCGAAAACGGCGTGTAGATCCCAGTTAAGGCGTTTGAATTTGGCGTTCCACTTGATGGTGAAGCGTTGCTTTGTGTTTTTTCTGTTTGGCCACCATAGCACGAGTCCGGTGATCATGATGATCAGAAACATTACGCAGGAGATTCCGGTAATGGTTTTTCCTGTTTCTTCCAGACATAAATAGCGGTGTAGCCTCAATACAACGCTGAAAAAAGCATTCTGCTCGATTCTGGACGCTGCGATAATTCCTGTGTATGGATCAACAGCCACGGACAAGATGTCTTTTTCCTTTTTGCCATTTTTCAAACCGAAAATAACATTGCGGTCCGCTTCACTTTCAATGGTTATTCTGACAGGTTTTTTGGCAGGAAAAGCTTCTAGTAGCATTCGATTGCAGCACGTCGAGCGGCAGGCGCTGTTTTCCTTCGTGCGCGGCAGAAATGTGAAATTGCTTGTCAATAACCGGTTCGAGTTCGTCTTCGAAAACGAGCAGGGAGCCGGTGAGGGCGACTATAAAAACCACAAGGCCGGAGGAAACCCCCAGCCATAAATGCAGTTGCGACGCAATCTTTTTGAATGTTCCTTTCACAAGTTTTGGATTTAGGAATAGTACATTTTAAAAGGTGTAGGAAATGGTCGCCATGAAATTGCGCGGTGCTCCGGGGAACAGTCGCAAATAATCGTAGCCGCCAACCCAATATGTTTTGTTAGCCAAATTGTTCAGGTTCACCTGGAACTGGAATTTGTCGATTTTGTAATAAATGGCCGCATTCAGCAACTCGTAACCCGGCAATGTCTGGGTGTTGTTGATGGACACATTCCGCTCAGTTACGAAATTTCCTCCTAAGCCAATCCCAAATCCGCTTAATGCTTCATTGACAAATGTATATTTCGTCCAGATGCTTCCCTGATTCTTTGGCGCATTCGGTTTCTGCCTGTTTACCAGCACCTGGTCGGCTGCTCTTGAACCGGCGTCGGTGATTTTTGCATCATTATAACTGTAAGCGACGATCAAATTCCAGTTTGGAAGAATGTTTCCGGTCACGTCAAATTCAACGCCTTTTGCGATTTCGCCGCCAATTTGCTGCATTAAGTTTGGGTTTTCAGCCGCATTGGCCGAATACAATGTGTTGTTTTGCTCGATCTGGTAAACCGACGCATTGGCTGTCAACCTGCCATCGAGCCATTCGGTTTTCAAACCGGCTTCGTACAAGCTGCTGCGGATCGGGTCAAACGGCCCGCCGGATAAAGGATCGCTTTGCACGGTGGCGTCTTGCGGGTTGTAGCCTTTCGTGTAAGTTCCGTACACATTAATGTTGTTGGTCAGCGTATATACAGCTCCGATACGCGGCAAGAGGGCGTGCTGCGTTATATCCGTTTCGTTGCTGGTTGTGTAGCCTTTTTTATCAATGTAAGAGTCGTATCGCAAGCCTAGGAGAATTTGCAAACGGTTGATTTTTAGTTGTTCCTGCAAATAAAGGCCGTGCAGTTTGTAGAAAACAGGCGTTGTGGAGGCATTAGCAACAACATTATAAATGTATTTGGAAGGATCTTCCATGTTGTTATTCTGCACCGAAAGGTCGTAATGAGAAATGTTCGGTTTTGGAATGCTGCGCGTCACGCCGTTCTCTGTATAATCGTAGAAAACGTATTTTTCTGGCGTTTTGGCATTATAAGCTCCTGCACCGCCTGCTTTCAGCAAATAGCCACTTGCAGTTTGTTGGCCCGAGCCTTTCGGTGTCACAGATTGAATGTAATCATAACCCACAACGAGCTTATGCTCAGCGATTCCCGTATTGAAATTATGGTTCAGGAACAGCGAAACATTGTCCATAAACGACTTCGTTTTTCTTACAAAAACTTGCCTAGCAACGAGGTTATCAATCGCCTTTCCAGCCGAATCGATTCCGTTCACATTGCTGCTTCTATGTTCCAAAAGATCCTCGGAATAGCCCGTGCGCAGGTAAGCGACGTTGAAGGAAGTGTTTTGGGTAAATTGGTGATTTAATGAAGTCGTTATCAGATAGGTTTCTTCATTCAAATAATCGTTGACTGCATTCAACGAAGTCTTGATCGAGCTGGAATAAAGGTCATTTCCTTTTACAGATTGCCCACGATCCAGGCGGCTGTTCGAGCGGTTGTATACGAGGTCAAAATTGATGCGCGTTTTGTCTGTCGGCAGAAATGATATGGACGGCGCGACGATAATGTTTTTGTCAAATTGCAGGTTCCGGAAACCTTGTGCATTCACATAACCCAGATTCAGACGATAAAGCAATGTTTTGCTCTCATTCATCGGGCCGGTGAAATCTGCCAATGTGCGCAATGTGTTGAAACTTCCGGTTGTAAACGTCAGGGATTTCTGGGGCGTGGTCAATGGCTTTTTCGTCACGCGATTGATCGTTCCGCCCGGCGACGTGTTCCCGTAAAGTGCTGAGGCGGCGCCTTTAATCACTTCCACTCTTTCCAGATAATTCACCGGCGGCTGTTTCCAAAACCCGGAAAATGTCCTCAACCCATTCACCAATTGCGTTGTGCTGCCGCCGTTCATGCGGAAACCACGGATGGTCAAATCGTCATAAAAAGTGAATTGGTTTACGCCGCTCATGTTTTTCACAGCGTCGCCCATCAGGAATGTTCCCTGATCGCGCATCACTTCTTTGGTAATGTAGCTGATCGCCTGCGGCACTTCCTTAATCGGTGTTGCAGTTTTGCTGGCGATGAATGAGAGGTCATTTTTGTAAGAGGTTTCTTTGCGGCCGGTGATTTCCACGGTTTGCAATTCCTGCGCATCTTCGGTTACCGTCAGTTCCAATGTGGTTGTTTCACCGGATTTTACAGCAATATTTTTATCAATGCGCTTAAAGCCAACGCCCGTTCCGATCAACTGATAATTGCCTTCGTTCAGCCCTGAAAATTCAAAGGAACCATCAGCAGCTGTGACGGTTCCTTTGCCTGTTCCTTTCAAAATAATGTTAACCGATTCAGCTGGCTGATCCGAACTTGTTTTAACTGAGCCTTTTATATTGCCGGTCTGGGCATTGGCAGCCGCGCAGATCAGCGTCAAGAATAGTAAAAATGATAAGCGCATAAATTTGTATAAATAAGATCTCTTTCGATTTGGGAAGCAAAAGTAGGCTTATTTAGACCAATCCAAAATAATACTGCGTCAGATTTTTAACCAATATACGCTTAGGCGCAAATTCATTTTAAATGTTCAATTTTTTCTTTCGATTCTACTTGATTCCAGCCAGTTGTAGCCGGGAATGAGCTTAGGACAAGTTAGATTTGATAAATGCTAGTCCGTCGCGCATCAGTTGTTCTTCGGATTCAAACATCTTTCTCCAAATGTTAGCGACCGGCAATTTCTGGCTAAATGCTTCAATGCTAATCCAGCCGTCATATTTAAGATCCTTAATCGCCCTGAAAACACCATCCCAATCTACATTGCCTTTTCCGGGCGTAGAACGGTCATTTTCAGAAAGTTGGATAAATGAAATGCGGTCGCCGGCTTTGCGCATGGTGTCGCCAATGTTCTTTTCTTCAATGTTCGCGTGGAAAGTGTCGAACATGATCTTGCAATGCGGGTGATTTACTTGGTCTACAAACCGGATCAGCTCGTCGCCGCAGCTTGTCAGATATAATTCAAAGCGGTTTAAATATTCCAAACCCAGTGTAATGTCCAATGATTCGGCATAATCCGCCACTTCGCGAATGCCTTCAATTGCCCATTGCCATTCTTCCTGCGTGGCTGGCTGACCGGTGAAAACGCCCAATGCAGAGTGGTAAGGGCCCATTAATTTGGTTGCGCCAAGCACTAGGGAGCAATCCAATGCACTTTTTAAATGGTCAATCGTATGTCTGCGCATCGCAGGGTCCTGGCTGATCAAATGTTCGGAGGGGCCGCAGATCGTGTCGGTTTCACAAGCTAGTCCAAGCTCGTCGAGCTTTTTGCGGAAGTTAAACCAATGTGCAGGATTGGTGTTAAAAATGGGGACTTCTACGCCGTCAAACCCGATTTCTTTGATCAGTTCGAGGGTAGGGAAAAGGCTATCGTCTATCTGAGGCCCCCAAAGGAGCAAATTCATACTGTACTTCATCAAAAATGGTGTTTGGTCAGGCTATGCGCTGCTAAGATGCACACAATTTTACAATAAAAAACCGCTTCCCATTTTACCTGATTTGACAAATATTAGCCACATATTGACCTTTCGCCAGGATTCAAGCGGAGAATAAGCCAAAACATGTGGCAAAAGAAAAGGCAGCCTGATCTGATAATCAAGCTGCCTTTTGTATGTTCTTAAAAATGAAATTACTGCACTCTGCTGAAAATCATCTGATTGTTATTCTCATAATATAAGATCAACCGGTTCATTTTCAGGTCGTAAAGATTAACGTTAGGCAATGCGTTCACGAACAGGTTGCCCCATTGCGTTTCTGCGCGTTCTGTTCCGCCGCCGCCCATTTGAATGGTGTTCTGCTGCGCGGTTTCGTAAAATCCTGTGAGAATGTTGGTTGACGAGGTGCCTTCCAGTTCACCTTTGTCCTTGAAATTGAGCACAACGGGCATTTGTCCTTTGGCCAGGGCCGGCTTCTGGATGGTGTCAGCGTTTTGTACTATACTTTGTAATTCCCATTTGCCGGTCAATTCCATATTACTGTTGATTGTGGTCGTTTTTCCACAACTCGACAGCATAAAATGCGCAAAAATTAGGGTTAATAGAGGGACGAAATTCTTCATAATTGCTAAAATGCTTCTTTATTAATAACTGAGAACAGCACTATACTGAAAAGATTGGAATGGGTTTCCGGAACGCTTTTTTATTAAAAAATTATGCCAATTACAATACATTCTTCCCTTAGCGTTTACCGCTCTGCATTAATACAACGGCATGTTCAGCCATTTCTTTCACCGTTTGCTAATTGAATTTAAAGGTCAAAAAGATAAGTAGAATCAGTGATTGATCGTATTTTGACGCATATATCCTATTTTTACATGTTTGAAAGGTAAAATTAGGCAAGTCGATGAAGGCACCAATCCATAAGAATATTGAAAGCCAGGTCAGGACGGTGACCATACAAGAGCTGAAAGCACCGCATTTTGATCCTAACTGGCATTTTCATCCGCATTACCAACTTTTCACCGTGCTGGAAGGAACCGGCAAGCGGCTGATCGGGGATTCCGTGCAAACGTTCGGTCCTGGTGATACGGTTTTCCTCGGGCCCGACGTTCCCCACCTCTGGCGAAGTGATGCTGCGTATTTCGACACCGGTTCGTCATTGCATACGCATGGCGTTGTTTTGTACTTTCAGGAGGATTTTCTGGGAAAGGATTTTCTGGATAAACCGGAAATGCTCGCATTGAAGCAGTTGCTCATTGATTCCAAACGGGGCATTGAATATAAAGGCGAATTGCGCAGCCATATCCGCTCGGAATTGATGTCGATCATGCATTCAGAGGGTTTTCAGACCATTCTCCAACTGCTTACCCTATTGGACAAGCTCGCGCATGAAACCGGCGGTTCGCCTATTTCGAGTTACGGCTACGTCAATACTTATAAAGTTTCCGAGACGGAGCGGATGCACAAAGTCCATAATTATGTGCTGCAGCATTTTTCTCAGGAGATCAGATTAGGCGATGTGGCATCGCTGGCGGGCATGACGGAGGCGGCTTTTTGCAGATATTTCAAAGCCAGATCTAACAAAACCTTTATTGATTTTGTAAACGAAATCCGCATTGGACATGCGTGTAAGCTGCTTTTGGAAGATAAATGGACGATCGCCCAGATTGCCTATGACAGCGGATTTGATTCTTTATCCAATTTCAACAGGAATTTTAAAAGATATATCGGGCACACTCCGAGAGAATATAAAGGGAATTATTAGTTATAGTGACTGATGAAAATTGACATAACTAAAATCAAGATATAATGATAAATCAATTGCCCCGGGCTTCAGCCCGGGGCAATTTTAGAAATTGATGATAAAAATAAGATTCTATCTTAAATCATTTTGCCCTGGGCTTAAGCCCAGGGCAATCTTAGAAATTGATGATAAAATAAGATTCTATCTTAAAACTATTGCCCCGGGCTTAAGCCCGGGGCAAAGGAGAAAAAGAGATGCTATCCTTTTACATAATTAGTTCCATATGGGCCGCGCTGCGGCCTTGACAGGGTTGCATTAGCTTCTTTGTCGCCGATATATTCTTCTTTTTTTGGATCCCATTTCAGCTTGCGGCCGAGTTTCATGGCCGTATGTGCGATGAGGCATGCTGAGCAGGAGCGTTGCGCAATTTCAGCGTGGCTGATTGTTTGTTTGCCATTTTGAATGCTTTCAAGCCAGTTTTGATGCTGCTCGGGACTTTCATACAAGTGAATTTCGTTGGGCTGAATCACGGAGCCCAGGATTTTGGCATCACTCGCATAAAACGCCTTATTTTCTGCTGCCGAAGCCGCAGCAACCGGATCGGAGGCTGTTACGCCCACATTGCCACGTGACACGAAGATCCAGCCGTCGGTTCCTTCAAACTTGATCCCGTTTGGATTGGTGCCCCCGATTTCCATTTCAATGCCATTGGCATATTTTGCATTGACCAAAAAGTCGCCGTGGACATTCCAGAGGCCAGAGCCCGCAGCCGGGAAAGTCGCTTTTCCATCGATTTCGATCGGCCCGGTAAGCTCTGTGTCCATGCCCCAATGCGCAATGTCGATGTGGTGGGAGCCCCAGCCCGTGATCATTCCCGCACCGAACTGCTCTAAACGCAGCCATCCCGGACGGTCGTTAATGTCGGTTTGCGAGTGCACGCGGTCCAATGTATAATAGATTTCCGGCGTTGAACCGAGCCACATATCGTAGTTCAGATTTGCCGGAACAGGCATTTTCTCCGTGTTACCACCAGCCGGATCGCCGGGCAAGCCCACGTAAACCTTTTTCAGCTGGCCAATGCGACCATTACGCACGAGTTCGCAAGTTCTTTTAAACTGCGGCCAAGGATTCATCGACCGCTGCTGACTGCCCAATTGGAAAACCACTTTCTTCTTTTTGATCATTTCAGCCATCATGCGGCCTTCTTTGATCGTTAGCGAAGTCGGTTTTTGCATATAAATGTGCTTACCAGCAACAGCCGCTTCCATCGCAGGCTGCGCATGCCAGTGATCGGGTGTGCTAATGATCACCGCATCAATTTCTTTGTTGGCCAAAAGCTCTTTATAGTCGTCATAAGCCTTCACATCGACGTAATTAGCTTTGCCCGTTTTATCTGCGTATTTTTTTTCAATCCATTTTTTACCTTGTGCCAATCTGTTTTTATCCAGATCAGCAACGGCCATAACGTGCGCAACTTCGTTTTTCAAAACTTCCGGCAAATCATGTCCGGTTGCAATACGGCCAATGCCGATCTGGCCAATATTAATGCGGTTACTCGGCGCATATTTGCCAAAAACACTTGCCGGAACGATCGCGGGGAACATTGAAGCTGCAATGATTCCTGCTGTTCCGGTGGCTGCACTTTTCAGGAAAGATCTTCTGTCCTGATTATTTTCTTCGGTTAAATTTTTCATAGAAGCCCGGATTTGTAATGTTGAATGTTACTGTTTACGCACTGCATCATTAGGGCTCGTCGCATAAGCCTTACTGTAATTTCTGGCCTTTTGCGGGCCTATGGCGAATTCAATGGCTCCGAGAATGTGTTTTCTCAAATCTTCCTGTTCGTAATCTTCTTTCTGGTGCCCCAGCGAAGTGTAAAACGCACGGCCGCCGTCATACTCGTGCCACCAAACCGAAGGAAACACGGTTCCAAATGTGTCCAGCGCTTTTCCAGCTGGTTTTTGAATGGTGGAATGATCATTAACTGCCAACACATTCAGATTTACGCCCATTTCTTTTACAAAATAAAATTCATCCGTTTTGCGCTCCCATTTGGCTGGCAAATGTGCTAATGATGGATTTTTGGCATCCAAAATATTCACCGTAAAACTCTGTCCGGGTTCATGCCAGAAAAAGGTTCCGCCGAGCATATCCTTAAACCAACGCCATTTGCGCTCCGTGCCGGAAGCCGAGTGCAAGCCAACGAAATTGCCGCCCGCCTGGATGTAACGCATCAATGCAACGCGTTGTGCATCCGTGTCAAACACATCATTATTCGTGTTTGAAAAAACCAGCGCATCATATTGTTTCAGATTTTCATCCGTAAACTTCGCAGGATCATCGCTCACATCAACGCCAAATCCATGCTGCTTCCCCAGCGCCTGCATAGCCGTCACCGAAGCCGCAATGTTATCATGCACGTAACCCTTTCCATTTTTAGTATAAACAAGGATTTTCACTTTGTTCCACTTGATTTTTTGGGCGTGCGTTTCCGCCAACAGGAAGAATGTCAGGAGTAAAAGAAGGGAAATTGGTTTAATCAAGCGGATGCTTTTCATGGATCTTGGATTTGGAGAATGTGTCGGTTACTATTTGTTAAATTTTTAAAACCCAATCGAATTCCCGCCGTCCACGGGCAGCGAGACGCCGGTGATGAATTTGGCGGCGGGGGAGGCAAGGAATACGGCGGCCCAGCCGATGTCGTCGGGTTTTCCCCAGGTTCCCATGGGCGTGCGGTCCATGGCTTTGTCGCGGCGTGACGGATCGCCGTTCATGGCGGTCAGCATCATGGGCGTTTCTATAAAACCCGGCGCAACGGCATTTATCCTTACATTGTAGGGGGAAAATTCCGTGGCGAGCGCCTTAACCATGCCCCCGACTGCGGATTTGGAAGCCGTGTAAGCCACTACGCGGTCAATTCCGTATAATGCGGCCATGGATGTGATCATGATGATGGAGCCTTTCCTGCGTTCGATCATGCGTTTGCCGACTTCTCTTGTTACGGCAAAAACTGCATGTAAATTTGTTTGAATAACACGGTCAAAATCCTCGTCTGTGACTTCAATCGCATGTTTTTTCATGTTGATCCCAGCATTGTTGACCAGAATGTCAATCGGGCCGTGTGCGGTTTCAATGTCTGCGATCAAGCCAGGAATGGTGCTCAATTGCGTAATGTCGTTTACGAAATAACTCACATTCGCACCGAGCTGCTCCACTGCTTCTTGCAAAACAGCTTCACGACGACCGGTAATCACCACTTTTGCACCGGCCTGAACCATGCTTTGTGCAATGTAAAAGCCAATTCCGCTTCCTCCGCCAGTTATGAGCGCGCGTTTTCCTTCAAGTGAAAAGACATTCAATGAAGCTATATTATTATTGTCAATTTCAGGCATTGCTATATAATCGTAAGTTCTTTAACGGAAATAATGTCGTTTTAAATGTTTAATGCGCGTTTAATGCCCATTTCAAGACCGCGTAATTCTGCTAATGCCTTTAAGCGGCCGATTCCTGAATATCCGGGATAAGTCCGTTTGTGCAGGTCGTCGAGCATTTGGAAACCGTGATCCGGGCGCATCGGGAGCTCATTGTCCGGATAACCTGCTCCTTTTCGCTTCGTTTCTTCGGTTAGTAATGCTTTTATTACGGCGTACATGTCCACGTCACCATGCAAATGAGGCGCTTCATGGAAATTCCGCGTTCCGTCTTCCCTTTTGGTCGTTCTTAAATGCACGAAATGAATGCGGTCACCGAAACGGTCTATAATTTTAACCAGATCATTATCAGCCCTTACGCCGAGGGATCCGGTGCAAAAAGTAATTCCATTTGCCCGCACAGGACTCGCTTGCATTAGTTCTTCCAGATCAGCTTCGGTGCTGACAACTCTTGGCAAACCGAGCAACGATCTCGGCGGATCATCGGGGTGAATGCATAAATTGATGCCAAGATCCTGGCAACCGGGGCGACTTCTTTAATAAAATAATATAGGTTTTCGCGCAGCTGTTTGTCGTCAATGTGCGCATATGCGTCCAGATAACTTTGAAAATGAGCGAGATCAAAAGCCTCTTCGGAGCCAGGTAAGCCCAATAAAACGGTGTTGGTTAAAACTGAAAGCTCATCCTTAGACATTTTTTCAAATTTGTCCAATGCCGATTGCTGGATTTCCGGTTCATAATCCGAGGCAGCATTGGGTCTGCGCAGAATGTATAAGTCGAACAGGGCAAAATCTTCCCAAACGAAGCGAAGGGTTTTTTGTCCTTCGGGCATGGTGTAGTCGAGCTGCGTGCGCGACCAGTCCAGAACGGGCATGAAGTTATAGCAAACGGTTTTTATTCCGCATGCGGCCAGATTCCTTAATGATTCCCTATAATTTTCAATGTAAAGTTCGCGGGTAGGGAGGCCTTTTTTAATGTGTTCGTGAACCGGAAGACTTTCAATCACAAGCCATTCAAGCTTCGAGAATTGTGCATTGCCAGCTTCGATAAGCGCTTTATGTTCTGCAATTGCGTGGTCGACCAGACATCGCCGACAGGAATCTGATGCAGCGCGCTGACGACTCCGGAGCAGCCGGCCTGACGAATGTCCATCAGCGAAACCGGATCATTCGGCCCGAACCAGCGCATGGTATGAATCATAGGAAAATTTGCATATTAAGTTATAAATATGCAGACGCAATTGCTCACGGTTTCCCCTACATCTTCACTTCAATGACAAAGATTTGCTGAGACGGCGCTTTGCTTTCTTTTTGAATCAAACGGTTGAATGCTAATGTCTTGCCGTCTGGTGACCAAACTGTATTTGTAGGAGCGGGGCTCGTGGGTTGCGTGAGTTTTGTTATCCTTTGCTCAAAAGGCGCATCCCCGGTTTTGCATAATGTAATGCTGCCTTCGTGCACGTAACTCACCGATTTCCCATCCGGTCGCCAGCGAATGTTCCCTGAAACATTGGAATCGTGCATCGTAAGCTGTTGCGGCTTGCCTCCGAATGGCGAAATCAGAAATATTTGTTCAATGCCGTTTCCGTCTTTTCCAAAATAAGCGAGCGCGTTTCCGTCAGGCGATGCGCGCACGATGCCTGTGCAGCCGGGATATTTGGTTTCTGACGTGAATGTTAACCTTCGTTGAACAGCACCTTTTGGCGGCATCGGAAAGTCGTCTTTTGTTCCTTCCAGCGGGCCAGCGTCTCCGGGTTGCGTAATGTCTTCGGGAATGTCCACAATAAAAACTTCATTGACATCTTTCCCGTTTTTGTCCTTCACGACGCCGATAAATGCCCTCGCAATCTGTTTTTGACCATTTTTGAGCAAATAGCCATCTCTTCCCACCCAACTGTCACCCGCCGCATGACTGATCTCATCGCTTCCCGGTTCAGGATTGGGAACCACGCGGACGACCAGTGCGCTAAACCATTCACCGGAGATATTTTCCTCATTTTGATCAACTATAACGGGCTCTATTTTTCTGAAACGCCGATTGTGCGGAGGTTTCGTTTTTGCCCGGTTTTATCTTCCAATGCTTTTAAAACGGCATCATTATAAGTAAAACCAATCCAGTTTCCATCGCCGCTCCATTCGTGCCGGTGCGTTCCGCCGTAACGCCCCCGGCGTAAATGGGAATGTTACATCCCGCGCATCCATGAAAATAGGCACATTCGGATTCTTATCCTGGATAATTACGCCCGTTCGGCGCCATTGCTGGTAAGGGTTTTCCTTTGTGCTGCTCGCCAGACCATGAATAAAAACGACCGCATTTTCAGTTGGACTGAAGCTTACCGCTCCCGCTCCGGGTCCCCAGATCCGATTGTTTTTTATCTCAAAAAGTACTTTTTTCTCGCCGGTTTCAATGTTTACTTTCTCAATTTTTGCAGATGCTGCAATGCCTCCGCTATCGGTTCTGGTGTCATAGACGAGCCATTTTCCGTCGGGTGAAAAATTGTCGTTATTATCCAGATCGTGATGGTAATCGTAATCGTGCGTGATCTGTTTTTCCTGAACAGACTCTTCTTGGCAAGAAAGCATGGGCAAAAACATTAATAGAAAAAGTAAAAATAACGTTGAATGTGCATATGGCTACTTTTGAGAACCACTGATGACGCCGAGATAGCGTCCCATCCAGTAAGGCAAAAGCCAGATATCACCTGCACTATATTCCGAATCACCTTCTTTTTCAGCCCTGTCGAGACCGAACATGTTCGCATTATGACGCTGAATCGGACGCTCGTCGGGAGGAAGCACTTTTTTGGTGGTCTGTCTGCGGAAATTCGGAGCGATGAAGTCGATATCTTTCCGATGACTGTTCTTAATGTTCCAATCGATGAGGTCGAGCGGGTGCTCTTGCGAATACCAAACCGCTTCTTTCAAATCAAAGTCTTTAACACCTGTCAATGCGGTGAAGCGGCGCACGAAAAACGCGAGAAAGCGTTTCACGATAAATGCGAAAACTAGAGAACGGACAATGAGAGGCTCTGGTTAATATCGGCTTCTGATAACTGAACGAAGTAAAAAAACAT
>NZ_CEEDCD010000002.1:0-50705 GCF_979253085.1 Dyadobacter sp. AC419 | reverse complement strand
CTACTGGATATGCGGCATATTGACGAGACTGTCGTATCCAGTCTCTAGTTTTCGCATTTATCGTGAAACGCTTTCGCGTTTTTCGTGCGCCGGCTTCAGAAGGTGCATTTGAGTGAAAAACCTGAAACGGGCGCAATATATTTTCAAAGTTTCATATGTCGGCTTTGTCCCTTACCAGGAAAATGTAAATCCAAAAGACGGCGATGTGACGGATCTGGGCAGAATGCGGATGAAAGTGCTGCAAAAGGAGCTTTACGAAGTCGTAATCAAAACAGCACGCGCGCCCCTCAGCATTAGGGGCGATACGGTCGAGTTTGACGCACGTGCATTTAAAGTGCCGCCAGGGTCAACCGTGGAAGACCTGATCCGCAAGCTGCCGGGCATGCAGGTGGACGCCGACGGGAACATTAAGGCGCAAGGCGAAGAAGTAAAACGTGTAACGGTTGACGGCAAGCGGTTTTTCGGAGACGACCCGAAAATGGCAACCAAAAACCTTCCGGCAGAAGCCATTAATAAAGTGCAGGTTTTTAACGGAAAAACGGAGCAGTCCAAAGTGACCGGCGTAGATGATGGAAAACGGGAAAAAACGGTCAATCTGGAACTGAAAGACAGCCATAAAAAAGGCGGTTTTGGAAAGGCAACCGCGGGCGTGGGAACGGATAAACGATTGGAAGGGAAAGTGAGCTACAACCGTTTTGATGACAAGCAGCAATTTGCTTTGCTCGGTTTCGGAAACAATACAAATCAATCAGGGATCGCCAGAAATGATTATCAGGATTTCAAAGGCAGCCAGTCGTTCAACTGGGGCGATGACGGTGACTTTGGTTTCAGCAGCGGCCGCTATTATCCAGCGAGGACGACACTACGATCCAGCCAAGCTGGGGCGGAGGCGGATCAGAAGGTTTCACCAAAAACTTTGCCGGCGGCGCCAATTATAATTATGACAACAAGAAAACAAAGCTGAGCACGAGTTACTTTTATAATCAAACTAAGGCGATAACCGACGTCTTTTCGCGCACAGAGAACTTCCTGACAAACGATTCTTACAGTTCGTTAGCGAATTCAAAGTCCATAGCATTTACAGGAAACCATCGTCCAAGCTTTCGTTTCGAGAAAAATCTTGACTCTTTGAACACCATAATTTTGATCAGTAATTCAAGGATCAATTCCGGTGATGAAGATTTTGACAGTTATCAGCAATCATTCCGCAATGAGGGCGTGGTGACGAACCAGTCGACTGTGAAGAATTTTAGCGAGTACAACTCGTTTGCGATGGCTGAACTCTGTCTCATTTACCGCCATAAGTTTAAGAAGAAGGGGCGGAATTTTGCAGCAAGCGTGGCGTATAACATTAATAATGCAGATGAAGATCAGGATTTGAATTCAAACAATGTGTTCTTCCAGGATCCAACGAGAAAACAGCATTATTAATCAGCTGAATGAAACGGAAAGCACTCGCGGGAACTTCAAAGGAAGCTTGTCTTACATTGAGCCGATTGCCAAGAAGTTTTTCTGGGAGACATTCTATAATTACAGCATGCGCAAAGACAAAGTGGACCGCGACGTGTTTGACGTTTCGGGCACTGAGCGCGAGGTAAACCAGGCATTGACCCGTTTCTATTCTAATGATTTTACTTACAACAGGGTAGGGACCAGCCTTCGTTATTCTAATAACGGCTTGAATCTTGCAGCAGGGCTTGCTGGGGTACAATTCGAGTTAAGAGGAAAATTTGCAGCAGATAAAGCCGCTGCCGATTTCATGCGTGTAAGCAAAAGCTATTTCACGCTTGTTCCTAATGTCTCGCTGAATTACGACCTGAAAAAACAACCGTTTTTTGTATGCGGAATACGGCTTGAATGTTCGTGAACCTTCGATCACCGATTTGCAGCCGATCGTGGATAACAGTAACCCGCTTTTCATTACAGAAGGAAATCCGGACTTGATCCCATCTGCAACGCACAGTATTTATGCAGGTTACAACATGTTTAATCCTGGTACTTTTGTTAATCTTTATTTGGGTCTTTCCTATAACTACAATGTAAACCAGATCGTCTACAACCGCACGGTGAATGTTGAAAACCTGATTACCACGACCAGACCGATCAACATTTCTGGCGGATACAGTTATGGCAGTTATGGGGGTTTTGGTTTCCCATTGAAGAAAACGAAAGCAACAATGAACCTGAATGCCAGTTACAATTATAGTAACAACATCACTTACATTAATGCGGTTGAGAACGAAACAAACACGAACAGCTATAATTTCGGGACACGCCTCGATCTGACACCGAGTGATGCATTTACGTTTTATGGAAATGCAAACTGGGGTTTCAGTAATTCGGAATATTCGATCAACACCAATCAAAACCAGAAGATATTTAATGCGACTTATGGTGCGGACGTGAACGCGAAAGGCCCGAGGGACATTTACTTCAATGCTCGTTTTAATTATCGTATTTACAAAAACGACCAGTTTGGCTTTGATCAAAAGTTGCCTATCCTGAACCTTTCAGTATACAAGATTATTTTGAAAAGCAAAAAGGGAGAGATCAGGCTGACTGCCAACGATGTGTTTAAGAAAAATCTGGGGGTAACTCAGAGCGTCAACCAAAACTTTTACACAGAAAGAAAAGTGGCGACATTGTCCAGATATTTTATGCTGAGCTTTACGTATAACATGCGCGGTGTGACGGCTTCCGTACGCCGTAACAACAATTTTTAATCATTGAAACAAAACCTATGAGAGCCGGAATTATAACAATGTTGTCTGCTAGTCACCGCGGTGTTTTACGCTGACGCCCAAAAATCGGAAGGAGAAATTACTTACGAGCGGGTTTTTCACTGGGCGCGGGTGTATTCTCGGCTCAGCTATATGAGCCAGGAAGAGAAGGACAGGATGAAATTGACCTGGGGAAATGATGATGAATCGAAGCAGGAAATGGCCCTGATCTTTAATGAAAAGCAGAGTTATTACAGTTATCCGAAAGTTGACGCATTGTCGGAAGGCGGTTATTCATGGACAAAAGAAGAGTTCAAAAGTTACCGTGATTACGAAAATGGAAAAATGACGGATCTGATTGCCATGCTCGGCAAGACGTACATTATTGAAGATTCGCTGCAAACGCCCAACTGGAAGGTAATGAACAAGATTAAAGAGGTCGCAGGATATATGTGTATGATGGCGGTTACGGAAGACACTGTGAAAGGTCAAAAAATAACCGCCTGGTTTGCTGACAACATTCCGGTCTCGGGCGGGCCACAGTTATACGGAGGCTTGCCTGGAATGATCCTCGAACTTGATGTGAATGACGGAGACATTGTCACAACCGCCAAAGAGGTGAAATTTAGACCGGTGACTGCCGAAGAGCTCGCGATGCCTAAAAAAATGAAAGGGAAAAAAATCAATAGCGAGAAATACAACGAGTTGATAAGTACGCATATTCGCGATAGCATTAAAGCACACCGTAATCCTTTCTGGGCGATACCCTATTAGTTTTTTATTAGAAATCTTCAAAATTGGTGAAAAAGGAAAGATTGTCTCGGCGATCTTTCCTTTTTTTGTACCTTTGCGACCTAAAGAGCCAGTGAGTTGCAAGGGTTTGGCTCGATATTTATGTTTACTTACTCACGTACCAATTTTTATACTTAACACTGTTGATCTAATTAACCACCCTTTATTATGAAAAAAACGCTTTTGGCCGTTGCTATGCTCTTTATTCTGGGCTCATGTGCGAGCAAGAAAAAGATGCTTACTGCGCAAAAACAAGCTAGTGAAATCCAAATTCAACTGGACAAAGCGAGAGCTGACCTGAACGATTGCGACAGCAGAACTGCCGGACTTAACAATGATTTGAAGGCAAAAAACGATGAGCTAACCAGTAAAAATGCAAAATTGAAAGAACTGGAAGAGCAGGTTGAGTTCCTTAAGAAAAACAACAATAATCTGCTTGACCGCATGTCTGACCTTTCGGTTATAAGCAAAGAAGGTTCTGAAAGCATTAAGAAATCGTTGGCCATGATGGATGCGCAAGGCATGCAAATCCGCGATTTGAATTCAAGCATTCAGAAAAAAGACTCGTTAAATATGGCGCTTGTCCTGAACCTGAAACGTTCATTGGCAGATGTTAGCGACGAAGATGTTCAGATTGAGGTTAAGAAAGGCGTTGTTTACGTGTCACTTTCTGACAAAATGTTGTTCAAATCGGGAAGCTCTGTCATTAATACACAAGCTGAATCGGTTTTGAGCAAGGTTGCTAAAATCTTGAACGACTACAAAGAAATCGAAATCCTGATCGAAGGACACACGGATAATGTGCCTATCGCGACAGATAAAGTTGCTGATAACTGGGATTTGAGCGTATTGCGTGCGACATCTGTTGCGCGTACACTTCAAAAGAAATATGGTGTTGAGCCAGTTCGCATGATCGCTGGTGGCCGTGGCGAATATTTACCCAAAGTGGCAAATGATTCTGCGCCAAACCGCAGCTTGAACCGTCGTACGGAAATCATCATTACTCCTAAATTGGATCAATTCTTCAACCTTTACACGCCAAACGCTGGCAAGTAATTGTTTGATCGCAGATCTTAGAAGAAGCCCGTCAGAAACGACGGGCTTCTTTTGTAAACACCAAAACAATGATCATGTCCGAGCATGTTCCAAACCGGGAAACCATCGAGAAAGCGCACCAGCGCGTGGCTCCCTACATTCATCACACGCCCGTTTTGACATCCAGCTTTTTGGATGATCTATGTGACGCGCAGCTGTTTTTTAAATGTGAAAATTTGCAGAAAATTGGTGCTTTTAAGGCGAGAGGAGGTTTGAATGCAATCCTTTCATTGACTGAGGACCAGTTAAAGAATGGCGTAACGACACATTCAAGCGGAAATCATGCGCAAGCAATCGCGTTTGCAGCAGCCAAAGTGGGAGCGAAGGCTTACATTGTGATGCCCGACAATTCCCCGCTAGTTAAAATCCGCGCCGTGGAGGGTTATGGCGGTCAAATCACTTTTTGCAAAAACACGCCTGAGGAACGCGAAAGCACGGTGCAGGAAATCATTAAGCAAACGGGTGCAACATTCATTCATCCGTTCAACAATTATGAAGTGATTGCCGGACAAGCTACCGCTGCGAAGGAACTGATCGAAGAATTGAATCACGAGCTAGATCTGATCTTCGCGCCCGTTGGAGGCGGGGGACTTTTGAGCGGAACAGCATTGGCAGCACATTATTTTTCACCGGGAACGAAGGTTTACGCCGGCGAGCCGGAGGGCGCAGCGGATGCGGTGCTTTCGTTTAGAAGTGACAAAATTGAAAAAGCGCCTTATGTAAAAACGATTGCGGATGGGCTCCTAACTTACCTGGGCGACAAGACATTTCCGATCATTAAGCAGTATGTTTCGGATGTTCTGACGGTTTCGGATGAGGAGATCATTGAAGCAATGCGTTATCTATGGGAACGCATGAAGTTGGTTGTGGAGCCATCCGGTGCAGTGTCTTTGGCTGCATTTATCAAAAACAAGGAACATTTTAAAGGTAAAAAAGTCGGTATCATTCTCACCGGAGGAAATGTGGATCTTGGAAAACTGCCTTTCTGAGGCTGCATTTCGCTTTTTTTGATGAAAAGGATAATATATTTGAAGCCGGATATGCGGTTAACTCTGCATTGCCGTTATTCAGTAGAAAAATGCCGCACTCCGGCTTATTTGTTGTATTGAATGTTATTTACTCTTAAAGTGAAAGTATGAAAAAGCTGATTTTTTGCTGCCTGGTAATTTTTATGGGTGCCTGCAAAGATAAAGACGATGTAGAACCAGAAGTAGATTACGCACCGGAATATGTAGGAAGCTATGGAACGCTGGTTGTAGATGGGACCACAACAACCCAAAACGATTGGACGATTACGACAAGTGGCAAGAATAGAATTGGAATCGTTTATGTCAGAAACATCAAAGTTTCCATTGCCGGCACATCATTCACGATTGTTCAGGAGTATAACCTGACTGACATTGAAACCGGTAAGGACTCGTTTTCGATCAACCAAACCGTTGACGTGAAACAGAGCACTGGCGAGCCGCTTAAACACAAAGTGGAAGGCATAGCAGCAAAGTCGACCGGCGCGAATGGCATGACTCAGCTGAACATTAATATGAAAATCTCCAATCCATCATCCGGAGAAGCTTCCTACGAAGGTTATCTGGAATTCAAGAAGAAATAAGCATTAGCATTATTTAAAAACGAAGAAAGCGATCGGCCAGCCGATCGCTTTCTTCGTTTTTGGCCCTTACCGGCCGCATATTCCTACAAAATCACAATATTGACAAACAGCCAGATCAGGCGTCTTGCGGAACGGCACATCGGGATCGAGCAGGACATTTAAAATATCGGTTAAAATCACTTCCGACTTCGCTATAAATTCCTCAGGAGCAAGTTCTTCTGTCAAGTCCAGCGGATTTGCGATCAGGTTTTTCGGGTCGCGGAAAGAATAAAATCCGGATTTCACTGCATATTCACCAAACTCGTACACCTTTCCGCCAAGCCTCAAACCCTTCTCATCCAGCATTTTGCGATACATGAGATATTCATACATCCAAAGCTGGCGCACGTAACCCATTTTTCGGTCCGGATCGCTCCGGATCACTTCTTCACGTCGGATCGGGTCAGCTAATTTCTGTTTGCCGGTGAGTTCGACGCTGCCGGTTTTATAATCCATCACAAACAATGTGCCGTCCTCGCCCTGCTCAATGCGGTCGATTTTACCGCCAATGCGAACCGGCGTGTAACTGCCCTGCAAAATCAATTCGATGTTCGTATTGAGCGGCTGCTCAGCCGCAAGGATTTCTCTGCGTGGCTTTTGGGACATGTGATGTTTTAGAAACACAAGCACCTGATGTTCACCGATCTGATAATAGATCCGGTTAAGACCCATATCGGTCACATAACCTTTAAACTGTTCATCAAACTCGTCTCGGAGCACAAACTTGATCTGCTCCTCGGAAGGATCGGTTTTCTTCAAAAAGTATTCGTTATCAAGCCTTTCCAGAGCAGCATGCAGCCAGGTCCCGATTTTGTCCATGCCCAGTTCTTCCTCCACTTCCTCCTTTTCTTTTACGCCCACAATGTGTTTGAGGTAAAATTGCATGGAGCACCGGATGAACTCGTTCAAATGCGTAGGATAAATGCCTTTTCCAGCCAGATATTGGCGGATAACCGCAATCATGGCGTCATCTTTATGCACCACTTCGTCGAGTTCCTGCTGTGCCTTGCTTTCCAAAACAACCGTCTTGTTTGCAATGGTCAGCTGCGGATTGTATTGCGCCAGCTCGTATTCCACTTGCCTGATGAAACGACTTTGTTCGCCGCCGCCCGGTGCATCATTCGTGCTTGTATACAGCATATGCACTTCCTTCGCGCGTTGCAGCAGCCGGTAAAAGTGATAGGACATAACGGCCTCCTGATGCTGATGCGTGGGCAATCCCACCGCCTGTGCGGCGTCGTAAGGAATGAGGGAATTCTGTCTTTTGGCCTGCGGGATCATTCCTTCATTAACCGAAAGAATGATAATGCGCTCAAAATCAAGCGCCCGGGTTTCAAGCATTCCCATGATTTGCAGGTTGCTAACCGGCTCGCCGCTGAAAGGAATTTTCGTTTGTCTGATCAACTCGAACATAAATGAGCGAAGCGTCCGCAGCGTGATCAGCTCAGCTTTTTCTTCAATGGTTTGTTCAAATTGTTTCAGTAACGTGTAAAACAAATACAGATATTCCGTTTCTAGCGCATTTTTGTAATCCTTATAAACCTCGCGCAGCAACTCGATCAGCTCATAGAACGTCCGGATAACCTGCTTTGAATTGTTTTTTTGCCAATGTGTGAACAGGATCCGGAACAGGGGATGATTATCGCTCAGTCCAATCAAATCTTCACTGCTCAGAAAAACCTGATTCCCCTTTGTGATGGCCCAAAGCGTTTTCTGAATGATCGTCTGTCCATCGCTCGCTGGCGTCAGCGCCACGTATTCGTAATGCCTTATAAATGGATGGTTAAGGACTTTATTGATCGATTTATGACCAAATTTCGGGATCCGGACGAGCTGACCTTGCTTATTTTTAAACTCAACGACATTCTGCTGCAATTCGAAAATGCTGTCTATCAGCGTGTATAGCAATGAATTACGCATGGAAAGTCCCATGGTCACATTCAGGTCCGTAACACTTTCGTCCAGCGAGTAAAGCATTGGCGCGAGCAAATTTTCATCCGCAAGTACAATGGCAGTCGTCACGGGATTTTCAGGGTCGTCCAGCTCACGCATTTGCTTATATAATGCGCCTGCAACTTTGGTCTGCAATGTGGCATTTGGAACACCATAAACGGTGATGTTTTTTTCAGAACTGGTCAGATAATCTGTAGTCCAGTTCCAGTCCCCGAATGCTTTACTTTTTTGATATTCCCTGAGACTTTTTCCCGCTTCAACACCAACATTATCAGACATATAATAGCGATCCGTGTCCCAGAGAACTTCCGCTTTTCCTGCTTTTATCAATGCCGTTACAATCACTTTTTCCGATTCCGTGAATGCATTGAAGCCAGCAAAATAGAGCTTTTCAAAATCACTTTTTTCAACCAAAAGCCGCATTACATCTTCCGCAACTTCCCGATAAGCCATGCCGCGGTAAGCTTTGCCTTTGGCCAATAACCTGCTCCGGAATGAAATATAGACCTTATTAATGTTCTCAAAAAGAGAGAAATATTGCTTTGTGCCGCCTTCCGTCTGGAATGTTTTACCCGCAGGCATGCTTTCCTGCCACCGGTTAATGGCGTGCGCTTCTGTCAGATATTCGAAGAGAAACGGCGTTTTCACCAGATATTGATCAATTTTATCCAGGTCGTTCAGCAGCACGGAAGCCCATCCCATAAATCGGTCAAACTGGACATCCGGATCAATTTCCTTGAATGTTTCGTAAAGGTCAAACAGCAAATGGACCGGATCTTCGATTTCAAGCGTGCAAATGCTTTCGACAAAATCGTCCACAGCCACCACATTCGGGCTCATAATGGCCTCGGTGGTTTCCTTGGCCAGTTCCTGCATCAGAAAGAAGGCCGCCCTGCGCGTGGGGACAATAATATTCACCCTTTCCAGCGCGGTGTGGTTGCTGAGAATGTGTTTTGCAACAAGATTCAGAAAGGATTGCATGCTATTTAAAACGGATGTTAATGAATACGATCGCCACGTGGCGTGAGCGATTTCATGATTTCGGCTTCGTGGTGAAGCAATTCTTTCCAGCGGCTTCTTACTTCGACGACCGGCAGATATTTTTCGGCGAGCTCGATAAATGTTCTGTAATGCCCGGCCTCGGAAACCATCAGTTCCCGATAAAACTTTTGCAATGATTCGTCTTCCAACGACTCGGATAATAATTTGAAACGTTCGCAGCTTCTGGCTTCAATCAGTCCGCAAATGAGCAGCCGGTCCAAAAGCGACTCTTCGTAATCGCCTTTGTTTCTCACAAGCTTCATCAGCTGACCTACATATTCATCTTTCCGCTGCCGGCCCAATGCAATGTTCCGCTTGCGCAATTCTTTCAAAACACGTTGAAAATGGCCCCATTCTTCCGCAACAATCGGCGTAAGCACTTCGACCAATTCGACTTTTTCCGGATAATGCACGATGAGGGAAATGCAGCTGGAAGCAGCTTTTTGCTCACAATAAGCATGATCAATCAATATTTCGCCGATCTGCATGGCAGCAATATTGGTCCAGCGCGGATCAGTCGGAAGCTCTAATCCCAATGTTGTCAGTGATACGGCCATAGGATTATGATTTAGTCGAACAAAGGCCAGTTAATCCCGAAAGAAAAGGATCTCGCCAAGCCAAGATATGCTGGCGCGACATAATATCCCTTTGGAAAAAGGCCAAAATTCCCGCCCTGGTTCAAATAAGACATTTTGAAAAACAACCGCACACGCGTAATGCGCACATTCGCGAAGCCGTCCACGATCACATTGTCGCCGAGGCGGAAGTTGTTTTGTAAGTGAAATTGCTGTGTGATCGGCATATAGTCGTCCGCCAGATAACCCGAGCGATAGCGTGCAGCCAAGCCAAGCTGGATGAAAAGGACTTTGGCATACACAAAATCAAACGTTGCCTCGCCGCTTGCAAACAAAGCCGGAACCCGCACGACATCCTTATTATCATTCAGCGTCAGGAAGCCCATGCCCGTAAAATTCCATCGTTTCAGGTTTATACTTGAATTAAAACCAACCCTTAACAAGCGGAAACCAGCATTCAGCTGTTTTGGCAATGCTAATGTATCGTAATAAATGTAGTCGTTGACCTGATGGATCTGGATTTCGGGAATAAATGAGATCTTCTTCGTTTTTAAAGGAAGCGACGCATAAATTGTCTGCACTTTGGTTGGATCAAAGTTGTTGCGCCAGTCAAAATGATTGCTCAGATAGCGTTGTACCAAAAGATCCGGAGCAGTTTGAATGCTCTGAAAACCAGCTTTTCCCCAGCGCGTGTTCAGTTCGCCTTTCAAACGATATTCCACATTGGCTGCAAGATTGAGATCTGCTTCGGCGGTCAAATATTGAACAGAATCTTTGAGATAATAGCCTAGCCAAGCGCCCAGAATGTTGTCAAACCGCAAACCCGTCTTATAAGTCGTATAAGTTTCGCCAATCTCATTGCCCAGTTGCGTCGCGCCGCGCATGCTGTAAAAGCGCTGCCGGAGAAATGCACGATAATTAAATCCGGAATAAAATCCTTTGACACCGATTTTATTGTCAAAAAGCCTGTAATAAATATCCTGACGCGTTTTTTCGAGATCATATTTCGCTGCCGGGTAAACTTCCTTTTCCAGTCCCCGGGTTATGTCCAGGTCCGTGTAACGATCAATTACGGTCGAATAATCCGCTTGTTGAAACACCTGGAAACCATTCGCAAGCCGATATTGCTGGTAAATGTGCAGCCCCTGACGCCGTTCCCACGAATTGGCATCGTCACTGATCCGCGCCGCGCCGTCATAACTGTATTTTTCAACAACACTGTCCTGGCCAACATTGGGAATGACTCCGCCTTGTTCGCGCACTTTCTGGTTCATGTGCCTGTAATGTGCGAGGATCAGGTATTTTTTGTTTTTGGAAAAAAAGCTGGTGTGCGCAAGCAGCTGCCAGTTTTGTCCGAGAAAAGCGCCCGAATTCAATGTGTTAACAAAGCCGTATTGCTTGTTTGAGGTCAGCCTGCGAAAGCCTAGTCCGAAGTTGAAGCGGGAGTGGACATTCTGGGTGTAGGAAAAGCTTCCTAGTGACGTTTTGCGAGCCCCGGAAATGAAATTGAGCTCCGTATGCTGCGACTTGGTGTCCATATACTGCACTTCCTCCGGCTTGATCGCATATGCGTCATAGGCCCGGAATCCCAGCTGCGTGCCAATGTCCTGGCGGGGTTCAAACAACAGGTTTCTGGTCGCCGTCACCGTGTTGCCAAGATCCGTCAGTTTTCCCCAGGATTTGTCAACAGGAGTCCAGCGGTGGAAGTTGGTAAGGTTCGTGTCCACGCGATAGCGCAAGGAATCGCGGTTGTTCAGAATGTCGTTTTCGAAGTAATGCAGCGTAGTTTTCGGACCGTAAATGTTCTTGGTGCTGTCGTCCAGAATCGCGCCGCCGGGCTTTGGCGAGCTTGTTCCTCCTTGCTGCTGTCCCCGGGTGTTGCCGCCGCCCGTGCCTCCTGGCATTTGCATTCCGCCCGGCATCCGCACCTGCGCAACTGCCGTTGGGTTAAGGAAAATGAAACTGGCTGCTAAACAAAGTATTATATATAAAACAAATCTCATAGAGGAAACTATCGTTCTGCGCGAAATAGGTGATCGGTGTGACTGAAAATCCACTCTTGGAAGCGCGCTGTATCGTTGCCAAAATCCACTTTGACAGGAATATAGGCAAATTTCCCTGCCACCTGCAACGCCTCAACCAATGGCTTTAACTTGACCATATCCTTTTCGGTTGTTACCACAAAAGTATCGCTTTTTAAGTTCTTAATCAGTTCTTCGACGTCGTGAGCGGTGTAATTATGGTGATCCCGAAATACAACCTGTTCTGTAACGTCAAACCGGGCCTCCAGATGTGCAGCGAAGGGCAAAGGATTTGCGATTCCAGCCGCCATTTTAACTTTCTTTAACGAAACATGGCCTCCCGCATAACTCACCGGTCCGGCATAGTCAAGAAATGAGAAGAAAACAGGCGTTTGCGGCTCGCTATATTGGCGGATCTGCTTAATTATTTCAGCCTTAACGTTGGAGTCCAGCAGGGCAGGAGACTTTGTTACAATAACAGCGCTGGCTCTTTTAGCGCCATTTCTGCGTTCACGCAGGCGGCCGGCCGGGAAGGGTAAATCTTTGTAAAACGGCCTTTCGAAATCATTCAGAAGCAGATTAATGTCACGCGCGATGGCTCTGTGCTGAAATGCATCGTCGAGCAAAAGCAGTTTGATTGCCGGATTTACCAATGCGATATTTTCGGCCCCCGCAACGCGATTTTCGGAAACGGCAACCAGCACATCCGGGCTGAATTTCCTGAAATATTGTGCAGGCTCATCGCCAATGTCATCAGGCGTTGAAGTTTTGTCGGCCAGGCGGTAACCTTTCGTTTTGCGTCCGTAACCGCGGCTCAAAATGGCTGTCGGGACTTTGTCTGCAAACAGGTTGGTCAGATATTCAGTAACTGGCGTTTTGCCGGTTCCGCCGACGGTGAGGTTGCCAATTGAAATGACAAATTGAGCAGGTTTCCTGGAAGAAAATAATTGGTGATCGTAACACAGATTACGCAGGTCGGTGATGAAACCATAAACCCATGAAAACGGCGTTAAAGCGATTTTTATCCAATCATGTTCTTTCATAACTGGTGCATAATTACGTATTTTTTGCCTAATATTGTGCCCCGAAAAAATCTGACACCGCAAAAATATGCCGTTAAAAATTGTGTATAAGCCCTACACGCTGCATTTTCGTAATGAAGCGCGCACCTCTCGCGGGGTCCTTACACAAAAGACTTCCTGGCTTATCAAAATCACTGATAATGAGCAGCCCGGCATAGCAGGTTACGGAGAATGCGGCCCGCTGCCCGGTCTGAGCGTTGACGACCTGCCCGATTTTGAACAGCAGCTTGCAGCCGTTTGCGACCTCTTCAATGAAATGGATCTGGACGTTTTTCCCTTCAATCTCGGCATTATTTTAGACCAGGTTATTCCGCAGCATTTACCATCCGTTCGTTTTGGAATTGAAATGGCTTTGCTGGATATTATGAACGGCGGGGAAAGAGTTCAGTTTAAAAATGCATTTTCAAAAGGCGAGAGCGGCATTTTAATGAACGGGCTGATCTGGATGGGATCTTATGAAAACATGTCAGAACAGGTGGAAGCCAAGCTTGCACAAGGATTTTCGACATTGAAAATGAAAGTCGGCGCAATCAATTTTGATCAGGAATGCCGCATTCTGGAATCGATCCGTAACAAGTTTGACAAAGATAACATTACGCTTCGCGTGGACGCAAACGGTGCTTTTGGCGCGGAAGACGTCGATTTTAAGCTGAAAAAACTTGCCGAATATGACTTGCATTCGATTGAACAGCCGGTAAGGCAAGGGCAGCATGCGCTTATGCAGGAATTGTGCGTTTCTTCGCCCGTTCCGGTTGCATTAGACGAGGAACTGATCGGCATATTCGATTACCGCGAAAAATTTGCCCTGCTGAAAAAGCTGATGCCGCCTTTTATCATTTTAAAACCAACATTACTGGGCGGTTTCCGGCACACAGCCGAATGGATCGAAATCGCTAACCGCCTGAACATTGACTGGTGGATCACATCTGCATTGGAATCGAACATTGGACTGAGCGCCATCGCCCAGTTTACGGCTTCCTATAACAACCCGCTCCCGCAAGGTCTGGGAACGGGACAGCTTTACACGAATAATTTCGAGTCACCGCTGGTTGTAAAAGATGGTTATCTGATTTATGACAAATCAGGAAGCCCAATTCAGCCCTTTTTTTAACAAGTTCAAAGTCTTCTCTTCCTCAGATCCCGGCTCCGGCTGGAAATTATATTCCCAATTAGCCTGCGGTGGCAAGCTCATCAATATCGATTCCGTTCTGCCATTGGTTTCAAGGCCAAACTTGGTTCCACGGTCCCAAACCAGGTTAAATTCCACATAACGTCCGCGGCGCAGGAACTGCCATTGTTTTTGCCTTTCCGTAAAAGGCTCATTCCGGTGCTTTTGCATGAGTGTCGTATAAACCGGTGCGAAAGATTCGCCGATCGATTTTACAAACTCAAAAATCTGATCTTTTGAAAGTCCGTGCGCATTGCCATTGTCAAGCGGCTTCATATAATCGAAGAAAACGCCGCCAATGCCGCGTGTCTCATTGCGATGCAGAATGTAAAAATAATCATCTGCCCACTGGCTGAACTTCTCGTAAAATTCCGGATGGTGAATGTCACAAGCAGATTTTAATGTCTGGTGAAAAAATCGGGCATCCTCTTCCACCACATAATGCGGGGTGAGATCAATGCCGCCGCCAAACCAGCAGGTGCCGTTGCTCAGCTCAAAATAGCGCACATTCATATGTATAATAGGAACGTGTGGATTTTTGGGATGCATCACAATCGAAACGCCCGTTGCTGTGAAATGAAAATCGTCATTTTCACCCAGGTTCATTTGCTGCCGAAGCCGCGGGTGCACTTCGCCCCGCACGCTCGAAAAATTGACACCGCCCTTTTCCAGGACGTCACCATTCTGAATTAAACGGGTCCTTCCGCCACCGCCTGAATGATGTTCCCAAAGGTCTTCAACAAACTTTGCCGAGCCGTCTGTTTCTTCAATTGCCTGGCAAATGTGATCCTGCAATGACTTAAAATAATCCTCTATTTCTTCAACCTTCATACATGTCCGTTATTACGCAGACAAAAATACGACAAATCCGAAAATAGCGCGGTTTACATTCGCCCGCCCAAACCGGGATATTCCTAATTTCTCTAAGCTTTTGGTATAAAAACAAGAATAGGAAAATTTAATGTTCGAATCGTTATAAAAAAGTACACAATTGGTTACTTATTGACCGAAAAATAATCCGGAACGACCGTTGCAAGTTTATATTGCCAATAACGATGCGATTCGCTTGCTATCTTTGAATTTTTCTATAATTTGCAAATAATAGCCTATTTTACTCTCAGAAGCCCATTTCTACCCAACTCTGTGTAGTAACAGCAGGTTACAACTTCTTCCTTTTTTATTAATATTTTAACAAACCCGAACAGTTAATGAAAAAAAATCTTTACCTGACTTTCTTATTGTGTTTCGGAGTGCTCCATGTGTGGGCGCAGAACACTTTGAGCGGACGCATCACGGACGCGTCTGAAAATGTGCCCCTCCCAGGGGTGAGCGTTCTCTTAAAAGGAACAACCATGGGAACAACCACCGACGCGGATGGTCGTTTCTCACTTACTACTCCCTCAAAAACCGGGACGCTTGTCGTTTCCTACATCGGTTATTTTACCCAGGAAGTGGAGATTGGAAACCGCAGCACCATTGACATTGGCATGAGCGCTGACGTAAAAGCACTTACGGAAGTGGTGGTGACCGGTTACGCCGCGCAGCGTAAAAAGGACATTACCGGTGCTGTAACCGTCATTAACACAAAAGAACTGACCGCTGTGCCTTCTGCCAGTGTAACGCAAATGCTGCAAGGACGTGCCGCGGGTGTTACGGTCGGAAATGACAACTCGCCGGGTGGTGGAACAATGGTCCGGATCCGTGGTTTTGGTTCGATCAACAACAACAGTCCGCTGTATGTAATTGACGGTGTGCCTACGCAGGGAACATTGAACCAGCTGAACCCGAATGATATCGAGTCGATGCAGGTTTTGAAAGATGCTTCTGCTGCATCTATTTACGGTGCGCGTGCTGCCAACGGTGTTGTCATCATCACCACCAAAAAAGGAAAGCAAGGCGATCCGAGCATTACATTTGACTTTTACACAGGCACACAGCGACCTGGTAAAATGCTGGATCTGTTGAACACGAAAGAGTTAGGTCAATATTTGTATCAGTCGGATTTGGGGGCTGGTAAAAATCCTTCGGCAACTTCACCTTCGGTTCAGTACAAGTTTGATGAGAACGGCAACCAGACGATCGCGGACTACATTTATCCGAACGTTTATGGCGAATTGCCTTCCAACTACACTTATACGAACGACATTGCGGATCCCGCTCTTGGTAAAACAGCCTTCAACATTACAAAGGCTAACAAAGAAGGAACGGACTGGCAAGATGTAATTTTCGATCCGGCTCCGATTTCCAATTATCAGATAGGAGCAAGCGGTGGTTCGAAATCTGCAAAATATGCGATCTCTGCCAACCATTTCAAGCAGAATGGTATTTTAAGATACACCAAATACAAAAGATATTCTGTTCGCGCCAACACGGAATTCACAAAAGGAAAAATCACAGTAGGAGAGAACCTTACATTCTCTTACGATGAAAGACAAGGCATTACAAACAATGATGAAGGTAACCCGATCATGTTTGCGATCCGCGTTCACCCGATCATTCCGGTGTTTGACATTACAGGCGGACCAGCTGCATTGGGCGGCACAAACACATCTGCTTATAACGGATTTGCAGGAAGCCGCGGAAGTAACCTGGGTAACGCGCCAAACCCGCTTGCACGTCTTTATCGTGAACAAGACAACATTACAAGAGGCACGCACGTGTTTGGAAACATGTTTGCACAGGTTGATATCTTGCCAGGATTGGTTGCGCGCACAAGTTTTGGTCTTGAATACAATCAAACAAACCGCTCTGAGTATTTCCACCGCGACATTGAAGCAGCGGAGTCCAGAAACGCAAACAACCTGAACGTTATCAATAACTTAGACCGATCGATCACTTGGTTTAACACATTGAATTATGCGAAAACATTTGGCGTGCATAACTTCAATATTTTGGTCGGAACGGAAGCTGTTAAAACCTATTTTGCCGCTTTCCAGGCAACTAGGAGCGGATTTGCGTTTGACGACCTTGACTATCGTTACCTGGATGCAGGTTCGGCGTCCGGTTTGGCCAATGCAGGTGCGGGTGCTGAAAGAACAGCGCTTTTCTCACAATTTGGTAAAATCAACTACGGTTATAAAGAGCTTTTACTGGCTGACTTTACATTGCGTCGCGATGGATCTTCCCGCTTCTCGGAAGCGAACCGTTATGGTGTATTCCCTGCATTCTCGGTGGGTTTAAGGATGACCGAACTTGAATTCATGAAGCCAGCGAAGAAGGTTTTGGACGATCTGAAAATTCGTTTTGGCTGGGGTAAAACCGGTAACCAGCTGATCCCGAACGTTTACAATGCGTACACTTTGTATGCACCGGATCCACAGAACAATGCTTACGATATCAACGGAACAGGGACGTCGATCGTCGGTGGATTTGACCTTGTGCAGTTTGGTAACAACAATGGTAAATGGGAAACCAACACGTCAACCAACATTGGTCTTGACGCGGTGTTGCTGAATGGTAAACTTGAATTTGTGCTTGACGTCTACAACCGTAAAACAACGGATATGCTGACCCAGATCGCCATTCCAAGAACGGCCGGAACAGGAACGATCCCTTATACAAACATTGGTGAAGTGAGCAACAAAGGTTTTGACATCGGTCTTAACTTCCGCGACAAAAAAGGTGATTTCTACTATGCAGCAGGCGTGAACTTTGGTCACTATAAAAATGAGGTGATCAAGCTGAACAATGACCCTAACGCGACAATTTTCGGATTTTCAACGCGCCTTCCGGCCATGTCCGCTTCCAAAGCAGGTTATCCGATTGCCAGCTATTACGGCTATTTTGTTGACGGCGTAATCAAAGATCAGGCAGAAGCGGATGCAGCTCCAAAATTCGGCTCGTATACACGTGAAGGAACATTCAAATTCCGCGACGTGAATGGCGACGGCATCATTACTGCCGCTGACCGCACGATTATTGGCAGCCCGCACCCTGATTTCAACTATGGTGTGAACCTTAATGTTGGTTACAAAGCATTTGATTTGACTGTGTTTGGCCAAGGAGTTCAAGGCAACGAAATCTTCAATTATGTTAGATATTGGACTGATTTCAACGTTTTCCAGGGTAACAGATCGAAAGATATGCTTTACAATTCCTGGAAAAAACCAGGTGACGACGCCAAGTTGCCACGCCTTAACTCAGGTGACGCGACCAGCCAGCAGGTTTCTTCTTACTTCCTGGAAGACGGTTCTTATTTCCGTGTGAAAAACGTTCAGCTGACTTACACTTTGCCGGTTAAGTTGCTGAAAAGAGTGAAAATCGCGTCTGCGCAGGTTTATCTGCAAGGACAAAACATGTTCACATTCACCAAATACACGGGACTTGATCCGGACATTAACCTGAGAAGATCCGGTAACAACAACGAAGACAAGCACATGGGTGTGGATGAAGGTGCTTATCCGGTTTCTAAATCCTATCTGGTGGGCTTACGCTTTGGTTTCTAATCCTCTGACATTCACGAAATTTCAATTATTACAATGAAAAAAATAACCATATTAATCGTTCTGATCGGAATGAGCTTTTCGTGCTCTGACAGCTTTTTCGATCTGAAACCACAGGGCCGCGCGTCTATTGAACAGCTAAGTAATAAAAACGGAGTAAATGCCTTGCTAATAGGCGCTTACTCGCTGGTTGATGGCGTTGGTTCAGGAAATACAGGCCGTCAGTCGACGGTTTCCAATTATGTTTTTGGTGGGATTGCGAGCGATGACGCAGTGAAAGGAACCGATGCAGGTGACCAGCCAGAACAGTCTTTCATCGAGCAGTACAACTGGCTTTCGGACAACACTTATTTCCTGGGCAAATGGTGGCACCAATATGACGGCGTTGCCAGATGTAACGAAGTAATTCAGATCGCTACAAGTGATTTGATTAAGGATATGACCGAAGCGGAAGTGAATCAGGTTGTTGCAGAAGCGCGTTTTTTGAGAGGCTTCTTCCATTTTGAGGCTAAAAAAATGTGGAACAACATTCCTTTCATTGACGAAACAATCTACGTGTCTGCTGATCCGAATTCGACCAAAGTTCCAAACACGGAAGATGTGTGGCCTAAAATTGAAGCAGATTTCAAATTCGCCGCTGACAACCTTCCGGCCGTTCAGGCACAAAAAGGAAGAGCAACACAATGGGCAGCTAAATCTTTTCTGGGCAAATCATTTTTGTTCCAAAAGAAATTTGCTGAGGCAAAAACAGTGCTGGATGACGTGTTGAAAAACTCTGGCAAAAAACTCGTTGCTAACTATCACGACAATTACAGAACAACCGGAAACAACAATACGGAGTCTATTTTTGAAGTGCAGTTTTCTGTAAATGATGGAACAAACGGAAACAATGGTAACGCGGGTGACAACCTCAACTGGCCATATTCTGCCGGTGCACCGGGACGTGGCTGCTGCGGATTTTCACCAGGCTTCTCACAACCTTGTGAATGCATTCAAAACTGAAAACGGACTGCCCATGATTGGTGCCGCTGCGGACGGAACATTGGATACATATAATAAAGTGGATCTTCCAAATGATCAGGGAATTGTTAGCTCGGCTGCATTTACGCTTGACAAAACAGTTCCGGTTGATCCTCGTCTTGACTGGACAGTAGGCCGCCGCGGCGTTAACTTCCTGGACTGGGGCCCTATGCCGGGTTCAGCCTGGATTCGCGATCAGGTTTATGCGGGACCATTTACGGGTAAAAAATGGATGTATTATCTGGCAGAAGAAAACAGCACAACGCACTCGACCAGCAAGCGTAACGTGAACAACAACTTCCGCATGATCAAACTGTCGCACGTAATATTGTGGCTGGCGGAATGTGAAGTTGAGTTGGGAAACCTGGCTGTTGCAGAAGGACTTGTAAATCAAATCCGTTTTCGTGCCAAAACAGGTTCTGTTCAGGATGCATCGGTAACTTACAAAGTAGAGCCCTATCCGGCAGGAGCATTCGCAGGAAAAGGCGCTGATTATGCAAGAAATGCCGTTCGCATGGAGCAAAGACTGGAATTCGCAATGGAAGGCCACCGTTTCTTTGACCTGGTTCGCTGGGGAATTGCGGCGAAAGTGCTGAACAAATATGCTGCTGAGGAAGCTGCTCCTGGCAAAGAACCATCTGGCCGCACTTTCAGCAAAAGAGGTTATATGGCTGGCAAAACCTTTACAGACAAAAACAACTTTTATCCACTGCCACAGGACGAAATCCTGAACAGCCAATTGGATGGTAAGCCCACATTGACCCAGAATCCGGGTTATTGATGGATTGAAATAGCAATGATGTATAGCAAACCTTATCGGGGCGGCCAATCGGTCGCCCTGTTTTTTTATATAACAAAAATGGAGATCAACAGGTAAGTAAGCAGTTACAGGCTACTTTTGCGGTTACAATTCAGTTTCACCTGGTTATTATTTTGTATGCTTCGTGTTTTACTTTTCTCTTTGTTTTGCTCCATATCATCATTTGCACAAACCTACACTTCAACAATCCGCGGAACGGTTAAGGACGCGGATACGGGTTTGCCGCTTGGCAACGCTTCCGTAACGATAAATGCAACGGGCCAAGGCGCCAGCGCCAATGAGGCCGGCGAATTCCGCTTTGATCAGGTGCCAGTCGGGAGATATGTTTTGACCGCGTCATTCCTCGGTTATGAATCCGTATCCATTCCTGAAATTCTGTTGGAATCGGGAAAAGAAAATGTGCAGCAGATCCGGTTGCATTCCGTTGGAAAACAGCTCAATGAAGCCACAATCACTGCTTCCCGGCCGCTTGCTTTTAACAGCATTCAAGCCATAACCATCGAGCAAACACTCAGATATGCAGCCACTTACATGGATCCTGCGCGCGTAGCAACCTCATTTCCAGGCGTTGCCGCAGCCAATGATCAGGCAAATGGACTGGTGATCCGAGGCAATTCTCCCAACAGCATGCAGTGGCGACTCGAAGGCGTTGAGATTGTCAATCCCAATCATTTATCCAACGCAGGCACATTCAGCGACCGGCCCACATCAACGGGTGGGGGAGTGAATATTTTGAGCACGCAGCTTCTGGGAACTTCGCACTTCTTATCAGGCCCGTTCCCTGCTCAATATGGCAATGTTACGGGAGGCATTCTGGACATGCAACTGCGAAATGGCAATGACGAAAAAACCGAATTCACTGCGCAAGCCAGCTTACTAGGCCTTGATTTTGCAGCCGAAGGGCCATTTTCCAAAAAATCCAAAGCATCATATCTCATCAATTACCGCTACTCTTTCACCGGTCTGCTCGGGGCGGCTGGTGTTAAGTTTGGAGGAGAGGATATTCGCTTTCAGGATTTGTCTTTTAATGTTAATCTTCCCGCTGGCAAAGCTGGAACATTTAAAATATTCGGTATAGGTGGTTTGAGTAGCAATGATTTTAAATCTGAGGGAGACAGTGCGACATGGGAATTTCGCAAAGACGGATATAACATTCTTTACAAAAATAAAATGGGCGCTGCGGGCGTAACGCATGACTTTCCGTTGAGCAGAAATGCTTCTTTACGATCAGTTGTAGTGTTTTCCGGGCTGCGCACTTCCAGAAATGAAGCTCCGGTTTTTAATACGCCAGCTACACCGGATGAGCTAGGCGAAGATTTGATGGAGAAAAAAAAGCTTTCAGTAAGTTCCGTTTTGAATGCTAAGGTCGGACTCCGCAGCCGGTTCAATGTTGGCGGATATTTAACTTACCAAAAAGACCATCTGTTTCCATATTATTCTTTCGGCGGAATCAACAGTTTGGTTTTCCAGCCCTTTGCTTCATTAAGCTTCCAGGTGTCTCCGAAAATTTCTGGTAAAGTCGGCGTTCATATGCTGTTAAGTAAGATAACTGAGCCAGAAGCGAAGTCCAATGTGTCCGTTGAACCAAGGGTTGCATTCCAATGGCAGGTGAGCGAAAAGCAGCAACTGACATTATCCTATGGACTACACAGTCAGATGCAGCAACCGCAGGTTTACCTTGCTGAATATGTTACGACAGACGTTTCGGGGAACCTGCATTTAAAACCGGCCAAGTCCCATCATTTGGTTTTCGGTTATCAGAGGAATTTCGAGAAAGATGCCAGCATCAAAGTGGAAGCATATTGGCAGGAACAGTTCGACATTGCAATCGGAGATCGTTTCGAGCCCAACTTTTCTGCGCTGAACATGATTGAGAACCGGATTTTATACAAGCTCATCAATGGTGGAAAAGGGCGCAATTATGGCGTTGAAGCAACCTATCAAAAGATGCTGACTAAACAATATTACATGTTAATATCAGGCTCGCTTTACGACGCAACATTCGTTGCAAATGATGGTGTTCGACGCGATAGCAGATATAATGGGCGGCATACATTCAGCTTAACGGCTGGAAAAGAGTTTACAGTCGGTGAACGCGGTATCTGGGGTGTGAATGCTAAAATCCTCTGGCTTGGAGGTTTCCGTGACACGCCGATTGATTTGGCCGCATCTCAAAAAGCATTAGCGACAGTTTACGCCAAAAACGTAGATTTCTCGTATAAAATGAAAGATTATTTCCGCCCTGATCTCCGTATTTATTGGAAAAAAAGCAATGTGCGATATAGCCGCACAATTGCTTTTGACCTGCAAAATGTCTCCGGCACTAAAAATGAGGCATTCAAATATTACGACACATTGAAAAAGGACATCGTCACCCAATATCAGCTTGGATTGATTCCTGTGCTGAGTTATCGTTGGGAGTTTTAAATGAGCGGCTCAATGCTCGACCGGTTTTGAATGTAATGTTTGCAAGCTGGATTGTAATGTATTTCATCTCAGCGGGTTAGGTCATTAGGTTGCATTTAAGGATAAATTACTGCCACTTTTTACGAACTTTTTGAGCTGAAAGGTTGTAACTTACAATGCAATCAAACTTCGCAATGGCGCTTGGTGAACTACAAAAGCCGATCGCCAAAAGCTGAAAGCCGATAGCCCAAACGGGGGTGACTGGAATTGACAGCGGGCTGAAGGTCTGTGTGTAAGCATGTCGGGAGTTGAGATTACCTCCCGTAAATAATGGTCTCAAACAATATCTGGCGAATCTAACTACGCCATGGCTGCTTAATCCGGAGGATTAACCAAATGCCATCATCTCTCCACCCCACGTGCTGCCGGGTGGGTCCAGAGGTGTCGAACCGCAGCGCTGGTTGGTATATTGATGCGTAAAACCAACAAGACACTAGTATCTAAGGCTTAGACGCGGGTCCGCCGCGAACCTTGTCTGGCCCGACAATCTAATCGAGGATAAGCATGTAGAAGGCGCAGGGTTTCCCTGATCTGGACCGGGGTTCGACTCCCCGCATCTCCACTGATTGAAAAATCAAAACTTACAAAAACCCGCAAAATCAATTTGCGGGTTTTTTGTTATCCGCAGATTTCGCATTGAAACCCGAGGGACGAATTAGGGACTGAGAAAAATACGGGAAAGTAAGTATTTGAAAATAAGTTGATTAGAGATGGATTTCGAATCCCTCCATCTCCACTGATTGAAAAATCAAAATTACTTAAAAGCCCGTAAATCAATGATTTGCGGGCTTTTTGATTTTAAATAAAAAAATGAAAGCAAGTCTTCTGAATCTTTGGATTCATCGAACGATTCTTATGTGTGCCTATGATCTCAACACACTCTTAAATTTCAATTAGCTTTTCTGTGCCGTAAATTACTGTTCCGTCTCCTAGCTTGGCATACGCGCGGTAATAAATGTTTCGACTTGGAAAAAAACCAACATGAGAAACATTCCCTTTAGGAAAAACAACGTTAACAACGTCGGCACCGTCCACGTTTAGGGCATCACCTGACAGGGTTTGACTGTAGATATTGCCGTACTCTACTGCTGGTACTGAGCCAAGCTCAATCCATTTTATTCCAAAGATCATATTGTCACTGAATGAGTCTTCTATATAGGCCGTTTCGGTTTCAATCACCGGGCGAACCGAAGGAATGTCATGGTCCGTGCAAGAGAAGCTTAAAAGAAAGAACGCAACAAAAAGCAGATTTAAACAAATTTTGTTCATAATGGAAGTTGTAATAGTTTGAGTTGAGCCGTAAAAATTAAAATACTGTAAGTCTAAAATGTTTTTGGTCTAGGAGGCAGTTATGTGTCCCAGATGTTAAATTTTGATACCACAGTTTGAATGGTACTAACCAATAAATTGTAACTAGGGAGGCCTAGATGCAATCCCTAAATAAAGGTGGGTCAGCAAAAGGGCCATTTATTTAAATGATTGTTTTAGTATTTTCAAAGTTTGAGTGTGTGTGGCGGTGCTGACCCGCAGCAAGTAAATTCCGGTTTGTTTCTGGGCCATCGGGATTGTTTCCTGATAAGTGCCGGTTTCGGCAGTCACCACTTTATCCAGGATCGTCCGGCCCGAGACGTCTAGCAGCTGCAGCCTCACTTTTTCATGTTCTGCTCCTTCAATTTTAACAGCAAATTGATCATCCACCGGATTTGGGTAAGAAGTAGCGGTGAATGCAGGTTTCACGGTTCCTTCTTCGGCAGCATTTTCGTCCATGTCGGTTTGACCTACCCTAAACTGAGCTTCCTCGAGTGGCGAATCCGGAGTATCAGGATAAAAGAGACGGTCAACCGATTTGACCAAAGCCCCCGCATTTCCACCCGCCATATACAATCCATTGCCGTAGGTAATTGTATTCAGGTTTTTATAGGTGGCTGATGCCTGAACTGCCCACCAGGGATCACCTACATATCTTAAAATCTTACCGTTAGTCCCGGTAAACAAAAAATGATTGTTGAAAATTACATCTGTAAAGTCGGTCGGGCCTACGGTGACTGAGGGGGTTAGCGGTTTCCATTTTAGGCAATCGGTAGAAGTGAGGATCGTATTATTTTGTCCGGCAACAATCCATTTGTTGTATCCAAACGCGACGCCTCTCAGGTGGTTTGTTGTGCCACTGTAACAGTACGACCAGTGACTGCCATCCGGCGACGTTCCAATGAGACCGTATTGTCCGACGAGCACGAACAGTCCGTTCCCATAAGCCACGGTATTGATGGAATAAAGGGCCTTATTAGTTGATTTATGCCAAACCTTCCCATCATAAGACCAAAGAATAAGGCCATGGAGGCCGACTGCCACGAACCTGCCACTGCCAAAAGTGACCCCGATAAGATTTTGTCCGAACTCGACCTGGCGGTATGTCCAGTCTTTCCCATCCGGCGAAGTCTGGATCAATGCATCGGCCCCTACGGCTACAAATAAACCATTTCCGAAAGCAACGTCATGAATGGATTTTGTGCCACCGACCAGCTTCACCGTTTTTCCGACCGTAAATCTAATTCCATCTGTGGAGGCAATGGCGAGGTTGGTTTGTCCCAGTCCAGTCGCTCCGTTATCCAGCGGGGCACTCCCTACTGCTACAAAAGTGCCGTTTCCATAGGCCGCGCCATTTAGCTGCATGGTCCTGAAATTCGTGGTTTCCGAAGACCACGAATAGCCGTTGTTACTCGATGACCGGAACGTTCCCTTGCCTCCAACGGCCAGAAATGAATTTTGAAAATAGCGGACACGGTTGAAATACCAGGCCGATCCGGTTGGTTTAGGCGCGTCAGCCCAGTATTCCCCGGTAGGAGACACCAGTGCCACATTTTTGTTGGAGCAAACAGCCACAAACCGACCATTTGAAGGATTGCATTCGACACCACTTAGGGACAGCGTTTTGTCCTGGGTTGGGACTTGGTTCCAGTATTTTTCTTCCTTTGAATACAAAATAGTTCCTTTGTCACCTACGATCACCGAACCTCCGTTAGGGCGACCCGCTACGGCCCGCAACTCATTATACGTGCCCGAGTATTTCACAGACCAGTCTATGCCGTATGCAGAAGATGTTTTGATCAATCCGTTCGGTCCCACAGCAATAAAGGTGTAATCCACATAGGCAACGTCATTCAGGTCATCCAGGCCACTGGGCCGTTTTGTCCAGTTTTGGCCGTCCGGTGATGTCAGCAATGCGCCTGCTGTGCCTACGATTACGAATGTCTCGTAACCGTAGGTAATACCCTTGAATTTCTGTGTGGTGCCCATCGATTTTGCGGTCCACGAAATCCCGTCCGTAGAGGTGACGATCAAGCCAGAACTGCCGACTGCAACAAACAGGTTGTTGGCGAAAACAATACTGTATAACGTGCCACCAACGGCCAGGCCTGGCTGCAAAGTAGTCCAGGTTGCGCCGTCGGTTGAAGTGCGCATAATATTATTTTCACCCACTGCAACATATCTGCCCGCTCCGAAGGCCACGTCATTAAGCTGTTGTTCCGGGCTTACCGTGATGCCCGTCCATACAATCTGCGCATTCGCAGTGAGGATTTTTAATAATAAAAAAACAAATGTGAGTGTGTGAATGAAATAATGGAATGGTCTGGTGGTAACGATTTTTTTCATGACTAATAATAGAAGATCTTAATGTGTTTTATGCAAAATTTCTTGCGCCGCTTCAAGGGTTTTATCCACGCCGTTCAGTACATCTGATTTCTCGTTTGAACTAATAATCTTTGGGGTAATTCCAATCCCTTCGTAGCTCTTTCCGTCTGAGCCACGATAGTCGCCTACGCCCACAGTGACAATCCAGCCGTTTGGTAATTGATGGGCAATCACATCAGAAAACGCACCGGCGGTTGTTGTTCCCATATGGATTACATTGTCATTTTCTCTCATGGCAAATGTGAAGGTTTCTCCTGCGCTTATCGTAGTGGATGTGGTAAGAAGAATGACTGGTTTCGTGTATTGCGTTTTACCCGACGGTTCGACATACCACTTGGTAGCAGCTTCGAACTGGTTATGAAGGGGACCATTTCTTTTGCTGGATGTCATAAACAACTTCTTCGAATTTGCGAATCTGCCGGCTATATATTTACTCACCAGATCGGAGCCACCGCTATGGTCTCTGATATCAAATACGATCCCTTTGGTGGATGACAAGGCATTAATGGCTTTGTCCATGTTTTTTTGGTAATCGGAAAAAGATTCCTTGAATGAATCAACATGTATGTATCCAATCTCGGGTGTTAACTTACCATAACCCAATTCTTCTGAAAGCTCATGATATTCAGTAAGATATTTTTCCCGGACGACTTCGAAATCAAAATCTACCTGAGCTGGTATATGCCCGTTTTCACCGCTATTATAGTCGGTTAACTGCGGGCTGTTTGTGTAAATGTTAATGTGTTTGTCGTTCAGGACATACAACGCAGAAGAAAGTACTGAGAACAAATCTGCATCTGTTTTTGCGGCCGCTGCTCGGGATTTGTGTGACGCATATACTTCATTCCAATCGATATTTTTTACTAAGAACAAGCCGTAATGGCTGTCAAATTTTTCCCACATCGCCTGGAAGTTTTGTTCACTTGAATTATTAGCCTCATAGCCAACCATTGTTTCCTGGCACGAGCTGAGAGCGATAAGCAGGGACATTAAAACTCCTGCCAATTTGATTAATTGCGCTTTCATATTATTACATTAAAAGGTTAAACCTAGGGATAATTGATTGCCTGCCTGCGTCAGGTGATTGGGATGATAATAATGCATCCAGGAGGCTTGATACTGAATGTTCAGAGCGATACGCTTTACTATCAGCAAAGGATATTTTACTGAGAACCGCAGATTTTGAAAATGATTGAGCGTCTCAACCTTATTGTTACCCGTAAAAAATGCTCCGATACTCGACTGATCCGGTGATCCGGGCGACTGGTGATAGGGTAGGCGTGTTACAATTGAAACAAGCGGGGCCGAAAACTCAAAACTGATGGGTTTTCCATTTTGGAAAAAGTGGTCGAATCTCGCCATGGCATTTAACGAACCGTAGTTGATTACGCCAGTACTTATAAATCCGGGCACATACGTTAAACTTTCTTCCAGGCTTCCGCCCAGGTAAAAGGCATTCGTTATACTGCGCAGTTGGGGCAATTTATGTAAATAACCGAATCGCAGGTTAAAGCCTAATTGGCTTATTGAAAGTTCTTTACGTTCCACAGTTTCAATTCCATGAATATTGGTTTCCTTGGCATATATCTGAACGGCAGAACCGGAATTTGGTTTTGCCGAACCTACGAATATGTGGAGATCAGATAAAAAAACTCCGTTTTGTAACCTGCGCGAATAGCCCATTTGCAAGTCTGTCCTAAGCGACTTATACATGAGGGGAGAAGTGACAAGATCAAGCGTCTTAATAAAATTGCCACCCAGGCCAATTGTAATTTGATTTCTTTTTAATAGAAAGTCCTGGCTTTCCTGACCGTTGACCGGTAATGTAAGTAGCAGAAAAGCAACAAAAAGAAACGAACATCCACGTGAACAAATGGCTGTCTGAGTAAAAAGCTTTTCTTTCAGATCTCTGCCTTTAATTGGTAAGGCTAGACAAGACTTGGTAAAGTTAGTTTTCATGACTAATAGGGATAACATCATTTTGATTTAACGAACGGTAGTAAGCAAACGTAAACCTAGGAAAGGGTTCATACGTATCACTTGTCTTCGTTAGCACCACTTTGAGAGCTTATTCAAAAGTATCGCACTGCTTTAGTGATGGAAAATTTAACAGCATGAAGCGCAGTTATCTGGACATGAGTCGTATCCAAATCGAATCGAGTGACAGTGGCTGCCCACAACGACTCACGATCGATTAGCGGTAAATCATAGCCGAATTACAGCCACTGGTGCCAAAATTTTTGAATCAAGGCTTATGTTACCTGCACCTTTGCCTGTGACTTTGTAAGTGCCTTTACAGCATTTTACTATTTGTCGTTTTTCAAAATTTCCACTTTCTAATCAATTCATTATCCAGATGACATCCGAACAAAAACAACTAATAAAAGACACCGTTCCCGTGCTAAAAGTACACGGCGTGTTGCTGACGACGCATTTCTATCAGCGTCTGTTCACGCATTATCCCGACCTGACAGCCGTGTTCAACATGGACCATCAGCAAAGCGGTCGTCAACCCATAGCGTTGGCTTCTGCCGTACTGGCCTACGCCCAACACATCGACAATCCGCTGGTACTGGAGCCAGCCCTGACCCGCATTGGTCATAAACACACCAGCCTGAACATTCGCCCCGAGCATTATCCCATTGTAGGCGAGCAGTTATTGGCTTCCATCAGCGAGGTGCTGGGCGAAGCCGCTTCGCCAATGCTTTTAGATGCCTGGGCCGCCGCCTACGCACAATTAGCCACTCTGATGATTGGCATAGAGGCAACCATGTACGCGGCACAGGCTGAAAAGTCGGACCTGTCATTACCTCCCTCGGGCTGCCCTATGCACCAGATGGCTTCTTAAAATGTCCCTACAATCTTCCCAACTATGGATCATGGCACTACGAAGCAGTTTTCTCGCCCTTTTAGGCTGCTCGGCAGGGACAATGACAACAGCACAAACGGAGATAACTGGTGACTCATTGATTCTTACGTATAGACTAGCTCGTGATCGCCGTCTCGACCTATTTAATAAGTCAAATGAAAGCCTCATTCCCCGCCGCCCGCCTAAGATATCCAGTTTCAAAATCAGCCATAACGGACAACCCGTGTTGATAAATGATCGCGATGGCAGAAAAGTAACAATCTGGCAGGCCTGGTTCCTTCAGGACGCGCCTGAATCAGCTGTGCTGGCCTCCAGTAACCACGTATATCTGATTACTGCCGGCAACCGGTCCGCCGGTGCGGGTCAGACTCACGTCACGACCGTCGCCAACACCGGAGGCGCACTTAACACCTACCAATGGCTCGATAGTGATAATGGACAATCCGGCAGGACACAATTTAGTTTTCCGGCAGATAATTCCGAAGCGTCCCGGTTTTTAAATGGCGGGCGTTACCTTTTGGTCAATGAATGCAGCGTCCTGGATATACAAACCCTGACGGTTCATCCGCTCGATTTAGTCAGCAAGGCTGCGATAGAACGCACAGACGGGTATACCCGGATAAACTCCATATTGGTTGGTTTTTCACCCGGCAAAACACAATTGGTATTTATCGGCACCCGCTACAACCACCAGCGAAAGCGGTCTGAATACGCCCTTTTAGCCGTCGACTTTGTAAAGAACCAAACTTATGTCGTTCCATTTCGTCCTTCGGTTACGCAGTTTATACTAGCTGAGGACGCTAAGTCCGACTGGCTCGCCACGTATTTCGACTGGACAACTGATAGTGAGGGTAAGGAGGTTCTGAGTCTGCGGCACTACACTCAGCGCCCGCCCTGGCACGGTCGGTGGGCACAGAACCTGGGTAAAATGCCGCCGATCCGATACGAACTAAAACCCGTATTGCCTGGCATGTTTGAGCACTTTATGCGCTGGTTTCAGATGCAGTATCCAGCCATTGAGCCAAAAATTAACCGGCGCGAGGGTTGGATCAGTGCGGATATCACCATCAATGGGTCCTTGCTTACGCTCTACTTCCGTGATGATTACAAAAGACTTGGTCTGGAAAGTACGGATGAAAAGCTACTTAAAACCATAGGCGACTTGTTTGACGGGGAACTGCGTCAGGGCCGTTTTCAAGATGGGTTTGCCGAAATGGATCCTGACTGAAGATGCTGTCGTAAAGAGATGCACATAAACGATTCATCGCCATTGACCTGCGGTTCAATGTCCCGATTACAGCCGCTCAGGACGAAACTTTTGACGCCCTACCAGACTCGCCTCACATTTGTATCATAGTAAAGCAGGAAGCGCCGAAAACCTGAAATCGAGTAGGCAAAAATGAGAAGTGAATAAAATAGTATTTAAACCAACAAAGCCATGTTAAACAAAACACATTTTTTCAAAAGTACCCTTTTCCTTGCCTTAGCGATTGGCTCATTTGCCTGCCAGAAAGATAGCGCTGTGGACCCCATGCCTTTCTGAAGCAGCCTCAGCATCAGCAGCGCGGATCGGAAGTGATATTGACTCACCCAACTTTCCCCAGGTGCACAAGCTCACAAAACATGGTCAGGCAACCCTGTTTTACGACAACAATGGCCGGCTCATGAACGTGACCACCCCCGCACGTGGTGGTCTCGCTATCGAGACCGATTACACCTATAGTCCCGGTAAAATCAGAGCGTTTACGCATCAGGGAAAGGTCAAGCTCCGTGATGAATCCTTTATGCTGGATGCAAGCGGGCGCTGCAAGGAATCAGCAGAAGTGATTACCGTTGTCAACAACAATGTTCCTCTAACTTACTTAAGGGAGTGGAAGTTCAACTACAATGAGAAGGGTCAGTTATTGACTTACCAGAATAAAAATAGCTGCGTTGGTGGATTCGGGTATGCTTACAATGCTGACGGCGACATAATCTCGGCGACGGAATCGACAGGAACATCTACCAGTTTTGAAACAAAATTCAACTACACTCCGGCAGGGGGCGACCCGATCATGAGCGATAATTATCCGTTGAACGTAATCGGTGTGAAAGAACATGATGCTTACCTGCGGATTTTCGGTAAGCCGGGCAAGCACCTGGTCACGCTCGTAACCGAGCAGGGTTCACTCGACGGCGATTATTACAATTACACGCTGGACGCGGATAGCTACGTGACGCAACGTAAGCAGTACAAACTGATAGGTAGCAGCCTGGTCGATACCAAGTCGTACGCATACGTGACAGTCAACATGGGGCTGCAGTTCTGAACAGCACGCTACTGAAACCTGGGTGGGCTGAACCAACTTAGAGGACAGCATAGCCCGACAAAAGCCCTCCGGCGTCCATGCCGGCGGGCTTTCTGTTTTTAGTCTCCTGGCCTGCTAGTTGTTTGAAACACAGTAGGCTGGGCGGATTATTTTAGTTGACATTTAGTTGACATAAAAAATTGAAAATATTACCTTGGGATACAACGATGATTGTTGCTAGACACTGCACGTCAAATGGAAGTAAAAACACACCTGCTGCACCCAGCTCTCCACGAATATGTGCTCAACATACTAACGGTAGATTTGACGCTGATGGATGGAATTAGTGAGGTGGTAACACCCTTTCCGCCTTCGCCTTTCCAATCATTGATGTTTTATTGCAATGATCCTGTATCAATGGGCCGTCCCGGGTCGGCAAATTTTGAAGTGCAGCCACTTGTCTTGCTTACCGGGCCCCAGCTTTCCCGTGTAAATGTCAAAGTGCACAAACGTCTCCGGTCGGTACGCTGTCGATTTCCTGCCGGGTGCCATGTACCGCATCTTGAATGTTCCCATGCACGAGTTGGCTGATGGCGGCTATGACGCACTGGACTTTTTTGATGCCGAGATGCGGAGCGTCAATGAACGTTTACAAAATATAGGCACGATACAAGAAGGTAAAAATATAGTCGAAGAATTCCTTTTGAAAAGGGTAATTGGTCTCAGGAAGATGTTGCCCTTTGATGCTGCCATTCGCGCGCTCCTGGCAACTAATGGTGCAATGTCTATTGAGAAAACAGCATCACTTTCCTGTCTGAGCTTAAAACAATTTGAAAGGACATGTAAAGAAAGAATAGGCATGAACCCGAAATTCTATGCACGAATTTTAAAGTTTTCCAAGGCGTACAGGCTTCGGGAAGATTTCCCACAAATCAGCTGGTTACAAATAGCGCACGAGGCAGGATACTTCGATCAAATGCACATGATCAGGGACTTCAAGATTTTTGCCGGGGTAAATCCTTCTGTCATAGAGCAAGAACTGCGTTCAACCCCGCTGCGTATGCAAAAGGACATGCGTTACTGAGAAAATGTCGATTTTGTACTAGGCACAGGGTCAGCCTGCAAGATAGATTTGTGATTAAAAAAATCATGAAAACATCTCATCTGGCATTATTTATCGCGTGCTTTCTTCTCATTTGTAATCAGTTAAATGCGCAGTCTTATGAAGGATTGACACATTTAAAGGGATTTAAAACAGATACTTATTACAGTAGCGGGTCGGAAGCAAAGGCCAGGCGCATGGCGCAACAACTCGACAACGTGCAAGCATTCTACGCCGGGCTGTTACAATTTACACCCACAGTAACCCTTCTGATACTCTCTCCGGGTGATTGGAAAAACTTCACCAAATTCCCTTTTTACGGTATGCCTCATTATACCAGCAATAAGACGCTGATAGTGGCTGCCGAAAACAATGATCATTGGAAAAGCATGGTTCCAGCTACTGACAAAATTCCAGCCGCATACGCCGGACCCGTTAAAGAAGCCTATTCAGATAAGAATGGCGGGCTGAATATGGAGCCATTTTTTGACTTGCTGGCAATTCATGAACTAGGTCATGCCTATCATAACCAGGGCGGTTTGGTCATGCAGCGCAGGTGGATGGGCGAGTTATTTCCAAACATTTTGCTTCATACTTACATTGCTGAAAAGGAGCCTGAGCTTTTGAATGCGCTGACTACATTTCCTAAAATGGTCGTTGCAACCACTGACAGATCTGCCTTAAAATACACCACACTGCAAGAGCTGGAAACAAATTATAATCAGATAGGCCCGAATTACCCGCAAAACTACGGTTGGTACCAGTGCCGCTGGCATATTGCCGCCGGCGAAATCTATGACGCGAGCAACACTGACGGCCTTACAAACTTATGGAACACACTGAAGACCCAAAGGGAAATTTTAGGAGATCTCGAATTAGCTGAATTACTGAGTAAAAAGGCGCATAAAAGCGTTGCAGATGTCCAGCTGAATTGGGATAAAGCAGATTCCAGGCCTTAGCTACAAGCGAACGTCGCCCTCCATTTTGGAAGACGACGTGTTCAGTTTTTCAAACTTAAACAAGCTGTTAATCCCTGGAATTCACTTCCTGGTCACTTATTTAAAGGCGAAGGGGCCAGCTATTTAATATTCCATAACCAGTCCGAGACTATTAATAACTGCAGGTCCCATGCCGTTGCCGTGGGCTGTGATGGCAACGCCGCCTCCATCTAATTGCACCCAGCAGCCATTTTCATTCTTTTTGACCGAATAGCCTCCGGGAACCGCCGTTTGACCAATTGCATACACCGAGCCATTAGCTCCCGCTGCTATGTCCCGGCCTAACGCGCCGGTATCATCCATAGATGTTCCGTTCGATTTCAGGATCCTATTGGCATTGTCAACGGCCCAGGCAACTCCGGTTGAAGATACCGCGATGCGCACCGCGCCCTTCCCGGGCATTTGGTTCCACTGGTTGTTTTTCCAGAATTTGATCGCAAAACCGCCAGGGGCGGGTATTGTGCTGATAATATAGGCTGCACCAGTAGTCCCAACAGCAATGTCAAGTGCACTGCCTGGCAACTTTTGCCACGAAGCATTGCTGCCACCTTTATAAATTTGGCCAGCATTATTTACGATCCATGGCAAGCCGTCCGGGCCAACAGCTATACGAAGACCTCCTCCCTGAACCGTCACGAATTGATGTGTCACATAATTATACCTGTTGATTGCGTATCCTCCATTTACTGGCACTTTACTGATTGTCCACAACGATTGCGTATTGCCCGATGATGCTGCGATATCTGTGGCCTGAGCGAGGGAATATTTCCAGGTATGTTCCGGATACATAGTTTCCACTGCTTTTATGTCGTATTTACTGAACCCTTTCCAAGTGGTAACCGACGAGTTCATCACCGAATTATTATCCATAAAAGGTGTGTCGCAAATCTGGGCCTCAAGGAGACCTGACATTTTATCTGTGTGGGTGAGGCCGATTGCGTGACCCAGCTCGTGAGCAATAGCCTCCCGCTTTTTAGCTAAGGGCATTGCGCTCTCCGAATTGTAATAAACATTGACTTCCATGCCGCCACCTATTGTTCCGTCCGAGTTTGGCAGACATTGACGTGCTAACCAGTTTGGCGATCCATCGGGATTGGGGAAACCAAACTGGGGAGTTACCACGATGTCAGCCTTATCAATGTTGGTTGCTTGCTGAAAATGCACCTTTGTGTTAGGTATAGCATTCCAATCTATCATTGCCAGGACGACGGGTTCATACCAGTCCCCGTAAATGCTCGAAGCGACGTGAACCTTAATGTCTTTCACAACTTCGTCTTTCAGCCCCCAAAGGAGTTGCCGCTGGTTTACCCTTGATCCCTTATCGGCATTGAGATAGCCTTCGGCACTGCTTCTTGTGACTTTAATATCACCATCGATGATGAATGTGTTTTCCTTCTGATCATAAACGACCTTGTCAGCGGGTGCGCCGGTAAGGCCGGCCAAAAAACTGCTGAGTGCTTGCAGCTGAGGATCATTGCCGGTCTGTTGGGGAATGGATGGTTCCGAGGTGATGTCCGGGTCTTTACAGCTTTGAAAAAATAAAAGCAAAACGAAGAGCAGCATTGCCCTGGGAATGATTGATGATGATTTGGGAATTTGAACTAAAAATTGATTTTTCATGGCATTGACTAATAAATGGGTAGTAAACTGATTGATTAAATAAGACCTTATCGTTTCAAAATCTTCATAGTCTGTGTCTTGGTTGATGTGCTCACTCTCAGGAGATAAATACCGGTTTGTTCTTGGCCCATCGGAATTGTTTCCTGATATGTGCCATGTTCTGCGCTTACAACTTTATCAAAAATAGTGTGTCCTGAAAGACTCATCAGCTGCATTCTCACTTCACCGCCAGTGGCGCCTTCAACATCGACCGAAAACTGGTCAATAGCGGGATTTGGGTAAGTTGTTACATTGAATTCTACTTTCGTCTCCAATTCCCCATCTAAGCTCTCTGCTATTTCAGACGCTTCACGAGCTCCGGTATTTGGTAATCCTGGGTTTGGCTCGCTTGGCGTGGGGCCATTATCGAATACAGATGTGATCAGATAGCCCACGGTGCCTGCTGCAAAAAACATCCCGTCGCGAAATGTAATGCTGTGAAGTTGTTCATTGTTTGAATAGACGTATGGGTAGTTATTTTTGGAGGTATAAATCAAGCCACCCAGTGTAGTCATTACAAACTGACCGTTTGCGTAGCAGACATCTGTGAAATGTGCATTGTTCAAATTTAATATTTTCGTCTTCCAGGTTAAACCATCTGTCGAAGTCACAGTGGTATTATTAGACCCAACGGCCATCCATTTGCCTGCGCCATAAGCTACGCTGGAAAGATTGTTAAATGTGCCGGTCGCTTTAAAGTACCAGTAGTTACCATTGGTTGAAGTAGCAAGCGTGCCATTCAGACCAACTGCCACAAAAAGACCGTTTACATACGAAACTCCAAGGAAACTATTAATGCTCAGGGAGTTTGATTTTGTCCATTTTTTGGCATCATCTGAAAACAGGATCACACCTTTCATGCCGACTGCCACATATCTGCCGCTTCCATAAGTTACACCTGTCAGTTTTTGCCCAAAATTAGCCTGGCTGTAAATCCAGTTCATACCGTCAGTCGAAGTTTGAATAATTGCATCATCGCCAACGGCTACAAACTTTCCATTTCCATAGGTTACATCATTGAAAGACTTGCCGATTCCGTACAAATGCACGGTGTTTGCAATCGAGAAATTCGCTCCATCAGCAGAGCTGACGATGACATTTGATCCTCCCAAACCAGTTGCACCATTGTCAAGCGGCGCACTTCCGACAGCCACAAACTTGCCATTTCCGTAGACTACGCCATTCAAGGTCATTTTCCGCGTATTTACCCCGGGATAGTACCAGGTTTTTCCGTTGGTAGATGAAAAGCGCATTTCGCCATGGTATCCGACTGCGAAAAAATGGTTGTTCACAAAACGCAATCTTAGGAAACCCAAATCAGAGCCTGTCTTAACAGCCGGGCTTCCCCAATAATTGCCATCAACAGATGTCACAGCAGTCTTCGTACTCGCATCAACAGCGACAAAGCTGCCGGTCGTAGGATTGAAGGCCACGCTGGTAAAAGCTGTTGAAGGATTTGGCCCGAACTTAGCCTTCCACACATATCCGCCCGCAGAGTACAGGATTGCACCATCGCGTCCCACGGCCGCAAAGTTTGAATTTTTGCCGGGCGTTACACTATTCAATGTTTTTGTTGTTCCTGAGGTCACTTTATACCAGCCTTCACCATTGTTCGAGGAAGTGGCAATAAATCCGTCGTCTCCCACAATAACAAATGTATTGTTACCGCCGTATGTGACATCATTAAGGCTCTTGGTTGTCTCCGACGTTCTTTTAGTCCAGTTGTCTCCGTTGGTAGAAGTAACGATCGTACCCAGGTATCCAACAGCTACATAAACACCATTGCCGAAAGTAATGCTATGGAGGTTTTCTGTTGTTTCGGAATTTCTTTTTGTCCAGTCTACTCCGTTTGTGGAAGTCAGGATAACACCGTTCGATCCAGTAGCTACAAATCTTCCGTCTCCAAAAACAATAGAAAGAAGGAAGCCCTGTTTACCTAAGGGAGTAGACTGGGTTTCCCACTTTTGGCCATCGGTGGAAGTACGGATTGTGGCATCGTCGCCAACAACTATATATTTTCCTAGTCCATAAGCTACGTCTTCAAGCAATGAACTCTGATTTACAATGTGACGGATCCAGTTGTTTTGGGCGCTTGCGTTGAATGTAGTGATCAGCAGAAATACTGTGAGTAATGTTTTACAGAGGCGTGTAAATGTTTCGTTTGTAACTGATTTTTTCATGACAACAGATAATAATGATAAAGTTGATTTGCCAGAACCGACTTCTTTCGGAAGGCAATGCAAACGTAGGAAGTCTATTTCCCGACATCAATTTATCGAAATGCACAAAAGGTCAACGATCATGAAAACGGAGGTATACAAAAGGTAAACATGGGTTTGAAAGTGCTATTTTACACTTTCTATCTTCGGGATCCACCTTAAAGACACTTTACATTATGAGTAGCATCGGTTTATTTAAGGATCATTTCGGAGCTTCGAAAAGGGGATGTCACAATTGTTTAGAAAATGTATGGACACAACCATGTTTGCCTGATCAGTCCATACATTTTGGTAGTATTCGGAATGATAATTAATTGATGTTGTGGACTTTCTATCTCTGTTTCTCATAATCGATCTTGCCGTATTCGCCATTATAAAAATCCCGGTAAGCAATGGCTATGTCCAGCTTGGAGTTCATTACGAACGGTCCCTCAGCGAAGATCGGCTCCTGATACGCTTCTCCACCAAATAATATGAGATCGCATGCTTTCTCGCGTTCGTTTTTTAGCTCTATACTACCTGCTTTTCTGTCAAACTCGATAAATTCGCCGACATTGAATATTTCATCATTGATGACGGCTGGCATCTCGGGAAGGTAGGCGGCGACCTCTATTTCGTCCGCAAATTCGATCGCAAAAACGGCACCTGCTTCCAGATGGATATGATAAAGAAATTGCTGTGAATAATTGGGTATAACCGAACTTATATCCTCAAATGTCCCCACGATAACTTTGATCCAACTTTTCCCGTCTGGCAGGTCTTTGCGCGGCACTTCGTTTCCTTCAATGGCTAAATAAGCGGGTTTGTCAGCCTTGATCTCTGAGGGCAGATTGATCCAGAACTGGAAAGCATGTACAAGTTTGGAATCACTTTGCGAATCATAATTCAACGTTTCATCATGAATGATCCCGTTACCAGCATTCATCCATTGGACCCCTCCGGAATGAACCTTGGCATAATTCCCCGCGCTGTCAAAATGTTCGTCTTCGCCATTCAGTATGTAGCTCAACGTGGCAATGCCGCGGTGTGGATGTGCGCCAGTCACTTTTTTATTAATCTCGCTCTGGATCCTTGGCACGATATGGTCAAGAAATACGAACGGCCCAACCGCGTCGGCATATCTGTTAGGTAGCACTCGGGATATTTCCAGGGGGCCGATATCTGCCCTTTGCCCCTGGGTTGAAAAGCTGCTATTCTTCTTCATAAAAATTGACTGTGGACGAATAGAATTAAGGAAAGTTTTTTGATGGTGATAGCCATATCGCATCTATTGAACCAGAGGGATGACCTGTCTGCCGATCAACTGGATTGACCGCATTAACTGCTGGTGTGTAAGGCCAGCAATGTCCATTTGAAATGTAAAAAGGTCGATGCCGCCGAGTGCTTCGCTATGTCTTTTCAACTTTTCTGCCACCGTTTCCGGCCCGCCGACTACCAGGACTCCCTTTGGAGAGACGCCTGCATCGAATTGGGCTTTGGTAACCGGCGGCCAGCCGCGCTCCCGGCCAATTTTAGACCAAGACTCCATATAGCCAGGATAATAATCTGCGATCGCCGACTGATCGTTATCGCCTACATAGCCCGGTGAATGCAGTCCGACTTTCAGATCTTCCGGCTTGAAACCAGTTTCTTTTCCGGCCTTTCTGTAAAGATCAACAAGCGGTCTGAAACTTTCTGTCTGCCCGCCTATGACGGCCACCATCAGGGGAAGCCCCAGCGTACCGGCGCGGACAAATGATTGCGCAGTACCACCGACGCCAACCCAAACTGGCAATTTCTTCTGTACCGGGCGGGGATATACCGGCTGGTTATGCAATGCGGGCCTAAACTTGCCCGACCAGGTAACGAATTCCTCGTCCCTTATTTGCAGCAACAGTTTTAATTTCTCTTTGAATAAAGCATCATAATCATTCAGGTTATAACCGAACAACGGAAACGCTTCTGTGGCAGAACCCCGGCCTGCAATAATTTCCGCACGTCCCTTAGAGATGATATCCAATGTAGCGAATTGTTGAAACACTCGCACCGGGTCCGATGTGCTCAGCACGGTCACCGCACTCATCAGCCTGATTTTTTTGGTACGGGCAGCAGCAGCCGCGAGTATCACCGCCGGAACAGAATCAAGAAATTCTTTTTTATGATGTTCCCCGATCCCGAACACATCCAGCCCAGCCTCGTCCGCCGCAACAATCCTGTCCAGCAGTTGCTCCATTGCATCAACGCTATTCAGTTCATTACTTCCGTACATCGCTGATGCAAAACTATCTATGCCTATTTCCATATTTTTCTTCTGATTTTAAATTGTATTAAGTATGTAGGACCCGGTAACTATGCCGCGATCAAGATAGGGTGCGGGCAGATTGGTGCACCCGCAGACTACTTAGGTTGGTTAAACAGATACCGCGCAATTTTCCACTCCCCTTGTTCCTTCCTTAATAGAAAGAACTCTCTGTTTTCCGCTGGAATATTTTCTCCGGTCGCATTGATGCGTGTAGTTCCAATTGAATGTGTCCTAACAAAAGAGATATCATCTTTGATTATTACCTCGTCAATGGTTACTTCGACAGTTAACTGGATAGCCTTGAAAAGATATTCATATGCTGTGATCAATTGTGATGTACCAATAGCGGTTGGTGCACCCGCAGCTATAAATACACCGTCTGTTGTATATGAACTGACGGCAGTTTTTACATTAGATTCGTTTAGAGCATTGAAATAATCATTTAATGCTTTTTCTACTGCTGATTTGTCTTGATTTTCCATTTTATCTGATTCTTCGTTTTAGTTATTTTTTTGCGTCTTTGTTTCTAACAATTGCGCACTGGATGTAAATGGTGCAATTTTAGTGATACTCTTGAAGTGAAGAGATGATATATGTTTTATAAAATCGTAGATATTTGTCTATAAAAACACCCTTACGGTGACAATGGAATTGAAGATATTTGTCGTATAGTCAGTATTTTCAAAGTATTGGCTCACACTTATCATTCGAGCCAGATTTACAATAGAATTCTCTTGATTATATTTAAAAAATTTACTGGTCTCGGGAAAAGTACTAGCTACAATTTGATCAAATAATGCTTCGTCTTTGAAAGCCTTTTTCTGAACCGAATTCTTCATAGCCTTAGGCGAAAAGGAATTAGCATCATATTGAAAATTATGGCTTTTTTCATGACTCAATATTTGCAGCCTTAGAATTCAAACCCTAGCCGTAGCGTCACCCTGGGCGATTGCTCCGCTTTTTCTTTGGGAATTATACCGTTTCTATATATACGTTATCTTTAAAGGTTTTGAAATGGAGGGTCACGTGAACTATCCAGGCTTTCCAGCAATGTTTTTTAGCAGGCTTCGAAACTTGTTTAGTGGGCTCTTTTTTACGCTTGGGAAAATAGCATCCCAGAATCCGGGATGCTATTTTGATTACAACTGTACTGCTCCATTACCTATATAAAATATTTATAACTGCATCTGACTTGGACAGAAAGGCACTGTTACCTGGGATTTTTCAACCACTGCTTAACCTTTGTTACGTTTATTTTTGAAACTGGTAACCGCCAAAATACTTCACAGGTGACCAGGAGGGCAGCGGATCAGCGATCTTTGGCGAAAGGTCACTGAACTTATCTGAGCCATAAACCACTCTTCCGCCTACAACAGTCAGGACAGATTGCAGGTTTTTGATCTGGTCATCAGGCACAGAAAAGTAATCATCACTCAGCAGCACGAAGTCTGCGAGGTTACCCGGTGCGATGCGTCCCTTGTCGAGTTCCTGATTTTCAAACCAGGCAGCACCAATGGTATATAATTTCAGTGCTTCTTCGCGTGTCAGGCGGTTATCCTCAGCAAGAATAACATTACCCGAAACGGCTTTGCCGGTTACTGCCCAGCTAATACCGAGCCACGGGTTACCTGGTGAAACACGGAAGGCGTCGGTAGTCAATGATAACGGGATACCGCTTTTCATCAGCGCCCTGAACCTTGGTGTGTACAAGGCTTTATCTCTGCCGTGGGTCTTTGCAAAGGCTTCGCCGTGAAGCGCCATTTTATTGTCAAGGGCAATGCCGCCTCCAGCTTCTTAATCCGCTCAATATTTTCATCACTGATTGTTTCTACATGTTCTATGCCAAAGCGCATGCCATCGAGTGGCGTAGTCTTGACCACTTCTTCCATCGCGTCCAGGAATGGTGTCAGGTTTTCATTGTAGGTCATGTGCATACGGAACGGAATCCGCTTTTGTATGAGTTTACGAATGTCCTCCTCAGCATATTTCCTCATTTTCTCATTTGGAACAATAAAAGTAGGTTTGTCAAAATTCTCATGGTCATGGGTCTCGGCACGGAGAACTTCGCCGGTCCCTTCATACTCATAGCCATGCTCCAAAGTGGGGTGCAAATTTTGTCCCGGACTCACTGGTGAGATCTTGGTAATCCTCTCGATCTCGATATCTACCCAGGTTTTATTTGGATCATAACTAAACCCGAGGTCAGCGAAGGGAAAACGGATATTCAGCCTCTTCTCCTTAATAAGTGTTTGAAGCGGTGCGTGACCTTCTGGATAGCCCATTAAGCTGGAGTTATCGATGACCGAAGTGAGCCCGAAGCGGTTCAGGTCTTTAATCAGATATTCAAGGGAACTGGTCTGCTCGTCCGCTGTCGCTTGTGGCGTCATGCCCTCCATAGCCAGGAATTGGAACGTGTAACCGTCTATCACCCCGGTGTAATTCCCTTTTGTGTCTTTTTGGAGTTCTGTACCGGGTTGCAGCGGGAATTTCGAGGTTCCGACTCCAAAGAATTCCATAGCCGGTTTGTTGAGCCAAACCCTGTTGTAAGCATATTGAACATAAAGCGGCTTATTGGGCACTGCTTTATTCAATTCTTCAAGTGGTTGGCTGGCGCTGTTCTTTAAATTGGTACTGTGACCACCCACCGACCACCTTAACCCATTGACCATCTGGCGTTCTCGCCGCTTGCTCGGTCAGCATTTCCAATGCCCTTTTAAGTGTCGGCACATTATCCCATCTTACCTTATGATTGAAGTTTCGTTCGTTCAGCGCATGTATATGCGGATCTTCCAGTCCAGGAATCAGGCGCCTGTTGTCAGCGTCAATCAGACGGGTGTGACCATCTTTAAGAGCAAGAATTTCTTCATCGTTGCCGACTGCATAAATTCTGCCGGCACTGATGGCAAGCGCAGTGGCCTGCGGCTGTGCTGCCGTCAGAGTCGTGATCTTAGCATGATAAACGATCAGGTCCGCACCAGCTGAAGGACTTCCCGTTTGGGCATGTGATCCTAAACTGATAAGCACAGTAGTGAGTAATAAAATAGCTTTTTTCATAGATATTTGTCTTGATTGATAAAACGTGCATTTTTAAAGGCTCCACTGCCTTTCTTACTTCTTTCTGATCAGGCCCTTACGACATCAATGCTTTGGATAAAATAACAATGCAAAATTGCGTCTAACGGGCTTTCGAAGACGATGAGAATTGCTAAAAAAAAACGTCGACAAATGTCGCTTCATACTAGCACTAGCCTGTTAATGCGACAGCTGAAAGGATCGGGGATTTTACCTTGCCGAGCTTTGGTTTTATTAGACCTATAATTTGTAAAGACTTGTATTTAAGGTATTTGTAAACTATTTCAATCTTTCGAAGTGATTTAAAAATTCATTTTGATTTATATTTGCAGGATCATCCATAATATTTAATTCAGTGGTGAACCCGCGGATTGCCTATGTATAACGCATTTTTCGACTATTTGAAAAAATACAGCTCCAAGCCACTTTCGGGTGAGGATAAGGCAATGATCAGGCAAATCTTTACGCCGTTAAGATTAGGGAGAAAAGAATACTTTTTGCAAGCCGGCGATATTTGTATGGATTATGCATTTGTTGTCAAAGGAGCCATGCGTATGTATTCGGTGGATGAGAAAGGGTCGGAACATATCATCAGACTAGGCCTTGAGGATTGGTGGATGGGTGATCGGGAGAGTTTTTTCAACCGTACTCCAAGCCGCTACCATATTGATGCCTTGGAGCCTTGTGAGTTGCTTGTAATCAAAAGGGAAGGGGATGCTGAACTGATAAATAACATTCCTGCGTATACTGAAATGAAAATGAGGCTGGATCAGGCCGCGGAAATTGCCAATAACAGGCGTCTCACTTCGGCCTTAGCCGACACTGCCGGCAAGCGCTATGCCGACCTTATAGAACGTTACCCGGCTTTTGCCGTCCGTTTTCCGCAGCATATTATCGCTTCTTATCTGGGTATTAGTAAAGATACGCTAAGCCGTGTTTTACGTAAGCAAAGGCTAAAATAACGCCGCTTCATTGGTTCCCTTTCAGGCAATAATAGACTTTTATCTACTTCTTTTTTTCACAATTGTCATCTTTTTGATTGATCCCCGTTCAGAGATTTGTATGTCAACTAATAGAATGACCTACATGCCAGGCTAGACCGGTCATGTCTTTCGTGTTCGTTCTGTAAGGCCCGTGGCGAGGTGCAGCTATTTCCGGATGAGTCTCAGATCGGTAAAATGGATCTTGCCATGATGGGAGGCAGGCTAACGGAGATCAATTAATAAATACACGGCTGATGAAAATGAAAATTGTATTATGTGTAAGTCTGTTAATACTGGCAAAATTTTCTAATGGTCAGAATTTCAGGCTGATGCGTTTTGATGAGGACTACTCAGCATTCAAGGACAGTTCACGAACCTTTTATAAGAAGCTGAAATACCTGCCACTTTCGGAAAGCGGAAAAACCTATCTTTCTTTTGGTGGCGAGCTCCGTGGTGAACTGGACCGGGCCGTGCACGAAGACTGGGGTGCAATGAACGTTGGCCGAAACATTTTCTTCCTGCAGCGTTACCAGCTGCATGCAGATCTGCATTTAAGCGATAGGGTCAGAATCTTTGGGCAGTTACGAAGCGGCCTGGAGAACTGGCGAAAGACGGGACCGCGGCCCATCGATGAAGACCAACTAAATGTTCAGAACCTTTTCATAGACCTGATCCCTTACCAGGGAATGGATCGCAGGATAACCTTCCGGTTGGGGCGCCAGGAATTACAATACGGCAGTGGACGGCTGCTCGATGTCCGCGAGGGGCCCAATCTTCGCTTGTATTTCGACGGAGCTAAGGTTGCCTATGCATCCTCAAAATGGAACTTGGATGCTTTCGTTATGGCGGCTGGAGGTGTAAGGACCGGCGTATTTGATAATCGCATTAACCGAAGATCTAGACTCTGGGGCGTTTACGGCACATATCCTGCGGCTAAAATGCTTAATCTCGACCTATACTATTTGGGCATCGACCGGGCTGAGGCACGGTTCGATGATGGTGTTGCCGCTGAATTGCGACATACCGTGGGTACCCGGTTGTGGGGGAACGGAAATGAACTGCTCTACAATTTTGAGATTGGTTATCAGCTGGGCAAGTTTGGGGCGTCAGATATTCGCGCCTGGGGTGGTTCCATGGATATTGGTTATCGCTTCGCTAACCTGAGAGGGGCACCGACAGTGAAGCTGCGGAGCGATTTTATTTCAGGTGACGATGTTAAGGGTGACGGCAAGCTGGGCACATTTAACGCCTTGTATCCGAACGGAGGTTATTTCGGTATGAACCCGCAGGCCGGTCCCGCGAACCTGTTTTCTGTTCATCCGAACCTCAGCTGGAATCCGGTCAGGAACGTGCTGCTTTCAGCAGAGACGGTCTTTTACTGGCGGCAATCCCTGCAGGATGGCATTTACCGCCCGGATGGTTCTCTCAGTCTGGGTTCGTCAGATTCAGACAGCCGCTATATTGGCACAGCATATGTTTCTACGGTATCCTGGCAGATCAGCAGGTTCCTGAGTTATAATGTCGGCGTGCAATATTTTAAGACCGGAGGCTTTATTGACGACGTGATACCTCAGCACAGAGATGGCTTTTTTATTAGTTCACTGTTAGCATTTAAATTTTAACAGAAATGCATGACAACCTGCTTTTTATCCTGGGACTTCCTTTCGTAGTGATGCTGCTGGTTATGCTCGCACAAAAGATACGTATAGCTGGCTGGTGCGTATGTCATGTATGTGATCCATCGTTTTATGCCTACTTCGCCTGCCATTGATGCCACGTTAACCGTGATGACGCCATACATTCTTTTTCTATCGGCAGAGCATTTTCATTTTTCCGGCGTGATGGCCGTCGTGAGCGGAGGCCTGTTCATGTCTTTCCGTGCGCATGAAATATTTAAGACTGGTAGTACAAGGGCAACGATGACGAGTGTATGGCACACGCTCATTTTTATCATGAATACTTTGGTCTTCATACTGATCGGGCTGGATTTGCCGGAAATCGTAGGTGGGTTGGGTGATGTATCCATCGCAGAGGCTATCAAATACGGCGTTTTTATCAGTCTCATTGCTATTGGGATCAGACTTTTGTGGATATTCTCTACCGTACATATTCCACGCTGGTTCAGTAAAAAGGCAAGGTTAAAGCCATCGCCGGGCTGGGAAAATCCGCTCATCATTGGGTGGGCAGGCATGCGCGGTGTGGTATCGCTGGCAACTGCCTTATCCATCCCGCTGTACGTGAATGACGGGAAAGCGTTCCCCCACCGCGACCTGATCATCTTCATCACCTTCGTAGTGATCTTTATTACCCTCGTTTTTCAGGGATTAACACTTCCTGCCATTATCAAACTGACCGGCATCGGTGAACTTGACCCGGTACTTCCTGATCATGAACAACACGCTGGTATCAAGCTCAGGCTGGACACCGTGGCCCTTAAACGGCTGAACGCGCGACATATCTCTGCCAGCGGCAATAGCCTTTTGAGAGGTTATGCCAAGAAACTCGAACGTGAAATCGAAGGACAGCAGGAGTATCTGAGATCTGTCGATGTGTGTATCAACAGGAATTTTGAACGGGAGGTATTTCAGCAGGTAATGGCTGACATTCACAATCATCAGCGGAACGAACTATTATGTTTAATTTCAACTCACTAATTCAATTAATGTATTATCAATATACCGGCCATGACTAAAAGAAAAGAAACCTCGACCAATAGTATCAACCGTCAGTTCTTGAATGGATTTTGCGGTGTAAACTATGCCATAGATATGATTGTTTAGGTTCTTACTTAGACAAACCGGCTAACAGATCAATCTCAATTCTATGTACGAGGCTTTTTATAATTATCTGGAAAAATTTAGTTCTGAGCCCGTTTCAGAAGATGAAAAGGTGTTGCTCAAAAATGCATTGATTCCATCCAAATTACAGAAAAAGACAATATTTACTACATGCTGGCGACCAGTGTAAAAACTTTGCGTTTATAGTTAAGGGTGCAATGCGACAATATCTTGTGGATGATAAAGGCACTGAACATATTGTCAGGTTAGGGGTTGAAAACTGGTGGATGGGAGACCGCGAAAGCTGGGTTATGCTTACAGCAAGCATCTACAATATCGATGCCTGGGAGGATACCGAAATGCTTTTGATTAACAGGGCAAACACCTTAGAACTAATAAGAAAAATACCTGCATTTTCTCAAATGATACAGCAGCTTGACGAAAAAAATAACATTGCTAATCAGCGCAGGCTAACTTCAATCATGAGTTCCACTGCACAAAAACGTTACACTGAATTTATCGACTGTTATCCCGAACTACAACAGCGATTTCCGCAGCATATCATTGCGTTGTATCTGGGTATCACTAAAAATACGCTAAGCCGCGTTAGGCGTCAGCTGTTACAAACATAATGTCCGTCACGCGCTGTTCGTTTCAGAACCAGTTGCCGATGTGATCATTGCAGCGGCAACAGGAAATTAGTTGCAAACCGAAATTACCAATTGATTTCAATGTTGAGTGTTTTATATAGATCTGTTAGCCATTTTAATATGCGAGCCGAGGATAGTCATCTCGGCTTTTTATTGAGTTAGTAGCTATTTGTCTACTGTATTTTTTGTCTTAGATCATCTTTTACTTTTACGCTGCATCGGAACTTTGCCTTTATAAATCAAAAAGCAAAGTATCATGCAAAATGCAAAAACAGGCCTGGAAGCCCTTCTGCGTCCAGAAGACAGCATTCTCGTTCTCATCGATCACCAGCCTTACCAGTTCACCAACCTGAACAGCCACGAGCCTACCATCATTATCAACAATGTTACCGGTCTCTCAAAGGCAGCAAAAGTATTCAAATGTCCCCCACCATTCTGACAACGGTTATTGAAGAACGCGGCGGCTACATCATCAAACAGATACAGGATGTTTTCCCTGAACAAAAACCGATCAACCGGACATTTATCAATACATGGGAAGATCCGAAGGTAACTGACATTGTAAAAGAAAGTGGTCGGAAACAACTGATCCTGTGCGGCTTGTGGACAGAGGTTTGCGTTGCCATGCCCGCGATTCAGGCATTAAGTGAAGGCTATGACGTATTTGTGGTTACAGATGCATGTGGAAGCGTTACAGCAGAAGCTCACGATATGGCAGTACGCCGAATGGTTCAGGCAGGTGTGGTGCCAATCAACTGGATGGCCGTTGCTGCTCAATGGCAAACGCCGACTGGGCCCGGATGGAAACAGCCCGTCCGTTATCCGGTGTTATATTGGAACATGGGGGAGGAAGCGGCGTATCGCTCGCCTGGGAATTGCGGCTTTTAGCGACTCCTGTACCAGAAAATAATTGACAATCAGCAAGCAACATCCTGATCAATTCTGGGTGTTGCTTGCTGATCTGGGGGAGCAGCGCCCCAGAGGTGAGTCCCCTGTCGCGACCGGAATGGATATCGCGCATTTCGAGAATGGAAAAATCAAGTCACTATATGTTTTTCTCGACAGCTAAGCAGCTTCTTGTATTGTGAGTTAACCAAATCAAAATCAGTATTCTAGACAAACATAAAATGACAAATAAAGAAACCGTAGTAAAGGCTATGCAAGCGTTTTTCGTTGAGAGAGACCACACAGCGATCGAACGCTATTGGCATGAGGCGTATGTGCAGCATAACCCATCGATGATCAATGGTCGTCAGGGTTTGAGAGATCTTTTGCAATTTATTGAACCGGGCTTCCAAGCGGACTCCAGGCATTTTCCTAGAAGTAAATGACCTTGTTTTAGCACATAGCCAGGTGCACGGCTGGGGGCCTGCGCCGCTGATCGTAGTGGGTATTTTCAGGTTTGAGAACGGGAAGATAGCAGAGCACTGGGACGTGGTGCAGGAAGAAGTAGCAGCTTCTAAAACCGCAAGTGGAAACGCAATGACCTCATTCACTTATCACAATCCAAATGAAAAATAACTTAATCGGCAACAAATTCCTGGCTGATCTGGGATCATTCAAGGCAGAACTACATTTTGAGACCACTGATTCATTGACCTTCAAAATCATCGAAGGAGGCGGCCCGGGCGAACCAGGCCACACTGAAAAAGTTCAGATTGTGATGGCAGAAGTGCGTCCGCAGGTGTACATGGTGGCATGGAGGGAAGCCACTGGTGCGACGGTTACGCATATTGAAGATCACGAAAACAGGAATCCTTTACAGTAACGCAACCCTGGCAGACGGCAGCTTTTATCCGATGAAGGGAACGATAAGCCCTTTACCAGATCAAAAATCATAATACCCATCAACATTTCTAATAGAAGATTTTGATTTCTATATCAATAAATAAACAAAAAAATGGAACTAATTGAAGCGCTGCAATGGCGCTATGCCACAAAGAAATACATCGATGAGAAAGTATCTGATGAAAAAATAGAAAGGATCATTACTGCTATCAACCTCTCCGCCTCCTCCTACGGAATACAGCCCTACAGACTTTTTGTTATTGATAATGCTGAGCTAAGGAGACAACGGAAAGTGTTCATTCATTTAACCCAACAGATTACAGAAGCAGCTCACTTATTAGTATTTGCCGCTTATGACTCAGTTAATGAAGAATCAATTGACAAATACATCAGGCTGATCGCCGGGGAAAGAAGCGTTCCGGTGGAAGATCTGGAAGTTTTAAGAAAAGAAGGGCTTGGTGGTCTATTGTTCGAAACGGACGCCGAATTTTTTACCTGGGCGACAAAGCAAGCTTACATCGCTTTGGGCACTGCGCCTGATAGCGGCCGCAGCTGAAAAAGTAGATGCAACACCTATGGAAGGATTTGATCCTGATGGCTTTGATGAGCTATTGGGATTAAAAGAGAAAGGACTGAAAAGTGTTGTGCTGATCGCATTAGGTTTTAGGGACGAAGAAAAAGGGATCCGCTTGCCAAAATGAAAAAAGTGAGATGGCCTATTGACGAGTTCGTAAGGCATGTAAAATAAGCCTACACCTTCAAAGTAATGGCAGATCAAGTAGACTTCAAAGTTTATTAGATGTGGTGATTTGCGTCATCCTGTTCCATCATCCGCAGGACAATAGCAAATAACAATGAAACACTAACAGTAGCTTTGTCTTCTTAATCTGCTTAATGATTCTTCCAGTAATTCCTAAATAAGAAGCGATAAAATGCTGTGGGAACCGTTGTAGAAAATGTGGATATCTCCTTTCGAATTCCTGGTACTAGTGTCTGCCGCAGTGCATATCATTGAATTAATTCTTTTGTGCAAAGCAATAGCGTGCTTGTCATCCATAACCTTTAGCATTCTGTGCGATCGCAGGAATATTATCTTTGAGTTCATACATATCATTTTGTGAGATGATCAGCATTTGTGTGTCTTCCCACGCTTGAATATAATATTCTGAGGGTTCTAGCGAGGTCAAACTGGCACGATCATCTGCCCAGTAATTTTCAACAAAAAGCTGAACAATCTTCTCGTTTCCTTTTTTTCGTCTATGCAAAACTGGCGCATCGCCCCCTTCGTAATAAAAGCAGTATACTTTAATACATCACCCGCTCTTAAAAAGTATTGCCTTTTTCGTAAGCTTTTTTCTTGAAATTTACTTTTTAACAATTCTCGTTCAGAACAATTTAATTGTATGTCTGAATACTTTTCAACGTAACTAATAAGTTTCTGAAACATTTAATCACTTTTATGTTATACGAATTTAATAAGAAA
>NZ_CEEDCD010000001.1:0-13449 GCF_979253085.1 Dyadobacter sp. AC419 | reverse complement strand
ATTTTTTTTCATCTTCTTTACTTGGTTCAGTTGTTGCAGAACCGATATTAACCGAGCCTCTCATTGTCCGTTCTCTAGTTTTCGCATTTATCGTGAAACGCTTTCGCGTTTTTCGTGCGCCGCTTGGATCAGAAAACAATTCCAATGTTTAGCCAAAGCAAACCGCCCGCCCCATGCTGAAACCAGGCAACGTCGAATCTTTGAATGTCGTTTTTTTTAAGAAATTCCTGGAGTAAGTGCTTCTCCAAACTTCCTTGGTTACTAGTTCACTTTTGGCAGAAACACTCTTTCCATGAAAAAACAAGTCGAAAGCATAAATGGTATAAACATCGCCCAAATGCTTTTCAAACGGCTGAAAACAGCTTAACCCGTCTTGTCCAATGCCGTGGAAAGCAAGCAAAGTTTTGGAGCCGCGGCCGAGTTTGTGGTAATGGAGGTTGTTACAAGCCTGCATTACCAAAGGAGGTCGATTGGATGGTAAAGTGGAAAGTTCGGGTCTTTCGTTACAACCCGGAATTGCTCTGTTATTGCCTGAGCTATAATGATGCGATCAAAAGGATCTTTGTGAAAGAAGTCCAACTGGCTGACCAACAATATGTGAGCGGTAGAGATTTGAAGAATTTCTATTTCAGATTTGATAAGATCTGAAAGAAATATGTCCAGAGGTTTTTGAAGAGTTAACTTAGCTAAGTTGATTTTGATTGCAATTTCCCACAAAGAAGCGATGCTGACAAACTTTTTGTTTTCGCCATTTTCAATTGCTTCTAGTGCTTTTTCAGACAAATTAGCGTCTCCTTCAAAGAACCAGATAAGTGCGTGTGTGTCTAAAATTATATTCAAGGCATGTATTCTTTAAAATCATCTAAAGGCTCATCAAAATCAGGGCTCATTTTAAAAGTCCCTTTCATCATCCCAAATTTTAAAGGGGTCTTTTTAGTGTTTTCGTTGCTAAGATACTTGTTGATCAAAAAATCCACATAGTCAGAAACTTCCTCTTTCAGGTTATCTGGAAGGACTGACACCTTTTTCATTAAGTCTGTTTCACTCATAACATTTCACATTTCACAGTAAGTTATCAAAAATAAAAAAACCTCCAAGCAATCCGGTAAGCGGAGGGATGTTGGAGGTTTTTGGAATTTATCGAAATGTTACGATTCCATCAGATAAGCTTTGATAAAATCGTTGATCTCTCCATTTAAAACGGCATCTGTGTTAGATGTCTGGTGATCCGTTCTGTGGTCTTTGACGCGGCGGTCGTCGAGCACATAACTGCGGATTTGTGAGCCCCATTCGATTTTTCGCTTGGATGCTTCCACTTCTGCACGTGCAGAGTTCCGTTTTTCCAATTCAATCTGATAAAGGCGCGACTTCAAAAGCCTGATTGCCACCTCTTTATTCATCAACTGCGAACGCTCTTGCTGACAGGCAATGATGATTCCGGATGGTTTGTGATGCAAACGCACTGCCGTTTCCACCTTGTTTACATTCTGCCCACCTGCCCCGCCGGAACGGTAAGTATCCCAGGTAATGTCGGCAAGGTTAACGTCAATTTCAATGTTATCATCGGCCAATGGATACACATAAACAGATGTAAAAGAAGTGTGGCGCCTTGCATTGGAATCAAATGGTGAAATACGAACGAGGCGATGCACGCCATTTTCCGATTTCTCAAATTTCCATAAGCATATTCACCGTCAATTTCCAATGTAACCGGACTTAACACCAGCCACATCGCCATCCTGCAAATTCGACTTCACCAACTTTGTAACCATTTTTTTCTGCCCACATAATGTACATGCGCATCAGCATGGAAGCCCAGTCCTGCGACTCGGTGTCCGCCGGCTCCCGCATTAATCTCAACAACGGCCGGAAGTTCGTCCCCTTCCTCACCCATCATTTTACGGAATTCGACTTCTTCAAGCTTGTTTAGACAGCTTTAAGCCTTCCTCGTCTACTTCTTCTTCTGTTGCTTCGTCTGCTTCATAAAACTCCCAGATCGTATCCAAATCATCCCTCAAGCGCGACAACTCTTCATATCCGTTTGTCCAGAATTTCAATCCGCGGATTTCCCGCATTCGTCTTTTTTCGGCACTGTTCCTGAATCATTCCAGAACTCCGGTTGAACGGTCCGCTGTTCGAGATTCTTCTAGCTGTTTTTTTCGGTTATCGTAGTCGAACAGAGTACCTCCCCAAAGCCTCTACACGGGCTTTCAGAGTCTTTCCATTGCTTCGGCAGTCATTTAATTTTTTGAATTTAAGTTGAAAAAATGTTGCTGCTTGTCATTGTCTTTTCCGGCTCTGGCAAGATTGGCAAAAATGACAAACCATGCAGTTTAGCAAAGGTATAACAATTCGCAATATGGCTCAGTTTCATGGCAAGTACTAGAAGCCCTGTACATGTAGGCAATCCGGCAAATCGTCTTAACTTTGCGAGAAATTTTTGTCAACCCATTTCGTACAATAAAAATACCAGAAAATGGCTCAAACATATGATGTGATTGTAATTGGTAGCGGCCCCGGGGGTTATCCCGCAGCCATTCGTGCTTCCCAATTAGGACTTAAAGTAGCAATAGTTGAAAAAGAAAGTTTGGGTGGAATTTGCCTTAACTGGGGCTGTATTCCTACCAAGGCGCTGTTGAAAAGCGCTCAGGTTTTTTGAGTACATTAGGCGTCCAAAAGATTATGGTATTAATGTGGGTGAATCTGCGGCAGACTTCGGCGCAGTGATCCAGCGCAGTCGCGGCGTTGCGGACACCATCAGTAAAGGCGTTTCTTTCTTGATGAAAAAGAACAAGATCGACGTCCTGATGGGAACCGGCAAAGTGAAAGGCCAGAAAACGGTTGCAGTTACAGACGAAGACGGCAAAACAACGGATTACACAGCTGGTAAAGGCGTTATCATTGCAACAGGCGCACGCGCACGCGAATTGCCTAACATGCAAATCGACGGTCAGAAAGTAGTTGAATACCGCAAAGCAATGAGCCTTGAAAAACAGCCTGCTTCTATGTTGGTTGTAGGTTCTGGCGCAATTGGAATGGAATTCGCTTACGTATATGCCTCAATGGGCACGAAAGTAACTGTTGTTGAATTCCTGCCAAATCTGGTTCCGGTTGAAGATGAAGACATTTCAAAAGAGATCGCGAAACAATACAAAAAGCTGGGCATTGAAACTTACGTGAACTCCACAGTTGAGACTGTTGACGTGTCGGGAAATGGTTGTAAAGTTTCTGTAAAAACACCGGACGGACAAAAGCTCCTTTGAAGTGGATATCGTTCTTTCTGCTGCCGCAATTGTTTCCAACCTTGAAAATATTGGTTTGGAAGAAACAGGCATCAAAACTGATAAAGGCAAAATCACTGTGAATGAATGGTATGAAACCAGCGTTCCAGGATTTTATGCGATCGGCGACTGTACGCCTGGGCCCGCATTGGCACACGTTGCTACAGCTGAGGGAATTATCTGTGCGGAAAAAATCGCAGGTCATAAGACAGAAGCATTGGATTACGGAAACATTCCGGGAATGGGGCTCACTGCTCAGCCTGAGATCGCATCTGTTGGACTTGACCCGAAAAGAAAGCAAAAGAAGCCGGATACGACATCAAGCGTGGGTAAACTTCCTTTCAAAGCGTCTGGTAAGGCGGTTGGAGCAGGTGTTACCGACGGTTTTGTCAAAGTTATTTTTGATGCCAAATATGGCGAGTTCCTTGGTGCTCACATGATTGGGAGCCAATGTTACTGAAATGATTGCTGAAGTGGTTGTAGCCCGTAAACTGGAAAACAACTTCACACGAAATTATGCGTGCAATCCACCCGCACCCAACAATGTCTTGAGGCATTGAAAGGAGCGACGGAAGCTGCTTACGGCGAGGCGATTGACTTGTAAGCTTAGCCAGCGTACACTAGAAAATAGGGTATTCATTAGCTTGGATATCCTATTTTTTTTGTGATTTAATGTAAATTTGAAAATATGTCTGTCTGACAATTACTCTAAAGCGTTATAAAAATCACTCTCCTTGAACAAAGCTACTTACACAAAAGATTTCGACGACTTGTGGAAAAAAGAGAGAGAGTTGAAATCCCGATGGGGAAACATCAATTTTGTGTCGCCTATCTGATCGGCTATCCAGCGACATCCCTGCTTTATCTCATCCAGAATAATCCTGCATTTAAACAGGTTCTGACGGCAGAACTGCTTTTAAGCGGCATCATTATCATTTTGTTGGTCCTGCATTTCACGGGAAAAATCGGAGCGCAAACGGCTTCTTTCCTGACCAATATGGCTTTGCTGCCGGTGCATGCATACATTCTCGCAACTGTTCCCCACGAAGTCCGACGACCGCGCGAGCCTCAATATGACATTAGGGTTAATGTTTGCATTTTTTGTGCTGCGCTGGCCGTTTCGTTACAGCATTGTTCTCACGATTTGGCGTTTTCGCCTTGTTTCCGCTGGGGCTGTACTATGGTCATCCCGAGTATTTCTACAAATTTTTCAGCCAGGGCGGGCTGTTTTTTTTTCCTTGGGCGAATGCTGCTTTCCCTTTTATGATGTATTTCCATGAAAGCAGAAATAAGCGCGAGTTTTTTTACCGTTACAGCCTCGCCGAACAAAATGATTTGCTTCTTCGAAAAGCAGAAGCAAATCGCTGAACACGCAACATTAGCCAAATCCGAATTTCTGTCCACAATGAGCCACGAGATCAGGACGCCATTGAACGGGATTGTAGGAATTGTGCATTTGCTGGAAGAAAACAAGGCGAGGAGTGAAGAGGAAATGGAGCTGATACAGACATTGAAATTCTCTTCCACGCACTTAATGGCCGTCGTTAACGATATTCTTGATTTCAATAAAATCAATTCTAACCATGTGAAGCTGCATCCTGTCAATTTTGAGCTGGATGAGTTGCTGAAAAATCTTTACAACAGCTTTCTGCCGCGTGCGAATGAAAAAGGGCTTGAACTGATCTTTGAATCATCGCCTGCACTGCCGGAGCTTAGCGGCGACCAGGTGAGGCTTAGTCAGATCATCACAAATCTGGTGCATAATGCGATCAAGTTCACAGATCAGGGTTTCGTGAAATTTTCAGTAAAGGAAATCAGCCGGAAAAGTGATGTTGTTAAGCTGGAATTTGTGATTTCTGATAGCGGGATCGGTATTTCGCGAGATCAGCAATCGAATGTTTTTGAAATATTTACGCAGGTAAAAAGTTTGGTTAAACGGCAGGATGGCGGCACGGGGCTTGGACTGGCGATATGCAGAGAGCTTGTAAGGCTTTTCGGGGGCGAACTCAAATTGGAAAGTGAGCTTGGAAAAGGATCCGTTTTCTCGTTTCAGATTGATTTGCATTATGCGATTAACATTAACCGCCCGGCTAAGCCAGAAAAGATCATTGCGCCGACCTTAAACGCGAAGTTCAAAATATTGCTCGTTGACGATAATGCGACCAATCTGATGTTTGCGACAACGCTCCTGAAACGCCGGAATATTGCATTTGACCTTGCCTCGGATGGAAAACAAGCGGTTGAAAGATATTTTTCAGAACATTATGATCTGATTTTCATGGATTTAAGAATGCCCGTTATGGACGGCTTTGAAGCAACTAAACTGATCCGCGAGCATAATCTGGAAATCCCAATTGTCGCCCTCACCGCTTCGGCTTTTGAAGACGAACGCGAAAGGGCTTTGGCGAATGGTTTCAGCGATTATCTGGTGAAACCATTCCTTCCGCCCGATTTTTACAAGATCATTTACGCACACATGGGCACCGATGCATAGTTGCCGCTATTTAACTTTTTGACGGCGCTGCATTGCTTCCCGCCAGGTGGTAAGGATAATGCCTTCTTTTTCAATGTATTTTTTCAATTCAGGATCAATCATTGCCAAGTAATCGCCCTCACGCGTCGGCCACGAATCTGAAACGTGCGGAAACACTTCAGTGTGGATCGTGCAATGCATAATGACCATTGTTAAGCCCGGTTTTAGGTTTTTTATGGCATTAATGTATTTATCCGTCTTATACTTTTGAAGCGTTTTATCTGATTTATCCCAATTGTCAGGGCCCTTCCAGCCGTAACTTGTGTTTTCCAAGTCGTCCAGCACAGGCAGACCGGCGTTCCAAAGCTGCTTTCCAATCGTCTGCGTCATCTCAAAACGGTCTGCAATCATCTTTTCCTCGGCTCTTATTGCCGTATTATGGCCGCCGGGAAACATGACCGGGATCTTTTTTTCCATTCCGACTTTGAGATAACGCTCCATAAATTCAGGCGTTGCGAAAAGCGTCCCCATATGCGAATCCATGTGTGTAGGCTCAAATCCCATTGTGCGTGCCCTTTCAAGCTGCGCGCGAATTTCCGTTTCCACTTCATCCGCAGATGCATTTTTGACAACATCGGCCACACTGCGCCACATGGCACCTTCCGGATCGACTAGCCCTTTCACTTTTGGCTTTCCGGCAAGCGGTCCCCAACGATAATCTTTCCATTCAGAAGTCATCGTCAGGTGCAATCCGGCATCCAGATCTTTATTTTCTTTCCAATAATTGACAAAACCCGGCACCCATCCGCAAGGCATCATGACACTCAGCGAATTGGCAACACCATTCCTGATCGCCTTAATCGCGCCCTGATTGGATTCGTAGGACATGCCCACGTCATCGACATGAATGATCAGCACTTTTTTACCCTTCGGATAACCGAGCTTTTCCGCGTAAGTTTCAGCAGTCTGGGCCATTGATACATTGGATAGTAAAATGAAGAATACGAGGGGTAAATGTTTCATATAAGCCGCCATGCGAGGTGATTTTAAGGTAAGACGAAATGCATTTGTAACTACCCGTTTTGCACCTGATCGTACTACGCAGCCTGATGTGCTTCCTGATTTTTATACAATAGCACCTTGTTTTTCTCGTTATTTGGCAAAATCACGCACCCCGACTTTTCCGCATGACCCATTCACGCAGCCTGTTAACCTGTTTGTTATTGTTATCCTTGCATGCAGCTAATGCTCAGCATTTCTCATTAAGCCGGCTTTTTTATCCAAATCTTACCTTAAAAGCAGATTACACAGTTCCGGCCAGCATGAACGGGACGCAGGATTACGGCTTGTCTAGGACGGGATTTTTAGGGATAATTCCGATTCACAGCGAAGTGCAGCTGGGTTACAGTCTTAGGAAAAAATTTGATTTGCGGGCGGTCCATACGGTTATGCTAGCGCAATACAACCAGATTCAGCCAACTGTGGACGGAAAGAACAATCCGGAAAATGGTTATAAAACGCTTTCGCTTGGCGTGATCCGGCTGCAAGCCAGCATTAAGGATCGGCTGTGGGTGTATGGCGGCGGTTTGGGAATGACAGAAACGAATGAGACTTTTTTCAGTCCGCAGCCGTTTTTCTGGGGCGGCGCTGCACGAATGCACATTCTTGGTTTGCGCACGCAAATTCTTTACGGTTCGGTTCTGGCTTATAATCAAAAGCTGCGTTTTGTTCCTGTTTTTGGTGTAAACAAAGGCTTAGGAAGGCATTGGCGGGTTTCTGCACTGCTTCCTTTTATGGCTAATGCAAATTACAAGGCAACAAAATGGTTTAATATCGATTTGCTAGCCGGACTGAATGGTTACAGCGGCGGTTTTCAGGTTCAATTGCCAGAGGAGAAAACGCTTAGGAGAGAAAACTATCGTCAGATCAAAACCGGGATTTCTGCCAATGCACATTTGTTTACAGCAATTAATGTTTCGCTGGAAGCCGGCGTGAGCACATTTCGCCAGATCAAGACATTCAACAGCGCCAGACAAACACTTACATCCGACACGCCCGCAACAACACCTTACATTGGTGCGAGTGTGCGCTACATTACGAGCCGATCCAAGCTTTCGTCCAAATTCACAAAAAGAATGGGCTTAGGTCAGTCAGGAATTAATTGGTAAAAGTTTTTATACAAAACCTGTTATGCCAAAGCGGATGGAATGACAAGGTTTAAAGCTTCGGTTTTCAGCAATTCCTTGTCAATAGGAACCACGCCGACCAATTCGCAAACCAAACCGCCACCCAAGTTAGAGACAGCAGCAATGGTCTTAGGCGGCAAACCCAGTGCAACGCAACAAGCGGCAATGCTGATAACCGTGTCGCCGGCGCCGGAAACATCGGCGATTTGTCTGATATGCGCTGGTAATTTGTGCACTTCTCCCTGAAAATCAATGATTACGCCACGTTCCGAAAGCGTAATTAATGCGCCTTCGACATTCAATGTTTGTTTCAAATGTTGCACAGCGGCCCGGAGTTCTTCCGGATTATCCACATTGAATTCGATTTTCAAACCTTCCCGCAGTTCTTTCAGGTTTGGTTTGAACAATGTTGTGTTATTGTAAGCAAGAAAATTGCGTTTTTTAGGATCCACAACGGTCGGAACATTGTGTTCATTGGCAAAGGAAGTGACCTCAGCAATAGATTCTGCGGTTAAAACACCTTTGTCATAATCCTCAAAAATAATCACCTGACACGAAGGAATGAGTTCTTTCGCCTTAGCAATGAGTTTTTCAGTTTCAATTTTAGAAACCGGCTTATCAGTTTCCGTATCAATGCGGACAACCTGCTGAGAACCAGCGATAATGCGCTCCTTGATGGTTGTAATCCTGTTTTCGCTGCGGATTAGTCCCTCGCAATTCAGGCCCTTGTCTTTCAGACTGTTTTCGAGCAAATCGCCGGAGCTATCCGTTCCGATAACCGAACAAACAATTGCCTCAGCACCAAGCGATTGGACATTAAGCAAAACGTTTCCCGCACCGCCGAGGCGATATTCACGTTTTTGAACATTGACAACCGGAACGGGTGCTTCTGGTGAAATTCTTTCTACTTTTCCCCAAACATATGAGTCGAGCATTACATCTCCGATAACCAGTACACGCAAATCGTTGAATGCTTCAAAAACCTGATTGATATCCATTAAAGTTCTAGCGCTGTTTTATTTACAATATAAATTAAGAGATCAGACGTTTGCAACAAAATGAAGGCTTGTGACCTGAAAACGCTTGTTCAGATAAAGTCTGTGCGCATCGGTCCGGGCTTCGCTAACACCCGAATCCAGGTGAACTTGCGCGAAGTTTTCATTTTTGGCATAATCCAGAATCCAATCGATGAGCATGCCTGCAAAACCTTTGCCACGCTGTTCAGGAAGCGTAGAAAGGTCATCAATATAGATATAATCGCCGCGAAAAAGGTTGTAGCCGGTTTCAAAAACAGCAATGGCTGCCGCTTCATCATTATCCTCAATAAAAACGATCTGACGGTTATCCGCAAGCGTCTTTTTTACGGCCTCAAAGTAAAGTTCGTCTGTTAATGAGGGCCTTAACGCCTGAATTGCACGGCGACATTTGTGAATATCGCTGTCAGTTTTTACAATTTGAACGGGCATCATCCTTTATTAACCGGAATGGTGAGGTTGCTCAAATTGTGGCCCATCTTATCTCTTTTTGTGAGCAGATATTTCTCGTTATGCGGATTGGAAGGAATTTCAACATTAACCGAATCCACAATTTCAAGTCCGTAACCGATCAAACCAGCCCGCTTTTTCGGGTTATTCGTGATGAGGCGCAATTTGGTAACATCCAGGTCGCGCAGAATTTGCGCACCGACGCCGTAATCCCGGTCGTCCATTGGAAAACCAAGTTCCAGGTTTGCTTCGACCGTATCGCGGCCCATTTCCTGCAAACTTATATGCGCGTAATTTATTCAAAAGCCCGATTCCACGACCTTCCTGATTCATATAAACAATCACACCTTTTCCAGCTTTGTCCACCATTTCCATAGCGGCATGTAACTGAGGTCCGCAATCGCAACGGCATGAACCAAAAATGTCGCCAGTAACGCAAGAAGAATGTACGCGGACCAGAACCGGCTCGTCTTTTTCCCAAGTGCCTTTTACCAAAGCCAAATGTAAGTCACCCGTGTTGATCTGACGATAAGCGATCAGATCAAAATGCCCCCACTTGGTTGGCATATCAACACCGATCTCGCGTTTGATCAGGCATTCTTTTTGTAATCTGTATTCGATTAAGTCCTTAATGCTGACCAATTTAAGATTGAACCGATTAGCAATTTCGCGAAGCTGAGGAAGTCTGGCCATTGAGCCGTCTTCATTCAGGATTTCCACCAAAACACCTGCCGGCGATAATCCCGCTAATCTTGGAAAGTCGATTGCTGCCTCTGTGTGGCCCGTCCGCCTTAACACGCCGCCTTTTTTTGCCCTTAATGGGAAAATGTGGCCTGGACGCCCTAAATCCTCAGGCAATGTTGCCGGATCCACGAGCGCTTTGATCGTTTTGGAACGGTCGCTCGCGGAGATTCCCGTTGTGCAGCCATGTCCGAGCAAGTCAACAGAAACGGTAAATGCAGTTTCATGCAAAGCCGTGTTGTTACCCACCATCATTTCGAGATTAAGCTGCGTGCAGCGCTCTTCGGTAATCGGAACGCAAATCAGGCCCCGTCCTTCGCGGGCCATGAAATTGACAATTTCAGGAGTGATCAATTCGGCTGCGCAAATGAAATCACCCTCATTTTCACGGTCTTCGTCATCAACGACGATGATCATTTCTCCTCTTTTTATAGCCTCTATGGCCTCATCTATGGAATCCAAAACAATTGGAATGCTATTATTATTCATTAATCAGGTCGACGAAAAATAGTTTTAGACAAAAACTCGTTTTTACTCAGCAAAGGTACATCGTTAATGTTGAAAAGTTCTATTTTTGAACCTCCATTGCATCTTAACAAAGCTTTTGGCTTATCCGTTTCAATGATCTGCCGCAACCAACCAGCCCGTCATTTTGAAATAATTTTACTCACCTATGAAGATTAAATTACTGATATTCTTTTTGTTAAGTGCATTTTTGATTTTTCAAAAGAGTGTTCAGGCGCAAAGCTTCTGTGGTAATACGGGTAAATTTCTGGTAACACCCGTTGAAGGTTGCGCACCTTTAACCGTGAACGTCACCAATCAGATGGTTAATGCTGAGAATGTTACTTACGCATATGATTTTGACAAAAACAGCACTTCTCCGCCGGAAGAAAAAGACCGCTCTTTTGAATCTTTCGCACGTTTACAACCTGCCCGGCACTTACACAATTTTGCAATATGGAAGTATAAAAGATGTCGCAGGATTCAGTCTTTGCAAAGACATTATAGTGAAAGAAAATCGCGCTCCGAAAGCGGATTTAATGTCGTGCAATAATGGTCGGGTGCGGCTGACGATTGTTAGTGATGAAATTTCGCAGGCCTATGATGCGATAGAGATTAACTGGGGCGATGGGCTTAGTCAGTCGGTAAATATCAAGAATGGCGGAGTGCTTTTTTATGATAATAAATACGCATCATCCGGTGCGTTTCCGACGATTACTGTTCAGGGAAAGCATTCAACCGGAAATTGTAATCAAACTTTAAAAACAACATTAACCAAGTGAAACGGCCCCACAATCGTTGGCAGAAATCCGCATTAGAAGTGTTAGAAATACTCCCTTCCGGTGGAGAAAAGTGCTCTATGATGGAATGGAAGGCGTTGAAACGGAGATTTGGATTGATAAGGGGGACGGACAGTTTGTCGCGACAGGAAAAGGAGGAAGTTCGGAGGCGCGCAATCTGCAACGATCGGCGGCCTTAATCCGCAACAGCTTTATCGGTTTAAGCTTTCTTCCAAGAACTTCTGCGACATACTGGTCGACAGTCCAATCGTCACCAGTTTAGTTTTGAAAGAAGGTTCCGTGTCATTAGATGAGATCATCTCGGTGGCTTGGGACCACTATCCAAATACGGAAAAGCTTTTAGAATATCAGCTCAAACGTGACGGATCGGTTGTTTTTACGTCGTCAGACCAGCTTTTTTATTTGGATAGAGACGTCAAATGCGGCAATGAGTATAAATATGAAATCGTTGCCGTGATAGAAAACGATGTGCGTTCCTACTCGGCACCATTCAGCATTTCACCAAAAAGCTCAGCTCCGGAAACCATTACAACGGCCAGTGTTACGGTAAAAGATCCGAACACAATTACAACACAGGTTGCATTAAGCGGCGAAGGACTCACAAGCAGCTACGACCTGATCGTGGAAAGAGCAGAGCTTGGGAGCCAGGATTTTCAGCAAATTTCTCAGCCCGAAAATCAACGTCTGCTGTTCGATGATGTCAATGTAAACACGGGTTCAAGTTCTTATTGTTATCGTTTCAATTATGAAAACGCCTGCAACCTCAGGGCTCCTTCATTTAGTGCGCCGGTTTGCTCGATTCTTTTGCAAAATAATGTTATAAATGTCGTTTGGAATGCGGATTCACCCTTTTCTGCGGGAGTTGGCGCTTATGATTTGATTCAAATGGACGAGGCGCACACGGTCCAGGACGAAATTCCGAAGCAATTGGAAACAAGTCACACACTGAATATTGCCTCGCAATCCGCATTTTCTTTTCAGGTAAAAGCCCAATCGCCGGATGGAAATCTTTTGAGTTATTCCAACATTCTTGATCTCCGCCGCGATCCTATCGTGCTGATTCCGGATGCATTCACACCAATGGAGATGCGTATAATGAAAGGTTTGAGGTGAAGCTTATTTCGTTTCAGATTTTAATATGTCGGTTTTCACGCGTTGGGGAGAAGTGGTTTATCAGACCAAGGATAGCGCGGAAGGCTGGGATGGAAACATAAAAAATGAGAAGGCTGCCGGGAGGTTATTATTTGTATAAAATAGAGATGACGGACGCATTAAGACATCCGATTTCCAAAAATGGCAGTTTTTTATTGATCCGATAGGATTTTTCCAGTGCCTTATGGATCAGAATAATAGTTTTACTACAAACCCGTTTAGTAGTAAGGGGCTGATGCGACTTTGAAATCACTTATTTTTGCTGACCCTTTACAACCATTGCTATTATCAATCACTCAATGTTGTTAAAGTCTCCCGGAAAAAATCATTGTCTAAATTTTGCACACTTATGAGGTTAACACTACTATCACTCTTCTTTATTAGCTCTTTTTTACTAACAACAAGATCAAACGCGCAGGGACTGTGCAATACAGGGGGCGGCGCATTTAGTATTGACCCGTCAGAAGGTTGCTCTCCACTAACAGTAAAGATAACCAATGCCTTGCCTGATGCGATAGATGTTACTTTTGACCAGAATTACAAGGGTGGCAACCCTGTTTACAGGTATCATTTCTGCGTATACTTATACTGGCATTGGAACATTTACAATCCTTCAAAAGGCCATTCTGAATAATGGCAAGATTGTGTATGAATGTAAAAAAGTAAACGTCCTTGAAAGCCGCGCAGTAGCTGCGACTTATACATCATGCGGTGGCGGCAAAATTACTTTGTCATTAATAGACGATGTAATCCTGAAAGGGTATGATCAAGTATCGATACAATGGGGTGATGGCGCTTCGGATACTTGGAATAAAGAGAATCAGTGCG